>JADGFD010000049.1 GCA_016744015.1 Paracoccaceae bacterium | reverse complement strand
CTATGATATCTCCACTAAAATCTCCAATAAAATCTCCTCTTGCAGATGACGTTGCCTGTGCTATCCAGCAGGATGTTCAAATATCGCCTACCCCAAACTCATTTCTTCTCTCTCCTCACAAAATTCCACTAAAATCTCCACTAAAATCTCCTCTCAAATCTCCTCTTGCAGATGACGTTGCCTGTGCTACAGCAGAAGTATGTATGAAGGTCTGCCAAAATCCAGCAGGATGTTCAAATATTGCCTATCCCAAACTCATTTCCTCTCTCCTCACAAAATTCCACTAAAATCTCCACCTAAATCTCCTCTCAAATCTCCACTTAAATCTCCACTTAAATCTCCACTTAAATCTCCTCTTGCAGATGACGTTGCATGTGCTACAGCAGAAGTTTGTATGAAGGTGTGCCAAAATCCAGCAGGATGTTCAAATATCGCCTACCCAAAACTCGTGCTCACACTGATGCCTTCCGGTTAGAATCAGACGTTGTGTTGTATAATTCTAAGCTCAAATCACTGTATTATTT
>JADGFD010000048.1 GCA_016744015.1 Paracoccaceae bacterium | reverse complement strand
TCCTTCCATTCTCTTGTGTTAGGATCCATGTGTCCATAGAGGCAGTCTTTGGAAATAGACTGCGGAACATTGAGAAATTGTCTTATGTTACCAATCTCATATTATTCACTTCATCTCACCATAACTTCATCCTACCCTACCCTACCCTAACCTAACCTAACCTAACCTACCCTAACCTACCCTACCCTACCCTACCCTACCCTCACATACCCTACCTCCGCACAACCCTTGCTTAATTTTGCTTAACCATTCCCTACCCTAACCCATCCAAACCTACCCTACCTCACATAACTCCGCACAACCCTAATTTGTTTAACCATACCCTACCCTACCCTACCTCACCTACCCCCTAAACTACCCTACCCTACCCTACCCTAACCTACCCTACCCTACCCTACCCTACCCTCACATACCCTACCTCCGCACAACCCTAATTTGCTTAACCATTCCCTACCCTAACCCAACCTAACCTACCCTATCTCACATAACTCCGCACAACCTTAATTTGCTTAACCATACCCTACCCTACCCTAGCC
>JADGFD010000047.1 GCA_016744015.1 Paracoccaceae bacterium | reverse complement strand
TATAGTAGGGTAGGGTATAGTAGGGTAGGGTAGGGTAGGTAGAGTAGGGTAGGGTTAGGTAGGGTAGGATAGGCTAGGGTAGGGTAGGGGAGGGTAGGGTAGGGCAGGGTAGGGTAGGGTAGGGTAGGGTAGGGTAGGGTAGGGTAGGGTAGGGTAGGGTAGGGTAGGGTTGGGTAGGGTAGGTAGGGTATAGTAGGGTAGGGTATAGTAGGGTAGGGTAGGGTAGGTAGAGTAGGGTAGGGTTAGGTAGGGTAGGATAGGCTAGTGTAGAGTAGGGTAGGGTAGAGTAGGGTAGGGTAGGGTAGGGTAGGGTAGGGTAAGGTGGGGTAGGGTAGGTAGGGTTAGTATGGTAGGGTAGGATATGATAGGGTAGGGTAGGCTAGTGTAGGGTAGGATAGGATAGGGTATTGTAGGGTAGGGTAGGGTAGGGTAGGGTAGGGTAGGATAGGGTAGGGTAGGGTAGAGTAGTGTATGGGAAGAGCAGGTTAAGTACATATATATATATATATCAATTTATCTGCTTCTTATCTTGTACAATGGTAATTAG
>JADGFD010000046.1 GCA_016744015.1 Paracoccaceae bacterium | reverse complement strand
AGGCAATTGGGTTCAATCCAAAATACGGATTTATTTCCAAGCTTTTTGCCTGTCACCTCATCCTTATGAAAAAGCCCCTTACCGTGTGATCTTATTCCTATTTCACGGTATGTAACGTCTTTTTCGACTTCAACTGGTCTTCGAACCCTTGAAAGCACGTCGCCAATACGTCTGTATTCCCAATCTTTAGATGGCATAGCCTAATTCCTTGAGATGTTTTTCCATTTCGGATTCAATTTTTGACAATTCGGCTTTCAATTCTTTTCTATCGGCGATTACTTCTATCAAGTCAATTTCAGCTTCTTCTTCAAAGGTATCCACATAGCGGGGTATGTTGAGGTTATAATCATTTTCCTTTAATTCATCCTGTGTTGCCAGGTATGAGTATTTGTCCTTAGACTCACGGTTTTGATAGGTATTAATAATCTTTTCGAGATCTTCATCCTGCAATATGTTCTGATTTTTCCCATTCAGAAAATCTTTGGATGCGTCAATAAAAAGGATGTTGTCATCTTTTTTGTTTTTTTTAAATAAAAGTATAGCAGCAGGT
>JADGFD010000045.1 GCA_016744015.1 Paracoccaceae bacterium | reverse complement strand
CCCATACCCATACCCATACCCATACCCATACCCATACCCATACCCATAACCATACCCATACCCATACTTATACCTATACCTATACCTATACCTATACCTATACCTATACCTATACCTATGCCTATACCCATACCAATACCCATACCCATACCCATACCATACCCAAGCCCAAGCCAAGCCGAGCCCAAGCCAAGCCAAGCCAAGCCCAAGCCAATCTAGGCCCAAGCCGAGCCCAAGCCAAGCCAAGCCCAAGCCGAGTCCAAGCCCAAGCCGAGCCCAAGCCCAAGCCCAAGTTGAGTCCAAGCAGAGTCCAAGCCGAGTCCAAGCCGAGCCCAAGCCAAGCCCAAGCCTAGCCCAAGTCAAGCCAAGCCCAAGCCCAAGCCAATCCCAAGCCGAGCCCAAGCCAAGCCAAGCCAAGCCCAAGCCCAAGCCGAGTCCAAGCCAATCCCAAACCAAGCCGAGCCCAAGCCGAGCCCAAGCCCAAGCCGAGTCAAGCCAAGCCGAGCCCAAGCCGAGCCCAAGCCAAGCCGAGCCCAAGCCGAGCCCAAAC
>JADGFD010000044.1 GCA_016744015.1 Paracoccaceae bacterium | reverse complement strand
GTGCAGGTGCATGTTGGTGAGCCTATTCCGGTTGAGGGGCGCACAGTGGATGAAATACATGCTGATATGGTGGCTTGGCTTGAGCAGCATATGACAGAGCTGCATTTGCTCTGATAGCTGCTATTCGTTATTTGCATTGTTAGGATGCGAGTATAAAAAAACCGCCAGAAGGCGGTTTTTTTATACTCGGTAACTTATTAGCTATCGAGCTTTTCAAATACTAGCGTAGCATTGGTGCCACCAAAGCCGAAGCTATTGGACATAACGCGCTTAAGGTCTACGTTTTCTTGCTTCGTAGTCGCAATGGGTAGGCCTTCTGCTTCTGCGTCTAGCTCGTCAATATTGGCTGAGGCCGCAATGAAGTTATTTTCTTGCATCAGTAGCGAATAGATCGCTTCTTGAACGCCGGCGGCTCCTAGAGAGTGACCAGAAAGAGATTTAGTTGAAGTCACTGTAGGCATATTTCTATCACCAAATGCTTCTTTCATGGCTTTCAGTTCTTGCATATCGCCAGCGGGTGTCGATGTGCCGTGAGCGTTGATGTAATCAATATCGC
>JADGFD010000043.1 GCA_016744015.1 Paracoccaceae bacterium | reverse complement strand
GCCGAGCCTATTCCGAGCCCAAGCCCAAGCCGAGTCCAAGTCGAGACCAATCCAAGTCAAGTCCAAGCCGAGCCCAAGACGAGCCCAAGCCAAGCCCAAGCCGAGTCCAAGCCCAAGCCAAGCCAAGCCCAAGCCAAGCCCAAGCTAAGCCCAAGCCAAGCCGAGCCCAAGCCAAGCTGAGCCCAAGCCAAGCCGAGCCCAAGCCAAGCCAAGCCAAGCCAAGCTCAAGCCCAAGCCGAGCCCAAGACCAAGGCCAAGCTCAAGCCCAAGCCAATACCAAGCCCAAGCCATGCCAAGCCCCCAAGCCAAGCCGAGCCAAGTCCCCAAGCCAAGCCAAGCCTAGCCCCCAAGCCAAGCCAAGCCAAGCCCCCAATCCAAGCCAAGCCAAGCCCCTATGCTAAGCCAAGCCCAACCCAAGCCCCCAAGCCAAGCCAAGCTAAGCCAAGCCAAGCCCCCAAGCCAAGCCAAGCCAAGCCAAGCCCAAGCCCAAGCCCAAGCTAAGCCCAAGCCCAAGCTGAGCCCAAGCCAAGCCAAGCCCAAACCGAGCCCGAGCCCAAGC
>JADGFD010000042.1 GCA_016744015.1 Paracoccaceae bacterium | reverse complement strand
ATCTAGCTATCTAGCTATCTAGCTACCCAGCTATCTAGCTATCTAGCTGCATAGCAATCTAGCTATCTAGCTAATTAGCTATCTAGATATCTAGGTATCTAGGTATCTAGCTAATTAGCTATCTAGCTATCTAGCTATCTAGCTATCTAGATATCTAGGTATCTAGCTATATAGCTATATAGCTATCTAGCTACCCAGCTATCTAGCTATCTAGCTATCTAGCTATTTAGCTATCTAGCTATCTAGCTAATTAGCTATCTAGTCTAGCTATCTAGCTATCTAGCTATCTAGCTAATTAGCTATCTAGCTATCTAGCTATTTAGCTATTTAGCTATCTAGCTATCTAGCTAATTAGCTATCTAAATACTTAGGTATCTAGCTATCTAGCTAATTAGCTATCTAGCTATCTAGCTATCTAGCTATCTAGCTATCTAGATATCTAGGTATCTAGCTATCTAGCTAATTAGCTATCTAGCTATCTAGCTATCTATCTATCTAGCTATCTAGATATCTAGCTATTTAGCTATCTAGCTATCTACTTATCTAGTTATCTAGTT
>JADGFD010000041.1 GCA_016744015.1 Paracoccaceae bacterium | reverse complement strand
AGACTATGATAATGATAAAGTGTACGATACCTACACCCTCTCTGGCAACATCCATACTCATACATACACCCATACCTACAACCTATCTGGGAACACCTACACCCATACCTACACCCATACCTACACTATCTCTGGCAACACCTACACCCACACCTACACTCTATCTGGCAACACCTACACCCATACCTACACCCACAACTACATTCATACCTACACTCTCTCTGGCAACACCTACACCCATACCTACACCATCTCTGGGAACACCTACACCCATACCTACACCCACACCTACATTCATACCTACACTCTCTCTGGCAACACCTACACCCATACCTACACTCTCTCTGGCAACACCTACACCCATACCTACACCCATACCTACACTCTCTCTGGCAACACCTACACCCATACCTACACCCATACCTACACCCATACCTACACCCATACCTACACTCTCTCTGGCAACACCTACACCCATACCCACACCTACACCTACATTCTCTCTGGCAACACCTACACCCACACCTACACCCATACCTACACCCATACCTACACCCATACCTACACTCTCTATGGCAACACCTACACCCATACCCACAC
>JADGFD010000040.1 GCA_016744015.1 Paracoccaceae bacterium | reverse complement strand
AGATGGTGGTGGAGATGGTGGTGGAGATGGTGGTGGAGATGGTGGTGGAGATGGTGGTGGAGATGATGGTGGAGATGGTGGTGGAGATGATGGTGGAGATGATGGTGGAGATGGTGGTGGAGATGGTGGTGGAGATGATGGTGGAGATGGTGATGGAGATGGTGAGGGTGGATATGATGGTGGAGATGGTGGTGGAGATGGTGATGGTGGATATGATGGTGGAGATGGTGGTGGAGATGGTGGTGGAGATGGTGGTGGAGATGATGGTGGAGATGGTGGTGGAGATGATGGTGGAGATGATGGTGGAGATGATGGTGGAGATGATGGTGGAGATGGTGGTGGAGATGATGGTGGAGATGGTGGTGGAGATGATGATGGAGATGGTGGTGGAGATGATGGTGGAGATGATGGTGGAGATGATGGTGGAGATGGTGGTGGAGATGGTGGTGGAGATGGTGGTGGAGATGATGATGGAGATGGTGGTGGAGATGGTGGTGGAGATGGTGGTGGAGATGATGGTGGAGATGATGGTGGAGATGGTGGTGGAGATGGTGGTGGAGATGATGATGGAGATGATGGTGGAGATGGTGGTGGAGATGATGATGGAGATGATGGTG
>JADGFD010000003.1 GCA_016744015.1 Paracoccaceae bacterium | reverse complement strand
CTTTGGCAGTAGCCGCATTGTGCAACCTGATGGGTGATCCATGCCTGCTGAATGGGCGATAATGAGTCCGGCTGCCCGTGGGCTTCGATCGTCTCCACGTCGCCCCATACATCCCCAAGTGCCACTTGGCAGGACCTAACCGCCTCGCCGTCAATATGCACAGTGCACGCACCACAAGCCCCGACACCACAACCGAATTTGGTACCGACCAGACCAACTTCATCGCGCAAAACCCAAAGGAGTGGCACGTTATCAGGCAGATCTATCTCGACTTGCTTGTTATTTACTAAAAGTAATTTGGTCATTTTGCTCCCTGCTTATCAAGATTTCTGCGTTGCTTTATTCTTAGGCCTAACATCAAAGCTCCACCAATCAGGCCTACCATTATATAGTCAATTGCGGGGATTCTCAGCACCTCGTTCAGGTGTTCCCACCCTCGGATTGAATAAACCCACAGAGTTGCGGCGATCGAAACCAGCGCAACCACCCATTTGGCCGTTCGGCCAATCCCCAATCCGTGCATCTGAGTAACCACCAACAAGAACAAAAAACCAAAGGCGAACATGGTCCAGAACTCTTGCCCGGCAACCAGCGCTACGATAACCCCATGTATCAACACGGAAATTTCGAGAACAAAGGTCCAGATACGATTGCTGTGTACGCGTGTGAAAATAAACGAAGCCTGCAAAAAAAGGAAAAAAGTGTAAAGAAAACCGGCGATATGACCATAGGACGTTTCCATAGGGTGGTACCAGTAGGTGAACGTCACCGCCCAAGCGAAATAATAACCGTGATAGCGTATCAACATGGGTCGGATACTGGAAAACCACCCCTTGCCAGTGCCGAAAAACAACCCGCGACGCGGAGCTTCCATCAACAAGACAATAACCAGCACCAGAATAACCGAGGCCTGCGAGGTAATGACCGGCAAGTCTTGCCCTAAACCGTCATAGAAGATGGCGGTTTGAACATAGTGCAACATAACAAAAAATCCAGTGCCGCCCAGAGCAATCCAATTCAACGGATGCATCGCGTTGCGGTTTTTCAATTTTTCACGGTTGGACGCTGCCCAGGCGATCACGCCCCATATGAATATTTGGTGGAGGACGTAGGCACCCCAAACACTCAGGCGTGACAAGAAATCTGGATCTGGACGTTTCCAGTAGTACCAGTTGAAGCCTTCATCTGGTGCAAAGTTTATTCCGGATGTGTAGGGATAGAGTGTCAATATACTGGCTGCTGTTACAACAGATATGGCGATACATATTGACCAAACAGTTTTGAGATTTGCCGACATAGTATTGGCTTCCAGTTTGGCGCACGCAAAGCAGTTCGGCTAATCGCGAGAGTTGTTCAAGTCAGAGCAAAAAATTGTCTAATCGCCCCTCTAATATGTCTTTTACGAGAGCCTCCACAATTTGGATCAAACAAAATCAAACTTTTTTGATTGATCCAAGCCTAGCTGAAAAACGTACCAAACCCAGTCAAAGGAGAGATAAATGAATTCATCGTCAATCACACATTCCAGCAGTATCAAGCCGAACGTTATTCATAGAGTGCTTGAACAACTTAACAGAATCGAGTTCGGAGAGCTCGTCGTGGAAATGCCCGGCTATTCGGAACTCCGGTACGTCGGAGACCTTCCCGGCCCCACGGCCCGCATTGAAGTTAAATCGAAGCGGCTGTTTTCCCGTTTGGTTTTTCGCGGTGAAATAGGTTTTGCAGAAGCCTATCTGGATGGAGATTGGGACACGCCCGATCTGCAAGACCTGATGGACCTTGTGGTGGCAAATTCTTCAAGATTGCGCGGGGCCTTGAACCGCACAAAAATCGTCGGTGTTTTAGAAAAGATCCAGCATTGGTTACGCTCGAACTCAAAGCGGCAGGCACGTAAAAATATTTCCCATCACTATGACCTTGGGAACGCGTTCTACAACCTTTGGCTAGATGAAACGATGACATATTCTTCTGGATTGTTCGATTCAAAGGGAATGAGGCTGGCGGACTCTCAAGTTCGAAAATACGAAGCCATTGCCGAAGGCATTGGCGTAACGGAAAACTCCCATGTGCTTGAGGTTGGTTGTGGCTGGGGCGGGTTTGCCGAACACATAGCCAAAACCCGTGGCGCAAGAGTGACAGGGCTAACAATCTCGCAAGAGCAGCATGATTACGCTAAGCAAAGGATTTTTGCAGCCGGTCTTGCGGATAGAGTGGAAATTGTTTTGCGCGACTATCGTGATGAAACCCGAACATTTGATGGTATTGCCTCAATTGAAATGTTTGAAGCCGTTGGTGAAAAGCACTGGCCGACCTATTTTAATACGATCCGAAATCGTTTAAATCCCGGCGCCAAGGCGTCCATCCAAACGATCACCGTTGCGGATGACCGGTTTGAAAACTACCGCAACCATGTCGATTTTATCCAGAAATATATTTTCCCCGGCGGCATGCTCCCCAGCCCTTCGGTGTTTCGGACACAAGCGGAAGTGGCCGGGTTGCGCGTCGAAGACAGTCTTGCCTTTGGCCAAGGCTATTCGAAAACGCTGCGGCTCTGGTCAGAGCGCTTCAATGCTTCGTGGCCAGCTATTCAAAAAATGGGTTTTGACAATCGCTTTCGACGGATGTGGAACTATTACCTTGCCGCCTGTGCTGCCAGTTTTCGCTATGAAATCACCGACGTGATGCAGTTCACTCTGGCTGCTGAATAGAAAGATGGCGCGCTTGCATTTTTGAGCGCGCCCCTTTTTTGAGCGCGCCCCTTTTTTGACGAACTTTGAATTACACCCCCAAAGAATAAACCCCAATAAAACGCAATGCGCCTTTGGGTTTTTTTGTGCGGCTAGATCAAGGTAATGCACAGCTACAAAATAAAGGCCCTGACGAAAACCGTTCAGAGCCTAATTTTTTCACAAACGGCGCGCTCATCATATCGAGCGCACCGTTAATAGGGTGGCTAGGGCATTAGAACAGCATCAATCACGTGGATAACGCCGTTGCTGGCTTCGATGTCAGCTTGAACTACGTTTGCACCGTTAATCATAACACCATTTGTCGCGTTCACAGAAATGGACCCACCCTGAACCGTCTCAGCCATGAGTTCCTTGCCTGCGATATCGGCGGACATCACTTTGCCCGAAACCACGTGGTAGGTCAGAATGGCCGTTAGTGTATCGATGTTTTCGGGCTTGAGCAGGTCTTCAACCGTGCCTTCAGGAAGGGCGGCAAAAGCTTCGTCGGTTGGAGCAAACACGGTAAAAGGACCTTCGCCCTTCAGGGTGTCAACAAGGCCAGCGGCTTGAACGGCAGCTACCAGCGTAGTGAACGAACCCGCTGCGACAGCCGTGTCAACGATGTCTGCGCTATGCCCGCCAGCCGTTACGGAACCAGAAGTGGCTACCATCAGCATTGTTGCGGTTGTGATTTTCAAAAAGTTGCGACGTATCATGTTGTTTCTCCAGATGAAGTGTTGCTTGGTTAGTATTATTGATACGCAACAGGGTTCATTTTGGATTAAAATTATTTATATATATCAACTATTTGTGATGTTTTTTTCTGAAAATAAATATGGCGGAATTTCACCTGCATCAGCCACATTAAGCAGGCCTGTTTTCACGGTTATTTTGCAAAAATTCGATTGTATAAACCCTGCGGCAGCGCACGGCTGAGGCGGAAGATTAGTGAAAACATAACAGGGATATCGAATTTAAACCGGCGTTTTTCCATACCGTTTACGATCAAGCGGGCGGCGCGTTCAGGTGTCATAATAAATGGCATTTTGAAGCCGTTTTTATCCGTCAGCCTTGTCGAGATGAATCCCATGTTAAAAAGCTGGGTTTTTACGCTGGTTTTCCAAAGATCCGCTTGCAAGGTCTCGGCAAGGTGCATCAAACCAGCCTTGCTAGCACCATAGGCCAGTGCCCGGGGCAGTCCACGATAACCCGAAAGGGAACCGATAACAGCAATATGACCAGAGTTTTTTAATACAAACTTTGGAACAAGGCGCCCCAAAACCCGAATACCGCCCAAAAAATTGACATTCGCAATTTGCTCAGAACTCACCGGATCCCAATCCTCTGCTTTCATAGGCTCATATAGTGCTGCCACATAGATAATCCCGTCGATTTCAGCAATCATTTTAACGGCTTCATCGACGGAAGCATTGTCGGACACATCCATCGGGCAAACACGGGTGGGCTGCGTTAGCTCATTCGCGAGGTTCTGAAGCCTGTTTTCTGAACGAGCAGAAAGGACCAAATTTACGCCGCGCTGGTCGAGCTCAAGCGCCAAAGCGCGGCCCAGCCCTTCGCTAGCGCCAACAATCCAGTAGGTTTTATCTTTTAGCATCAGTTTACCGACCGAAAAGTCGCCACGAGCTCGGCCACTTTGAATCCGAACTTCCTAAACTCTGAGCGATTCATGACCGAACCGTTATCAAGCAAATACATCCAATCCACCACATCAAGTACATGACTGCCCGCATCGTCAGGTAATTGAATGCGATAGGTTAAACGCACCGTAGCACCCATTTGCTGGCCTTCAGCAACACCGATGATATCAGGGGCGGTGGCCGTGAATTTCCCGTCTTCACCGGTCATGGTAAAAGCCCATGCTCTTTCTTGCTCTCGCCCGCTACTATAGACAAAATGCTCGTTCATCGTGCCGGATTGGCCGTTCCATTCTGCGTTCATTGTGGCGACAAAACGGGAACTCACGCGCCCTGTCGGCCCATAGATCATGCCTTCTGTGATCATCAGGCCATTCAGAACTTCTCGGATGTCGAACAAGGGCATTTGATCTGCATAGTCGGATGGTTTTTGCGCTTTGAAAGACACAAACTGGCTTATGCCGACATAGGTCAATATGGAAAGCGCGATGCCAAGTAGAGCCATCAAAAGCATGTTCATTTTGACACCTCGACTTTTGCAGACTTTGAATAAGGAAGGTAGCGCGCGCCTTTAAGACGCAGCTTCAACGCTTGGTAAAAGATTAACCCCAAAACTCGGAGCGACCCGAATGGCCGGGAGATCAACGCTTTTGCGATCCCAAAGGACGTTAGTGGAACCAGTTCCCCGCACAGCGTGGCAACAATGCCGCCTTGCCCGTGGCTTAAATCAATTCGAATGCCAATTTGTGTTTGCGTAAAGGTAAAGCGAAAAGTGTATTCTCCCTCAACCGGCTGAAAAGGTGAAACGTAAAACAACTTCTGCACCTTCACGGTCTCGTTAGGCTCAATTAAGCGCAGATCATCGTGAGCGCATAGGTAGGAATGCCGGTCGCCAAAGGTATTGTTCACCTCGGCAATCGCGCCGCGCAAGCCGTGGTTTTCATCTACAAACAGCCAAAACGAAACCGGATTAAACACATGCCCAAAAACGCGAGGCTGCGTAAGCAAAAGAATCCGGAAATTGCCGAGTTCGCTTAGTCCCTCTTGTTCTAAAACGCCTCGAACCCATTTTGTACCGGAGCCATCCTTGCGAGCCCCACCGTTGTCTTTTTCATGTAAGGCAAAGCCATTAAGGCGGTTGTAGGAAAACAGGAATGGTGATTTTTCCAGAGCTTCTGGCTCGGTCAACACATAATCGACCTTATACTTGAAGCTGTTCCCTATAGCGCCCAAGCGCTTGTGGAAGGTGTGTCCTTTTAAATGCTGAATATTCATTTGGTCACCACTTCCCCAAGTAGTTTTTCGACAATAGACATGGCACTTGCATAGCCATCTTCATGAAAACCATGCTGCGCATAGGCCCCGCAAAACCATGTGCGGTTGTCCCCTTGAATGTTTTGAAGTCGAACCTGAGCCGCAACTGCAGCTTGATCAAATATCGGATGTCGGAAGATCTTTTCCTCGTAGATTGCATCTTTTGATATCTCGGTACGCGGATTTAGAGTTACAAATAGTGGGTCTGTCTCGTCGAGACCTTGGAGCGAATTCATCCAATATGTAATACCGATCGCCGGCGCCGGGCTGTCATCAACCGATTGAAACACCCAGGATGACCAACAATCTTTGCGCTTGGGCATTTGATTTTCATCACAGTGCAGAACAGCGTGGTTATCCTGATAACGGATATTAGACAGAATTTCGTTCTCGTCATTTGTGGGGGCATCTATGAGTTTTAATGCATCATCCGAATGACACGCAAAAACCACCTGATCAAACTCAAAGGTTTCTCCGGTTTCAGATATGATGGATACGCCTGTGGCACTTCGCATAATGCCGTGCACCGGCATGCCTGCATGAATATTTCCGCCACGTTCTTTGATCGCGCTGGCAATCCGATTCACATATTCTATGCTCCCGCCATCAACGGTGTACCATTGGTGATTGTTAGTCGTCAGCAATGCGTGGTTTTCAAAAAACTGCACGAGGGAGCGCGCTGGATAGTGCGCTATTTGTTCTGGGGTCGAGGACCAGATCGCACCGGAAATCGGCAATAAATAGTATTCACGAAACCATTTCCCCATTTTCATTTTCTGGAGCAATCCCGCAACACTTAGGTTCGGATCATTTGACATGGCCACGGCGTTTTTATTGAAGCGCGCGATATCTGCAAGCATCCGCCAAAATTGCGGGCGCACAAGATTACGTTTTTGGGCAAACAAAGCTTTGAGGGAACGCAATCCGTATTCAATTTTCCCGTTCTCAACTGATGCAGAAAAATTCATGTTGCTTTTTTTGACCGGCACGTCAAGTTCGGCAAACATGCGCGTCAAGTTCGGGTAGTTCGGGTAATTGAAAACGATAAAACCGGTATCAACCGCCACGTCGTTTCTTTTACCAGCCATAACCGTTCGCGCATGACCGCCAAGCCTTTCGCTCGCCTCAAACAATGTTACATTGCAATGGGCAGAAAGCTCATAAGCCGCAGCTAAGCCAGATATTCCACCACCGATTATGGCAATACGTTCTTTGCTTGAAAAATCAAATGGCACGGTTTGTCTCCAATATTTCTATTTTCATTGAATACGGTGGCCACCCTCATCTGGATCAAAAAACGCCGCAAAAAAAATTGATCCATTTACATGATTACAGCGTATACTCATTATGAGATTAGAAATGACACAACCCAGCGCGTGTGCTTTTGTTCCGGAACGAGCAGAGAGCAGTGTTTATACTAGGGGCGAAGCCATCGTCAAACGACCGGAAGAACCAAAACCAAGATCTGATGAGTGGACGCTTTGCCTTTTGCGGGTAAGGGATACGCAAGACCAAGCCGCCTTTGTGCAACTTTTCAACCATTTTGCCCCACGTATTAAATCCTATCTGATGAAGGGCGGAGGATCCGACACGCTTGCCGAAGAAGCCACACAAGAAGCCTTGGCGACCGTTTGGCAAAAGGCTTCGCTTTTTAGTCCCGTACAAGCCAGTGCTTCTACATGGATATTCACGATCGCCAGAAACAAGAATATAGATGCGATACGTAAACAAAAAAGACCCGAACCAGAGGAGCTAGATTGGATTGGAGATAAGGAAGATGACGCCTCCGTTGCCCTCGAAACCTCTCAGGAAGAAAGCGGCCTAAGGCTTGCGGTGTCGAAACTCCCACAAGCGCAGCGTACGCTTATAGAACGAGCTTTTTACGGAGAAATGAGCCACAGCGAAATTGCTGCGGAAACCCAGATCCCCCTTGGAACAATAAAATCAAGAATACGCTTGGCGCTTGAACGCATCCGCCATGATTTAGCGAGAGAAAAATGACACCTTCAAATATTAACCACCATCTAACCGATGCCGTCTTATTGGCTTATTCAGCCGGGACACTACCCGAAGCGTTTAGTCTGGTTGTCGCCTGCCATGTATCCCTGTGCCCACAGTGCCGCAGCGCATTAGATGGCTTGGAGGCCATGGGTGGTGCGGTACTTGAACAAACAGAAACGACCGCCCTCTCTGGGGGGGCATTGGCAGCGACACTAGCAAAAATAGCAAAAGATCCGACAGGTAGTCCGGCCAAATCCTACAGGAAATCAAGCTTCCCTTCACCTTTGCAAGACTACGTGGGCGGCGGACCGCAGAGCGTCAAATGGCGTAAAGTCGGTGGTGGCGTGAAACAGGCCATCCTGGCTACAGATAAAACCGCGAGCGCACGGCTTCTTTTCATTCCAGCTGGAACTGCGGTGCCTGACCATAGCCATAACGGTATGGAAATGACACTCGTGCTTGAAGGCGCATTTTCAGATGAAGTTGACAGATTCGCGCGCGGAGATGTTGAGTTTGGCGATGAGGATTTGACACACACGCCCATTGCAGAGGTTGGTACGGATTGTATTTGTTTGGCCGCCACGGATGCACCTTTGAAATTCAAGGGAATTATTCCAAGGTTACTGCAGCCAATAATTGGCATATAACAATAAAGAAAAATATTGCGAACAGTTTTCCGGCACCACCTATTCCGTGAGTACGTGGTGGTCCGGATCGTCCAAATTAAGAACATAATCTCAATCTCCGGTTCGTGATTGTGGTCGATGAACTTAGAAATGCTGCGCCGCAATATTGCGGCAAGTCGTGAAGGTCTGCTTTGGGCCGATGCCGTTGAAAATGTGCTTGATCCAATTCACACCCTTTTCGTGCACAAGGGATTGATCCGTGGCGAAGGAAAACAAACGTCAAAGGTGACCATCTCTGCTGGGGTTTGAGATGGCAGCTTGATCATGCGGTTTGGTGGTGAAAATCAGCAAGACGGCTTGCTGTCTCGTTTGCTAGAAGGGCAAAGAAGTCACGCAATAAGTCGGTTTGAAAGCCCCGGTGTCGTTTCATTGGGGTATTGGGGATTTGGAAAGCTCAACCTCGTAACTACATTCTATTTCACGCCCGAAACGGAAACAACGATCAAAGGGTTCGCGATCATGACAGGCCCGCGCCAATATGGTTTAGGCTATCTCAAAGCCGCGCTTTTCTTGTTGATCATGCGTAAAGTCATTAATCAGGACTTAGCAATTATGGAGGACGCGATGACCAATTGGGTGGCGGTAGGGCGGCCACCACATGCCTCGTCATCCATGGATATTTTGCGGCCAGTGATTGAAGAAGTGCTAACTGGCACGTCGCAGGAGGTGGAGCCGAAAACTTTAGTGCTCGAACTGTGACATAAATTGGATTGCATTCCCGTTTATAGGATCTGGCTGCACGACAGATTGTATCGCACGATTTTAGCACAAATTACATTTGCCCTTGAGGCGCCTTGAAGGTCTGCTTTGTTTTCGGACTGATTTCGTTCTCGCGCCTGCAGCGAAGGCCCGGTTTCCGCCCTTAGTGACATGCCGGCCCTCATACAGTCGCAGGTTAGGGGACCTATTTCCATACTCGGACACATTTGTAACGAACCAAAGCTAACCAATATCTGAATTTCTCAAATTTTTCTGTGATTGAAAGCGCGATGGTATTCCCTGCAAGCTACCGCACGTCTCAAAAAGGGTGGTATGGGTTAGGGATGGGTAATGAGAGGGAGAGTTCAGAATGGATTGCAAACCGGACACCAGCCGGACACGACTAATGTCAGTCGGTTTCAATAATCACGTAACTCATTGATTTTGTTGGTTGCAGGGGTGGGATTTGAACCTACGACCTTCAGGTTATGAGCCTGACAGAGAGCGCTTCGGTGCTGCATTATTAGACAGTCTAGACACAAAACGCTGGAAGCCGTGCGGGCGTACGGATTCACCTACCACGGTAGACAACGGAGGCTATGAAATCAGGTGAGCCCGTTTCTCTATACAGGTGGCCGGTCGTTTATCAATCTCGATGGGGGTTGGTCATCTCGCAAGTATCGGTATGTCTACATCATTCGATCACGACACCATCATACATTTGCTCGCGTTCATCTGCGAGCCGTTTGGCCTTTTTGAAGCTAGGCGTACCCCTGATCAATCTGTGTTGGTAATAATCTAACATGAGTTCGTTGTTCACGCTGGACCCTGTGGGAGACGCATTGATCTGGTCCATCAATTCAGAACGGCGTTCGGGGGGCATTTTGCCGTAATGAGTTTGGGTCACGATCTCGTTCTCATGGCCGAGGTTGCCAGACCATGCTTGACGCTCCTCTGGAGTGCGACAGAGCTGATCCCCCAGCACCTTCAGGCTGTGCCTTGTGGCGTGCGGCGTATAGTTTTGTTTGACACCGGCACTTGCAATCAGAAAGGCTTCGCTAACGGCGCTGATGGTGCGCATAGGATTGATTGGATTGTGACCGGAAGCTTGAACGGAGAGCTGCGTGCCTGCAGGGAAAAGCGCATCGTTGGCGCTAAAGCCTCGATGAGGCTGCGACTCCACCCAAGCTATTGAGATGCTCTGAAGTGGCTCTGTGCCTATGAACCATTTCACCCAGTAGCTCTTGCCGTTTTTGGCGTGCGCTTGCGTCCCATCTTGAAGGACGCGCTCAGCTTCAATATCTAGGTGCTTCATCTTTAGAGTGATAAGGGCTCCCGCCCGAAGCCCTGTCGAAAACGCAAAAGCAACGATTGCGCGGTTTCGTTGCTCCATAAGGGTACGCGCTGGCATATTCTTGACCAGCGAGATCGCTTCATCAATCGTGGGATAGGCTTTGGGAGGCAAGACGAGCGCCTTCGCCATTTGCTTTCGCGGAAGAGCGAAATATCCGTGCAAACTAGCATTAAGGCGGCGATACCCATCCTGTTGCTGCAACCACTTGAAGAACGCCGCAAGATGCGAGGCGCGGTGTTGCAGCATTGATTTGCTCAACCCACCTTCGATCTTGGGCTTAATCGCACGCTCTAACATGCCAGCCCGATAGGCTGAGGCATCGGCCACCTTGATGGTATCGAAGGGTTTGCCGCCCAAAAAGTCTTCAAAATGTCGGATAGCCGCGAGATGTGAATCGACTGTTTTGCTGTCATAGCGACCCGCATATAACAGCCATTTGTGAAGGATGTGGTCATTGTGCGCATGCCATTTATGGTTAACTTTCTCCGGTATTTTCCCAATACCAGCGGGTCCGGTCCTTTTCCTTCGTGTAGGGGCGCAAGGCCGGTATTGGTAATGCACGCCTCAGTGATGCTGTCGCGCTCCGTCTCATCTAGGAACTTAAATACGTGCGCATTGCAATCTGGGCAGGTAGATTTACCCGAAAATGCACCATTTTTGGTGGGCAGGAAAACAATGCTGTGGGCATCTGGAAAAACGGTCGAGCTACAACCAAGGCAGTTGAACTCACCAACACGAAGTTGCCAGGAATTACGTGACTTGCGCTCTTCCCTAAATCTTTTGAGTTCGGCACCACGAAAGATCTGTGGTCCAGTCCCCTCCGAGGGTCGAAGCCCTGACCGAACCCAATTCGAAACCGTATTTCGACATATGTTGAAAAGAACCATGACTTCCGAAACTGAGTAAACACGATGAGCTTTAGGGCGGACTTTTGCGTAAGAACGGCTCATTTGGCTATGTCCTTAAGCAATTTTGCCTCTAAACTTTCCATAAAGGATCGAATTGCGCTCAACCGCCAACGACTAGCACCCGGTGATACCTGAACGGGCTTAGGAAAGTTTTCATTTGAACGCGCCCAGCGCCAAACGGTTTGTCGCGATACACTAAACAGCTCAGCGACTACGCGATCCGTGAGTAATCTATCTGCTATCAGATCATACTGTGGCGCATCGTTCAGAGACAGCTGAGGGCGGTTTAGATCTGGAGGAGAAGCTGGGGGTGTGGTTTTGTCTAACGAACCGCTATTGAGCGCGGCAGCGTGGGAAAACAAGTCTGCGCCACGGTTTTGGGAAGGGGGAGGAGATGACGTGCGTAAACCCTTTCAAAGGTTCCACGACACATCATGCGCCTACAGGAAGAATTTATATGGTTGTCACTAGCGGACGAAACCAATTGATAAGTAGTGCACCTATTTGACACTAAATGGGCTCACCACTTCAACAAAGAAATATATCAACGAAGAATGTGGGGCTAAATGTGGGGTCAGAAATTTACTCCATCAACTATATGTAAGTAAATCAATAGGTTGGAAGTAAAATCTGGCGGAGACGAAGGGATTCGAACCCTCGATACCGTTCCCGGTATACTCCCTTAGCAGGGGAGCGCCTTCGACCACTCGGCCACGTCTCCGAGGCCGTGTCTATCCGCGAATCTAGGGGGGGTTCAAGGGGTAATTGGGGTTTGTTGAAAGTTTTTCGGCCCAATTGGATGAACATGTTTATTTTTCTGATGGCGGCTTGGCAGGATCATCCTGCAAAGCAGGCCTTGAAAGCTGCGTGAAATCGCAGTATATCGCGCAGGTCGATTTTCATTTTTCCTGCGCGATTCGTGCTGTTTGGAAGTGTTTCGGCAGCAGGCTGCTTGGTTTTATTGGCTGCATCGCTCTTGAGGTTCTCCCCTCATTTGGCATTGTGGCTATAAAAATAACGCTGAAACGCCACAAACTAATGTCGTCCCGACCTCTGGCGAGCGCGAAAGCGGACTCGGTGGAAGACCGAGAGCTCTCGGACGCGCGCAACTTCACCGAAAAGGTGAGCAAAGGAAATGTGATGAATATCATTGAACAGCTCGAAGCTGAGCAGATCGCTGCGCTGGGCGCAGAGATACCGGATTTTAAGGCCGGCGACACCATCCGCGTTGGGTATAAAGTGACCGAGGGCACTCGCTCTCGTGTGCAGAACTACGAAGGTGTGTGCATTGCGCGCAAAGGCGGCAGCGGCATTGGTGCCGCGTTTACCGTGCGCAAAATCTCTTTTGGTGAGGGCGTTGAGCGTGTATTCCCGCTCCACTCGCCAAATATTGATAGCATTACGGTTGTGCGCCGTGGCCGCGTTCGTCGCGCCAAGCTTTACTACCTTCGTTCGCGCCGCGGCAAATCTGCTCGTATCGCCGAGGATACAACTTATAAGCCGCTGAAAGCGAAGGGATAAAAAGATGAAAAATGACATCCACCCCGACTACCACGAGATCACGGTTAAAATGACCGATGGCACCGAGTACAAAACCTTTTCGACCTACGGCAAGCCGGGCGAAACCTTGGTGCTCGACATCGACCCAACGGTGCACCCTGCCTGGACCGGCGGCGGCCACCGCCTGCTGGATACTGGCGGCCGTGTTTCCAAGTTTAAGAAAAAATACGAAGGCCTTGGCTTCTAAGCTATGCCTTTTCCGAAATAAAAAAAGCCGCTCTAGTTTGGAGCGGCTTTTTTTATGGGTAATGCGATGCGCTTCTGGTAATGTGAGGGTAATCGTTATTGGGAGGCTGCTATGGATTTCACCCGTCGCGCCGTATTAAAGGCAGCCATCGCCTCGTTTGTTACCAGTATTTCCGGGCAAGCTACTGCACGGGGAGGGCAAGGCAAAAAGGTGATTGTCATTGGGGCCGGCATTGCAGGGCTGGCGGCAGCGCATACGCTCCGAAGCCTTGGGGCCGAGGTTATTGTTTTTGAAGCCGAATCCTATATTGGCGGGCGCATTCGCACCGACCATTCAATGGGTGCGCCATTTGAATATGGCGCGGGGTGGATACACGGGCCGAGCAGAGCCAACCCCGTTAAAAAGCTGGCAATGCAAGTGGATGCGCCAACCTTTATAACCGATGATGACAGCCTTGAGCTACAAAATATGCAAAGGCAGCCCGTGAATGAAGCCGATTATCAGTGGATTGATGACCAATATGAAGCGCTGCTTCGTAAACTTGAACAGCAAGGGCGGCGCTGGGGGGATCGGAGCATTTATCAAGTGATCCAAGATGTTGCCCCCGTATTGCTGAACGACCCACGGGCACAATGGATGCTTTCGGCCTTTATTGAATTTGACCTCGGCGCGGGTATTGAAGAAATTTCTGCTGCCCATGCCTTTGCTGATGACAAATATAGAGGCGAAGATGTGATCTTACCAAAGGGGTATGACGGGATTTTGACACCCTTGGTGGAGGGCTTGGATATTCGGCTTAATACACCTGTATCCCGGGTTTTTTATGGTGATGAGGGCGTTTTGGTTGAAGGGGAACACGCCGATTATGCGGTGTGCACGGCGTCGCTTGGTGTGCTGAAAGCGGGTAATATCCTGTTTGACCCGCCGCTGCCGGATGCCATGCGAAATGCCATTGAAGGGATCGGGTTTGGCACGGTCACCAAAATTGCACTCAAATTTGAGCGCGCGTTTTGGGACGTTCATACGCAGTATTTTGGCATTATGACCGAGCCCAAAGGCCGCTGGAATTACTGGATAAACTACCGAACTTTTAGTGAGGAAAACATCTTGCTTGGCCTGTCTTTTGGCCACTACGCGCCTGTTGCTGATGCGATGTCAAAACCAGCCATGACGGCTGACGCACTAGAGGTTTTGCGCTCGGTTTGGGGGCGTGCCGTGGAGAGGCCAAGCGCAGTTTTGGCCACTCATTGGTCACAAGAACCTAATTTTAGGGGCGCTTATTCTTACCCACAAGCGGGCGGGACTATCGCGCAATATGAAAGCTTTGAAAGCCCTGTGGCAGGCCGTATTTTTATGGCGGGTGAACACACGATATTTAAGTATCACAGCACAACCCACGGTGCGTTGATGTCGGGTGAAAGGGCCGCGAAAAAGATCGCGAGCCTTTAATATCCGGTTTTTTAGCCGGTTCTGGATTTTGCTCAAGTTAATGCGGCATGCTCTTACTTTTACTAAAGCTTGAATCTGTCGAGCATGCTTTGCCAGCGCACGAGGCCCGGCATAAACCATGGGTTGCCGGTATAGAGCGGTTTGGTTTTGAAGGTGAGCTGGTCAAACATGGTTTGCCCTGCTTCCTCGTTGCCCAATATCTTCTGGCCGAGCTTCTGGCCAAAATAGCTCGACCGCGCCACGCCTGAGCCAACGTAACCCATGGCATAGTGAATGCCGTCAAGCTTTCCGATATGAGGCGCGTGGCTAAAGGTATAGGCCACGAGGCCGGACCAAACAT
This sequence comes from Paracoccaceae bacterium, assembly GCA_016744015.1. Lineage (GTDB taxonomy): Bacteria > Pseudomonadota > Alphaproteobacteria > Rhodobacterales > Rhodobacteraceae > UBA3077. The sequence goes on along the minus strand of JADGFD010000003.1, from coordinate 237,214 downwards.
GGGTGGTTTTTATGGCTGAAAGCTGCGGGAAAACCTCAAGCATCATGTGGCGTAGCAGGCGCTCGTTAGCAACGGGGCGCTCGGTGAGGCCGACAGCACGGCCGCCAAACAGCAGGCGCTTTCCGTCGGGGGAGGGGCGGTAGTATGCGACCAAGCGGCGGCTGTCGCCGTGCATGCGGCGGTTCGGGAATAGCTCGTCCATCTGCGCGGTTGGCAGCTCTTCGGTGGCCAGAATGGCGCTGCGGAGCGGCAGTATGCGGCGGCGGAGGGCGCCGAATTGCTTGCCCGTGTACCCGTTGGTGCAAATGGCGATTTCATCGGCCAGCACCGCGCCGCGCGGGGTTGTGAGGGTATGGCCTTTGGCGCTTTTGGTGATGTTTTCAACGGGGGTTTGGGTGAATATCTGCCCGCCGGCATCCACAAGTTTTTGCGCGAGGCCGGCTAGGTATTTGGCTGGGTTCAGCCCACCATCGGTTGGGAATACGAGGCCGCCCTGATAATGGTGCGAGCCGATCTCGCTTTGCATATCTTGCTTGGCAACAATATGGCCTTTGACATCACAAGCGCCTTGTAATGTCTCCAGCATGTTTTTGTAGCGGTCGAGATCTGCAAGCCTGCGCGCCCCGAGCAGGCGACCGGTGCGCTTGAAATCTGCATCTATGTCTTCAGCCTTCAGAAAGGCTTCGAGATGGTCAATAAAGCCGATGCTCTCTGCCAATATACCATTGGCCACGGTCTCGCCAAACTGTTGCTTCATGCCGTTTACGCCGAGCTTATGAAAGCTCGGGCCGACCATGCCGCCATTGCGGGAGCTGGCGCCCGCGCCAAATTCACCAGCCTCAAACACCGCCACCGAAACCCCAGCACGGGCCAACACCAGCGCTGTGTTTAGTCCAGTATAGCCCGCGCCAATAACGGCGACATCCACTTTTGCGGGAGGCGTTGCGGTGGTGGTTGGGCGCTGGCCCCATTCGGGGAATTCCCACCAGATCGGAGATGTTTTCATGTGCTTGCCTTTTCGGAACAAGAGAATCCTACGGCATTGACTGAACGCTCAATGCCAGCGTTTGGCAAGCATTTTTCGCGCCTTCCCCCAGCTAAAGTGATCGGGTAAAGAGAGGGGCGTAATAAAGGTTTGATGATGGCACATGTGATTGTTTTGGGGAATGAAAAGGGCGGGTCGGGTAAATCTACCACGGCGATGCATTTGTGTGCGGCGCTTATGGCGGCGGGGAAGTCCGTGGGCGCCATCGACCTTGATTTGCGGCAGCAGAGCTTTTTCAGGTATCTGGAAAACCGCGCAGCGACGGCGGCGCGAGACGAGATGGAGCTTTCCACGCCTCGGCAATTTGCGCTGCACCTGTCAAAAGCTGATAGCATTGAGGCGGCACAGGCTGAGGAAGAGGCGCGCTTTGCTCAGGCGCTAGCCACGCTAGACGAAAGCTGTGATTTTATAATGATAGACTGCCCCGGCTCTGATACGCGCTACGCCCGCATGGCGCACTCGGTGGCAGATACGCTGATAACCCCGATGAACGACTCGCTGGTGGATTTTGATTTGCTGGCGCGGATGGATGCGAAATCAGGCAAGGTGCTGGGGCCGTCGGTGTATTCGGAGCTGGTATGGGAGGCGCGGCAGTTGCGGGCCTCGGCGGGGCTGAAACCGGTGGACTGGGTGGTGCTGCGCAACCGGCTTTCACATAGTCAGGCCCATAACCGGCGGAAGGTTGGCAAGGCGCTGGAGAATCTTTCAAAGCGCATTGGGTTTCGGATTGTGCCGGGGTTTTCCGAGCGGGTGATCTTTCGGGAGCTGTTTGCGATGGGGCTCACATTGTTGGACCTCAAGAAGAGCAATCGGCTGGCCATGAGCCTTTCCAACATTGCCGCACGGCAAGAGGTGCGGGAGTTGGTGAAGGCGCTTGATTTGCCAGATGTTTCGATCAAGTTTTAGGCTTCGGTGGCGGCGCGGCAAGGCTGCGCTAGTGGTGATACTGCGTGCGCGCCGCGCTGAGAGGGGAGTGCTTAGTTGCGACTGGGGATTTGCCCAAGCCGCTGCCATGTTTCGATTTTTTCGCGCGAAACCTGAAAGTGCATCGAATCTTCACGGCCAAAGCCTGCCCCCCAATACCAGCCCTCCTTATTAAAGAAATCAGCCAGAATGGTGAGGCCGAGCTGGGTTTTGCCGTCTCCCAATGTGTCGAGCTGGCCATCTATGTTGAGGTCAACCGAGAGGCCGAAAGCGTGGGTGGAGATGGAGGTCTCGGAGCCGCGAATGAGCCGGACGCAGAGCGAGCCAGCGGAGGAGATGCGGTCATAAAGCTCGGGCTCGAACACCTGAACGTTTTTGAAAACCTGCTGCATCGAAACAATAGCTGGCTCTAGCAAGGTGACACGGATCGGGCCAACATCACGGGTGACCACGAGGTCTTTCAGGAGCGGGTTGGTCATGGGTTGGCACTCTTGCGAGAGATCTTCGCGGGGGGGGCCAAAAAGGCCAACAAGATAACTGGAGGATGAGTTGGTCAGGCCTTCATTGACCTCGCGCCGATTGGCGATATTGACCACCTGCGAGTAGATATCTACGAGCGTGTTGGTATCATTGGTTGATTCGGAATAGGTCGTGGTTTGGGCATCCGCAGCCCGCTGGCCCTGGTTGGTGATCTGCTGTTGCAGGCTGTTAAAATCAATTGTCAGGGCAGTATGCTTTTCGTGTAGCGCGTCGAATTCTTCACGGGTTGGGTAGCTATTGATGCTGAAAAACAGAAAATAGGCCAGATACCACCCTGCCGGGGCAAGAATAATGGCAGCGGCGAGTAAAATGTTAGCCAGTTTCATAGGGCACCTCTTAAAGATTTTGGCCATGCTAAGGGAAAAGCGGTGTGCTGTCGATAATCTTTGCGCTTAATAGGCGTGGGCTTTGGGCTGTGTCTACTTGAAGACAATTTAGCGAAACTATTGGAATTGCTTTGAGAAAAAATGTTGCCGGAGGGATTTTTTGCGCCTAGGATGGCAGGAAATGGTAAAAGCCACTGGTGTGCCGTGTGTTTGGCTGCCGTAACGGGGGACGTATGGAAATCAACGTAGAAGCGTTGCTGCTTGAGTATTCGGGCGAGTCTGCCTGCGGGGCTGATCTGGAATATGACCCGGATTTCATTGAGCTTGAGACGATTTCCAAGCCCAAGGAAGAGCAACAAGTTGGCGATTCCGTGCTGGCCGGCGAAGATGTCGATTTCTCTAAGGTTGGCAGTATGGCGCTGGGCATTCTCGAGCGCAGTAAGGATTTGCGCGCGGCGGTGTTTTTGGCCGAGGCCTGTTTACATAGCCACGGCTTTGTGCCGTTTGAGCGAGTGCTGGCCTATATTAGCGGCGCGGTTGAGCGTTATTGGGAATGTGTGCATCCTGAGCTTGACGAAGATGATGACGACGACCCAACGATGCGGGTAAACGCGCTGCGCGGGCTGGTGGGTCCGGATACGGTTTTACGGGCGGTGCGCCGTGCACCACTTACTGATAGCCGAGCCATGGGCCGGTTTTCTCTGAGGGATATTTCAATTGCCGACGGCGAAATATCTCTGGGCGAGGGGCAAGACCCGATAGACCATGCCAGCATTTCTGCGGCCTTTCAGGACACTGATGAAGAAACCATGACCGCGATTCGCGATGCGGTGAGCAATGCGCGAGAGCACGTAAAAGCCATCACGGCTGTTTTTGACGAGAAGGTTGGTGCGTTGGGGCCGGACCTCTCTGAATTGGATAAAGCGCTTTATAAAGCGCAAAATGCGATTTCCAGCGTTTTGGGTGGCGGGGCTGATGAGGTGGTTGTGCCGGAAGATGAGGTCGTTGAGCAAGAGGCGGCTTCGGTGGCGCAGTCGGCACCGATTTCGGGAGGGATCAACACCCGGGATGACGTGACCCGCATGATTGACAAGATCTGCGAATATTATGCGCGCAGCGAGCCTTCAAGCCCTGTGCCCGTGCTGTTGCAGCGCGCACGGCGGCTGGTGGCGGCCGATTTTGTGACCATTATGAAGGATATGGCCTCGGAGGGTATGAATCAGGTTCGCACCATTGGCGGGCTGGAAGACGACAGTTACTAATTTAAGCGGGGCGCAGCCTCGGGCATCAGGAAGGGAATTGAGAAATGGCGAGTAGTCAAAAATTTATTGCGAGAAACCGCGCACCGCGGGTGCAGATCGAATATGATGTGGAGCTTTATGGCGCCGAGAAAAAGGTGCAGCTGCCATTTGTGATGGGTGTTATGTCTGATCTTTCGGGCAAATCCGAGGAGCCGTTGCCATCGGTGGCAGACCGGAAGTTCCTTGAGATCGACATTGATAACTTTGACAGCCGGATGAAATCCATGAAGCCGCGCGCGGCGTTTAGCGTGCCAAACACGCTGACGGGTGAGGGCAACATGGCGGTGGATATCACCTTTGAAAGCATGGACGACTTTTCCCCGGCGGCGATTGCCAGCAAGGTGGAGCCGTTACGCAAGCTTTTGGAGGCTCGCACCCAGCTTTCGAACCTGATGACCTATATGGACGGTAAAACCGGTGCCGAGGATTTGATGGCAAAAATTACCCAAGACCCGGCTTTGCTTAAAGCACTGGCCTCTACGCCGAAGCCGAAATCTGACGAAGGGGAGGCTGAATAATGGCTGAACTAGAACAGGAAGCCCAAGGCGGCGAAAGCATTTTTGCGAATGACGATTTTGCCAACTTGCTGCAAAAAGAATTCCGCCCGAAATCTGACACCGCCAAAACGGCTGTAGAAGAAGCGGTGAAAACCCTTGCTGAGCAAGCGCTGGTGAATACGGCGCTGGTTTCCGATGATGCGCTGCGCACCATTGAGGGCATTATTGCGGAGATTGACAAAACCCTGACCGCGCAAGTGAACGAGATTTTGCATAATGACGAGTTCCAGAAGCTGGAAAGCGCGTGGCGCGGCTTGTCTCACTTGGTGAATAATACCGAGACCGACGAGCAGCTTAAAATTCGGGTTTTGAATATTTCAAAAAAAGACCTTTCCAAAACCATGCGCAAATTTAAGGGCACGGCTTGGGATCAGTCACCGATTTTCAAAAAACTGTATGAAGAAGAGTATGGCCAGTTTGGTGGCGAGCCTTATGGCTGCTTGGTGGGTGATTATCACTTCGACCACTCCCCGCCCGATGTGGAGCTTTTAGGCGAAATGTCTAAAGTGGCTGCGGCCTCGCACGCGCCGTTTATTACCGGCGGTAGCCCTTCGCTTATGCAAATGGACAGCTGGAACGAGTTGGCCAACCCGCGTGACCTGACCAAGATTTTCTCAACGCCGGAATATGCCGCGTGGCGCAGCCTGCGCGAAAGCGCTGACAGCCAGTATTTGGCACTGGCCATGCCGCGCTTCCTTGGGCGGCATCCTTATGGGGCCAAAACTGACCCTGTGGAAGAGTTTGCTTTTGAAGAGGATACCGAAGGCGCGGATAGCGGTAAATATGCCTGGGTGAATGCTGCCTATGGCATGGCCACCAACATCACCAAGTCCTTTAAGCAATATGGCTGGTGCACGCGTATTCGCGGTGTGGAAAGCGGTGGCGCGGTTGAAAACCTGCCAACCCATACTTTCCCGTCCGATGATGGCGGCGTAGACATGAAATGCCCGACAGAAATTGCGATTTCTGATCGGCGGGAATCTGAGCTGGCAAACAATGGCTTGATGCCACTTGTGCACCGTAAAAACTCTGATTTAGCTGCCTTTATTGGCGCGCAGAGCTTGCACAAACCAGCCGAATATGATGACCCGGATGCCACGGCAAACGCGAATCTTGGGGCAAGATTGCCTTATTTGTTTGCAACTTGCCGCTTCGCTCACTATCTGAAGTGTATCGTAAGAGATAAGGTGGGTTCGTTCAAAGAACGGGACGACATGCAGGCTTGGCTGCAAACCTGGATTAACGATTACGTTGACTTCAATGCCGACATTTCGTCGGAAGAGGTAAAGGCTCAAAAACCGTTGGCCGCCGCTGAGGTGGTCGTCGAAGAGATCGAGGGCAACCCCGGGTATTACTCTTCGAAGTTTTTCCTTCGCCCGCATTACCAGCTCGAGGGGCTGTCTGTTTCGCTACGATTAGTATCGAAACTGCCCTCCGAGAAGAAATAACTGGTGATATAATACTGCTTCGGGGGGGATGCTCCCCGCGGCCCGACTCAATAATTAGAGACACCATGATATATAGGAGATAAAAACATGGCTTTTGACTCATTTGGATATTTCACCGCTTCGGCAGACAAAGAAAAGGTTCCGGGCGAAACTCTCGACGCCGCAATGTCTGACAAAGGCGCGTTTGAGCTAATCAGTTTTTCGTTTGGCGCTGAAAACAATATTAACATCGGCTCAAGCTCAGGTGGCGGTGGTGCCGGTAAGGCGACATTCAAAGAATTTAGCATTACCAGAAAAACCGACCTTGGTTCGCCCGGCTTTTTTCAGCAGCTTTGCGTTGGCCGCCACTTCGACGAGTTTATTGTTGAACTGCGCCGCTCGGGTGGTTCGACCACTGATTCGGGTGCAACCTTCATGAAGTTCCACTTCAAGCACGTAATGGTGCAGGACATTGAATGGTCCGGCTCAGATGGTGATGATATCTGTGAAGAAAGCATCACTTTGCAATATGGCGCGATGAAAGTGGAATATATCCCACAGAAAGCCGATGGCTCTATGGATACTTCGCGCACCAAAAAGGCCGAGTGGAGCCGGGTCAAGAACACAGCGCAATACGCTGTTTAATGGCTTGCTGGCCGCGTAAAGCGCGGCCACTTCAAAATTCAATTCGCCCGAGCCACAGGCTTTGGGCGAATTGGTGTGATTTGAAAGGGGCGCTATGTCAGCCGAAGATATCCTGAAATCCGGAACCTTGGACGAGACGCTTGAAGCGTTGATGGGCAAGGTGCGCAAAGACCCTTCAGACATCAAGCAACGGGTGTTTCTGTTTCAGCTTTTCGCTGTTCTTGGCGAATGGGAGCGTGCGGTAAAGCAGCTTAAAGTGTGTGGCGGGATGAATGTGGAAACCCTGCCCATGGTGCAAAGCTACCGCGAAGCGATTGTGTGCGAATTGGTGCGGGAAAAGGTTTTTGCGGGTGAAAAAGCCCCGATGATTTTTGGTGAACCCGAAGACTGGATTGCCTTGATGGTGGAGGCCCTCGGGGCCAATGCGCGGGGCGACCATGCCGCGGCTGCCAAGCTGCGCGAAGCAGCATTTGAGGCCGCGCCTGCGGTTTCGGGCGTGGCTGATGAACAAGCCTTTGAATGGATCGCTGACGCCGATATGCGCCTTGGGCCACTGCTAGAGCTGGTGATGAACGGCAACTATTACTGGGTGCCGTTTTCGGCTATCCAGAAGCTAAGCTTTGAAGCCCCGGCTGACCTGCGCGACAGTGTGTGGACTCCTGTGCAGATTACATGGGCTAACGGCGGCGAAGTGGTTGGATTTATCCCCACGCGCTACCCTGACGCGCCCAAAGGCTCTGACGAAATTAAGCTCGCGAAGGTTACCGAATGGGTAGACCTTGGCAGTGATACTTTCGCCGGCCACGGCCAGCGCTTGCTGGCCACCGATGCGGGGGACATAGCCATAATGGACCTGCGCGAAGTGGTGTTTGACACTGGCATTGAGGGCGAGGATGGCTGATCTCGGGGATTCCGAGCGCCTTCAACCGTCGCTCCTTGACCGGCTGACAGATAACAGCCCTGGCGAGGTTAAGGAAAGCGCGCGCGATCAAATCATTGATATCCGGCAGCTACGCGACATTGTGCTGAGAGACCTTGGCTGGCTGCTGAACACGGTTAACCAAGAGGGTGATGTGGATGAGGATACCTTTCCTTTTTCGGCGGGTTCAACCCTGAATTATGGCATTACAGATATTGCTGGCAAAAAGGCCGCCGAGGCGCGCCCTTATGAGCTGGAGCGGATGATCCATAAAGCGATTGAGCGCTTTGAGCCGCGCATTGTTGCGGGCAGCCTTGAGGTCAAGCTTTCCACCACAGTTGAGGGCACGCATTCGCGCATTTTGTTTAATATCCACGCCGAGATATGGGCGCAGCCGGTGCCGGTAGAGGTGTTTATGCGCACCGAGCTAGATTTGGCATCGGGTGATATGTCGGTGGTGAAAGGGTAAGCTATGGACACGCGGATACTGAAAAAATACGAAGAAGAGCTGGCCTATATGCGTGAGATGGGGGAGGAGTTTTCGGAATCCTACCCCAAAATTGCGGCGCGCCTCGGGATGGACGGCGTGGAAATTGCCGACCCTTATGTAGAGCGCATGATGGAGGGTTTTGCCTTTATGGCGGCCCGCGTGCAGCTGGAACTGGACTTGCAATATCCGGTGCTAACGCAACACCTCCTGGAGATCGTTTATCCGCATTACCTCGCCCCGACCCCGAGCATGTTTATTGCCAAATTGCAGCCAGATCCCACGCAGGCGGCGATGGAAGATGGCTATAAAATTATTCGCGGCACCACCCTGCGCAGCCCCCTGCGGGATGGTGACAACACGGCCTGCCAGTTTCGCACGGCTCATGATGTAACCCTGTGGCCTATCGAGATTTCGGAAGCGGAATACTTGAACGGGCGCGGTGAAGTGATGGCGGCGGGCGTAGGCGAAAACCGCGAAGTGAAAGCCGCCATCCGACTGCGGCTGAAAAGCCTTACCGAAATGGGGCTTGCAAAGCTCAGCCTTGATGAACTTACGCTTTTCATGACCGGCTCCGGCTGGGAGCCTTGGCGGCTTTTTGAACATATATCGAATGATGGCATTCAGGTGGCGGGCCGCTCGACCAACCCGCGTGATGACTGGGCCTATGTGAACCGCTGGAACACCATTGAATCCACCGGCTGCGAGCCGGAGCAGGCCATGCTGCCTTTTCCGGGCCAAAGCTTTGACGGCTACCGTTTGCTGCAAGAGTATTACGCGCTGCCAAACCGCTATTTCTTCACCAAAGTCGGCGGGCTACAGCCGATATTAAAGCAGGTCAAAGATGGCGACGAGGTGGATATTTTTATCCTGCTTAAGCAAACCATGGGCAGCCTTGCGGCGGCGGTTGAGCCTAGCGCCTTTGAGCTGTTTGCCACCCCTGCGGTAAACCTGTTTGAAAAGCGCTGTGATCGCGTGCATGTGGATGGCCGCGATGTGGATTATCAGGTTATTCCTGACCGCACCGCGCCGCTGGATTTCGAGATTTATGGCATTGATAAGGTGACGGGGATCTCCTCGGAAGGCAAAGACGATGTGGCGTTTGAGCCGTTTTACTCTGCCGACGACCTGACGGCAGCGGGCGAGAACTATGACGCCTATTACAGCCTGCGCCGCCGGATGCACCAGCGCTCGGAGCGCCAGCGCTTAAAGGGCACGCGCACCAGTTATTTGGGCGCGGATATTTTTATCAACTTGGTAGACCAACTTCAGGCCCCTTACGGCGGCGACATTGAGCAACTGGCGATTAAAGCCATGTGCACGAACCGGGACCTCCCCATGCTGCTAACCATTGGCAAGCACGCAACCGATTTTGAACTGCCCGAGGGTGGGCCGGTAAAGGCGGTAACGGCGCTCACCCCGATCACACGGCCAAGGGCTAGCTTGGCGGTTGAGGGCGATAGCGCGTGGCGTTTAATCTCGCACCTTAGTCTAAATTACCTTTCAATTTCGGAAACCGATCGCGGCGATCCAGCCGCGGCCATTCGGGAATTGCTCGGGGTTTATGGGCCACTCGGCGATAAATCTCTGTCCAAGCAACTTGAGGGCATTACCCGCGTTTGGACCGTGCCTATTGTGCGGCGGATGGCCGACGAAGTGCTTTCGACCGCCGTGCGCGGGCTGGAAGTCAATGTGGAATTTGACGAAAGTTTTTATGAAGGCACCGGAGTCTATGTGCTCGGCGTGGTGCTGCAACGGTTTTTTGCAAAATATGTATCGGTTAATAGTTTTACGGAAACAGTTATTCATAGCCCAGATAGAGGGGAAATAGCCCGGTGGCCAGCGATGAGCGGAAAGAGACGGGTGATTTGAGCCGCTTTGAAGCGCTCAAGGAACACCCCGAAAAATACCATATCTTTCAGGCGCTTCGCCTGATTGAAGCCGCCTATGCGCATAAACCTCGCCTTGGCCGTTCTCGCCGTCCTAAGCAAGATGCCGTGCGCTTAAAGCAGCGGATTGACATGTCTTTTGCCAGCTCAACAGTGGCGCGTTTTGTGCCGCAGGATGAGCAAACCGGCGAGCCGGGTGAGCTGGCGCAATATATGTTTGGCCTGTTTGGGCCCAACGGCCCGCTGCCGCTGCATTTTACCGAATATGCCTATAATCGCCAGCGCTCGTTTCGAGACTCGACCTTTAAGGCTTTTGGGGATATTTTTCATCACCGGATGTTGTCGCTTTTATACCGCGCTTATGCCTCGGGCGAGCCAACGTCGAGCTTTGACCGCAAAGGCGAGGTGGACCCGTTTGCCCAAAAAGTGGCGGCTTTTGCCGGGCTGCGCGGCGCGGCAATGGCCGAGCGAGATGCGATGCCAGACCTTGCCAAGCTGCGCTATGCAGGGCGCTTGGCACATGGGACGCGGAATGAAGAAGGCTTGCTCGCGCTGATCTCCGGCTTTTTTGGTGCGCCTGCGACCATGGAAAGCTTTGTAGGGACATGGCTGGAGCTGGACAAAAAAGACACATGGGAACTCGGGAACCCGCATAAGCCCGCCAAGCTGGGGCAAAGCTGCTCTATCGGCTCAAAGGTGTGGACACGGCAAGCGAAATTCAGGTTTCGCGTCGGGCCTGTGGGGTTGGCGGATTATAAGCGGCTATTGCCGGGAGGGGAGAGTTTGCAGCGGCTGAAATCTCTGGTGAATAACTATATGGGTGAAGCCATGATGTGGGACATGAACCTTGTCTTGCGTAAAGGCGAGGCTGAACCGGCGATGCTGGCCAAGGCCGTGCTTGATGAGGAGGTCAGCGTGGTGCTGAGCCATGACGAAGAGATTGTGACCAAGGTTGAGCGCGCCGAAGAGGTGCCGTTTGAGGCCTTAGTTGAGGGGGGGGTGCCAGAAGGGCAGCCGGATGCGCCATCGGCTGCTGAATTGGCGGTCGAGGTCGAACCCGAACCGGAGGGCGCGGCTGAAGAAGTGCCAGAGGAAAGCGAATCTGCTGAAGCCGTGGATGTAAGCGAGGACGAACCGCTGCAAGAGGCCGCTGCGCCTGAACCCGAAACTATTGAGGGCGCTGTTTTTGAGGCTGGGCAAGATGAAAACCTTGAGCCGAAACCCTCCATGCCAGAAGCGGAAGATCTTGAAGCCGCGCCTGCGGAAATAATAGCGGAAGAGGCCCCTATGCCGCCCCCCGCAGAGCCGCCGCTGGATATGGAAAAAACCGTAGTGCTGCCTATGGCGGCTCCGCTTAAGCCCGCGGTTGTAGTCAGCAAAATTGAATTTGGCGAGGTTACGGAGGATTTTGAGGAATCCTCACAAATTCCGCCGCTTAGCGCAGAGAATGGTCATGAAGATGACACCCGACCCGAGCCAAGGGGCGTATACCTTGGTTGGACAACATGGTTGGGCACACCACCAGGCGATAGAGATCTGGATCAATTATACATACAATCAGATGCACAACCGGGAGAGTAAACATGAGTGAAATTAGCCGCGTCGCCCTTTTTGGGAAACTGAACAAGCTAGGATATCAAGGCATAGAAGGGGCTACCGTTTTTTGCAAAATGCGTGGCAACCCTTATGTGGAATTGGTGCACTGGCTGCACCAGATTTTGCAGGGGCAAGATAGCGATATCCACCGGATTATCCAGTATTTTGACCTTGATGCAGGCCGTGTGGCTAAGGATTTCACAGATGCGCTGGATAGCCTGCCGCGCGGCGCGAGCAGCATCAGCGACCTTTCACAGCACCTTGAGGATACAGTGGAGCGGGCGTGGGTTTATGCTAGCTTGATGCACAAATCATCGCAAATTCGCACGGGGCATCTGATTTTGGGCATGGTGAAAACCAAGACCCTGATGGGCGCTTTGAGTGGCATTTCGGCGGAGTTCCGCAAGGTGAAACCCGATGAACTGGCCGATGATTTTTATGATATTTGCGCCGGTTCGCCCGAGGATAGTTTGGCACCGCAAGATGGTGTGGGCGGCGGGGCCGTGCCGGGTGAGGCATCTGATGCCATGGCGCCTGCACAAATGGGCGCGGGCGAGGCTTTGGAAGCCTATTGCACCGACCTCACCGAAAAAGCGCGCAATGGCGAAATAGACGCGATTGTGGGGCGGGATGAGGAGATCCGCCAGATCGTAGATGTGCTGATGCGGCGCCGGCAGAATAATCCGATTTTGACGGGGGAAGCAGGGGTTGGTAAAACTGCCGTTGTGGAAGGCTTTGCTTTGCGGATTGCGCGGGGCGATGTGCCGCCTGCACTACAGGGGGCCAAATTGCTGGAACTGGATGTGGGCTTGCTGCAAGCGGGTGCCTCCATGAAGGGCGAGTTTGAGAACCGACTTAAGCAGGTTATTGAAGAGGTGCAAAGCTCTGAAATTCCGATTGTGATGTTTATTGACGAAACCCACACCCTTGTGGGCGCGGGCGGTGCTGCGGGCACCGGCGATGCGGCGAACTTGCTGAAGCCAGCACTGGCGCGCGGCACTTTGCGCACCATCGGGGCGACCACATGGGCCGAGTATAAAAAACATATCGAGAAAGACCCAGCGCTTACGCGGCGCTTCCAGACTGTGATTGTGGACGAGCCTGACGAGGAAAAGGCGATTTTGATGATGCGCGGCATTACTGGAATGCTGGAAAAGCACCACAAGGTTCAGGTGCTTGATGAGGGCATTGAGGCCGCCGTGCGGCTTTCGGCGCGCTATATTCCGGCGCGGCAGTTGCCAGATAAATCGGTGAGTCTGATTGATACGGCCTGTGCGCGGGTGGCGATTAGCCAGCACGCGGTTCCGGCTGAGGTGGATGACAGCCAGCGCCGGATTGCAGCGCTAAAAACCGAGCTTGAGATTATCGGGCGGGACGAAACTGCTGGCTATGAAGGCGACTCTCGCCGTGTGCGGGTGGAAGCGGATATGGCCGAGGAGCAAGAGCGGCTTGAGGGGCTGTCCCAGCGCTGGAAGGCTGAAAAGATCGTTGTAGACGAGATTTTGGACCTGCGCGCCAAGCTGCGCTCTGAGGGGGGCGAGGTTGATGGAGAAGACGCGGCCGAGGCTCCCGAAGGTGCTGAGCTAAGCGATGAAGATCGCGCTGAGTTGTTGGCGGCACTGAAAGGCAAGCAAGCCGAGCTTGAGGCGCTTCAGGGCGAAACCGCGCTGATATTGCCAATTGTTGACGAGCAGGCGATTGCCAGTGTTGTAGGCGATTGGACGGGGATTCCCGTGGGCAAAATGGTTAAGGATGAGATCCAGACCGTGCTGCACCTTGATGAGGCGCTTTCCAAGCGGGTGATCGGCCAAGACCACGCGATGAAGATGATCGCCAAGCGGGTGCAAACTGCGCGGGCTGGGTTGGATAACCCGAGCAAGCCGATTGGGGTGTTTATGCTGGCGGGGCCTTCGGGCGTTGGTAAAACCGAAACCGCGCTGGCGCTGGCTGAGGCGCTTTATGGCGGCGAGCAAAACATTATCACCATCAACATGAGCGAATTTCAGGAGGCCCATACCGTGAGCAGCCTGAAAGGCGCGCCTCCCGGATATGTGGGATATGGCGAGGGTGGCGTGCTCACCGAAGCTGTGCGCCGCAAGCCTTATTCGGTGGTGCTGCTGGATGAGGTTGAAAAGGCGCACTCGGACGTGCACGAGATGTTCTTTCAGGTGTTTGACAAAGGCATCATGGAAGACGGCGAGGGCCGCTCGATTGACTTTAAAAACACGTTGATTTTGCTGACGTCGAACGTGGGCTCTGAGCTGATCATGGATATGTGCGAAGACCCCGACCTGATGCCGGAGCCAGAGGGCATAGCCAAAGCCATGCGCGAGCCGCTGCTTAAGGTTTTCCCCGCAGCGCTTTTGGGCCGGATTGTAACCATCCCTTATTATCCGCTTTCACCGGATATGATCGGCCAGATCACGCGCTTGCAGCTTAACCGGATTGTGAAGCGGGTGCGGGAAAGCCACGGCGTGCCGCTGAGCTTTGATGACGCGGTGATTGATACCATCGTGGACCGTTGTCAGGAGTTGGAAAGCGGTGGGCGGATGATTGATGCGATCTTGACGAACTCAATGCTGCCGGAAATCTCGGGCGAATTTTTGCGCCGAATGATGATGGGCGAGGATATTAACGCTGTGAATGTGAGCGTGGAGGATGGAGAATTTACCTACGCGTTTGAATAAATAACTAAAAAATGGGAGTGAGAAATGCCAAAAATTATTCTGTTGGAAAATGATATCTGGGGCACGTTGGAGCGCGCTGTGAAACCGAAAGAGATTACAGGCAATGCTTTGCCTTTTTCGGTTTCCATTGATGTGGATTCTAATGCTTATGATGCTGTTAGAAAAGATGCGCTGTTGCAGGCAAAAATCACCGAAGCGGCTTCGGAAAAGTATAAATCCTATATGCAAGTTATGGCGTCTACGCTCAAAAAGCATGATGCGGCTTATCAAAAAGCGAAAACCCAAAAGGACGCGGATAAGGTTCTGGCCTCGCTTGAGTCGAAGTATAAATCGAGCACCAAAACCTTTATTGCCAGCGCCCAATCTGCCGCGCAAAAAGCGTGGGAGGATGTGAAGAAAACCAAGGCGGAGTATCGTGAGTACCAGATAAAAGCGGGCATTGGCTTGGCGATTGACGGGCTAGGCTTGGCGGGGGGTGTTATTGGCACCGCTGGTGCCGTTGCGACTGGCGGATTTGCTTTGGTGGTTGCTCTTTATGGCGTTATCAAAAGTTTGATCACGATTGCCATGAAGCTTTACAAGCTGGCGATTGATGCGGATAAAATGCAAAAACGCGTTACAAAGGGCTTGAAGAAGGTTCAGAAAAGCTATGATAAAAAGCGCAAAGAGCTTTCGGGGGCCAAAGACACCGGCAAGGCATTTATCAACTCGGTTTTGGGGGCTGATTTTATTCCATCTTTAACCAGCGTTAAGGCTGACAATGGCCAGTATAAAAGCAAAGTGCAGGGGGTGGATGTCGCCTCGCACAAGATGGCCCAGAAGCTGAACCAGATCTTGGCGCAGATCGACAAGATCGAGGCGATGCCGGAGATTAAAACCAATAAAAAAATGAAAGCTGTGCTGAGCAAGTTGCGCAAAGCTACCGCAAACCTGATTGATAAAATTATTGATATGCAGGGGCAGGTTTCCAAGGGTAAAACCTTTAACCAAACCACTGCGGCGGCCATAAAGGAACTGGAGACGCTGGAGCCAAAGAAGTGGAAATATATCCAGAAGGGCTTGCCCCTTATTGATATCGCACTCGCGGGCGGAGATTTTTCTAAGGCTGGCGAAGCGCTACTTGGGATAGCAACGGCGGCTGCGGCAGAAGCAGATAAACAACTGCTGGACGCTGTATAGGTTAATGCAAGGGGGGCGCAGTATTTTCGCGCCCTCTTTCAATTTTTAATATTGAGGGATTTTTAGATGGCTATTGATAAAGAGATTCCGGTGAAAATATCGATTGATCCGTTTCAGGAGGTCGACAAGAAAAAATGGAAAAAGATGGAGGCGGATGTAAAGGGCTTTAAGAAGCCTGGCCGCTTTGACATTTCAGGCAAGTTTACTGTGACCACAGCAAAGTGGGATAAGCGCAAGCTGGAAGCGCAGGCGCGGGCGATGTTTCGCTATGATCTGAGCTTGTTTGCCTCGCAGGTCTGGCAAGATTTTGCGCCGATAGACAAAGCCAAAAACGACCGCGATAAGCAAAAGCTGATGGCTGATTTTAAAAATGCCGTGCCTAAGATTCAAAAGGCGATGGTGCGGAACCTGAACGAGAAATTTGAGGAATTTCAGGAGGATATCGCCTCGGGGGCGGCGGATGACGCAGGCGAGCTCAAGGGCACGCGCAAGGGCCTGAACCCCGCGCAAGCCAAGCAGCTTGGCGGCATGGCCAAGCGTATGGCGGCGGTTTTTGAGGGCAAATTTGATGAGCTTAAAAAACTGAAAGACACCGAGCTTCGCGCGAGTGGCCCTGAAAAGGCCAAGGCGACAGAAGAGCTGGAAAAGGCCTTGGTGCCCGCCATTACCATGCTGGCCAAGCAGCTGGATGGGGTTTTAAAGGGAATCGAAAAGGTGCTAGCGCCGATCAAATCAACCCCAGCGGGCATGTTGAAGAGTATAAAAAAGGAAATGTCTGACGCGGCCATTGCTGAATATAAGAAGTCGGCAAAGGAGCTGGAGGCGGCGCTGAAACCGATGGATGCGGCCATTGCAGCAGGCAAAAAAAGCACTATTGAGGCACTGGCCAAGATGAAAAGGAAAGACCTGAGTAGCGGGGTTAAAACCTTAGGTGGCAGCGCGCTCAACAAAATTGATGACAGTGCGAGCAAACTATCCGATACTGTGAAGGCAATCGACGGTAAGTTGAAAAAGCTGGAGCAAGCGGCGAAAAGCCGGAAATGACGAGGGATGGTATGGCCGAGATCACAGATGCAAAAGAAGGCAGCACGCGCTGGAAGTTAGCGCAGTGGATTGAAAGTCCGCGCATCCGATACTCCATCCTTGGGTTGATCGTGCTAAATGCGCTCACCTTGGGGCTTAGCACTTCGGCGCGTGTGAGCGATGTTATCGGGCCTGTGCTGACGGTTTTTGATAACATTGTGCTTTGGGTCTTCGTGGCTGAAATGGCGATCAAAATCTATGCCTTTGGCTTTAGGTTTTTCAAGTCGCCATGGAACCTGTTTGACCTGACGATCGTGTCTGTTGGCTTGCTGCCGACTGACACAAACCTTTCAGTACTGCGCGCACTCAGGGTTATTCGCGCCATGCGTATCCTCTCGGTCGTGCCGCAATTGCGCTCCGTTATTCGTGCGCTGCTGGAGGCGCTACCGGGCATGGGTGCGGTGATTATCTTGCTGTTTATCGTGTATTACATCTTCGCCGTGATGGCGACGATGCTTTACTCAGAGGCGTTTCCGCAATGGTTTGGCACCATTGGCGAAAGCCTTTATTCGCTGTTCCAGATCATGACGCTGGAGAGCTGGTCGATGGGGATCGTACGGCCAATTATGGAGGAATTTCCTTGGGCGTGGCTCCTGTTTGTGCCCTTTATCGTGGCAACATCCTTTGCGGTGCTCAACCTGTTTATTGGTATTTTGGTAAACACCATGCAGGCGGCTGTGGAAGAGGCGCAAGACCAGGAACTGGAGCGGATTTTGAACATGGTGATGAAATCCAACGAGGAAACCAAAGCAGAGCTAGCCGAGATGAAAGCGTTGCTGAAGGAAAAAAGTTAGCATGTCGGGCAGTCAAAAATTCCTAAGCCGTAACCGCGCGCCACGAGTCCAGATCGAATATGATGTGGAGGTTTATGGTGCGCAGAAAAAGGTGCAGCTGCCCTTTGTGATGGGGGTTATGTCTGATCTTTCGGGCAAGTCAGAGGTGCCAACCGGCAGCGTGGCTGACCGGAAATTCCTTGAAATTGATATTGATAATTTTGACAGCCGGATGAAGGCGATGAAGCCGCGCGCCGCGTTTAGCGTGCCCAATACGCTGAGCGGTGAGGGTAACCTGTCGGTTGATCTTGTGTTTGAAAAGATGAGTGATTTTAGCCCCGCAGAAATTGCGCGGAAGGTCGAGCCGCTGCGCAAATTGCTGGAGGCGCGCACTCAGCTTGCAAACTTGATGACCTATATGGATGGCAAAGCTGGCGCGGAGGAGTTGATTGAGCGCCTCGTGGGCAACCTCGACCAGCTACGTGCCTTGGCGCTGGGCGCGGGCGCGGCTGATGAGCAGGAAGCGGCTTTTGATGCCATGAAGGCGGCGGCCCCGGAAGAGGCGGCTGCGCCAACAGACAACAGCGGTGATATTTTGGCCAGCATGGCCGCGGCAGCTCCGGCAGCGGAAGCCGCCAAAGACACCAGCGCTGACGTGCTGGCGGGCTTGGCGGCTGACGCCCCTGAAGAGGCAGCACCTGATACGTCAACCGCTGATGCGCTGGCAGGGCTAGCCGGCTCTGCCGTGGAGCCAGAACCCGAGGCCGATGACTCGGCGGATATTCTTGCAGGCATGGCTGAAAGCGGCGCGGAAGAGGCTGCTCCGGATACCAGTGTTGAGGATGCGCTCAAAGGGCTGGCGAGCGCTGAAATTGAGGACATGCCCAAGGTAGATGAGAGCGCTGATGTGCTGGCGGGGCTGGCAGAAGACGCGCCGGATGAGCCTGAGGCAGATACATCGGTTGAAGATGCGCTTGCAGGCATGGCGGAGGCCGGGATTGAAGCGGTTGAAGTCGTGGATGAAAGTGCAGATATTTTGGCTGGGTTAGCGACGGATGCGCTGGAGGATGTGCCGGAAGATACGGCGACCGAAGACACCTTGGCAGGCTTGGCCGCAGATGTGGTGGAAGAGGTTCCGGCGGATGACGGTGTGGATGATCTGTTGTCCGATATGGCCGAGCAGGCACCGGAAGACGAGGCAGACGACGATGCATCTACTAGTGTTTTGGAAGGCTTGGCCGAGAGCGCGGAAGAGGAAACGCCTGAGGACGATGGCACGGATGACATGCTGGCAGATGTGGCAGCGAGCCTGGAAGCCGAGGAAAAAACGCCGGATGAAAGCGTGGGTATCTTGGCGGATATGGCGCAGGCCGCGCCGGAAGAAGCTCCTGAGGGCACTGCCACGGAGGATGCGCTTGCGGGCTTGGCTGCGGATGCGGTGGAAGAGGTGCCTGAGGAGGACGGTGTTGGCGATGTGCTCGCTGGCATGGCCCAAGATGCGCCTGAGGATGAACCGGAGGATGACTTGTCCGGCGATATTTTGGCGGGGATGGCCAGTGAAGCGCCAGTGGAAGAGCCAGAGGAAAACACGGGTGTTGACGAGCTGCTAGGCGATATGGCGGAGGCCGCGGTGGCGGAAGAACCCGAGAATGGCGGCGTGGAAGACCTGTTGGCTGATATGGCGGATGAGGCGCCTGAGGATGCGGAGCCCGATGGGTCAGATGGCATTTTGGCGGACTTAGCTGAGACGCAGGATGAGGACGAGGCCGAAGAGGACGGGCTGGAAGACCTGTTGGCTGATATGGCCGCAGAGGTGCCTGAGGAAGATGATGGGACAGATGACTCTGGTGGCATTCTGGCGGAGATGGCGGAGGCATCCATTGAAGAGACGCTCGGAGATGACGGCTTGGAAGATATGCTGGCTGACATCGCGAAAGAGGCTCCAGAGGATGACGCTGAGGATAGTGGCCTTGAAGACGTGCTCGGGGAGATGGCTGAAGCGGCGGTTGAAGAGGAAATTGTTGACGATGCTGCCGACGCCAGCATACTGGAAAGCCTGGCCGAAGAGGCGCCTGAAGATGAGCCGGAAGCCGACGGCACTGAAGACCTGCTGGCAGGCATGGCGGATGACACGGTTGACGAAGAAGACTCCGACGATGGGTTAGACGATTTGCTTGCGGATATGGCTGCCGATGAACCTGAGGATGAGGCTGCTGAAGATGGTTTGGAAGACCTGCTCGCTGGCATGGCGGACGGTAGCGCTGATGAGGAGGATAACGGGCTGGATGATTTGCTAGCTGGCATGGCGGCAGATGAGCCCGAAGATGAGGCCGTTGACGACGACTTGGACGACATGCTGGCGGGCATGGCCGATGACACGGTTGATGAAGAAGACTCCGACGATGGGCTAGACGATTTGCTCGCAGATATGGCTGCAGATGAACCTGAGGATGGGGATTCTGAGGACGACTTGGAGAGCTTGCTGGCAGGCGTGACAGAAGACTCGGCTCAGGAAGATAATGGCGATGATGGGTTGGACGACCCGCTTGCTGACATGGCAGTGGATGAACCGGAGGGTGAGGCCTCTGAGGATGGTTTGGAAGATATGCTGGCGGGCATGGCGGACGATATCGCTGATGAGGAAGATGACGGACTGGATGATTTGCTAGCTGGCATGGCGGCAGAGGAGACGGGGGATGAAGCGGACGAGCTTGATCTTGATGACCTGTTAGCGGATGTATCAAAAGACGCGCCGGAAGGTGATGGTGATCAGGACGATGATCTGGATAGCCTGCTGGGTTTGGGTGACGATGAGGATGACGCCGGGGACCTTGATCTGGACGCCTTGCTGGCAGATGTTGACGGTGATGAAGAGGAAAACGACGACTTGGATGCGTTGCTATCCGGTGACGATGATGACCAAGCCGATAACGATTTGGATGCGCTATTGGCGGGCGTGGGTGACGAGGAAGACCCAGCAGATGATCTGGATAGCCTATTGGCCGACGATTCGGATGATGACGATTTGGATGCTTTATTGGCGGATGATGACGGTAATGGTGACCTAGACGACTTGCTGGCTGATGATGATAGCAGCGGTGATTTGGACGACCTATTGGCAGATTCCGGCCTTGATGATTTGGAGATTGATGATGTTGAAGACACCCCAGCCGCCCCGCCGCCAAAGCCCAAAAAACCAGCCTTCAAGCCGGATTTTGGCTCAATGAGCGCGGCCAAGGTGCAGCATGAGGCGGGCTCTCGCCGCAAATTTCGCATTGCCGTGCTTGGAGATTTCTCGGGTCGGGGCAACAAGGGTGATTTGGAAATAGGCGAGGCGCTTGGTAAGCGAAAAGCCTTTAAGCTCGATTTTGATACGATGGAAGACGTGGTTATGCGCTTCCGCACCACGCTGACGCTGCCCTTGGGCAATGATGGCTCAGCGGTGGAGGTGGAGCTGAACGAGCTGGATGACCTGCACCCTGACGAGCTTTTTGAAAATGTGGAGCTGTTTAACGAGCTTTACATGCTGCGGCGCGACCTCAATTCAGGCCGGAATTTTGAGCAGAATGTCGAGCGTATGAAAGCGTGGGGGGGGGAATTTGGAGATTTTAAAGCCCTGAGTAAAAAACGCAGCAAAGGCGCTGATGCACCGGCAGATTTGCGGCTAACTGACTTTCAGAATCTAATTGGCGACACGACAGAAAAGCCCGAAGCCAGTGCGACAACTGACCTGATTTCACGGATCATCGGGCCGCATATTGTGGCGGCAGTAGATAACGGCTCGGAGGCGATGATTGCCGCCGTAGATGAGGCGCTTTCAACCGCCATGAGCAGTGTTTTGCACCACCCTGATTTCCAAACCATTGAGGCTGCGTGGCGCTCGATTGAGCTATTGGGGCGGCGGGTGGAAGCCAGCGCCGAGCTTGAGGTGGTGGTGTATGATGTCAGCGTGGAGGAATTTACGGCTGATTTGGCCGCGCAGGATGACGCCAGCCAAAGCGGGCTTTATGACATGCTGGTTGAAAAGCCGATGCAGGACGAAAGCGGCGGGCCGATCTCGGCTGTGGTGGGGCTTTATACGTGGGAAGAAACGCCAACGCATGCGGAGCTATTGGCGCGGATGGCGCGGATTTCGGCGCAAATGGATGCGCCGTTTATCAGCGCCATTAGCACTGGATTTATGGGGGTTAAACCCGAAGACCGCCACCCGTTGGTGGCAAAAACATGGGATGCGCTGGGCGAAATGCCCGAGGCAAAATACCTCGGCCTTGCCAGCCCGCGCTTTATGCTACGCATGCCTTATGGCAAGAAAACCGAGCCGCTAGACCGTTTTGACTATGAGGAATTCAACGTCAAGGAAGGTATGCGGAGCATGCTGATGGCCAATCCGGCGCTGCTGGTTGCGGTGCTTTTGGCGGAAACCAAAGCACGGCAGGGCGGCGATATGAGCCTTGGCAGCATTATGTCGCTCAACGATATGCCGTTTCATTATATGACCGATCAGTATGGTGACCAAGTGGCGCTGCCTTGCACCGAGCGCTTGCTGAGCGTGAGCGGCGCGGCAGAGGTGGTGGCGCGGGGCTTTATGCCGGTGCTGTCTGTGCAGGGGCAAAACATAGTGAAACTTGGCTCGTTTCAGGCGGTCGGGGGCGGCGAGCTACTCGGGATCTGGTCGGGCGATGCGGCTAAAGAAATGAAAAGCGGTAAGGCACGCATGGAAACAGGTGTTGGGCTTTCAAAAAGCGCCAAGCAAGTGGGCGGGCCGCCAAAAGCGGCAGCGGGCGGTGGCGCGGCGGCGGCTGATGATGGTGAAAGCAGCGGCGGAGATGATGATTTCCAATACGGCTTTGATAGTGATATCGGTGGTGACGATGACGACCTGGACCTTGATTTGGATCTTGGCGGTGACGACGATTTTGATCTGGATTTGGGCGATGATGATGACGGCATGGACGACCTGCTGGCTGGTTTTGGGGATGATGATGACGATGATGACGACATGGACGCCGACCTCGCCGCGCTATTGGGAGATTTGTGATGAGTGACGAGGGTGCTGCAAAAACTGAAGAATGTGTTATTGTCGTTGGCGCGGATGAGAGCTACTGGTTGTTAAGTGGCGAAGAATACTTAAGTGCTATGCTATCGGGCGAGGAATTTTATCCGACTCCGGTTATTTATTATGAGTACAACTCACTATATGAGTTGAATATGGACCTTGAAGAGGGCGTTGTGCTGAATTCTCTTTGGGGTATCCACCCCGGCATTATTGGCCGGCTAAGACAAGACGACCATATTAAAGAAGAGCGTAAATGATTTTAGCGCGCTCATATATATTGAAAGGGGAATTTTATGCCCAATGATATTGTATTGGAAAACAGGCAGCTGCGGCTGAAAGGCCCTTTGGGGCCAAAAAAAATGATACTGGTGTGCGCGGATGTTGCGGAGAAAATGTCAACGCTTACCGAAACCGATATCCAGTTTATTTCACCCGATCACAACCTGAAAATGGAAGATGTGGTGGGCCAGCGGCTCTCGCTGGAACTAGATGACGAAGAAGGCAACACCCGCTATTGGCACGGCCACTGCATTAGCTGCGCCTTTGAGGGGCGCATGGGCGGGCAGGGGCTTTATCGGGCTGAGGTGCGGCCTTGGCCTTGGTTTTTAACCTTGCACGCAGATTGCCGGATTTTTCAGGAAAAATCGGCGCTTGAGGTGATTAAAGAGATCTTCTCTGATCGTGGGTTTTCCGATATTCAGGACAAAACCTCTTCGACTTATGAGAAACGAGAATATCTCGTGCAGTATCGCGAGACCGATTATGAATTTGTGATGCGTTTGATGGAAGAGGAGGGGATGTATTATTTCTTCACCCATGATTCCAGTAAGGAGACACTGGTGTTGGCCGACGGCTCTGGCTCTCATTCCCCATTGCAAGACGCGGCCGAAATTCGGTTTGAATTTAAGGAAGATGGCGGCAGTGGCGGCGGAGCGGGCTCTTTTAAGCGTGACGAAGACCACATTTATGAATGGAAAAGCAGTGAGCGGGTGAACACAGGTAAGGTGAGCCTGACGGATTATGATTTCACCAAGCCAACCACTGATTTGAAGGCACTCACAGCGATCCCGAAGGGCAAGCACAGCCACAAAGATATTGAGGTTTATGATTACCCCGGCATTCATGTCACCGCTGATTTTGGCAAAACCCGCACGCGGGTGCGGGCGGAGGCGCTGGCCTCGGAATATAAGCGCACATGGGGCAAAAGCAATGTGCGCACTATGGCGGTAGGCGGGACATTTAAGCTGAAAGAGCACCCGCGCGCGGATTTTAACAAAGAATATCTGGTGTTGGGCGCAAGTCATAAGCTGCAAATCGAGACGGATGAGGATAAAGACGGCCAAACCAATGAGAATAAAGACCCCAATGAAGCCGAAGGCAAAAAAGAAAGCTACGAGAGCGAGTTTTCGGTGCAGCTCAAAGCCGAGCCGTTTCGCGCCCCGCTGACGACACCGAGGCCTATTATCCCCGGTGTGCAAACGGCGGTGGTAACCGGCCCGAGTGGCGATGAAATTTATACCGATAAATATGGCCGCATCAAAGTGCAGTTCCACTGGGACCGTGTTGGCAAAAAAGACGAAAAGACCACCTGTTTTATTCGCGTGGCGCAAACCATGTCTGGCCAGGGCTGGGGGGTGTTCCACATTCCGCGCATCGGGCAGGAAGTTGTGGTACAGTTTGAGGAGGGCAACCCGGACCGGCCAATTGTGACGGGTATGCTCTATAACGAAGCCAAAAAACACCCGTTTGATTTTCCGGCAAATATGACCCAGCACGGGATGAAGTCCAACACCACCAAAGGCGGTGGTGGCTTTCATGAGCTGGTGTTTGAGGATAAAAAAGATGAAGAGTTTGTCCGGTTGCAATCCGAGAAAGACTATAAGGAAACCATTAAAAATAATGCCGAAATCAGCATAGGCTTTGAAAAGACCGACCCGGGCGACCTGACACAGAAGATTTACCATAATAAAACCGAGGAGCTGGAAACCGGCGATCATAGCTTTACGGTTAAAGACGGGTTGCAGGTGGTAGATATTGCCAAAACCAACGGTGTGACAATCGGCGAAAGCGAAACTATTACCATTGGGACAGATAAAACCGACGATGTGGGCGCAAATTACACCATTGATGTGGGTGACACGCTTGATATTACAGCGGGCACCAAAATCAAGCTCACAGTGGGCGGGTCAAGCATTGAGATGACGTCCTCTGAGATTAAAATAAGTTCAACCACCATAACCGTTGAGGCCAGCGGCAAGCTGGATGCCTCTGCGGGTGGCGCGATGAATTTGGAGGCCAGTGGCGCGTTAAAGGCCAAAGGCGGTGGAACAGCAAACTTTGAAGGCGGAGGGGCGACCACCGTGAAGGCGGGCGGGATCCTGACGGTCAAAGGCACTGCGGTGAAGATTAACTAGAGGGGGCGGATATGAGTAAGAATTCGGCCTTTTCTGGCCTTGTAAAAATAGAAAAACGATCCGCTGGCGAAGTTGTGCGCTTGGGGAAAGTCAAGTTTCCGTTCCGACCGGAGACCAAACCGGATGATCCGGTGGTCAAGCTGATCGAGGAATTGGTAGCGCAAAACCTGATGATGGATGCGCTGAAAATTCTGGCACTTGCGCTGCCGCCGCGAGAGGGTGTTTGGTGGGGCTGCCTTGCCGCACGCGATATGCTGCAACCGGATGAAAAAACCAAGGCGCTGATAGCGGCAGAGGCTTGGGTGTTTAAGCCGGGGCAGGAGTCCAAAAAAGCGCTGGAGCCTTTTGCATTGGATGCTGAAACATCTGACCAGCTTATGTGCGAGGCCGGTTTTAATGTGCCTTTGCCGGATGATGAGGTGCCACCAGCTGGCCCACCCTTCATGCCTGGCCTGCTTGTTTTTACAGCACAGCTTTATTCCTTCTATGCGCCTGAATTTCCGGAAGAGATTAGCCAGCAGGGCCAATTGCTGCTTGGTCGCGGGCTGGATATTGCCAAAGGCGGTAATGGGCAGATGGGTGAAGAAACCAGTGGCAAAATAGATGAAGGTGTTGGATAATATGCAAAATTCGACAGTTTTGTTCGCAACGGGCAAATAGGAGGCTAAAATGGGACAACCCGCAGCAAGAGTTGGTGATATGCACGCCTGCCCGATGGTTACACCGGGCACGCCGCCCATCCCGCATGTGGGGGGGCCGCTTTTGCCACCGGGCAAGCCAACTGTGCTGATCGGTATGCAGCCAGCCGCCACCGTCGGAAATATGGCCACCTGTGTAGGCCCGCCGGATGCTGTTGCAAAAGGCTCTAGCACGGTGATGATTTGCAGCATGCCCGCCGCACGGCTGGGAGATTCCTGCTCCCATGGTGGCGCGATTACAGCTGGCTTTCCGCAAGTGTTGATCGGGGGTTAACGCAGGCAATGGGTTTAACGCTTCATATTCAGGGCTCGGGTATGATGCCCAATGGTATGACCACGGTGCCGCTGGTCAACGGCGCGGTTTCGCTGGGGCGGGCCGATGGCAATGACGTGGTTTTGCCAGACCCTGACCGCACGATTTCGTCGCGCCACTGCATTATTGAAGAGCGCGGGAATGACTATGTGGTGATGGATATTTCCACCAATGGCACTTTTCTGAATTACATGCCCCAGCCGCTTGGCCCCACGCCCTCGCCGCTGAACCACGGGGATACCATTGCCATTGGCGGCTTTGAATTTCGGGTTGAAATCAATGCCGGATTGGGCGCGCCAGCCGTGGACCCTTATGCCAACCTTGCCGCACCGGGCATGGATGACCTGTTGGCCCCGCTGCCGCCTGAGGGCGAGGAGCCAGCGGGCTTTGTCGGCGGGTTGGATGACGCGGGCGCCGCCACAGGTGACGCAATTGCTGCGCTTCTGGGCGATGGCCCCGCCGTTGGCCCCGATGCCAGCGGTCTATCTGCCCCGCCACCCGAGCCAGCCCCGCTGATCCCCGAAGATGAAGATATTTTTGGGCCGGGCGGAGACCCGTTTGATGGCGTGGAGACCAGCGCCCCTGACCATGGGGCGTCTGTGCAGGATTATTTTGCCGCCCCGCCCTCGGAAGCTGGCGCCGGTGCACTTATTCCTGATGATTGGGATTTGAGCGAATCTGTAGCTACTCCCGCGCCGCAACCCCATGACGCCAGACCAGCCCCGCAAGCGCCAACGGCCCCGCCACCCATTGCTAGCGCGCCCGTTTCGGGCGATGCCGCGCGGGCCTTTTTGGGCGCGGCCAAAGCAGGCGAGGATCTGGACGATGCGGAGCTTTTGGCCGCGATGGAACGCACGGGTGCGGCTTATCGGGTGATGGTTGAGGGCTTGCGCGATGTCTTGATGACCCGCGCCTCGATCAAATCAGAGTTTCGCCTTGGGCAAACCATGATCTCCCCTGATGGCAATAACCCTATCAAGTTTTCAGTGGGCGCGGACCAAGCCGTGGAGGCGATGGTGAAGCCCAATATGCCGGGATATCTGGAAGCTGAAAAGGCCGCAACCGAGGCTGTGAACGATATTAAGGCGCATGAAGTTGCGATGATGACAGGGATGCAAGCGGCAATAAAAAAATTGCTGGAGCGCTTTGACCCTGCTGCGCTTTCGCAGAAGATCGAGGCCAAGAAGGGCCTGTTTGGTGGCGGCAAAGCCAAGCGCTGGGATGTGTTTGAGAAAATGTATAGCGAAATTGCTTCGGAGGCCGAAGACGATTTTCAGGCGCTTTTTGGCAAAGCATTTGCTAAAGCTTATGAAGAACAATTGCGCAAACTGCGCTAAGATAGGCGGGCAGCCGCCATTTGGGAGACGTAAACGTGGCTTGGGATAGTAAAGTTGTGTGGAGTGAAGGGCTGTTTTTGCAGCCGCAACACTTTCAGCAAAATGACCGATATGTGGAGTCTCTCGTGGGCGGGCTGGCTGGCAGCCTGACCCCACATGCATGGGGTGTGAGCGAGTTAACGATTGATGAAGAGCTGCTGCGCTTGGGTAAATTTGCGGTGAAATCTGTGAGCGGGCTTACGCCCGATGGCGCGCTTTTTCGTGTCCCCGCTGCCGAGGGGCATCCGCCAAGCTTGGATGTGCCGGAGAATATCAAAAATACCGTGGTTTACCTCACCATCCCGACCCGTCGCCATGGAGCGACAGAGGTGGATATGTCAGGCGCAGAGAAATCCGCCGCGCGCTATGCACCGAGCGAAATTGAGATCACCAATGCGGTGGGCAACCAAAAAACGCCGACAACCATGGCTGTGGCCAAGTTGCGAATGGAATTTGCGCTGGAAATGGACGATATGTCTGACCGGCTGGCGATTCCGATTGCGCGGATTATTGAGGTGAAATCCGACAAAGAAGTGGTGCTGGACCGCGCCTTTATTCCGACCTGCCTTGATATTCGCGCCTCGACCACGCTTGCCGATTTTGTGCGGGAGGTTGAGGGGCTGCTGGGGCACCGCTCCGACGCGCTTTCGGGGCGCTTGGTGGAAAGCGGCCCTGCCAAGGCTGCGGCTGAAATCACTGATTTTTTGCTGTTGATCTGTGTGAACCGCTATCTGCCGATGACGCGGCATTTGTCGGCTTTGCAAAACGCCCATCCAGCAAATGTTTATCAATTCCTGATCGGGCTGGCGGGCGAGCTTTCCACCTATATGGATAGCACCAAAAAGCCACCGAGCTTTCCGCTTTATCAGCATGAAAACCTCACGGCCACCTTTGTGGATGTGATGCGGGCTTTACGGCAATATCTGTCGGCTGTGTTGGAGCAAAATGCTATTCAAATTCCGCTGGAAGCGCGGAAATATGGCATTTCTGTTGGCATGATCGCCGACAAGCGCCTGCTGCAAGGTGCAAGCTTTATTATGGCGGCCAAGGCCGATGTGCCACCCGAAACCATCCGCAAGCACTTTCCGACGCAAGCCAAGCTTGGGCCGGTTGAAGGTATTCGCCAGCTGGTGAATTCGGCCCTGCCGGGCATTGGTATGCGGCCCATGCCGGTGGCCCCGCGGCAAATTCCGTTTCATGCGGGCGTGACCTATTTTGAGCTTGATCGGAATGGGGACCTCTGGAAGCAACTGCAAAGCTCGGGCGGGTTGGCTGTGCATGTGGCCGGAGATTTGCCGGGGCTGCATATGGAACTCTGGGCGATCCGCAATGGCTAAGGGAGAAGATGCATGAGCAATGATGATGATCCGTTTGCCGAGCCAAATGACACGGAAAAAACGATTGTAAACCTGCGCCCAGGGGGCCGCGCGCCCGCCCCGCAGCAGCCCGCCTATGCGCCGCCGCCCCAGCAAGGCGGCTTTGGGCAACAGCCGCCACCGCAGCAAGGGTTTGGGCAACCACAGCAGGGCTTTGGCCAGCCGCAACAGGGTTTTGGGCAGCAACAACCCCCAGCGCAACCCGTCCAGCCACAAATGCCGCAGCAGCCCGCGCGCGCCGCCGAGGCGAGCTTTGCCCTCACAGGTATGAATACGCTAAACGCTGCCGCCAGCCAAATTTTTGCACTTATTGGCCGGATCAGAAATCGCGCCCAGCATAATGACCCCGCCGCCCTTCGGAACTCGGTGGTCAAGGAAATTCAGGCGTTTGAACAGCGGTGTTTGCATGCGGGTGTGCCCGCCCAGCAAGTGAATATTGCGCGCTATTTGCTGTGTGCCACGGTTGATGACGTGGTGTTGAACACCCCGTGGGGTGGCCGCTCTGTCTGGACAACTCAAAGCATGGTTGGCACTTTTCATAAAGAAACCCACGGTGGCGACCGCTTTTTTGATTTGCTGGCGCGCATGGAGCAAGACCCGGCCAATAGCTTGGAAACACTTGAGTTTATTTATGTGTGTCTGAGCCTTGGGTTTGAAGGTCGCCTGCGGGTGGAAAACCAGGGTACTGACAAGCATATGCGTATCCGTGAAGGGCTGGCGCGCCTTATTCGGGCCCAACGGGGGGACCAAGAGCACGCGCTTTCGCCTTTCTGGAAGGGCATTAAGCTGGCGCATAAAGCGCTGAACATCTGGAAGCCGCTTTGGATTATTACCGGCATTTTGGTGGTGGTGTTAACGGGTACATTTGTCGGGCTTTCTTATGCGCTGACAGGGGAAACCGAGCGGCTGCAAGGCACGCTCGCCACCCTTGGCACCCCTGAGCCGATAGAGCTAACGCGCCGCGCGCCGCCCCCCCCACCACCGCCGCCCGCGCCGGAGGTTGAGGAACGGCTGGATGTAGTGACAGGCTTTTTAAAAGCCGAAATTGAGGAAGAAGTCGTCACAGTATTTGAGCAAGGTAATACATTGGTGATCCGCATTGCTGGGGCTGAGATGTTTGGCCCAGGGCGAGATGTTATTCAAGCTGGGTATGTCGAGCGCATCATGAAAGTTGCGGCTGCGTTTGATGGCCAACCTGGGTCTATCTTGATTGCGGGTCATTCTGATAGCGACCCGATTTCAAACGCACGCTTTCCGAACAATCAGGTTTTATCGCTTAGGCGGGCAGAAGCCGTGATGGCGGTGATTGTAGGGGCGCTTGAAGACCCTGATCGGGTCACGGCTGAAGGCCGTGCCGATCGTGAGCTGATATTGAATGAAAACGGCACTGAAGATAAACGGCTAAGTCGCCGCGTTGAAGTGATTTTGGTGAAGTAGGGCAGAGACATGGTTCGATATATACGTAAGATTCTTGCCTCGCTCTTGTTTGCGCTGCTCTTCATGGGCATCGCGCTTTCTGTGGCAATCTGGTTTTTTGGGCCAATGCTTATGCTGGGCGAATGGCAGCCCTTTGGCACCATGTTTGCACAAATCATGTGGATTGTCGGCATCTGGGTGTTTATTTTTGTGGTGCTCATCACCCGCTGGCTGCTACGCCGCCGCCGCGAGAAAAAGATGGGCGACGAGATGGTCGCTGATGATGATGACGACGAAGACGATGACGCTGTTAAAGAAGAGCTGAAAGAAATGCGCGTGCGGATGAAAGACGCGCTGAAAACCCTGCGGAAATCAAAGCTCGGCGGGCGGAGCATTTATCAGCTGCCGTGGTATGTAATTATCGGCCCTCCCGGGGCAGGGAAAACCACGGCGATTGTGAATTCAGGGCTTAAATTCCCACTGGCCGAAAGGCTGGGCATGAAGGCGCTGGGGGGGGTTGGCGGCACGCGAAATTGTGATTGGTGGTTCACCAATGAGGCGGTGCTGATTGACACCGCTGGCCGCTATACCACGCAGGACAGCGACGAGGATGCCGATAGCCAAGCTTGGGGCGGGTTCCTCAAGATGCTGCGCAAATTCCGCAAGCGCCAGCCGATCAACGGCGCGATTGTGGCGATTTCCCTGTCTGATCTTTCGATGCAGGATGGGCAGCAGCGCAAGCAGCACGCCGATTCTATTCGCCACCGGCTTAAGGAGCTTCGCGAGAAACTCGGCGTGCGCTTTCCAGTTTATATTCTGTTTACCAAGGCCGACCTGATTGCAGGTTTTTCAGAGTTCTTTGAAAACCTCTCGCGGGAGGACCGTGAGCAGGTGTGGGGCTTTACCTATAAATTCAAGAAGGGCAAAAAAGCGCCTGAGCCGATGGCGGCTTTTGACGAGCAATTTGCGGCCTTGCTGAACCAAGTAAATAACCTATCGCTGGAGCGTTTGCAGCAGGAAATGGACCCGCAGCGGCGCGGGTTGATCTCGGGCTTTGCCCAGCAAATAGCCTCATTGCAAAGCGTGGCCAAGGAGTTTCTGAACGAGGTGTTTCAGGAAGATAAATTCAGCGAACGCCAGCTTTTGCGCGGAGTTTACTTTACCTCCGGGACCCAAGAAGGCACCCCGATTGACCGACTGATGATGGGCATGGCCCGCACCTTTGGTATTGGCCGACAGGCTATCGGCACAGGCTCGGGGCAGGCCAAAAGCTACTTCCTTAAGCGCTTGCTTGACGGGGTGGTCTTTAAAGAGGCAGGCCTCGTTTCAGCTGATGACAAAGTGGCGCGGCGCTACAAGTGGTTTGTGCGCACCTCGGTGACGGCGGCCTTGCTGGCGGCGGCGGCTATTGGCACATTCTGGGGCTTTAGCTTTGTTGGCAATAAAGAGATGATCGCCACGGCGGCCGAGCGCACCCAGCTTTATGACCAACTGGCCAAAAACGTGCCCACCTCGCCGGTGGATGATGTGGATCTCACGAAAATCGTGGCACCGCTGGACCTGTTGCGCAATATCCCCGGCAACCCCGCACAAGGTGATGTTGAGCCCGCGCGCGAGCTGACTTACGGGCTGTATCAGGGCGAATATGTGGGCAATGAGGCGGCGCAGACCTACCGGAATGCGCTCAACCAGATGATGCTGCCGCGCTTGCTGCTCAAGCTGGAGCGGCAAATGCAGGGCAACCTGAACAACCCCGATTTCCTGTTTGAAGCGCTTAAGGTTTATATGATGCTGGGCCTTCAAGGGCCGATGAATGAAACCTTGGTGGTGGAGTGGATGCGCGGCGACTGGCTGCAAACCTACCCCGGCGAGGGCAATGCCAAGCTGCGGAATGGGCTGATGGACCACCTTACCGTGATGATAAACCAGCCCATGCGAGAGATTGCGCTGCACGGCCCGATGGTGACGCAAATTCAAACACTTCTGGCGGAAACACCGGTTTCGGAGCGGATTTATAGCTCAATCATAAATAGCCCACCAGCCAAGGCTTTGCCTGCGTGGCGGATATTGGAAGAGGGCGGCCCGCTGACATCGCGCGTGATTATCCGGCCATCGGGTGAGCCTTTAAGCGAAGGGGTGGAGGGGATATTTACCAAAAATGGTTTCTATAACGTGTTCCTGCCAGCGGCTTTGGACGTGGCGGAACAGTTGAAATCTGAAAATTGGGTGCTGGGCGAGCGCGGCGAAGACCTGAGCGACCCGAACGCCCTAACGCGCATCGCGCGGGATGTGCTGGACCTTTACTATACCGATTATATCGACGCTTATGAAAGCGTGCTGGGCGATATTGACGTAAAGCCGATGGGAGCTGTGAGCGAGGTTGTAGACACGCTCAACGTGCTTTCAGGGCCAAATTCGCCTGTGGCAAAGCTGCTGAAATCAGTTGAAAACCAAACGCGACTGACGCAGCGGGAAGCGGGCGTAAATGTAGATGGCGCAGTCGAAGATGTGGCTGGTTTTGCTGGCAGCGAGCTGTTTGACGCGCAATCGGTGCGCACGCAGGCGTTGCTGCAAGTTTTGGCCAGCAGCGCTACCTCTGAGGGGCAAGAAGCCCCGCCGCCCGAGGGAACTGTCGTGGAACAGCGCTTTGAGTGGCTCAACCAGTTTGCCATAGGTATTGAGGGCGCGCCAAGCCCGCTGGACGAGGTTATGGAAAAGCTCACCAGCCTTTACCAAGAGCTGAACCGGCTCTCGATCAGCGGCGGGAATGTGAGCCTTGATGGCGGTGCAGGCACCGAATTGCAGCTGCTTTTGGGCCGCATGCCCGACCCGATGAAGCGCTGGGTGGAGCAAGTGACTTCGGGCAGTGCCGGGGCTACCATTGGCGGCGCGCGGGCCAGTTTAAATGCTTCATGGCAAGCACAAGTGCTGCCAACCTGTAACCGCGCCGTGAATAACCGCTATCCGTTTTTCAAAAACCAGCAGGCCGATATTCCGATTCAGGAATTTGCCCGCCTGTTTGCCCCCCAAGGCCTGATCGACAAGTTTTTTCAGGACAACCTGATGGAATTTGTAGATACCACCAGCACCCCGTGGCGCTGGCGGCGGGTGCAAAATCAGGAACTGGGAATATCGGATTCGGTGCTGCTGCAATTCCAGCGGGCTGCCGAAATTCGCGATGCGTTTTTCCTGAGCCCCGGCCTGCCAGTGGTGAGCTTTGATATTAAAGTGCTGAATTTGGACCCGAATGCGCGGCGGGTGCAGCTGGCGATTGAAGGACAAATCCTTGATTACCGGCAAAACCAGCCCGCGCAGGATGTGCCGATGCAATGGCCCGCCGATGGCGGCGCTACGCAAGTTGTGCTGGAACCAAAGCGGCGCAACGCGGAAAACTCGATGGCTTTTGACGGCCCTTGGGCGCTGTTTAGGATGCTAAATGCTGCCGAAGTGCGGCGCACCCAAGTGGCGGATCGCTCGCGAGTGATCTTCAACATTGGCGGCCGGATTGTGAGCTTCCAGCTCAGGGCGGGGGCGGCTTATAATCCGTTCCAGCTGAGCGCGCTCACAAATTTCCGCTGCCCGAGTTCGCTTTAATGAGCGCGGCGTTTGGATATTTTGGCAAATTTCCAGCGCTGGGTGATTTTGTGCGCGGCAATGTGAGCCGCCGCTTTGTGGAGGCATGGGATACCTTCCTGCAAGAGGGCTTTCTGGCCAGCCGCGAGGCGCTTGTCGAAGGCTGGCGCGAGGCTTATCAAACCGCCCCGATCTGGCGCTTTACGGTTGGCGAAGCGCTGATTAAAGGCGGGCCATATTACGGGGTTATGATGCCCAGCCAAGATGCCGTGGGGCGATTATTTCCGCTTACCTTGGTGGCCCAAGGCGCGCCCGCGCCGCTAAGCGATGGTGAGTTTTTCATTCCGGTAGAGGATGTCGCGCTCAATATGCTCGACAGCCTGCGGGGCAAGCCCGAGCTTGAAGCCATGCTGGCGGCTTTACCCGAAGCCGGCTCGAGCATTCCGGTGGCACCAAATCAAAGCCGCTGGCTTTCGGCCCCCGGTGAGGAATACGGCGCGCCCTTGGGGCTGGCCATTGAGGGTCTGCCCGCAGGCCGAGCTTTTAATACTTTATTAAATCAAGACACAAGTGATTGGACCGGAGAAATAATAACAGGGGAATTGGCATGAGTTTTTTTCATCATTGCGCCAAAACCGATGTCGGCTTGGTACGCAAGGTTAACGAGGATTCGATGATCTCGGTGCCCGAGCTGGGTATGTTTATGGTGGCGGACGGCATGGGTGGCCATGCGGGTGGGGATTTTGCCTCGCAATGCATTGTGGGCCGTATCGGCCAGATAGACCATAATCTGCCGTCATCTGAGGTGATGAAAGCCATGCGTGGCGCGATACTGGAAGCGCATTACGAAATTCTGGCCGAGGCGGATCGGCGTGGCGGGGGCACCATTGGCTCCACCGCTGTGGGGCTTATCCTTTCAGAGCCGCATTTTGCCTGTCTCTGGGTCGGTGATAGCCGCCTTTATCACATGCGCAACGGCAAAATGACCCAGCTGACGCGCGATCATTCCTTGGTGAATGACCTGCTGGAAAGCGGGCAAATTACCGAGGAAGAAGCCGAAAATCACCCGCATGGCAATGTGATCACCCGCGCCGTGGGCGTGGGGGATACGGTCGAGATTGACAAGCTGCGCGGCACATACGAGCCGGGGGACCGCTTTTTGCTGTGCTCGGATGGGCTGAATGGCTTTGTGAGCGATGAAGTGATCGCGCAATATATGGGCACGGCCCCCATCACGAGCCTGTGTAACGAGCTGATCGAGCTGGCCAAAGAAGGCGGCGGGCGGGATAATATTACCGCAATTGTGATTGAAATCCCCGATTATTTTTAGCATTCCTTTACCAGCCTTTGAAAGGGAATCCTTATGAACCAGCCGCCATCTTCCACGGTCAAATCTCTGCGCCTCGCCCTTGCGGGGCTGGAGGTGCTTTTGGCGGAAGTGCAAAACGGCATGCAGGTGCGGGTGGATGCGGCGCTGGATATTATTGAGGCAGGCACGGGGCGGCTGATTGTGGTGGGCATTGGTAAAAGCGGCCATATTGGCGCCAAACTGGCGGCCAGCTTTGCCAGCACCGGCACACCGGCTTTTTTTGTGCACCCCACCGAGGCCAGCCACGGAGACCTAGGGATGATCGCACCCCAAGACGTGGTGATGCTGATTTCGAAATCGGGCGACACCAAGGAGCTGCAAGACATCATCGCCTATTGCAAACGCTTTGGCATGAAGATGATCGCGCTCACCAGCGGGGCCGATAGCCTTGTGGGCCGCGCCGCTGATGTGGCGCTGGTGCTGCCCAATGTGCGCGAGGCCTGCCCAAATGACCTTGCCCCCACCACTTCGACCCTTGCCACCATGGCGCTGGGCGATGCTCTGGTCGTGGCCTTGGTAGAGCGGCGCGGGTTTTCGGAGCGGAACTTTCATGATTTCCACCCCGGCGGCAAGCTTGGGGCGCAGCTAGTGCCCGTGGGCGAAATTATGCAGGCTGATAATCTGCCTTTGGCGCAGGAAGATGCGAGCATCAACCAAGCACTCGCCGTGCTCACCGGTGGCTCGCTCGGAGTTGTGGGCATTACCAATGAAACGGGGGCGCTCACAGGCGCTATCACCGATGGTGATGTGCGCCGCTATCTGGAGCGCTCGGCAGAGCGCTCCATGAAAGCCGCGCTTTGGGAAACAAAGGCCAGCGAAATTATGAGCCAAACCCCGATCACTATTCCGCCGGACACCATGGCCGTGGAGGCCCTCGCCCGCTTGCAAGCGCATAAAATATCGGCGCTCTTCGTCGAGTCCGCTGGCCGCGCCGTTGGCATTGTCACCTTCCTTTCCCTCCTGCAAGCCGGCGTGGCCTGATGGTCACGATTGTTATTCCTGCCCGCTTCCAAAGCCAGCGCTTTCAGGGCAAACCCATGGCGATGTTGCGCGGCGCTACGGGCCTTCAAAAATCCCTAATTCAGCGCAGCTGGGAGGCGGGCTGCAGGGTGCCTGACGCCGCACAGGTGATCGTGGCCACGGATGATGTGCGCATTGCCGAGCATGCCCGCGCCTTTGGGGCCGAGGTCATGATGACCTCTCCCAATGCTGCCAATGGCACGGAGCGCTGCGCCGAGGTTGCCGCACGCCTGCCCAAGGCCGAGCTGATTGTAAACCTGCAAGGCGATGCCCCGCTGACCCCGCCCGAATTCGTATCCGCCGTGATTGCAGCTATGGATGGTGAAGAGATGGCCACACCCGTGCTGCGGGCTGATGCCCAAACTCTGCGTCGCCTGCAAGCCGACCGCGCGCAAAGCATGGTGGGGGGCACTACGGCGGTGTTTAGCTCCAGCGGCCATGCGCTTTATTTCTCTAAAGAAGTGCTACCGTTTTCTGATAGTTTGGGGCCTGATGACGCGGTGTTTCACCATGTTGGCCTCTATGCCTATCGCCCCGAGGCCCTGCGCCGCTATGCGCGATGGCCGATGGGGCCGCTTGAGCGGCTTGAGGGCTTAGAGCAGCTTCGATTTTTGGAAAATAATGTGCCGGTGCGCTGCGTTGAGGTAGAGGCCAAGGGCCGCGTTTTTTGGGAAGTGAATAATCCGCAGGATATCCAGCGGGTGGAAAAAGCGCTGGCGGAAATGGAGATTGCATGATGAAAACCGTAGAGGTGCAAGGCCCCGCGGGTGCGGTTACTTTGGCTAATAACCTGCCATTTTCCCTCATCATCGGCCCCTGCCAGATAGAGAGCCGCGCACACACGTTGCGGGCCGCTACCGCACTCAAAGAGATGTGCGACGCAGCAGGTATTGCTATGATTTTTAAGGCTTCCTTTGACAAAGCGAACCGCACTTCGGGCGCAGGGGCGCGCGGAGTTGGGCTAGCGCAAGGCCTAGAAGCCCTTGCTGACGTTCGCCGTGAGCTTGGCGTGCCTGTGCTCACAGATGTGCACGAGCCAAGTCAGTGCGCCCCTGTGTCGGAGGTGGTGGATATGCTACAAATTCCGGCTTTTTTGTGCCGCCAAACTGACCTTTTACAAGCGGCAGCGGCGACAGGAAAGCCAGTAAACATCAAAAAAGGCCAGTTTCTGGCCCCGTGGGATATGGCCCATGTGGCTGATAAGCTCGGGGCTGCGCCGGTGGCGCTCACCGAGCGCGGTAGCAGTTTTGGCTATAATACCCTCGTGAATGATTTTCGCGCCTTGCCGATTATGGCCGCCACCGGCCATCCGATTATATATGACGCCACGCATTCCGTGCAGCAGCCCGGCGGGCAGGGGGCCGCCTCGGGCGGGCAGCGCGAATTTGTGGACCCGTTAGCGCGGGCCGCACTTGCGGTTGGGGTTGCGGGCCTGTTCATTGAGGCGCATAATGACCCCTACAATGCGCCCTCAGACGGTGCAAATATGCTCCCGCTTTCCACCCTCCCTGCGCTTTTGCCGCGCTGGAAGGCGCTGGACGCCCTGACTAAAGGATAATCTATGCGCGATTTTCAAAAAGATGGCCGCTCGGTGACCATCAGCCAAAATGGCATGTGCGCCACTTCGCATCCGCTTGCGGCCAAAGTGGCGGTGGGCATTCTGGAAACGGGTGGAAACGCGGTTGATGCGGGCATAGCGGCGGCCATGGTGCTTAACATTTGCGAGCCGCAAATGACGGGCCTTGGCGGCGATTGCTTTGCGTTGCTGCAAACGCAACCGGGGGCAAAGCCCATCGGGCTAAATGCTTCGGGGCGTGCGCCGGCGGGGCTTTCGGCCGCGCGCTTGCGCGCCGCTGGCCATACGGCCATTCCCGATGGTGGCGCTGATGCCGTGACCATCCCCGGCGCGGTGGATGGCTTTGTGACCCTGAGCCAAGACCATGGCAACATGCCGCTTGCCGAGGTGCTTGCCCCCGCCATTCGCTATGCTGAGGAGGGCATTCCCGTAGCCCCACGCGTGGCTTTTGATTGGAAAATTGCTGCGGATCGGCTGCAAGGCAGTGCCCGCAGCCGCTATTTAATGAATAGCAAAGCCCCTAAAGCAGGTCAGGTATTTGCAGCACCCGAGCAGGCCATCGTGCTGCGCAAAATTGCGGCTGAGGGTCGTGCGGGCTTTTATGAAGGTGAAGTAGCCGAAGATATGGTCAACAGCCTACAAGCCGTTGGCGGCAGCCATACACTGGCAGATTTCGCCGCCACAAAATGCGATTATGTAGAGCCGATCAGCACGGCTTACAAGGGTCATACCCTTACCGAGCTTCCGCCAAATGGCCACGGTGCCATAGCCATCCTCATGGCCAATATTCTCAGCCATTTTGATATCAAAAGCCTCGACCCGCTCAGCGCTGAGCGCGCGCACCTAGAGGCCGAAGCCGCCAAGCTCGCCTATGATGCCCGCGATCGTTTCATCGCGGACCCGGCCGCAATGCAGCGGTTTGACCACCTTGTCAGCCCCGATACGGCCGCCAGCTTGGCAGCTTTGATTGACCCAAATAAGGCTCTGCAATTCCCAAGCCAAAGGCTGGAATCTGTGCACAAAGAAACCATTTATCTGACAGTCGTTGATAAAAACCGCATGGCGCTTTCGCTGATTTATTCGGTGTTTCATAGCTTCGGCAGCGGCATCGCTTCCGATAAATTCGGCATCCTGCTGCAAAATCGTGGCGCGGGTTTTACCCTGCAAAAAGACCACCCGAATGAAGCCGCGGGCGGCAAGCGCCCGATGCACACCATCATTCCGGGCATGCTGGAAAAGCCCGGTGAATATACTATGCCATTTGGCGTGATGGGCGGGCAATACCAGCCCAACGGCCATATGCGCTTCCTGTCCAATATCGTTGATTATGGCATGGACCCGCAAGCGGCCATCAGCTTGCCCCGCAGCTTTGCCCATGCGGGCGAGCTGGCGCTAGAGCGTGGTTATAGCAATGAGACCCGTGCCAAACTGGCCGCACTTGGCCACAATGTCATCACCCCCGAAACCGCTATTGGCGGTGCCCAAGCTATCAGGATTGATGCCAAAACCGGCGTGCTTATGGCAGGTTCTGACCCTCGTAAAGACGGTTGCGCTTTAGGATACTAGCCAAAGAGCGCAGTGGCTGACCGCGCCCGCAAACAGACATTGCAAAACAGAGCAGATTTCGGCGGGCGCGCTAGTGCAGGTTTGCGCCCAAGCTATATTGCCCGTTTACATACTCGCCAAACATCTCGCTCACATCAGGGTGGCCGATGGGTTCGTCGCTATCGTCGGTCAGCAAGTTTTGCTCTGACACATAGGCCACATAGTAGGATGATTCATTTTCGGCAAACAGGTGATAGAACGGCTGATCGCGGTCGGGGCGAATATCTTCCGGAATGTTCTCGATCCATTCCTCAGAATTATTAAATTCGGGATCTACATCAAAAACCACCCCGCGAAACGGGTGCACACGGTGCTTTACCACCTGCCCTAAAGAAAATTTTGCGGTCTGCTGTTTCATCACTTGTATCCAACCTTCGGCTCACCGCATATATATAGGATGGCAGGGCAAGATGTCCACATGCTCAATAGGATAAGGATAACAGCCATGCTTTTGGCACTGGAAGTTTTGCAAATCATTGCGCCGGTTATTTTGCTGGCGGGGGTGGGCTTTGCCTGGGCAGCACTTGGCTTTGAATATAAAGTGCAGTTCGTTACGCGACTCACGATGAACCTTTCTGTGCCAGCACTGA
Organism: Paracoccaceae bacterium; assembly: GCA_016744015.1. Lineage (GTDB taxonomy): Bacteria > Pseudomonadota > Alphaproteobacteria > Rhodobacterales > Rhodobacteraceae > UBA3077. The sequence goes on along the minus strand of JADGFD010000003.1, from coordinate 197,454 downwards.
TTTTTACAGCTCTGGTCAAAACCGAGATAGACCCAGAGGCCCTGAAAATCACCGCCTTGGCCGCCGCTGCGGCCTATATTGGCGTCGCTCTGGTTTCGGCGGTTGCCCTAAAGCTGGGCCGCCTGAGCCAGCGCACATTTCTGCCACCTTTGGTCTTTGGCAATACCGGTAACCTTGGCCTGCCACTGGCATTCTTTGCCTTTGGGCAGGCTGGGTTTGATTACGCGGTGGTGGTGTTTGCCGTCATGGCTTTCCTCTCGTTTACGCTTGGCGTATGGCTGGTTTCTGGCCATGGCTCTCCGCTTTCTGCGCTCAAACAGCCCATAGTTTGGGCCACAGTTCTGGGCTCAGTTTTTCTCACCAAAGGTTGGGAATTGCCAGAATGGAGTATGAATACGCTGGAGCTGCTCGGCCAAATCGCCATTCCGTTGATGCTCATCACCCTTGGTGCGGCCATCACCCGCCTTAAGCCTGCCTCGCTTGGGCGCGCCTTTGGGCTTTCGACCCTGAAATTGGTCATTTGCGTGGCTGTTCCCGCCGCCATAGGTCTTTGGCTTGGCCTGCCAGAGGTTGCTTTTGCGGCGCTGGTTGTGCAGGTCGCCACGCCAGTGGCGGTCACGTCTTATATGTTGGCCGAAAAATATGGTGCCGACGCCGCCGAAGTTGCGGGGCTTGTGGTGGTTTCCACCTTGCTATCAGTGCTCGCGATTCCGCTCATTCTCGCCTTTGTATTGTAGCCCTCTTGATTTTGAAGCCCGTTTGGGGCTTGATAGGGGAAACAAATAAAAGCAGTATATATCGAGTCAGGCCTATGCGTAAAACCGCCATCCTTTTGGTGCTTATCCTTGCTTCCTGTGTGCGGGAAAACCAGCCCCCCACGCGGCAGGATAACGCCTGCTCAATCCTTGACCAACGCCCGGGCTGGCTGCGCGATATGCGTAAAGCCGAGGCCGTTTGGGGCGCACCGATTTCGGTGCAAATGGCGATTATCTGGAAAGAAAGCAGCTTTCGGGCCCGTGCCAAAACCACCCGCACGTTTTTTCTTGGGTCTATTCCCACCGGGCGCATCTCCACGGCTTACGGTTTTTCACAAGCGTTGGATGGCACGTGGGGCGATTTCCAAGCCGCCACCGGCAGGCGTAACGCGCGGCGCAATGATTACGGCGATTCCACCGATTTTATCGGTTGGTATATGTCCGAGTCCGAGCGTCGAAACGGGATCGCCTTGACGGATGCTTATAATCAATACCTGGCCTATCACCAAGGCCAAGGCGGATACCGAAGCGGGCGCTACCGGGACCAAGATTGGCTATTGAATGTAGCGCGGCAAGTGCAAAATCGTGCTAACCTTTATGAAAGTCAGCTCCCCGGCTGTAGCTAAACGGCTTGGGAAAACCTTCGTTGTTGCCTCGCTACGCTCGGCTATCGCGGCGCGTCAACCCTTGCCATATGTTGCAAGGCTGCGCTCGCGCCGCACTGTAAACTGGTCTTGTGTGGCGGGCGTAGCCAAATGCGCCACGTCACAGCTAGGCGCGGATGTAACCTTTCAAAGCACTGCATAGCTTGCCGCGTCGCACACGCATTTTTGCTTTGGCAAAAAGCCGCCCGCAGGGCGCAGGCTACGCTTTAGTTTTTGCGCGGGCCTAAGGCAGACAGCACAAACACAAGTGAGGCCACTACAATGATTGAGGGTCCCGCAGGTGTATCGGCTTCCCAACTTAACCACAACCCACCGAGCACTGACACGCTTCCGATTAGGGCCGATATCGCCACCATGCGCTCGGGTGAGCGCGCCAACGGGGCTGCGGCCGCCGCAGGCAAAATCAGCATAGCCGTAATCAGCAATATGCCCACCAGCTTCATAGATAGCGCCACAAAAACCGCCAGTGAAAGCGTGAATATCAGTTTATCTCGTATGAGTGACCCACCCTCGGCCGCCATTAGCTCCGGCGAAAGGGTTGCGTTAAGCAGCCCGCGCCATGCCGCCGTCATCACCGCCAAAATCACAGCCCCGCCAAGGGCGATCCAGATAATTTCACGGTTTGAAACCGTCAGGATATCTCCAAGCAAGGTGTTGATCAGGTTGAGCCGCACGCCGGGAAGCAAGGCCGCCGCCACCAGCCCGATGGCCAGCGCCGCATGGGAAAACACGCCGAGCATGGTATCAGCCGCAAAGCCGCTGCGGGTTGTAAATGTAATGGTGAGCGCCATCGCAGACGCCACCACAACCACCCCCACAAGCGGCGGCATCGACAGGCTCATAGCAAGCGCAACGCCAAGCAGCGCCGCATGTCCAGTAGCATCGCCAAAATAAGCCATCCGCCGCCACACCACCAGGCAGCCCAAGGGTGCTGCCACCCAAGCCACCAACAACCCCGCCAAGGCGGCTTTTAGCAAAAACGGGTCAATCATGGTCACAATGCTCATGGTGATGGTGCTGATAGGGCGCAATGCCGGCGCGAGGGCCAAAAAGCTGTAAATAGCTTGGGTCTTCTGCCACCACACCCGGCGTGCCCGAGCAGCAAATATGCTGGTTGAGGCAGATCACGCGGTCTGACTGGGCCATGACCATATGCAGATCATGGCTGACCATAAACACCGCCACGCCGGTCTCGGCGCGGATATCCGAAAGGAGCTCATAAAACCGCGCCTCGCCGGGGGAATCCAGCCCTTGGGTTGGCTCGTCAAGTATCAGCAAATCAGGCTGTCGCATTAACGCCCGCGCCAAGAGCACCCGCTGGGTCTCCCCGCCTGAAAGCGCGGCCATCTGGCTGTCTTGTAAATCCTCCGCCCCACAGCGCGCCAGCATCTCGCGGCGCCGCGCGCGGTTGCGTTCGCCGGAAAGTGCAATAAAACGGTCTACCGGCATTGGAATTAATTGCTCCAATGGCAGCTTTTGCGGCGTGTATCCAAGCCGCAGCCCCTTGCGCCGAGTCAGCGTGCCGCTATAGGGCACCATCCCGATGAGTGCGCGAATGAGCGTGGTTTTTCCCGCGCCGTTTGGGCCAATCAGCGTCAGGGCTTCACTTGGCAGAATCTCAAAATCCACCGCGTCCAGTAGCACGCGCTTACCACGCGATACGGTGAGGCCTTTGGCCGTAATAAGAGAAGCTTCGGGCATGGGCCTACTTTCATGGGTCCAACCAAATTACCGCAAGCCCAGCGCCGCCGCAAGCGCCCCTTTCCGCTTGCGGAAAGATCAAAATCAGGGGGCTCGAAGCCCCCTGATTTTGAAGCTAGCGAGATTGCGCGTGGTATTCAGCATTGGGCCGCATATCCACAGCCGAAGCCATCTTGTTGGTCATGTTAAAAAAGCTCGCAACGGCGGCTACATCCCAAATGTCGGCTTCCGAGAGGCCTACGTCGCGCAAGTTCTGCCGGTCTGTCTCTGCCATTTGCGCGCTGTCTTCTGTCATCTTCACAGCAAAATCCAGCATAGCGCGCTCGCGCGGAGTCAACTCCGCCGCACGATAATTCATCACCAAAGCCTCACCAAGTTCGGGCCTGCCTGAAAGCTCCCGCACGGCCGCCCCGTGTGCCACAAGGCAATAAAAACAGTGGTTAACCGCAGATACCGCCACCGCGATCATCTCGCGTTCCAGCTTGCTCAGGCCACTTTCCCCCAGCATCAGGTCATTATACATGCCGGAAAACCCGTTCAGTTTTTCAATGTTATGGGCGTAGGCCCGCAACACATTGGGCACGAGCCCCAGCTTTTCTTCGCAGATGGTAAAAAACTTGGCAGTGCCTTCGGGTAAGGGCTCCACTTGGGGCAGGTCAAGGGCGGTGGGTTGGTCCATGGTTTAGTCCTTTTTACGATAGTGATAATGGCCAAGTTCTTGCATGCCAAGCTGGCGATAAAGCCCGCAAGCGGCTTGGTTGGCGGTAATGGCGATGAGGCTAAAGGTTTTGGCCCCGTGCTCGGCGGCCCAAGCGGCGGCGGCGGCGGTCATGGCCAGCCCCAAGCCCTTGCGCCGATGTTCTGGCAGTATTTCAAGCGCGTGCAGCATGGCTGATTGGCCGTGCATGGCCACAAAAGCTGCGCCTGCGGGGCGGTCATCCACCCGCCCCAAAAAATAGGTTTTGGCCCCCTTGGCGCGGTTCATCACGGCCAACCGCCCTTTTTCTATCCGTCCGGCGGCCCAAATCTCTTTCATCACTTCCAGCGGGGCATTGCTGCGAATTCCGGTCAAATCCTTCGGGTCATGCTGAGCCAGAGTCTCCACCGAGCAAGCGAACATTGTTACTGGGTCTTTCACCGAATAGCCGCGCGCTTCCAGAGCTGAATCCAGCTCTGAATCACGTCCTGAAATCATAAACAACCGTGCTTGGCCTAGCGCCAGCATAGAGCGCTCCGCTGCGCTGATTTCAGCCTTATTGGCTGGCCCGCGGGCCGAGGCTGCCGAAACCCGCTGCCCGCCATCATGGCCCAGCCGCAGGGTAAACGGGCCGCTTTCAAAATAGCGTGCGGCGGGCCATGTGGCGTCTACCGTTTGCAGAATTTCAGCTTCGGTGGGCGCTTGCCAGCTCATATCACACATTTTTCCAGCAGGGGCTCGTTTCGTAAAATACGATCATACCCCAGCGGTGAAAGATCAAGGGTTTTGTAGCTGCCCTGCGCTACCAGCTCCGCCACCCCGCGCCCAATCGCAGGGGCTTGTTGCAAGCCGTGGCCGGAAAACCCGTTGGCAAAATAGAGATTTTCAATCTCGGGATGTGCGCCCGCAACCGCGTTTTGGTCGAGCACGTTATAGGCATAATGCCCCGCCCACATAGCCTGCATTTTAATCGCCTCAAAAGCGGGGCTACGGGCGGCGAGAGCAGGCCAGATGATCTCCTCAAACTCCTGAAAACGCGGTTCAAAATCGTCATGCGCCACCGCGGGGTCATTCTCGGGGATACAGCCACACAAAAAATGCCGCCCTTCGGGGCGCACCCACACGCCGCTTGGGTCAATCATCAGGGGCAGGCCATGCTGGGGAGGTGTGGCGCAATCAAAGGTGAAATTTGTGCGTTTACGCGGCTCAATCGGCAAGTTAATACCCGCCATCGCGGCAATTTCAGCTGCATAAGGGCCGGCAGCATTTATAAATGCGCCGCATGCAATTTCACTTCCAGATGCCAGCCGCACACTCGCCACCTTGCCCGATTGCAGCTTTAAACCGCTCACCTCATCCTTAAGCCGCGTGGCATTCGAGTGGGCCTGATACCCCTGCATAAGACCCACCGAGTCAAACCAGCCTTCGCCAGAAAGACCAAGGCTTGCAAGGGTAAGATCGCCAGTGTTGAGGTGGGAAAAACGGGATTTCAATTCGTCAGTGGAAAGTAGAGTTACATCGGCCCCCGCACCACACTGCACCGCGTGGTTCTCACGCAAGATCTGCGCACCGGAATCGGTGTTGCTGAGGTAAAGATAGCCTTGTTGGTGCAGGTTCAAATCCAGCCCCCAGCGGGTGGGGGTTTTCTTGATGAAATCCACGCCAAACCGGCTAATCGCCACATTCAGCGGGTCAGAAAACTGCTGCCGGATGCCGCTGGCCGAAAGCGCAGTCGAGCTGTGTTGGAAACTCGGGTCGCGCTCGATAATTGTGACCGTTAGCTCGGGCGCGATTTGCCCGAGGTTCCATGCGATGGCGCTGCCGATAACAGCGCCGCCACATATGACAACATCACTCTGCATCATCGGGGTGCGGATAGTTGCTGAACCAGCCACCTACGACCTTGGCAACGCGGGTATTTGGGTCTTCCCGCTCGGCGCTTGCTAAAATCTTTTTTTCGTAGCCATCGGCGCTGTCTAGCGGTCGATAGCCGATATGCCCAGCCTTAGCGTTGCTTACACAGCTACGGGCATTATCTGACGTGCCATAAATCACCGAAAACGCAACGCGGGGCGCAACCATGGCTGCCTCGGTGAGCCGCACGCAATCATCAAAGCTGAGCCAGCTCCACAGCATGCGGCGGTCGGCGGGTTCGGGGAAACAGGAGCAAATCCGTAGGTTTACGCTTTCCACACCCCATTTATCCCAATATAGGCTGCCGAGATCTTCGATAAAGCACTTGGTCATGCCATAAAATGTATCGGGCCGATGGCGACCTTCGGTGTCCGGCACGGTTTCCACATCGGCCATGCCAACCGCATGGATTGAGCTGGCATAAACCACCCGTTTGGCCCCATGCAGTCGCGCGCCTTCATACATATGATAGGCGGCGGGGATGGTATCTGTCATGATTTCGTCAAAGCTTTGCTCACGCGGGACGCCCGCGAAATGCAGGATGATATCCACGTCTTTGGTGATCTCCAGCGCGGCTTCACGGTTTGAAAGGTCCATCACGATCAGCTCTTCGCCTTCGGCGGCTTCGCCCATTTCCACGCGGTCCACCAGCCGCATATGGGTGGTGAGGTGTTTTAGATTGTTACGTAAATGAGTGCCGAGCGAGCCAGCGGCACCGGTGATCAGGATACGATTGAATTCGGGCATGTTAACCTCTTATCTGGGAAAGTGTAGCTTTGGGGGTGATGTATTCGGGGTCGACCAGCAGTTCGATGAGCGCGCCGCTGGTAGAGGCGGCTGCGCGGGCAAAGGCCTCGGGAAAAGCAGCTGTTTCTGTAACCGTTTCGGCGTGGAAGCCATAGGCTTTGCCGATGGCGACAAAGTCAGGATTCTCAATCTCGGTGAAACTCTGGCGGTTCGGGTAATCCCGCTCTTGATGCATGCGAATGGTGCCATAAACGCCGTTATTAACGACGATGACGATGGGCTGTGCGCCTGCCTGCATGGCGGTGCCAAGCTCCTGCATGTTCATCTGGAAATCACCATCGCCTGCAAAACACAAAACCAGCCGCTCGGGGTGCTCGGCCTTGGCGGCGATGGCGGCGGGCAGGCCATAGCCCATGGCGCCGGATTGTGGGGCCAAAAGGCGGGCCTCGGGGCCATAGCGGAAGAACTTGTTATGCCAAATGGCGAAATTTCCGGCACCATTTGTAAGGATGGCATTTTCGGGAAGTGTGGATTGTAGGTGGTTGATAATTGCGCCCATATCGACCGCGGTTTCCCGCGCTGGCAATACCATACTTTCCTTATAAGCAGCACGCTGGTCAGTCGCCCAACCTTGCCAATTGCCGCGCAGATCAAGCTGCGCCAGCACTTTGCACAGTGCATTTGGCCCCGCGTGAACAGGCACATCAGCTTGGTAGATTTTACCAAGCTCAAGATCGCTGATATGGCTATGAATTAGCGGTTTACCGATGCGTGGCACGGTGAAGGCTTCGTAACCGTCGGTGGTGTTTTCGCCAAAACGGATATTGAGGGCGAAGATGAGATCGGCGTCTTCAATAGCGGCTTTCAGCGCTGGCGTTTTACCGAGGCCTGCATCACCAATATAGCTTGGCGAGTGGTTATCCAGCAGGTCTTGGAAGCGAAAGGCGCTGGCCACGGGCAGGTGGTTTTGCTCCACAAAGGTTTGCAAATCGGCGCGGCCCTCGGGGGCCCAGCCGCCGCCGCCGATTAGGAGCAAAGGCCGCTCGGCACGGGCAAAAGCCTTTTGCAGATCGTAGATGGCCTCCGGCGTTGGCGCTGCCTCTGCCAGCTTAACTTTTGGCGAGGCTGTGGCATCAGAGAGGCCGCGTAACATGTCTTCAGGCAGCGCAATTACCACCGGACCGGGGCGGCCTGATTGCGCCACGGCAAAGGCGCGCGCGATGATCTCGGGGATGCGGTCCGCGTCGTCGATCTCAGTGACCCATTTGGCAATTGGACCAAAAAATGCGCGGTAGTCCACCTCCTGAAAGGCCTCGCGCCCGCGCATATCACGGCCCACTTGGCCGATGAAAAGGATCATCGGGTTGCTGCCCTGCATGGCCGAATGCACACCAATGCTGGCATTGGTCGCCCCCGGCCCGCGGGTCACCATGCAAATGCCTGGCTGGCCGGTAAGCTGGCCGTGGGCGCAGGCCATAAACGCTGCGCCGCCTTCATTGCGGTTTCCGATCAGGCGAATCTCTGGGTGGTCAACCAAGGCATCAAGCACCGCAAGATAGCTTTCTCCCGGCACGCCGAATATTGTTTTCACACCCTGTTTTGCAAGGCAATTTGTAATAATTTGTCCGCCGGACTGCATGAAGCTCTCCCTGATGATTGAGGCTACACGATCATAGTTTTGCGCGCAGGGAAAGCAAATTCGCGAGGCAGTGGCTAACCCTTTTAGTGATTGATCAATTTTTGGAGCAAGTGTGAGAGAACTATCTACGAAAAATGCAACCAAAAGCGATATCATATCTACAATCCTAGGATTGTAGTTAGGGTTGAAAGACAAAAAGTGCATTGATAACAATGGGCTGAAGCTTAAATTATTCAACCGCTTTTATGGCCTATGCTCATATGCCTTTTTCGCCCAAACCCTTTAATGCGCTGCACAGCAAACCCCGCATCCAGTAAGGCGCGCCGGACGTGGCCTGCCGCGGTATAGGTTGCAAAGCTTCCCTTGCGGGCGGTGTGGCGCGCCACTTTTGCCATTAGGGTATCTGTCCACAATTCAGGGTTTTTGCCGGGGCTAAACCCGTCGAGAAACCAGGCGTCAGCAGCGCCGTTCCATGTGGGCAGTGTGGTGCGAGCATCCCCTATGATGAGCCTAAAATTCAAGCTTGGGTGTCGCAATTCGGTGCAAGGCCAAGCGGCGATGAGCGGCGCCGCCAAAGGGGCCAAATCAGGCCAGCTCGCAAGGGCTTTTTCCAGGTCCGGTTTTGCCAGCGGGAAGGCTTCAAAACTGGTAAAACAAAGCGGCCCCGGGGTGCCGCTTTGTTGCCAGGCTTGCCATGCGGCCAGCATATTTAGCCCCGTGCCAAAACCCAACTCGGCAATGTGAAAGCCCGGCGCAAAACGTGCGGGCAGGTTGTTTCCTGCCAAAAACACGTGCTGCGCTTCGGCTAACCCACCCTCGGCTGAAAAGTAGGGGTCGTCAAATTGTAGGCTGCGCGGGCTGCCGTCATCTTGCCATATAAGTGCTGCGGTTTTAGGGTCCATCCTGCATAGATGTGGCTAAACAAGGAAAAGCGCAATGGCAAAAATATCTGTGATCGGAGCCGGGGTTTATGGGCTTTCCTGTGCGCTGGCTTTGCTGAAAGACGGCCACCAGGTGCGGGTGTTGGAAAAGGGCCGCGTGGGGCAGGGGGCCAGTGGCGGGCTGGTGGGCGCGCTTAGCCCGCATGTGCCGGAAGACTGGAATATCCGCAAGCAGTTCCAGCTTGGGGCGCTGGTGGAGGCTGCGCACCACTGGCAGGAGGTGGAGGCGCTTTCCGGCCTGCCCAGCGGCTATGGCCGCGTCGGGCGCTATATTCCGCTGGATGACGCTTACGAGGCCGAAAAAGCCCATGGCCGCACGGCGGGTGCAAAGCGCTTATGGCCCCATGGTTTTAGCTGGCAGGTGCTGCCCGAAGCGCCACATATTGCCAAGGCGGCGGCCCCATTTGGCGTGGTGCATGAAACCCTGAGCGCACGCATAAACCCTCGTCTTGCCAGCGCGGCGCTGGCGGCGGCCGTGATCAAAAGCGGCGGTGAAATTGTGGAGAACCACCCTGTGAGGGCACTTGAAGGCGTCTGTGTCATCGCCGCGGGCATTGGCAGCGAAGCCTTGCTTTCGCCTTTTCTGGGCGAAGGGAAAATCCGTGGGGTTAAAGGCCAAGCCGCTCTTTTGAGCGGGGGGGTGCCAGCGGGTAGCCCCGTGATTTTTGGTAACGGCGTATATATTATCCCCCATGCGAATGGCACCGTGGCCGTTGGGGCCACGAGTGAAAACAAGTTTACAGATGCTAGCAGCACTGACGCATTGCTAGATGCGGTCTTGGCCAAGGCCTTTGCGATTGTGCCCGCACTTAGCGCCGCCAAACTGCTTGAGCGCCATGCCGGCTTGCGCCCCCGCGCGCCCAAGCCGGAGGCCATGCTGGGCCAGCTTGATGACCACACCTTTGTAGCCACCGGCGGCTTTAAAACCGGCCTTGGCAATGCGCATATTATTGCTTCAGCCCTGAGGCAGCTTGTGCGCGGTGAGGCGCCTGACATTCCCAAGGACCTGTCACCAAAGCACCATCTAACCAAGCGTGTTAAGCAACCGATGCCGTGGCAGATGGCTGACCGTGCTTAAGGCCTTGCATTGCGCGCAAATTTATTGGCTTTTAGCCTGACTTCCCCTAGATTGCAAAAAAACATCAGGGGTATTTTATGATCAAGCACATCAATTCTCTTATTTCTTCGCGCGCGTTTGGCAATTTTATCCTCGCCGTTATTCTTGTTAATGCCGTGGTGCTTGGCTTGCAGACCTCCAAAGAGCTGATGGAGCGCAGTGGCTTGCTGCTCGACCTGATCGACAATATCTGCCTTGGTATTTTTACCATCGAAATCGTCCTGAAGCTTATCGTGCACCGGCACCGCTTTTTTCTGAGTGGTTGGAATAATTTTGACTTTATCATCGTTGGCATTTCGCTGCTGCCCGGGGCTGGCGGCCTTTCGGTCCTGCGGGCTATGCGCATTATGCGGGTGCTACGGGTGGTTTCGGTGGCCCCGAGCCTACGTCGCGTGGTTGAGGGCTTTATCACCGCGCTCCCCGGCATGATGTCTGTTTTTGTGCTGATGGCGCTGATCTTTTATATCGCGGGCGTTATGGCGACTAAATTGTTTGGAGAGACCTTCCCTGACTGGTTTGGCACCCTTGGCGAGAGCCTGTATTCGCTGTTCCAGATTATGACGCTTGAGAGTTGGTCTATGGGCATTGTGCGGCCTGTGATGGATGTACACCCTTATGCATGGGCATTTTTTGTGCCGTTTATTATGGTTACAACCTTTGCGGTGGTAAACCTTGTGGTTGGTTTGATCGTGACCTCCATGGAGGGGGCGCATGAGGCTGAAGACAATAAGGCAACGGATGATTATCGCGATGAGGTTATGGCCAAATTAGATGCGTTGACGGCCAAGGTGGACGCAATAAGCAAAGCGAAATAGCCGCATCATCGGTGGCGGCGCGGCAAAGCTCGCGCTTGCCTCAGCGTATGCAAACGCGCCGCGCTGCAACAGTTCGGATAGACGCCAGCCTAGCGTTTGAGCCGCCGGAATGCCTCAGATGCGCCATAGCCCGCGGCCAGCGCTACGAATATGGAGAGCAGCCCGTAAAGCAGCGCATATTCGCGCGATAGGTTATAGAGCCATGCCTCAAGCCCGGCTTTGCGCACTTCAATGCCAACCGACGCATCCGAAACAATATTTTTGTCGCGCACCAGATATATCCGCACATTGTAATCGCCCTCTACCAGATTGGCAGGCAGGCGGATATCGGCCTCAAAAAGTGTATCTTCGGTGAGGTTTACAATTTCTTCCCGTTGCGAATAAAGCCCTTCATCTTGGCGAATACGGCTCACCGCCTCGGCAAAACTTTCAACATCGCCTTGGGTTGGCCCCTGCGGGCGCACGGCAAAATCGAGCCCAATGGCATAATCGCGCCGGTCGCCTTCAGTTAGCATGTCTTCTAGCGGTCGTGTGGTGGCGATGGTAAAAAAGCTTGGCGCTTCATGCACTTCAACCGAATCGGAGTTCACCCAAATTCCCAGCTTTTTCTCTTTTTTCCGCACGGTTACGGTTTCCAGCGGGCCTTCAATCACGATGGCCACATCAAGCGGGCCCGTGCCTTCTGGCAGCGGGGCTTCGCGCTTAACAGCCCCAAATACAAAAATATTGGAGCCGGCAAAGGTCGCGGTGATATCCACGCGGTTTTGACTAAGGTCAACGACCACATCTTCTTGGGCCAGCAGGGGCGTGGCAAGCAAAGTGACGGCGGCTATGAGAATGCGTAGCATATTAATGGCCCCCCGTGCCAATGGAGAACAGCTCGCTCGGCATGAGCAGCAGGTCAAGCGCCAGCTTGCCACACATGAGCAGCACCATGGCCGCTAGCAAAATGCGCAGTTGCTCTGCCTTTAGCTTTACCCCGATTCGGGTGCCGATTTGCGCGCCAATAACGCCACCAAGAATGAGGAGCACCGCCAGAATGCCATCCACCGTGTAGTTTTGCATGGCGTGCGAAAGCGTGGTGTATGCTGTCACAAAAATGATTTGAAACAGCGAGGTGCCGACAACCACTTTGGTGGGCATGCCCAGCATATAGATCATGGCCGGCACCATGATAAATCCACCACCAACGCCCATGATTGCCGCCAAAATACCCACAGCAACGCCCACCACAATGGGCGGGATCACAGAAATATAAAGCCCTGACGTGCGAAACCGCGTTTTAAACGGCAACCCATGAATCCAGTTATGCTTTTTCTTTTTAGGCAAAGCGCCTGGTTTGCCAGAGCGGCGAATAGCGTTAAGGCTTTCCACAAACATCATGCCGCCCACAAGGCCCAGAAATACGACGTAAGATAGCGTAACCAACAGTTCAACCTGCCCGATGCTCTTAAGGTATTTGAATATCTGCACCCCAAGGGTTGCACCCACAAGGCCGCCGAGCATCAGGATCAGGCCCATTTTTATATCGACCGTTTTGCGCTTGAAATGCGCGAGCACGCCAGAAAAGGACGATGCCACAATCTGGTTGGCCTCGGTGGCCACAGCCACAGCCGGCGGAATACCTATCATAATCAGAATCGGGGTCATCAAAAACCCGCCACCAACGCCAAAAATGCCTGAAAGCATGCCCACAAGGCCGCCAAGGCCCAGCAAAACAAACATATTCACCGAGACTTCGGCAATGGGGAGATAAATCTGCATGATTCCACCTGTTAATGAGGCGTTTGGTTTACAATATAAAAGTTGAATATATCAGCCCAAACCGCTGCGACAAATCGGAACAGAAGGGCTTTGTTTCGGGTAAACCCAAGGCCTCAAAAAAACAAGGTTATTCGTCATTTGGCGGAGGTTATCCGCCAATAAAGCGCCGCAATATTTTTTCGAGTTTTGCTGCGCCTATTGGGGCCATGTTTTTAGTGTGGCTGTGGGAAATCTCTTCAGTGCCCAGCCCCGCCGCCATATTGGTAATCACCGAAATGGCGGCGGCGTCGAGCCCCAGAAACCGCGCGAGGATAACTTCCGGCACCGTTGACATACCCACGGCATCTGTGCCTAAAATTTTAAGGGCGTTTATCTCGGCAGGGGTTTCAAAGCTCGGGCCGGAATACCAGCTATAGACACCCGATTTAAGTGTGATGTTTTCGCCCTTTGCTGCGGCCTTTAGTCCCGCGCGCATTTCAGGGTCGTAGGCATTTGTCATATTCACAAAACGGTCGTCCGTGTCTTCACCGATCAACGGGTTGAGGCCGGAAAAATTAATGTGATCCGAGATCAGCATTAGGTCTCCGGGGGGGATATCCGGCCGAAATGACCCTGCGGCATTGGTGAGGATCACCCGCGTTGCCCCGAGCGCTTTGAGTAGCTCAAGCGGCATGCGCATGGCATCGGCCCGCCCGCGCTCATAATAATGCGCACGGCCGCCAAACACAGCCACCCGTTGCCCCCAAAGCTGGCCAATAACCAACTTGGCAGAGTGGCCCGATACCGCACTCACCGGAAAGCCGGTCAGCTCGGCATAGTCAAAGGCCTCGCCTTCCACCATATCAGCAATATGGCCAAGGCCAGAGCCGAGGATCAGGCCCAGCGTCACAGGGGCCTCGCCCGCGCGGGCATGCACCTGCGCTAGCGTGCTATCGCTCTTTGACATAGGGTTCCCCGCCTGCTTTTGGTGGAATGGCTTTGCCCACAAAGCCCGCCAGAATAACCACCGTCAGGATATATGGCAGTGCTTGCATAAACTGCCCGGGCAGCACCACAAAGCCAAGATCAAGTGTTTGGTATTTGTTGCCAATGGCTTCCAGCATGCCAAATAGTAGCGTGGCGCCCATAGCCGAAATTGGCTTCCACTTGGCAAAGATCAGCGCCGCGAGGGCGATAAAGCCCCGCCCCGCCGTCATATCCTTGCCAAAGCCGGCAGCTGCGGTTCCGAGGCTTAGATATGCCCCTGCAAGGCCACACAGGATACCCGTAATGATCAGCGCCGAGTAGCGCAGCTTAACCACCGAAATACCCGCGGTATCGACCGCGCCGGGGTTCTCCCCCACCGCTCGCATCCGAAGGCCAAAGCGGGTGCGGTAGAGCACCCACCACGTGAGGGCCACGATGATAAACCCGAAGTAGACGATGATATTATGGCCGGAAATCAGCTGATAATATATATCCCCGACAATAGGCACATCTTTCAAACTCTCGGCAAAAGGCAGGCTGATAGGCTCAAAGCGTTGGCCTTCACGGAGTTGCGGGGTTTGCCCCCCCATTCTAAACCAGTGTTGTCCGATCAGCACAGTAATGCCCGCCGCAAAAAAGTTGATCGCCACACCGGAGATCAGCTGATTACCGCGAAGCGTGATTGAAGCAAAAGCATGGATCATCGAGAAAATGGTTGAGGCAATAATCGCCGCGCCAAGCCCGATCCAAACAGACCAAGCGCCCATCTCCCAGCCGCCATCATAGGCAGGCATACCCGCAATGGCGGAAAATGCGCCAGCGGCAAAAGCCGCCACCAGCATTTTGCCTTCAAGGCCTATATCAAAGATACCCGCGCGCTCTGAGTAAAGCCCGGCAAGGCAGGCCAGCAGCAGCGGAATGGCATTGCGCACCGCTGAATCGCTCAGCAACAACAAGTCATTTGTCAGGAAATCCATCATGATGTGGCTCCCTTTCCGGCTCTAATAAATATTTTTTCCATCGGCATACGAACCAAGTTTTCAAGGCTGCCGGTAAACATGATTATTAGCGCCTGAATAACCGTGATCATCTGCGCTGGAATGCCAAGCTCAAATTGCAACTCCGCGCCGCCTTGAGTCAGAATCCCAAACAGGAAGGCCGCCAAAAGCACACCCACCGGGTGGGAGCGGCCCATAAGCGCCACTGCAATACCAATAAACCCGGCCCCCTCAACAGAGCCAAGCAACAGCCGCTCGGCCTCGCCCTGCACTGTGTTCACCGCCATAAGGCCGGAAAGCGCGCCAGAAATCAGCATGGCGATCATGGTGATTTTTAGCGGGGAAATACCTGCATAAACAGCCGCTTTTTCCGAATGGCCAAACGCCCGCATTTCATAGCCAAGCCTTGTTTTCCAGATCAATATCCAAACCAGCAGGGCCGCGACAAGGGCTATAAAGAAGCTGATATTTGCGGGGGCATGTTTGGCAAATTCCAACCCGAACCAGCCAAATATTTCGTGAAAATCCGGCAAGGAAGCTGAGGCCGGAAAGCGCTCACTTTGGGGCTGGGAGCCCTCACCCTGCATCGGACCAACCACCAAATAACCGATAATCGCCGTCGCGATCAGGTTAAACATGATGGTGGTAATCACAATATGGCTGCCCCGCTTAGCTTGCAAATAGGCCGGAATGGCAGCCCATGCGGCGCCAAAAGCCAATGCGGCCAGGGTGCCAACCAGCAGAGCAATTGACCAATGCGGCCAATCATATGAGAGCATCACAAGCGCCACACCCACACCGGCAATGCCTGCTTGCCCCTCGCCGCCAATGTTAAACAGCCGCGCATGAAATGCGACAGCCACGGCCAAGCCGGTGAAGATAAAGCTTGTGGTGAAATAGAGCGTATGACCAATGCCAAAGGGGTTAAAGGCCCCCTTAATCATGACCTGAACCACTTCAACCGGGTCTTGCCCAATTGAGAGCACAACAAGGCCGGACACAGCGAATGCCAGCAAAAGTGTGAGCAGTGGGATGAGACCCAGATCAACCCATTTTGGAAGATTCTTGTTCATGAATTCGCCTCCGGATCAACACCCGCCATGAGCAAGCCCAGCTCGCCTTCATTGGTGTTTTCGGGCAGGCGTTCGCCTTGAACAACCCCGTCAAACATTACCAAAATCCGGTCACTCAGCGCTTGAATTTCGTCTAGCTCCACTGAAACCAGCAAAATGGCTTTGCCTGCATCGCGCAGGTTTACGATTTGCTGGTGAATGAACTCAATAGCGCCGATATCCACGCCACGCGTGGGCTGCCCGATTAACAATACATCAGGGTTGCGCTCAATCTCGCGCGCCAGCACGATTTTTTGTTGGTTGCCACCGGAGAAATGCGAGGCCACAAGCTGTGGATTGGGGGGGCGGATATCAAACCGCTCCATCTTTTCGCGGGCGTCTTCCTTCATATGGTGTTGGTTCGCGAGGCCCATTTTACCGCTATATTCCGGCTCATTATGGTAGCCAAACGCGGTATTTTCCCAAGTCATAAATGGCATGACTAGCCCGCGCTGGTGGCGGTCCTCCGGCACATGGCTAATGCCTCTTTTCCGCCGTAGCTCCGCATTTGCGTGCTTGGAAACATCAATCGCTTCGCCGTGCATCAGCACTTCGCCACTGGTGGCGGCGCCGATGCCGGAAATAACTTCGAGCAGCTCAGACTGACCATTGCCTGCCACGCCGGCAATGCCCAAAATCTCGCCGCGTTTCAGCTCAAAAGATACATTCTTCAGCCGCTTCACGCCATGCACATCGGTTACGCTCAGGCCTTTCATCTGCATTACCGTTTCGCCCACGACTGCGGGCTTTTTATCCACTTCCAGCAGCACACGCCGCCCAACCATGGCCTCGGCCAAATCCTCTGGTGAGGTGGTAGAGGTTGCAATGGTTTTGGTCATCTCGCCCCTGCGCATTACAGAAACAGAATCAGTTACATCCATGATTTCCCGCAATTTATGCGTGATAATCACAATGGTTTTACCCTGTTCTTTCAGGTTGCGCAAAATGCGGAACAGGTGGTCGGCCTCGTCGGGAGTCAAAACGCCGGTTGGCTCGTCCAAAATCAAGATTTCAGCTTGGCGGTAAAGCGCCTTCAGGATTTCTACCCGCTGCTGGAAGCCCACGGAAATATCCTCGATCAAGGCATCCGGGTTCACATCCAGCTCATATTCATCCGCCAGCCGCTTCAGCTCTTTGCGCGCCTTCCTAAGGCTGGGGCCAAGCGTGGCGCCTTCTTCGGCACCCAAAACCACGTTTTCCAACACGGTAAAATTATCAACCAGCATGAAGTGCTGGTGCACCATGCCAATGCCCGCGGCAATCGCGTCATGGCTATCATTAATCTGGGTGGGCACCCCGTCTATTTTCACAGAGCCCGCATCGGCTTTGTAAAACCCGTAAAGGATAGACATCAGGGTGGATTTCCCCGCGCCGTTTTCGCCCACAATCCCGTGGATCGCGCCTTTGGCCACGGTCATGGAAATGTCTTTATTGGCTTGCACCGGCCCAAAGGCCTT
This sequence comes from Paracoccaceae bacterium, assembly GCA_016744015.1. Classification (GTDB taxonomy): domain Bacteria; phylum Pseudomonadota; class Alphaproteobacteria; order Rhodobacterales; family Rhodobacteraceae; genus UBA3077. The sequence goes on along the minus strand of JADGFD010000003.1, from coordinate 180,166 downwards.
AGAAATGCCGCTTAGTTCAATAGCAGGGGCGACTGCATCGAGCCGCCCCGCATTATTTGTCGTCGAAGACATTCTTAGTTGATCTCAACTGGGCAGGTGTTGTCTGTCCGGTAGTCATGAACAACAATTTCACCCGCGATGATCGCTGCGCGGGCGGCATCCACAGCGGCGCGCATTTCGTCTGTGATCAATGACTCGTTGTGCTCGTCAAGCGCATAGCCAACACCGTCTTCCGCAAGGCCCATCACTTGGATGCCGGCGGTAAATTCGCCGTTGTTAACATCGTTGAATGCGTCATAAACAGCGTTATCCACGCGCTTCATCATAGATGTCAGCATGTTGCCAGGGTGCATGTAGTTTTGGTTGGCGTCAACACCGATACCCATGATACCTGCATCAGCAGCTGCTTGAAGCACGCCGCGGCCAGTGCCACCAGCGGCCGCGAAAACAACGTCAGAGCCGTTTTCGATTTGCGACATAGTGATCTCGCCACCCTTAACCGGGTTGTTCCAAGCAGAACCATCGGTGCCTGTCATGGCGCCAATCACGGTGATATCACCCACAGATTTTGCACCTTGGGCATAGCCACACTGGAAGTTCTGGATCAGTGGGATGTCCATGCCGCCAACAAAGCTAACCGTGCCGGATTCAGACGCCATGCCCGCGAGCAAACCAACAAGGTAAGAGCCTTCTTGCTCGGCAAATACGACCGACCGCACATTTGGCAGATCAACAACCATGTCGATGATCACAAAATCGGTGTCAGGGAAGTCAGGCGCAACGGTGGCCATAGCTGTGGCGTTGGAGAAGCCCGCAACCACAACAGGGTTATTGCCTGCTTGGGCAAAGCGGCGAAGCGCCTGCTCGCGCTGTGCGTCTGACTGAAGCTCGAACTCACGATAAGTGATGCCGGTGTCAGCGGTAAAGCGCTCTGCACCTGTGTAGGACATTTCATTGAAGGATTTGTCGAACTTGCCGCCAAGGTCAAAGATCACAGCCGGGTTGGCCGCGCCGCCGTGGCTTTCAGCCATGGCCATTGCGCCAGCGCCAACAAGCGCGGTTGTGGCGATAAGGGTTTTGAGCAGTTTCATGTATTTCTCCCATACTACTAAATTTCAATCCGTCATGGGCGAGCAGAATCCCGCATTTTCAGATCGAAGAAACGATAGACAAGTAAAGCGGCTAACGGGGGGAAGGGTCAATGGTTTTTTTACCATTTTGCCATAGCTGGCGATCAACGGTTTGCGGTGAGGCGGGCAGTTTGGGCTAAATCGAGTATTTGAATATCAGCGCCGTGAGCGCGGGGCCATTGATTTGCTTGAAGTATTGCTTGCGTTTAGCCACTTCAGCAAAGCCCGCTTTGCGATAAAGTGCTATGGCTGGCGGGTTGCTTTCGGCGACCTCAAGAAAGATGTCTTTTGCGCCAAGGGTCGCGGCTTTGCAGAGAAAAGCATCTAACAATCGCGCGCCAAAACCTGCGTTTTGCGCATCTGGATGCACGGCAATGGTCAAAAGCTCTGCCTCGGGGCCGGCGATTCGGCCCAAGGCAAAGCCATTTGTGTGGGAAATCAGGAAAATACCGGGGGCTTCAAGCAATTCGGCAAACTCACCCTCCCGCCAGGGGCGGGGGGTTGTAAAGCACAGCGCATGAAGCTCGGCAAGAGCCTTTGCGTGCAAGGCTAAACAGCCACAGCCCGCACTTCCACCACTTCAGGAATGAAGTGCTTAAGCAGGTTCTCAATGCCGCTTTTCAGGGTCATCGTTGAGGATGGGCAGCCCGCGCAGGCTCCTTGCATATGCAGGTAAACAATGCCGCGATCAAAGCCGTGGAACGTAATATCACCACCATCCTGCGCCACAGCCGGGCGCACGCGCGTGTCCAGCAACTCTTTGATTTGCTTAACCAAGCCAGAATCCGGCCCGTCATGCTCGGCATGGCCCACCGTGCCACTTTCATCATCCATCACCGGCGCGCCGGATTGGTAATGCTCCATAATTGCGCCCAAAATAGCGGGTTTGATATAGGTCCAATCCTGTGCATCTGTCTTGGTGACGGTTACAAAGTCGGGGCCAAAAAATACGCCCGCAACCCCCTCAACCCCAAAAAGCCGCTTGGCTAGGGGTGAAGTTTCTGCCGCTTCCGCATTCGGGAAGTCAGCCGTGCCCATTTGCAAAACAGCCTGCCCGGGCAGGAATTTCAACGTGGCCGGGTTCGGGGTGGATTCGGTCTGGATAAACATAGATGCGCCTCTCTTGCGTTTGGCTATATATGGTAGGCCTGAGCAAAAAAGTCAAGTAATCGCAGCGCGGCAAATGGGCCGTTAAGCCATTTGGCGCATCGCAAAACTCCACCTATGAAACCGTATGTATTCTGTACGTCAACCGTCGGCCGCTCAAAGGTTAACGCCTATTGCGCCTGAACCTGCCAAATTTCATTCTTCCCAAAATACTCTGGGGTGAATGCGCTTGCGCAGAGGGGCAAAGCCCCAGCCGAGCCGCAGGCGAGGCCACGCCCAACTGCCGAAGGCAGGCGGGAGCGCTAGCTTGCAGTTTTGGCGAAATTTTCGAGACAGGCCAAAAGGTGATCGATCTCTGCTTCCGCGTTATAATAATGCGGTGCCGCGCGGAGCATAGTTGGCAGATCTCTGGCCTTGGCATCCAGCAAGGTGCTACTCGGTGTTGACGTGCCAATCGAAATTCCACAGTCTTCCATGTAGGCCGCTACAGCATGTGAATCCGCATCCGCTAAGGAAAAACTGACAATCGCACAATTCGTGTCGCCAGCATCATGCAGGGTTATGCCCGCTTGCTGGCATAGCCCGCTGCGCAGCCGCTCGGCCAACCCCCATGCGCGATTCTGAATGGCATCCATGCCAATATCCAACGCATAGCGCACCGCCGCCCCTAGCCCCGCGCGCAGGGCATAGGCATTTTCCCAATTTTCAAAACGGCGGGCATCGGGCCGTAGCTCATAGCGGTTCACCTCCACCCATTGGGCGGCAAACAAATCTATCACCGCAGGCTCGGTTGTGGCGATCATATCTTCGCGGATATACAAAAAACCAGTGCCCCGCGGCCCTCGCAAAAATTTCCGCCCTGTCGCTGAAAGGTAATCACAACCAAGCTCAGCCACATTGACCGGCATTTGCCCCACGGCTTGGCAGGCATCCAGCAAATAGGGCACGTTATGCTTTTTTGCAAGCGCGCCAACACCGGCGGCAGGGTTGACCAAGCCGCCATTTGTCGGAATCCACGTGATCGAAATAAGTGCCGCAGGTGTAGCGAGCATGGCCTCCAGTGCGGCCATATCAATAGCACCGCGCTCATCGCTTGGGATCACTTCGATGATGATCCCGTCGCGCGCAGCCCGTTGCAGATACGCCACATAATTCGCCGCATATTCCGCTTGGCAGGTCAGCACCCTGTCTCCGGGTTTCAGCTGCAGCCCATAAAACACCTGACACCACGCGGCGGTGGCGTTTTCCATCAGTGCAATTTCTTGCGGCTTGGCCCCGAGCAGGCGTGCAACATCATCATAAACGCCGTCCAACACCTCGGATTGCTGTGCGGCGGCCTCATAGCCTCCGATTTTGGCTTCGAGCTGAATGTGATCCGTAATCGCATCCACCACCACTTGCGGCATCAGGGCCGCGCCACAAGCGAGCATATGCGCGCCATGCTGCAAACCCGGTGTTTCTGCTCGCACTGCGCTCAGATCAAGTGCCATTTAAGACACCGCAATAATGTCGTCTTTACGCATGGTTCCGGGCACAACCGTAACCGGCACATGCAGATCATTCACGCCACGGGTCACAAGCTGGGTGACCAGCGGGCCAGGGCCGGTGCCGGTGGTGCCCGCGCCCAGTATCAGAATGGCGACATCTTTGTCTTCGTCAATTTGCGCCAAAACCTGCTCGGCCTTCTCGCCTTCACGAATCACAAGTTCCGGCTCCACGCCCTCCTTGTCGATCATCCATTTGGAAAACACTTTGAAATGCTCTTCAATGCGCTCTCGCGCTTCGGCGCGCATAACATCGCCAACCCCGATCCAGTGCTGGAATTCTTCCGGCGCGATAATGCCGAGAATCTCAACGCCACTACCCGTTTTTTTGGCACGGATGGCCGCAAAGCGCAGCGCATTCAGAAATTCGGGGCTGTCATCCATGACCACAAGAAATTTACGCATTGGGGGCTCCACAAAATTGATTTGTCCCATCTTCGCGCAAGTCAGGCTTGGGCGCAATGGGGTCCTTGTGTCGCGCCTAGGGCTGAACGGTGGTAATGGCTGCATTCACCGGCGCATCAGATGCGCGCACGGGCAAGCCCCGCTTAAACCAGCCAGGCCCAACACCCGAGCCGGCAACCCCTTCAACCACATCAATTACGTCAGTCAGCCCCGCTTGATAAAGCTGGCTAGTTGCGTTTCCCGAGCGGTTGCCAGTCCGGCAGATTAGCGCCAGCGGTACGCCGGGGTTCTGGTCTCGTATGGCGAGCAGGTTCTGGATGAAGTCAGGCGCATACAGATCGTTCTGCAAGGCCACATCGGGCAGGCCGGTTTCAGCCCATTCTTCGGGGGTGCGGATGTCAACCAGCACGATCTCCCCAGCATAAGCTTTAGCATAAGCCTCATCTGGTGTCATCTGGGTCGCCTGCGCATATGCGCTTGTGGCAAGCACAAAAAACAGGGCAAAAAACGGGGAAATTTTGGCGAGAATACGCATATGAAACTCCTATAAGGTTTGCATTCGTTACTTTGCATATATAGGCTCGCGGGGCTAATCACGAGTGCGTCAGAATGTCAGGGCTGGGCAAAGAGTCCTTTTTCCGCTTATCTAGGGAAATGATTGATTTCGAAAAAATAAATGCAGACCATTGGCCGGAAGTTTGGACCATTCTGGAGCCAGTTTTTCGGGCCGGAGAGACCTACCCTTATCCTATGGATACTTCCGAGGCTGAGGCCAAAGCCTATTGGATGAACCCGCCGCTGGATAGCTATGTGGCTGTGAAAGATGGCACAGTGCTGGGGGTGTTTTACATAAAACCCAACCAACCAAGCCTTGGGGCGCATGTGTGCAATTGTGGCTATGTGACCAGCCCGGCGGCTGCGGGGCAAGGCATAGGCGCGCAAATGTGTGAATGGTCTCAAATTGAGGCGCGCAGACTGGGCTATAGCGCGATGCAGTATAACCTTGTTGTCGCCACCAACACCCGCGCCGTGGCTCTATGGCAGCGGCTGGGGTTTGATGTGGTCGGCAATTTGCCCAAGGCCTTTAAGCACGCTAAGTTGGGGCTGGTGGATGCATTGGTGATGCATAAGGAATTGTAGGGTGGGAGACTAAGGCTGTTAGGAAGGAACGTCACCCAATGAACTTGAACTTAATTTGTTAAACTAGAAATCGCGCCAATTACTATAAGCAATGCAAATATCAGCATAATTATTCCCGATAACCGGACGGAGCTTGGTGTTCTTAGGTCGCTTTTCGTTGGGGCGGCTGGATTTAAATATATTGATATCGTCTCACCGATTTTTGGCCGCACATCGTCAAAGGTTCCATACCCTTCAAAGTTGGTTTCGTTGAAAGTGTAGGAGTAGATATATCTTCCCCACCATTTGGTTTGAGTGACGGTTGCCTTTGTGTGCTCCCACTGGCGCAGTTTTGGTAGGTCGATAAATAGGTTTTTAAGACCAAAAAAGAGCAGGAGCACTTCGATCAAGAAAAACGGAGATAAGATGAAATCTGGTAAAGCCCTTTGAATGGCTGTGACGACAGATTCCGGCAGGAGGCCCAAAAGGGATTCAGTAAGGTGAAAATCAAAGAGCTCGTGGCCCGCAACTTCGGCGATGATATACAGGATTATGTATGTGCCGATATGTTTCATTCGTGGCTTTCTAAAAAAGGTGTGTGAGGGGACCACGCACCCTACATTTTACCGACGGACGAAGCCCACAATATCATAGACCTTATCCAATATCGGCTGGGCAATCGCATTTGCCTTATCGGCCCCTTTTGCCAAAATCCGGTCTATCTCGGCGGGGTCTTGCATAAGGCGAGACATTTCCTGCGAGATGGGTTCGAATTTGGAGACCGCGAGGTCTGCCAGTGCGGGCTTAAAACGGCCCCATTGGGCACCAGCAAATTCCTTGATCACCGCTTCGGGAGAGGTATCAGACAGCGCGGCATAGATTTCCACAAGGTTTTTGGCCTCGGGGCGGCCCTTTAGGCCCGCAACCGTTTCCGGCAGCGGCTCTTGGTCAGACTTTGCTTTTTTAAATTTCTTGGCAATCAGGGCGGCGTCATCCGTCATATTAATCCGTTCCATATCCGACTGGCCGGATTTAGACATTTTCTTGGTGCCGTCGCGCAGGTTCATCACCCGCGTGGCGGGGCCTTCGATAATCGGCTCCGGCTGGGGGAAAAAGTCCGTCTTGTAGTCATGGTTGAACTTGGCAGCGATATCGCGCGTTAGCTCAACATGCTGCTTTTGGTCCTCACCAACGGGCACATGGGTGGCGTGATAGGTAAGGATGTCAGCCGCCATCAGCGAAGGATAGGCATAGAGCCCCAGCGAAACCTGCTCGGCATTTTTGCCAGCTTTGTCTTTAAATTGGGTCATGCGGTTCATCCAGCCCACGCGGGCGACGCAGTTAAATATCCAGCCCAGTTCGGCATGGGCCGAAACTTGGGACTGGTTAAACAGGATAGAGGTTTCAGGGTCGATACCCGAAGCAATATAGGCCGCTACTAGCTCGCGCGTGGCATAGCGCAGGTCGCTCGGGTCTTGCCACACCGTGATCGCGTGCATATCCACCACGCAATAAATTGACTCGGTATCAGCGCTTTGCATCTCGACAAACCGCTTAATAGCGCCCAGATAGTTTCCCATTGTTAAGCCACCGCTGGGCTTGATGCCGGAAAAGACGCGACGCGTGAACTGTGCTTCGGTCATGGTATGGTCTCTTTCATTGAGGTCAGAATGGCGGTGTTATCGCGCGCCTTAAGCTGGGCGTCAACAGGAGGGCGAAGATGCAGGACCAGAATTTTGAACCACTGCCGTGGCCTATTAAATATATCGCCGGTTTTTTGCTGGCGGTAGAGCTGCTGCTGAGCGCGGGGGATTACGGGCTAATACGGGATTTGAGGGCCAGCGCTTTTGCGCATGGGGCCTTGTGGCCGGGGCTGGTGTGGCAAGGATGGCAGCCAGTTTACCCAGGGCAAAGCCTTGGCATGATGCTGAGCCACGCGTTTTTGCACAGCGGTATTTTCCATATGGCGATGAACACGGTCGTGATTTTGGGGTTGGGCAAGCGGTTGGGAGCGGTGCTGAGCAACGGACAACTTTTGGCGGTGTTTGGGGTAAGTGCGGTGGCCGGTGGTGCGGTGTTTTTGACACTGAACCGCGGAGAGATTCCTGTAGTTGGGGCCTCGGGTGCCGTTTTTGGCTTTTTTGGGGTATGGAAATACTTTGAATATTTGGCGCGCAGGCGGATGGGGCTGACTCTGGTGCCGATTTGGCAATTTATTGGCACGCTGGCGCTGCTCAATGTAGCGCTCTATTTTATGGTTGGCGGCATGCTGGCATGGGAGGCCCATTTAGGCGGGTTTATAGCGGGTTGGCTCATGGGCATGGTTTTTGCCCGCAGGCCTAGACAAGCGGGCCGTGGGCCGGGTAGATAGCGCGATGGACGATCAGCCACAAAAAAAACAAGCTGCATTTAACCCGGTATCCCCGATTGTGGTGATGCTGGTGCTGGCTATGGTGGGGATCGAGCTGGTGTTTCAGGCCGCCGAGCGCGGGCTGATTGGCGGGCCGATGGCCGAAAGCTGGCGCATTGAAATGATGCGATTTTTTGGATTCCACAAGGCGGTTTTTGATCATATTGTGCAAGGCGGTGATGTAGAGCCAAAGGTGGTTTGGCCCTTTCTGAGCTACCTGTTTATCCACCGATCCTTCATGCAAATGCTGATTGTTTCGGCGCTGATTCTGGCCATGGGCAAGATGATATCGGAAATGTTTTCGGGGCTGGCAGTGCTGGTGCTTTTTGTGGTTTGCGGGCTGGCTGGGGCGTTTGCGTTTGGGCTACTTTCCAAGGCGGGCGGGTTCCCGCTCGCGGGGGCGTATCCGGTGTTTTATGGCTTTATTGGCACCTATACGTGGATACAGATTTATGAGCTACGCGCGCAGGGGGTGAGCATTTTGCCTGCCTTTGGGGCTGTCGGTATGTTTGTAGTATTTCGTAGCGGTTTTGCGCTTATTTATGGCGTGCCGAATGATTGGATGGCGGATCTTACAGGGTTGCTTACGGGCTTTCTGCTGGCCTATTTGCTGGCCCCTGATGGCAAGGACCGCATAAGGCGCTGGTTGCGCGCGCTACGAGAACGTTAAGGCGAAAGATTGATTCATACAACCTAAGCGCATTGCTTCGCTTACGACGGATGTACCTCCTTTATCATAACTACTAACCTAGGATTGTAGTTATGGCGAGATTGCGATAACCGCAGTGATGTCAACGCTCTCGTGGCAATATCGATTTAGGCGTTTCGTTCTTTATCGGCGAAGCATTGATCTGATATCAGAGGGGCGAAACGCACCGCTTCCGATAATAGCCAGCGCGTAAACCAATGCTCCAATGGCCACCAGCGCGCCAAGCGCTGCATAGCGAAGAGAAGACCCGTAGAGCCATGGCGTAAGCAGGTATTCAGCCCCCAGCAGCGCTACCCCCATTACAAAGCAAGCCAGCACGATCTTCGGCAGCTTGGCCTTTAGGCGGGCATCTAACGCTGCGGCGGAGCCGAGTTTTCGGCTGCCAATCCAGAGCAGGGCTAGCATTGACCATCCGGCAACTGTGGTGCCAATGGCGGCGGCGAGAAAGCCAAGATAAGGTGAAAGCCCAATGGCGAGGCCAGCGTTTACGACCATGGAAACCACAGCAAAGCGGAACGGAGTTTTGGTGTCTTCGCGGGCAAAAAACAACGGGGCCAGCACTTTGGCAAGCACAAAGCTTGGTAGCCCCGCGCCATAAATAGCAACTGCGAGGGCTGTGTTGGTGGTGTCAACTGCATCAAAAGCTCCGCGCTGAAATAACACTGAAACCAACACCGTGGGAATCACCATAAGCGCCACTGCCGAGGGCAGCGTGAGCGCCAGCGAGAACTCTGCTGCGCGGTTCAGGCTTTGGTTGCCCCCAGTGTCATCGCCCGCGCGCAGCTTGCGGGAAAGATCGGGCAGCAATACTACGCCAATGGCAATGCCAACCACCCCCAGCGGCAGCTGGTAGAGCCGGTCAGCATAGGAAAGCCACGCCACTGCGCCATCAAAATAAGACGCCACTTGCCGGCCCACTAGCAGGTTCACTTGCACCACCCCGCCAGCAAGCGCAGCGGGGAAGGCAATGATAGCAAGGCGCTTCATATCAGGCGAAAGGCGCGGGCGGCGGGGCAGCAGCGTAATCCCCGCTTTATGCGCGGCCCACCAGACCAGCGCCATTTGGGCAAAGCCTGCGAACAGCACGGCCCAAGAAAGCGCGGCGCCAATTTCCCAGCCCATGAATTGCGCCAAATACATGGCAGAGACGAGGATGATATTAAGTAAAATGGGGGCTGCGGCCGCTGCCGCGAAACGACCGATGGCGTTAAGCACGCCACTGAGCAAAGCGGCCAGTGAGATGAGCAAAATATAGGGAAATACAATGCGGCCATAGCCTACCGTCAGGGCAAAGCGGGCATCATCGGCAAAGCCGCTGGCCATGGCGAGCACCAAGAACGGCATAAATATTTGGCCCAGCAGCACCGTGACCAGCACAATACTGGCAAGGCCGGAAAACGCCTCGCGCGCAAAGGCCTCTGGGCTATCATTCGCCTCCACCTTTTTGGAAAACATTGGCACAAAGGCGGTGTTAAAGGCCCCCTCGGCAAAGAAGCGGCGAAACATATTGGGAAGGGAAAATGCGATGAGAAAGGCCTGTGCCATAGGGCCGGACCCCATGGCGCTTGCGATCATTATATCGCGCACAAAGCCCAGAATTTTGCTGAGCAGCGTCCAGATTCCCACCGTAAAAAACCCCGAGGCAAGGCGGATTTTCTGGATCATTCGCTATCTTTCTTGATAATCGCTTTATAGAGCTTTTTCTCTAAACCCGCACGTTTTTCGGCGCTGTGGATTTTCAGGCCAAAAAGATCTTTTACGTAAAACGTATCCACCGCTTGCTCGCCATAAGTGGCAATTATTGCCGAGGCAATCGAGATGTTGTTGGCGCTCAGCGTGCGTGCAATATCGTGAATCAGGCCGGGGCGGTCTCGGGTGTCGACCTCGATAATGGTGTAAAACTCCGAGCCTTCGTTATCAAAGCTGATGGTGGTTGGCACCTTGAAATCCCGTTCTCGGGGTTTGATCACATCGCGCGGCTTGAGGGCATCGCGGGTAATAACCTCCCCCCCCAACGTACGAGAAATCATCTTTCGCAGGCGTGTCAGGCGCGACTTTTCGTAAGGCGCGCCTTCGCTATCTTGTATCCAGAAAACCGCCGTCGCGAGGCCGTCAGAGCTAGTATAGGTGCGGGCATCGACCACATTGGCTCCGACCAAGGCCAAGGCCCCCGCAAGGCGGGCAAACAGGCCGGGGTGGTCGTGCATGACAAAGCAGGCGCGGGTGGCAGCGCGGTCCTCATCGGCCTTAATGTCAGAGATAAACGGCTCGTCCCCGAGCTTTTTGATAAGGCGGGCAAATATCTTCTGAATGCTCAAATCCAGCCCAAGCCAATAGGGCGTATAGTGCCGCTCCAGCTCCACGGTGATCGCGGCTTTTGTCCAGCTTTTCAGTGTTTTGGCGAGGTCGGAACGGGCTTCGTCTTCGCGTTGGGATTGGCTTTGTGCTTCGGCCCCGCCGGTGAGCAGATCATGCGTAGCGCGGTATAGCTGGCGCAAAAGCATGGCTTTCCAGTTGTTCCACACATCAGGCCCCACGCCGCGAATATCGCATACCGTAAGCACCAAAAGCAGCTTAAGCCGCGTAACCGATTTAACCTGCTTGGCAAAATCCTGCACCGTGCGCTGGTCCGAAATATCGCGCTTTTGCGCCACGTCAGACATAACAAGGTGGTTGCGCACCAGCCACTCCACCAGCTCGCTATCGGCTGAATGCAAACCAAGCCGCGGGCACAGCTCTTTAGCGATGCGCGCGCCAATTTCTTCATGCGCTTCCTTGCGACCCTTGCCGATATCATGCAGCAGCAGCGCCACATAAAGCACCTTGCGGTTTATCCCCGCTTTCAGGATTTTGGAGGCAACGGGCAGGTCATCCACCAGCCCTTGCTGCTCGATCTTAAACAGGTTTGAAATGACCTGAATAGTGTGCTCGTCTACCGTATAAGAGTGATACATGTTAAACTGCATCATCGCCACGATCAGCTCAAAATCAGGGATAAACGCGCCGAGCACGCCAAGCTCGTTCATCCGCCGCAGCGCGCGCTCGGGGTTGTTATGAGAGAGCAACAGGTCAAGGAATATTCGGTTGGCCTCGGGGTTGTTGCGAAAGTCGTCATCAATCAGGTGCAGGTTGCGGGCAATCAGGCGCATGGCGTCGGGGTGGATAAGGATGCCGCTGCGCAAGCCTTCCTCATAGAGCCGCATGAAGTTGATCGGATCTGACAGAAATGCCTTGCGGTCTACCACATCAAGCCGGCCATCATGCAGGGTGTAGCCCCGCGGCGTGCCATCACGCCCCCAGCTAAAGGCGCTTTTGAGCCAGCGGCCAATGCTCGGTTTGGCCTTTACGTGTCGGGCTTCAAGGTCGGTCAGGAATATCCGCGTGAGTTCGCCCACATGGGTGGCGTGGCGAAAATAGCGCTGCATAAAGCGCTCTACCCCGCGCATACCCGTGCTATCTTCAAAGCCCAGCACCTTGGCAAGATCAACCTGCATATTAAAGCTCAGCTTTTCTGTGGCGCGTTTGTTGAGCAGGTGCAAGTGGGTGCGCACCGTCCAGAGAAAGCTTTCGGCCTCAATGAACGTGGCGCATTCGTTTTTGGTGAGCATACCGGCTTTCACCAAATCCTCCGGCCCGCCCGCGTGGTTGATATATTTAGCGATCCAGAACAGGGTTTGCAGATCACGCAAGCCACCTTTGCCTTCTTTTACATTTGGCTCCACCACATAGCGGGCATCGCCATTGCGTTTGTGCCGCTGGCCGCGCTCCTCAAGCTTGGCTTCGATGAATTCAGAGGCGGTGCCTTCAAAAAGTTCTTTCCATAATCGCTTGTCCAGCTCTTCGGCCAGTTCTTTGTCGCCGCAAATATAGCGTTGCTCCAAGAGCGCCGTGCGGATGGTGTAATCCTCGCGGCCAAGGCGGATGCAGTCATCCACCGTGCGCGTGGCGTGGCCAACCTTTAAGCGGAGATCCCACAAAGTATAAAGCATGCTTTCAATCACGCTCTCGCCCCAAGCGGTTTGCTTGTAGGGGGTGAGAAACAGAAGGTCTATATCGGAAAACGGGGCCATCTCAGCGCGGCCATAGCCGCCCACGGCCACAAGGCTCAGGCGCTCGGAAGAGGTGGCATTGTGCACAGGGTGCAGGTGTTGCAGGGTGGTGGCCAGCGCTTGCTGCACCACTTGGTCGGCCAGCCAGGCATAGGCGCGGGTGGCAGAACGGCCTTGAAACGGCTCATCTTCCAGCGCGGTTTCAATGACCACACGGCCAGCGGCCATATGGGCTTTCAGCACCTCCACCAAGGTGGCGCGAATTTCGGTTGTGTCTTTGGCCGAGTAAAGCCTGTCTTCCAGCTCGGCGGCCACGGTTTTGTGGCTCCAAATGTCACTGGGCGCGCCAATTAGCCCGCCCAGTGTAAGATCATTATTGTTGAAATCCAACACTAGCTGCCAACACCGCCAAAGCTGCGGGGTGCGGCCGAGATCATGGTGGCGACGCCGTTTTCGACCTTCATAATGGCCAAGCCGCGCTCGTTTGTGCCATCGGCCTTAAAGCGGAAAATGCCGGTGACGCCGGCAAATCCGGCGGGGTCTGTCAGGCGCTCGGTTGAAAACGCGTTGTTTTCACCCGAAGCGCGTGCTGAGCTGATCATGGCCCCGACAGCGGCAATGCCGTCATAGGCAAGGCCGGAAAGCTGGTGGGCTTCTTCGCCATAAGCGAGCTGATAGCGGGTTTCAAATTGTAGGGTCAGACCCGGGTCTGGCACGGCAAACCAGCCGCCTTGCAAGCTCGGGGTTACCAGCACCTCATTTGAGCTATCCCAGCGGCTCAGGCCCATGAATTGGGCATCCCGCTTGGTGCGGAAGCGGTTGGTGGCCAAGGAGGCCGTGATAAAGCCAAGGCCGCGCAGCGGAGAATCAGTAAAGAATACCGCGTTTGAGTTGCTGGCGCGCAAGGTGTCAGCAATGCCAGAAGCGGCCTCACCCATTTCGGTGAGATTTAGAGGATAGGAAACGGCGGTGGTGAGGTTGCCACCATTGCGCGTAATCGCCCGCTCAATGGAGCCTTTACCGGACTCCCCTGAAACCCCCGCCTGATAGACAATCGCGATATTGGTTTTGCCTTCGGAAACCGACTGGCGCACCAGCCTGTTGGCAATATTATCAAAGGTAACCCCCATGATATAAACATTACCACCCGCCACCGAGGTGGTGTTTGAAAAGCTCAGCACATTAATGCCCGCCTGCGCCGCAATGGGCGCAATGGCGGCCGTGGAGGCGCTATAAAGCGGCCCAACCATGATTTGCGCACCGTCAGCCACCGCGCGGTTCGCAGCCGCTGTTGCCATTTCGGCATTGCCGCCGGTTTCATAAACCCTCAGGTCAATATTGGCGCCGCTGACATCGCGCACCGCCATATTGGCGGCGTTCACCATGTTTTGCGCAAGTTGATCGGTGACGGAATTGCCAGAGGAAAGCGGCACCATCAGGGCCACTACAACTGGCTGGTTTGGGTCTACCGCTTCAGCCGGACCGTTAAAGCTAACAGGCTCACAGGCGGCAAGGCCAAGGGCGGCGGCGGCCCAAAGGGCGGGCTTTTGCAGAGTGGAAAAAATTCGGTTTATAAAAGACATGGGGCCTCACAAAGGTATAAAAGTAGACTCAATCAATCCCGCAGGGTAAAGCCTGCGCTAAATGATGTAAACGACTCGATGAAGGCAGATTAGCACATGGGCGGCATTTCACCAAAACTCAGCGCCGGGCTTTACCTGGTGGCCACGCCCATTGGCACTGCTGCCGACATAACCCTGCGCGCGCTGGATATTTTGGAAAATGCCGATGTGCTGGCGGCGGAAGACACGAGGCAAGCCCGCAAGCTTATGGACATTCACGGCGTGGCGCTAAACGGGCGGCCTTTGCTGCCCTACCACGACCATAACGGCGCGGCGATGCGGCCCAAGCTGGTGAAAGCCGTGCAAGAGGGCAAAGTGGTGGCCTATGTGTCTGATGCTGGCACGCCGCTGATCGCTGATCCGGGTTACCAACTGGCAGCGGGGATGATTGAGGCGGGCCTGCCGATTACCGCCGCGCCAGGGGCCTCAGCGGTGTTGACAGCGCTTTCATTGGCGGGTTTGCCAACAGACCGTTTTTTGTTTGCGGGGTTTGCCCCCGTAAAATCCGTGGCGCGGAAAGCGTTTTTTGAGGAGTTTGTAGCGGTGCCGGCAACGCTGGTGTTTTATGAGGCGCCAAGGCGGATAGGAGACAGTTTAGCGGCCATGGCTGAGGTGTTTGGCGACCGCCCTGCCGCCATGTGTCGCGAATTGACCAAAAAATTTGAGGAGGTTCGGCGGGGCAGCTTACGCGAACTGGCGGCGCATTACGCGGAGGCTCCTGCGCCAAAGGGCGAGGCCGTGGTGGTGGTGGGCGCGCCGCTAAAGCAGGCAGCTACCCCCGAGGCGATTGATGCAGCGCTGATCGAAGCGCTTAAACATAGCCGCGTGAAGGATGCGGCGTCCGAAGTGGCCGCGGCATTTGATCTTCCGCGCAAGCCGCTTTACCAGCGGGCGCTCGAATTGGGGCGGCCATGAGCCGCGGCAGCACCGCCTTTCACAATGGCATGGCCGCAGAGGATATCGCGGCGCGGGCCTATGAGGCTAAGGGTGCCAAGGTTTTGGCGCGGCGTTTCAAAGTGGCTGAGGGCGAGATTGACCTCATTGTGAAACATGGGGGTATGATTGTTTTTGTGGAAGTAAAAGCGCGCAAGCATATGGCGGCGGCTCTATCCGCGTTGCAGCCCGCACAGCAGGCCCGCTTGCTGGCTTGCGCCGAGCAATACCTAGCCCAGAATGCTGATCTAAACACAGCTTGCCGGTTTGACCTTGCTGCGCTTGACCAGACCGGGCAGATCGAAATAGTTGAAAACGCGCTTAGCTGAGCCCACTTGATTCTGGATGTAATGAAGTGAGCATATGTACCTAAAATTCGCGACATTTTCCACGATGCGAAATTAATATGTTTAAAATCAAATACTTGTTTGCTAAATAAAATTTGTATGAATTGTTGACTATAGAGCAGAAAATGGCGATTTATGGAGCGCGCGTCCGCCGTCACGGGCGCGCACCTTTTAACCAGTTTTTGGAGTTAGTATTCTTGTTGTCTCTTGTTTCCAAATCCAACCTAATGGTTGGTGTATTTATCTCAGCCCTCTCGATTTCTGCTGCCAGTTTGGGGCAAGCGCAATCGGCCGGCACCTCGGATTCCGACTATCTTTTAGCGCTTACCACTATGGCGACTGATATGGATCTTAACGGGCTTGCGGCGGAAACCCATGCGCCCACAACAGTTGCCGCGCCTCAATTGCCGGATGTAGGTGCCATGGCAGATGTTGTTCCGTGTGAATCCCTACAGGCGCAAGCCGCGAAAGCCGGCCATCCGATTGAGATTTTTGGCGTTGATGTCGCGCATTTAAGCAATGAGCTCTCAACGTGCAGAATGTCTGAAACGGGTGTGCTTGTCAGCTACCTGATGACGGGCTCCCAATAGCGCTAGGAAAACCTGTCTTTGAGCCGCTGAAGCGGTGAGCGTATGTCGCCAGCCTTGTCTGTCTCCGGCTGGAGAGCAGGCTTTGGGGCCTGCTTACCTGTGGAGGCGCGGGGCGGGTTAAGCTGTAAAGCAATCGTGTTAAGAAACTTTGGCCCCTCTCCCGCCGAAAGATGGGCAATACCATCTTCGATTCCACGCAAAAGGTCATCCAGCCAGCCTGCTTCTGCTTTTGCAAAATCATGCAGCACATAGCGCGCCACCTTATCTTTGTGGCCCGGATGGCCAATGCCAAGGCGGACACGGTGGTATTCGGGCCCGATATGCTGATGTAATGAGCGCAGGCCATTATGCCCCGCATGGCCGCCACCGGTTTTGAGCCGCACCTTGCCAGGGGCAAGATCCAGCTCATCATGAAAAACCGTGATGTCAGCAGGCGTGAGCTTGTAAAACCGCATGGCCTCGCCCACGGATTGGCCGGAAAGATTCATAAAGGTGGCAGGCTTGAGCAAAATAACCTTTTCTTGCCCGATGCGCCCTTCCGAGAGCAGCCCTTGGAATTTGGACTTCCATGGCGCAAAGCCGGATTCAGCAATCCGATCAACCGCCATAAAGCCGATATTATGCCGGTTTTGGCTATATTTTGCGCCCGGGTTCCCAAGGCCTACAAAGAGTTTCATGTCAGATTTCCAAACAGTGGCAGTGGTTTAATTCTCCACGGCCAGTTCCTTAAGTTTGGCGCGCAGGGCTTCAACCGGCTTTGGGAAATTGGCCTCTGCCCGGCTCAGAAAAGGCGCGGCTTCATCCGGGCGGTTGGCCTCTACTAGCAAACCAGCCATGCGCAGCGCTTGAGCTGGGGCCAGCGGGGCCATCCGTTCGGCTTTCTGGTAGCACTCAATAGCCTGTTTTGGCAGTTTCCCTGCGATGGAAAAATCGGCCATCCGCCGCCATTTGTCTTCGGTATTATGGATCCTGATGGCCCGCCGCATGGCCTGAATGGCCGCCTCTGTGGCGCCGGTATCATGCCGGATAACCGCCACTTCGCGCAGCAAATTGGCGACCGAATTGGTGGCACCTCTTACTTTTAACACGTCGGGAATGTCTGCATCTATCAGTGCGGCTGCGCGCTCGGGCTGCAAATGGGCCGAGAGGATTTTATAGATCGAAAACGAGCTTTCAGGTTCAAACCGCTCCTCAGGCTTGCGGGCCTCATAGAGCTTTACCAGCGTTTGATCGACACTGTATTTTCGCAAAAAGTTAAAATAGGAGCAGATATAAATCAGGGCATTGGCCCCGTTTGCACAGGTCGGCAGGTTTTGGCTGGCCATCTCGGTTAATTCATCCAGATTGCCTTGGCTAACCTGTTCAAAAAAGCGCTGCAACGCCACGCCGTTATCGGCGGTTTCCTGGCACAGGGCCATTTCTTCCGGCGTTATGGCGGCCTTATGGGTGCGAATAACCTTGGTTTCACCGGGTGCAGTGGCCGCCGCCACGCGATAATCAAGCCGCGTGGTGTAACTATCTGTGATGCTCGTGAAAAAAAGCAGCCGCCCCTGACGCCAGCTTGGTAGAATAACGTTATCAATATTTGCCGGGGTCATAAGGTCTTAACTCTCAAGGTGTTTCTTTATGTGTAATCTACACAGAAAATACTGATGTGCAAAGGCAGATTATTTGAGGGATTCTAGAGGCTGCAAATCATTGGTTGGTTGAATCTCGGGATTCTGTGGTATAGCATCAAGCGCTCGTTGAATGTCTCGCACGGGTGTTGGTGAAGGTTTTTGTGAATGAAAAAAGTAGTTTTGCATGTAGGGCCATCGAAAACGGCAAGCACTACAGTGCAGAAATTTCTGTCGGAATATGAGGGCAGTGCCGAATATTTTTATCCGCGCTGGGGCTGGACACGCCCAGATGCTGGCCACCACAACCTTGCTTATGAAATGCGCAATGATGCGCGTTTTAACCCCGAGCTTGGCGGCCTTGACCGGCTAAAGCAAGATTTGGAAACAGGCCGCAGCCTGTTTTTATCTTCTGAGGACTTCCCTATTTTTGCCCCCGCTGTGCAAAAGGTGAAAACCCTGACGGATGCTGCCGGCTATGAATTGGAGATTCTGTTTTTTGTGCGCGACCCTATTGCGCGGCTCAATTCTATGTATACGCAGCAGATCAAAACCTTTGTTGAAAACAGCACTTTCACCGATTTTATTGCGCGTGCGCAGCGCGAAGATAAACTACAACTGCGCCGCGTGGTGCAGGGGCAGCTTGCGCAAATCGGCGTAAAGGTGCGCTTTATGCCATTTATTGGCCGCAAGCTAAACCAAATCTTTGCTGAAATGTGTGAAAGCTACGGGTTTTCGGCCAAGGCAGAAGATTTTCTGCACACAAACCCCGCACCATCCCCTGAAGAAATTGCGCTCTATCGCCAGATCGGGCATTTGATGGAAAAATCCGAAGTGAGCCATTGGGAGGCGAGCAACCGGTTTCGCAAGAAATACGAGTTTAACAGTAAGTACTTTGGGTTTGATCAGTGGCTGATCGACCAGGTGCGCGAAGTTTTGGCGCCGGAATATGAAGATATGGCGGCTTTGGGGCTAGGGGCCTATGCCGAAGAACTGGCAGCCACCTTCTGGACGGCTAAACCCAAAAACACCAATATTTCAGACCAAGACAAATTCCGCAGTTTCAAGTCTGATATCAGCACTTTTATGCGCCTTTGAACGGGGCGAGCAGGGTTGCTACTGAAGTGGTAAACGCTTCAAAGCTCCGCTCTTTCTTCAAAATGCTCCGTTGTTTTGTGGCGAGTGTTTGCCCTAGCTTGGCATTGGTTCGCAGCTTTTTAAGATGGCGGACATAGCCGTTGATATCCTCAGGGTGGTCAACATAAAGCTGCCATCGGTCGCCCAAGTATCCAGCAATACCCCCGATATTGGGGGTGACAATCGGCAAACCACGGGAGCCGATTTCAAGCAAAATGTTAGGCGTGCCGTCAAATCTTGAGGTATAGAGGAAAGCAAAGCACTCCTTTATTGGTAGCTCATCAATATTGAAAAACTCGCCGCCATGGGTCACATTTTCAGGCATGTCATCCCAGATGATCTGGTCGTCACCCATCACTTGCCGACCATACATCAAAAACTCGGTATCGGGCATTCGTGCCGCAATTTCCGCCACGATTTTCGGGTTTTTCTGGCTGTCAAAGCGGCTGGCCCACAGCACCTTTTTGCGATGCTTTTTGGTGGTTTTTGGCGCGGGTAGCCCCTCGACGGGATATTTCAGCGCGGTTGACTGGGCTGCGGGCAGGGCATAGCAGTTTGCCATTTCGCCCATATACCAGTCATTATCAAATACAAAGCGGTCCACCACATCCATCAGGTCGGGGATATCCCGAAAGTAGCCATCATAATTGCCAGCGGGGTGAATATGCGGGCAGAAGGCTGACACAAAAATGGTTTTGCAAGCCGCACGCAAGCGCGCCTTTGTGGCGGGGGCCGTGAGGGCGCTATAGCCGATATAAGCATGAATGAGTTGCATCACGGGGGGGCGCAAAAGCTCAATGGCCGAGGTGAGAATCTCCATGCGCTCCTCACGCGCAAGATGCGCATAGGGCTTGCCCATGGTGGCCTCAAAAAGCTGTGGCAGGTTGAGGACGTTAAACCCCTGTGCGGCAAAGCGGGCGGTAATATTGGGCTGGTCAGCCAGAATAATGAGCGGGTTAAGGCCCAGCGCTTTGGCTGCTAGATAATGCCAGCTACCGACCAGCTCCGCACCGCCGCTTTCAAGCCATGGCAGGACAATCACATAGCCGTAATCCTCGGGGAAGGCTGATTTTATGGCGGCGCGCATAGGTAAAATGCCCAGCGCCTTTGGCTCGGCCCATTCCAGCTTGTGTGACAGGATATCCGCCAGCGGGCCACTGCCGGGGAAATCCACCGCATTGCTGGCCACTTGCGCCATAGCATAGGCCGAAAGCGAGGCGCTGTGTTGGAGCTTGTGGCTGTGGTCAATAATGCCTTTGTTAAGCGTATCCGGCCCATAAAGCATGGCGTGAAAAACGCCGGATTCCACCACGCCTTTGCGCCACCACCAAGCGGTATCGTCACTCATTTCGCTAAAATACAGCCAGTCTGACCAGTTTTGGGGTTGCTGATTCAAGGGCGGAATGGCGCGGCCTTCTGGCTGTCCGTGCTCCTTGAAATGAGCGGCAAATCCGGCGTCATCCCATGTGCCTTTTGCCCAAAGCTCGGCGAGGTCAGGGTAGGCCTGCCAATAGGCGGATATCTCTTCGGGGGTCATGCCGAGCCTCCTTTGGGCATCGCAATGGCCACGGTTTCATTGCAGGCGCTCACTTGCTTGCCCGGCTGTTCGCAATAGTTGAAAAGCGCTTCGGCAAGGGCTGCGGGGGTTTTGGGCGGCTGCTCTGAAATGCGCTCGCGCGCCAGCACCAGCATGGGCGTGGCCTCTTGGCATAGCGCTTGGTCATACCACGAGGAAAACACCCATTTTGGCTCGGAATAATTGTGCCACCGGCTGCGATACTGGCCGTTATCTTGCAAAGACAGCGAGATTTGCGCGGGCACCAGCCAGATATGCGAGTTTTTGCTCAAAAACGCATGCGCGTCTTTATACCAGCTCGGGGAAACCCATGTGTTTATGGTTTGGTAAAGATAAAACCGCGTATTGTTGTGGGTGATGGCCGTAAGCGCGACCTCGGCATCACTTTCTATGCGGGCGTTGAGCTGTTGTGAAACCAGATGATGCATCGGCAGTTGATTGCGCCGCGGAATGCGCGGGGCGGCTAGCATATTGGCAAGGTCAAAACTGGCCGTGCCGTTCACCTCGCGAAAGCGAAAGCGGGTAACGGCCTCAAAGGCGCTCGACATGTCTTCTGGGAAGGCCCCTAGTGACCAACTGGTGCTTTTGCCAAGCTGTGATAGCAGCGCTGGTTGGGCAAACACGCGGTAGGGCTTGCCGCCATGGGCTTTGGCAAAGCCAGCATTGCGGGCAATGTTATTAAGCGCGGGCGAAAGCGGGTCGTGGCGGGTGTCCGGCAGAATGCTGAGGGTATGCTCGAAATTTTCAAGCAACACGCGGTGAAACTCGGTAAAGAGCTTGTTGAAAATGTTTGAGCCAAGGTCGATCAGAATGGCGCCGTGGCTTTGCACAATCGGGCGCATCATCAGGCGATTGAAATACCAGTCTTCGATTTTGAAAAACCGTTCTACATGCTGGGCGCCGATCACCTTTGCCCCAAAGCGGCCCATCAGGCCAAAATCGGAAATCACGAGATCGCCCTCATCCAGAACCAGCACCGGCTGGTGGGATTGGTCGTTATAATCGCGGGCGGCCGAGAGCATAAGCTCGATAATTT
Source organism: Paracoccaceae bacterium (assembly GCA_016744015.1). GTDB lineage: Bacteria > Pseudomonadota > Alphaproteobacteria > Rhodobacterales > Rhodobacteraceae > UBA3077. The sequence continues at coordinate 158,836 of JADGFD010000003.1, read as the reverse complement.
TATCACCCGCCCGCAGAGTGCTGGCCGAGGCAAAGATGAAGATCTTTGGCCGCTCGTCCATATCACGCATCATGTATTGCGTGGCAGAGGCGACATTATAATGCAGGTTGGGCAGCTCGGCGCGCAACTGGCCATGAGGCACGGCGCGGTAATCGGTGATGATCGACTCAAATTCGCCCTGAATTTCGACCTCATCCCAGAACCAGCCAGCGGGCGGGCCATCACCCTGCACCGGCTCGCCTTTTTTGATGAGCGTATCACAAAATGCCAGTGGTTTATCGGCCCGCTCGGCGCGGCGAATTTCTATTTCCAACAGGCTATCAGGTGCAAAAAGCGGGGAGGGGCCGTGGATCATCCCCGGGGTTAGGCCAAGGCTGGTGATGGCGGGTTTAACGCGGTAAAAGCAAATGGTTTCCGGCAGATAGGTATGCCGGATTTCCTTGTGGATGGTATGGCAAGACCATGTCCAATCCTCGTTGCCGATGCCGGTGAACTTGTTATTGTATGGCATGGGTGTTTCGGCAAAAAGCTTGCGGTTAAGCACGCATTTATTTGAGTAATACCACTCGGACGCCAAAAACAGCGGGTGAAAGCGGGTATCCCACGAATCAATCATTTGCCGGATATTTTGCTCGTTGCCAAAGCGGACAAACAGCGCGGTGTGGTAAACCGTGCGCTCGTCTATCTCGCCGCGCTTGGCTATCTCGAAAAACTGGAGATACCAGTTGGAGGAAAACAGATCATCGCCATCATGCAGGAACACCCAATCATGTGCGGCCTCACTAATGCCAAACTCGCGTGAGGCCCCGAGGTCTCCGAAGGTGGCGGGGATTATCCGGTCGATCAGCTGATCAAAACCCTCGGCAATTTTGAGAGTTTCTTCATTGGCATTATCGGCTACCACCAGCACTTCCAGCGTATAGCCTGCCTCAACCGCTCGTTTTTTTGCTAGCGCCAGCGAGCGCAAGGTGGGGACCAGTAAAGCTCCCTCGCGATGGATATTGATAATGGCGGAGGCTTCAAGCAAGGCGCGGGCTTTCGTTACAAGTATTGCGCGCTAAGGTGGCCAAAATTCAGCGCGGTTGCAATCTTTTTATAACGCAAAAGGTTTTAAACCCGTTTAGGCCGCCTTTGCTCAGCTAATTTTGCTCAGGAACGAGTATCCATAAGGCGTGAGCGAAATGGTGATGCTGGTGTTGGCATCCGCATCCGCAATGCCAAAGCGAATGGGGATCACATCAATAAACTTAAGTGTTGGCAGGGCATAGCCCGCGCTCAGGAAGTAGCTACCGATATGTGCCGTGGCTTCATAATAGCCGCTAAAATCGCCATCCACATCACCCGAAATGATAGAAATATCACCTTTAACGTTGCTGACCATTTCAGCAATGGTGCGCCAGTTGCCATCATGAATTTTTTGGATCTCAACATCAATATTTGCGATCGCTACGCCGCGGGTTGCGTCAAAAAAGTTTAGGGTTAGCTGGGCCATCGGCATACTTTCAAAAGGGGCTTAAACGAGGTTCAGGCGTTTGATCTCGGTGGAGAAATCGGCGCTATAGCTATGGGGGGTGGCCGACATGCGTAAGGTGATATTGCTATCGGAAGACTCGACGCCAAAACGCATGGGCACGATATCAACCATCTTATACTGCGGCAAAACACGGCCGGTTTGGTCAAAATAGGCCCCGAGAAAGACCAGGATTTCAAAGTATCCGCCGTCTTTGATATCCTCGGCTTCTGCCAAAATCGCTTCGCCTTTGGCATTCGTTTTCGCATCTGTGAGGTCTTGCCACTTATCACCAACGATTTTACGAACCTGAACAAGCACATCCTCCGCCATTTTGCCGGATGCAGAATCCATTATTTCAATCACCATCGCTGTCATCTTCTTACCTCGATCTTGTTTTCTTGGTAATTACGTAAAAGGCTGTCGCTCATAATTCAAGCATAGATTGGAGAAGCAGTGCCCAAATGGTTAAGAGGAAATTCATGCGACGCATCATGGGTGATTGCCTTTTCCAAGGGTAGTCTTAGAGTGGTGCAAAATCAGGTGCTACGGCAAATGGAGGTGGCCAGATATGGCGCAAAAACATGTGATTCGTGTGCTGGCCAGTGAAATGGCACCGATTGAAGGTGTTGAGCATATTGCGCTGGCACCGTGGCTTGCCGCAGGCGATATCGTCTGGGAAGGGGCTTTGCCGCTATGTGCAGTGGTGGGTGCAGCGGATGCTGCGGCTTTTGAAAATAGTGCTTTGGCTCGATTTTTGGCGGCGAGCGGTGTTGAAGTTGTTGGAAGCTTTGAGTCAGCCCTCAGTGCGGCGCTGGTGGTTGAAAAGCAAGCCACCGCTACCTTGCGAGCGGAATCGGCTGCGCTGCGGCAGGATTTCATGCGCCTGCAGCAAAGCTTTGCGGAAACGGAAGACTTTCTGAATGCCGCATTTGCTCCGGTATTTACCTGCGCGCGGGCGTGGGAGCCAACCGAGGGGGCGGTTTCAGGCGCTGTGAGCCAGCGCTTGCCTGTTGGCTCTATCGGGTTGGTGGCTGTGGATATTTGGGCGATGGGCGCAGGCAGCGGGCAGTTGCGCTTTGGCCGCCTGACAGGGCCGAGTTTTAGCGAGGCAATTGCGCTGGAGGCCAAGGGTGCGGGTTGGGTGCGCGCCATGCTGCCCACGCCGCTGGCAGGGTTGGCCGAAGATGTGGTGATCCGCGTGGAGGCCGATTTTGAACTGGGGCTAAGCCTGCCGATCTCGCTGGATTATATGCACGCCAGCGGGGCCAGTGCACCGCTGGCGCTTCGGGTATGGAAGGGCCTGCCGGGCTGCCGCATTCCAGAAATGGAGCCGCGCGGGGAGCGCCATGTGTTGCCCGCCTCAAACCTGCCTGCGCCGGAGGTGCAAGGTGGCACGGCCAAGCTGATGAACGGGCGGGATGCCTACTCATTGCATCCCGGCCATGACGGAAAAATGGATTTTGTGTTTCGGGGCATCGAAGTGGCAGGGGCGGCCAATATTGCCGCCTACACCCAGAATTTTGGCCCCGAGCCGGTGACGCTTTCTCTTGCAGCCACCGAGGGTGAAGTCGCGCGGCGCAATATGTTGCCACCTGAAACCCATGTTCAGTGCGACTTGTTTATTGCCGATGCCGGCAAGGTGGACCTCCACTTCAAGCTCCGCGCGGCCTCGCCTTTGGTGAGCGTTTTCCTAAGGGGGGTCGAGATTATCCCCATGGCGGAATAGCCGATGATTGCGGTTGTGATCCCTGTTTGGCACCACCCCGTGCTGGTAGACGAAGCCGTGCTGTCCTGCCTTGAGCAGGTCGGTGGGCCGGCGGCTGAAATCATTCTGGTGAACGATGGCTGCGACCTTGCGCAAACTCGCGCCAGCCTTGAGGGCTGGGCAGCACATCCGAATGTGACGTTGCTTACGCAGATAAACCAAGGGCTGAGCGCGGCCCGCAATACGGGTGTTGAACAAGCACTCAAAAACCCCGCCTGCCGCGGCGTGTTCTTGCTGGATGCCGATAACATGCTGGACCCCCACGCCTTTCAGCTGTTTGAAAAACTACTTGATAACGAGCCGGAAAGCGGCTGGTTTTACCCGCAGGTTGATATGTTTGGCATGGAGGTGAATTACTCCAACGGCAACAGTTGGGCGCTTTCTCGGCTGGCCTCGATCAATTGCTCTGATGCGGGTAGCCTTGTGCGCCGTGAGGTTTTTGAAAGCGGCTTGCGCTTTGATACCGCCTTTAAGCAGGGCTTTGAGGATTGGGATTTTTGGCTCGGTGCGGTTGAGCGTGGCTTTACGGGATACCCCGTTATTGAGAGCTTCTTTCGCTACAGGAAGCGGCCTGAAAGCATGGTTTCGGGTGCCAATCGCAAAGATGTGCTGCTGCGCGGTCAGCTCCGTGCCAAGCATAAATGGCTTTATGGCCAGAGTCGCCTGCCTGATGCATGGAATGCTGAATACCCCCGTTTTTGCATCATTAGCACCGATGGGGGCATTAAAATTGGCTCCAACCCCGCCACCGCCCGCACGGTTTCAAGTGATGAATTTGTGGGTGAGGTTTTTCACCAACGCGCTAACCCTGCCGAAAGCCGCTTTCCACCCATTATGGTATTTTGCGCACCAGAACTGCTGGATGGCCTGAAGGATGCCAAAATCCTAGATAGCCTGTTTTACCAGATTGAAGGCGCGCTCCGGCATGCGCCGGTAGCGGTGGTGAGCATCACCGACGGCCCACGCTCTATTCGTGCTCATGGCAAGGTGGATGATGACGGCACACGGCTGCTGGAGGCCGATATTATTGCCCTTTCTATGCACCACCTGAATGCGGCGCTGGATAAAGAAGACATGGCCCCGATCATCAGCTACCTGATCGAGGGTGCAACCGTGCTGCCGTTGGAGGTGAGTTTTGAAGCACCAACCCTCGGTGATAAACCGATGGGTGCGCTGATGGATGCAGTGGGCGCGCTCTTGGTTTCCCCCATGGCCTCGGTCCCCTTCCAGCAATATGCGAATTGGCGAAGCCCTGTTTTTGCCCCCATCGCCAAGGATGTTGCGGTTTGCAATGCAGGCGGTCGGCCAGCGCTTGCGCCGCTGGGGCAGGGGCCGCATGTGGGCTTTGCCATTCAGGTTTTCCAGTTTGGCGGGGTTGAAAAATGCCTTGTAGCGCTGGCCTCGGCTCTGCAAAAGCAGGGCGTTACCTGCCACCTGTTTGTCTACGGTGTCGATGATATCAACGCTGCCGAATGGATGTTTGAACCCTTCGAGAAGATCTGGATTTTGAAAAATGCAGCCCTGCGGGAGTGGGGCGGCTCGCGCTATATGGGCACGAATGATGCTGAGCACCCAGGTGAAATGCTGATGGGCGATATGCTTGGCCCGATGACCCAAATGGACGTGGTGGTGAATTGCGGGGCAGGGGTTTTGAACCACGAGCTGGTAGAGCTGCGCGCGCGCGGCATTAAGCTTTGCGCTTGGGAGCATATCACCGATAGCACGCCTTATGGCCGTAGCCGCGGCACACCCTATATTACGCTGGGCTATGAGGGGCTGTTTGACCGAATTTTGACCTGCTCCCAGCAGCTTACCACGCGGATGGCGGCCTTTGGCGTGCCGGAAGCCAAGCTTTTGCCTTTACCCAACGGGCCGGGATTCGAAAGTGCGGTTTCGGCACGCCCAAAGCGGGAAGGCCCTCTCCGCGTTGGCTTTCTGGGCCGGTTTGACCCGCAAAAAAAAGTAGAACGCTTTGTTGAAGTCGCCGAAGCCTTGCGGGGGGATTTTGAGTTTCACCTTTGCGGTGGCGAGGTTTTGGGCAAACCTGCGCGCATCCCTGAGTGGCTCTCCCCGCAGCCTCCGCTTAAATCCCGCGCCGAGCTGGATGCCTTTTATGCCGCGATTGATGTGCTTCTTATGCCCTCACGAGATGAGGGCTTGCCGCTTACGATTCTTGAGGCCCAAAGGGCGGGCGTGGTGGTGCTGGCGACGGACGTGGGCGCGGTGGCAGAGGCCATTTCGGACGGAGAATCAGGCATTTTGCTGGACCCCGCCAATGTTGTGCCACAGGCCATTACCGCGCTTCAGGCGCTCGATAACGATCGAAACCTGCTCGCACAGATAGCCAAAAATGCGGCCGGAAAGCCCGACCGCTGGCAGCAAAATGCCACGGCCTTCATCAAATCCCTGCTTTAGGCCATTTCCCTGCTTGCATCACCCCGCCACAAAGGCTATCCAACCGCTGCACTCTAGGGGTTTAGCTCAGTTGGTAGAGCGACGGTCTCCAAAACCGTAGGTCAAGAGTTCGAGTCTCTTAGCCCCTGCCAGTGCCTTTTCGCCACCACGAATGAGAACACCGCCGCCAGCTCGACCTAGTCAGAAAAGCACAGCTTATTTCCATCGAGATCTCTCACATATGCGGAGAAGCGCGGCCCGCGCTGGTTTGGCAACCCTTCGCATGTGCCACCGAGCTCAATGGCCAAGGCGTGCATTCTTGTGACGTCTTCGCTGGCTCCAACACAAAAGCCAACCATCGAACCATTGCCGATGGTGGCGGGTTTTGCGTCAAAGGGTTTGGCCGCTGCAAAAGCAAAATCCTCACCTAGCCAATAAGTCATCCTGTCGGATGGCGACATACACTGAAGGTTTGATTGGGCAAATAGGGCATCATAAAAGGCCTGCGCGGCGTCCATATTGTTTGTTCCGACAACAAAATAGTTCATTTTCATAATTTAATCTCCTGTGCGCCGGCGCCTATGGCTCGGCATTGGATTGGTGGGTTGATCAGGGATGATTGACTTGAGTAAAACGGCGATCCCTGCTTCGTTTTCGTTTCATCAACTTCATATTGCTAAATATGACACTTTGTGGCATATTTGATTGATGGCACGGACAAACGCGCATGATAGGCTGAGACGCTTGGAGCTATTGGCAGTTCAACTGAAGCAAGATGCGCATTGCACGGTTAAAGATCTGGCGCTACAGCACGGTGTTAGTGTGCGAACAATTGCGCGGGACTTGTCGCTTATGCGCGAGCAAGGTATGCAGATCGACGCTGATCGCGGGCGTGGCGGCGGTGTGCGGCTTGACCGAAATTGGGGTGTAGGCCGGATGAATTTGGCTTATTCTGAGGCGGTCGATCTTCTCATAAGTATTGCGGTTGCGGAGCAGATGAACTCGCCGCTTTTTCTGGCGGGGCTTGGGTCTGTCCGGCGGCAATTGGTGGCCTCCTTTTCACCTGAAAAGCGCAACAAGGTGAATCGTATAAAATCCCGTATATTGATTGGGATCACGGCATCAACGTATGTTCAGGCGAGCGCGAGCGCCCCTCCCAAGCGGGTTGTGCAGGCTTTGCATCAGGCCTTTATTGACCAAGAGGAGCTGGAGATTCGATACCAAAGAGAGGATGGCGAAACGTCTGAGCGTGCAATCGCGCCGCATTACCTACTGCTAAAATACCCCGTTTGGTATGTTGTTGCATTTGACGGCCTTAGAAAAGGTGCGCGGACGTTTCGTTGTGATCGGATACTGTCTGCGACCAAGACGGGAACGCATTTTAATCTGCTGCCAAAGGCGGCGTTCCGGCCATCTTTGGTTGAAGACGACCTTAAGGTGTAACGGCACCTTACGCCTTCAACGCCCCCGAGAAACACGGGGGCGTTTTTGTCAGCTCTGATGGCCGGCTTTGAAATGTCCGGCTTGAACCGGCGTTATTGCGCCGTTTCAGCCAGCCGAACCAGACGGATGAACTCGCTGCGATAGCCGAACGTGTCCTCGCCTTTTCCCTGCTGCGCGAGGCGCAATACATCGTCATAGCTCCAGCCACCCATGCGGGTATCGCCGCGTAGGAGCTGGCCAAAGCTGGCCACGGCGGTGGAGAAGATGACGTCCTGCGTGACTTGATCCATGGGTGCATTCTGCACCGGCGTTGTGATCAGGTTTGAGGTGGCTTCGCCGGGTAGCTTGTAGCGCAGTTTCAGGAAGGCCAGCTCGCCGTTGCTATCGGGCAGGGGCTGGGCCTCACCGTAGCGGAGCGGGTCAACGCTGATGGCGGACGAGCCAACGGGGGTGATTTCGTAAAGCGCGGTTACTTGGGTGCCCGCGCCGATATCGCCCGCATCCACGGCGTCATTGTTGAAATCCTCACGGTTCAGCGCGCGGGTTTCATAGCCAATAAGGCGGTATTCTGCGACCTCGGAAGGGTTAAACTCCACCTGAATTTTCACGTCTTGGGCGATGGTAAACAGCGCGCCGCCGATCTGGTCAACCAACACCTTTTGCGCTTCGGCGAGGGTGTCGATATAGGCCGCTGTGCCGTTGCCGTTTTGGGCAAGGGTTTGCATCAGGGCGTCGTTATAGTTACCTTGGCCAAAGCCGAGGATAGACAGATAAACGCCGGTTTCGCGTTTTTCCTCTATATAGCCCTGCATGGCTTCGGTGCTCGACATGCCGACGTTAAAATCGCCATCGGTGGCAAGAATAACCCGTGAGGTTTCCCCGTCTTCCATCATATCTTCTGCCAGCCCATAGGCTTGGGTAAGCCCGGCTTGGCCAGCAGTAGAGCCGCCCGCCGAAAGCTGGGTGAGGGCGGTTAGGATTTTATGGCCTTCAGAGGCGGACGTTGGCTCCAGCGCCATGCCCGCAGAGCCCGCATAGGTCACAATCGCTACGGTGTCTCGGTCATTTAATGTGCTGAGCAGTAGGCGGAAGGACTGGATAAGCAGCGGCAGCTTGTCAGGTGCATTCATCGAGCCGGAGGTGTCTATCAGGAACACAAGGTTCACTGGTGGGCGGTCATCCAGCGGGATATCATAGCCCTGAATGCCGATATGCAAGAGCAGCGTGTCATCATTCCACGGGGTGGGCATAAGGGTCGCTTGCGGCGCAAAGGGCTGCTCGGCGGTTTGCGGGCTGGCGTAGTTATAATCAAAGTAGTTGATCAGCTCTTCGGTGCGCACCGAAGCGGGCGCGGGCAGATGGCCATTAAGCAGGCTGCGGCGCATCACGCTATAGCTGGCGGTGTCTACATCAATTGAGAAGGTGGATATCGGCTCATCGGCGGCGACTTTGATGGGGCTTACGGCTTCACCTGCGAACTGGTCACGGTTCTCGGGTTGCGGGGCAATGGTATCGTCGGAAACTACGCGCCTCATATCGGCGGCAAGGGGTGCTTCATTGGTGACGGCACCAGCAAGGAAACCCTCGATAGGGGATGGGGCAGGGCTTGCGGCGGCTAAGGGGGGGCCACCGGCGGGGGCACCGCCATAGCTTTGCAGATCTAATTCTGAAAAAAGTGTACCTGTAACAACAGAGGCATTATTGCCCGCCGGTTGATTGTCTTCGGATTCTACTATGCCTGCTGCGCCCGCATCCCGTAAGCGCTCTATATCTTGCACAGTTTCATCCTGTTCCGTTGCGACAGGCGCCATTTGTGCAGTGGAAAACTCTTCAACCGAAGCTTTTGGCGTGTGCGTATCGCTGGCAGCAGGGGCCTCCGCCGTCTCATTTGATGTCGCCAAAACATCCGGGCCGTTATGGGTGATACTATCATCGGCCTCCGGCTCGGGGCGTGGCACATACCCCGCTTCACTATCGCTTGGGCCAAGGCTGCCTTGGCTGGGCACGTTGGCATCCATTTCCGGTGGCTCTGGCAGATCAAACAAGGGGCCGCTGTTAAAGTCAACATTCTGGGTCACGACAATGGCGAGCGCGATGGTGGCAATGCTGGCACCGCCGAGCATCATGCCTTTAGGGGATAATTTCTCAAACATAATCCTTAGTCCTTCCAAAAATCCGCGCCCGTTTTGGGGGCGGTTATGGATAGGACGCGAGGCCTCAGCCGATCCTTGGAAGTTTTCTGAATTTTTTTCAAAAGCGGCCATGCCAGCCTCTAGCGCGGCCAGTTTGGCCTCGGCGCGTGGCGGTGGGATATCCTCGCGCAAGAGGGCGGCGAGCTTGTCTAGGTCATCAGTCATTCCAGCATCTCCTCTGCTTGCGCCATCAGGCGGAGTTCTTTTTTCACTTCGTTCATACGCCAACTCACCGAGCCTTCCTTAAGGCCCAGCACTTTGCCGGCCTGCGCGTGGGTCATTTCCTCCCCCAGCACCAGCGCCACGGTTTCGCGTAGCTCGGGGGAAAGCCGCTGCATGGCGCGGGCGAGCCAGCTTAGGTTTTCCTTCTTTTCCATCGCCGCTTCGCGCTGCATCACTTCAACATCTCCCCAACCATCAGCGGCGCGGGCCTGTGCGCCGCGCTTGCGCATCAGGTCGCGCCCCGCATTGACCACAACGCGGTAGAGCCAGCTTTCAAACTTGGCATCACTGCGAAAGCTCGCGAGCTTCTTGGGGAGTGCCGCGCAAATTTCCTGCACCAGATCCTCCGCATCTGCCTGTTGCCCGAGCGTGCGAAAGGCAACCCGATACATCAGATCATAGTGTCGCTCAAAGAGCGCACGAAACGCCTCTGCGCTTCCCGCCGCGGCCTCGGCTGCCAGTTTTTCGCTGCTCTTTTCCATGTGTCCTTAATGCTATGACGGATGCGACCGCACAATCCTTGGCAGAAAAATGGGAAAAGGGGAAGGGCTGGACGGGAAATGCAGAAACTTGCGCCGAAACCGGCGGCCCGCCTAACACATTCGCATAACTACTTACCTAGGTTAGTGTAATAGCAAAGATGAGCCTAACCATCTGAATTATAGTCATATAAATTGGTTTCATGCAAAGCTAAGTGGCGTGCCGTTGCTTAGAGCAGCTGGCGAATTCTATGTTGGAACGACCGAGTTTAGCCAATAAACTGAACGATGGTTCAATTATTTTCTTGCCTCACCAAGTTTTCTTGATAGTCTACCAAAAACCGACAGGCATAAGCCTGCATATTTTACGGGGCCCAACAGCCCGCAAGGGAGGAGATTGCATGAGCGATAACGTTCTGCCCGAAGGCTTGGATACATTTCCAAAACTGCTGGCGAGAAACGCCGTGCAGTGGGCTAACGTGCCCGCCTATCGCGAAAAAGAATATGGCATTTGGCAAAGCTGGAGCTGGTCGCAGGCCTCTGAAGAGGTGGGCGCGCTGGCGATGGGCTATGTGGCTTTGGGGATGAATGAGGGTGATTATGTGGCGATTATCGGTCGCAATCGCCCTTATCTTTACTGGGCAATGTTGGCCGCGCAGGCCGCTGGGGCCATTCCGGTGCCGCTTTACCAAGACGCGAATGCCGAAGAAATGGCCTATGTGCTGGAGCATTGCGGCGCGCGGTTTATTATTGCTGAGGATCAGGAGCAGGTGGATAAGGTCTTGGAAATACAAGACCAATTGCCAAATGTTGAGCAGATTATCTATTTTGATAAGCGCGGAATGCGCAAATATGACCATACCCAGCTGAACGCCTATGAGGACGTGCAGGCCGAGGGCCGCGCCGGGCATGAGCGCCTTGCGCCGGTGCTCAGAGAGCGCCAAGCCAAGCTGGATGAAAACAGCACTTGCGTGATGCTTTATACCTCCGGCACCACTGGAAAGCCCAAAGGTGTGGTGCTTTCTAACACCAATATCATTGCCTCGGCTAAGGCATCGTCGGAGTTTGACAATCTCAGCGCAGGCGATTCGGTGCTGGCTTATTTGCCCATGGCCTGGGTGGGTGATTTTATCTTTTCGATCGGTCAAAGTTGCTGGACAGGCTTTTGCGTGGCCTGCCCTGAAAGCCCCGAAACCATGCAGGCAGACCTGCGTGAGATTGGCCCGAGTTATTTCTTTGCGCCGCCCCGATTCTTTGAAGGCCTGCTAACCAATGTGATGATCCGCATTGAAGATGCCAGCCCGCTAAAAAAGAAGCTTTTTCACAAGTTTATGGCGCATGCCAAAAAGGTGGGGCCGGATTTGCTCGACGGCAAGCCGGTGAGCACCGCTGATAAGTTTAAATACTGGGTCGGTGATCTGCTGATCTATGGCCCGCTGAAAAACACCCTTGGCCTTTCCAAGGTGCGGGTTGGCTACACGGCCGGTGAGGCCATTGGCCCCGAGATTTTTGAGTTTTACCGCTCGCTTGGCATTAACCTTAAGCAGCTCTACGGCCAAACCGAAGCCAGCGTGTTTATCACCCAACAGCCAGATGGCGAAGTGCGGGCTGATACCGTGGGTGTGCCTAGCCCAGGTGTGGAACTGAAGATTGCTGATAATGGTGAGGTGTTTTACCGCTCTCCCGGCGTTTTTGTGAAATATTACAAAAATCAGGAAAGCACGGCGGATACCAAAGATGCGGAAGGCTGGGTTGCCACGGGTGACGCCGGCTTTATTGAGGAAAGCTCGGGCCATTTACGCATTATTGACCGCGCCAAGGATGTGGGGAAAATGGCGGATGGTAGCATGTTTGCCCCCAAGTTTGTGGAAAACAAACTCAAGTTCTTCCCTAATATTCTGGAGGCCGTGGTGTTTGGCGATGCGCGCGAGACCTGCACCGCCTTCATTAATATTGACCTGAACGCCGTGGCCAACTGGGCCGAGCGCAATAACGTGGCTTATGCGTCTTATCAGGAGCTGGCGGGGCATCCGCAGGTGCTGGATACCATTCAGGGTCATATTGAAGAGGTTAACAAGTCAGTGGCTTGTGATGAAATGCTTTCCGGCTGTCAGGTGCACCGTTTCTTGGTGCTTCACAAGGAGCTGGACCCGGATGACGGTGAAATGACCCGCACGCGGAAGGTCCGCCGTAAAATTGTAGGTGAAAAGTTCCATGATCTGATTACGGCTTTGTATGACGGCTCCAAAACAATCAGCACCGAAACCGAAGTGACCTATGAAGACGGCCGTAAAGGTGCCATCAAGGCCACGCTGGAGCTGCGCGATGTGGCTGTGGCACCGGTAAAGAAAGCAGCGGCTGCATGAGCTATATGACGTTCACCATTCTGGCGACACTCTTTGGAATCGGTGGTGCTTTGGTTTTTGGCCTGCGCGCAAAATCTGACGCCTCGCTTTATTTGCTGGCGGTTTTTGCCGTGCCCATGGGCTTTAGCTGGCGCTATCTCTTTGGTATTACCAGTAGCTATTCGTGGCAGGCGGTGGGCCTGCTCGCGGCGGCTTTCGGCCTCACTTACGGGCTTTATTATCTCGGCAAAGGAATGAACACATGACAGCAACTGCCGACACATATGAAACCCCCGATGGGCGCACCATTGGCGGGAAAGTGCTGGAAATGCGCAACATCACCCTGCGCTTTGGTGGCGTGGTGGCGATTAAAGATATCTCGTTTGACATCCGCGAAGGCGAAATTCGCGCGATTATCGGGCCTAATGGCGCGGGAAAATCCTCGATGCTGAATGTGATTAACGGATTTTATCATCCGCAGGAGGGCGAAATCTGGTTTCATGGCGAAAAACGCAAGCCTATGAAGCCTTACCAGATTGCCAAGCAGGGCATTGCCCGCACCTTCCAAAATATCGCGCTTTTTAAGGGCATGTCCACGCTGGATAATATCATGACCGGCCGCTTTAACCAGATGAAAACCAACATGCTGGCGCAAATGCTCTGGAAAGGCCCTGCAGAGCGCGAAGAAGTGGAAAACCGCGAGATTGTGGAGAAGGTCATTGATTTTCTGGAAATTCAGGCCATTCGCAAAACCCCCGTGGGGGCGCTGCCCTACGGCTTGCAAAAGCGGGTGGAGCTGGGGCGGGCTTTGGCCGCTCAGCCCAAGCTTTTGCTGCTCGATGAGCCAATGGCCGGAATGAACGTAGAGGAAAAAGAGGACATGAGCCGCTTTATTCTCGATGTGAATGATGAATTTGGCACCACCATCGCGCTGATCGAACACGATATGGGCGTGGTGATGGACATCTCTGACCGCGTGGTGGTGATGGATTACGGTAAAAAAATCGGCGATGGCACGCCGGACGAGGTGATCAACAATCAAGATGTGATTGATGCGTATCTCGGTGTGGATCACGGGTAGGGGAAAGCTATGTTTGACCAATTTCTATATGGCACCGAAGCCGCGATTAACGGGTTAATGACGGGGGTAATGTATTCCCTCGTCGCGCTCGGTTTTGTGCTGATCTTTAAATCCTCGGGGATTTTTAATTATGCTCAAGGAGTGATGGCGCTGTTTGGCGCGCTTACGTTGGTGGGTATCCAAAGCGGACAGGTGCCCTTTGCGCATCTGATTAACGCAATTTTTGGCACCAAAATCCACCACTTCGGCTGGACGTTGCCTGCGATTCTGGCGATCGTTCTTACGATAGGCGTGATGATCCTGTTTGCCTGGCTGGTGGAGCGATACTTGCTGAAACACCTCGTGAACCAAGAGCCGATCATCTTGTTTATGGCCACCATCGGGCTGGCTTACTTTATGGAAGGCGTGGGCGATTTGATGTGGGGGTCCGACATCAAAAAAATTGACCTTCCTATTCCACAAGGCATAAACGGAACCATAGACAGCCTAACCTATGACTGGTTTGGCTATGGGTTTTATATTGATAACCTCGATATTGCGGCGGCCATCATTGCGGTTGTCCTCGTGGTGGCGCTCACGATCTTCAGCCAGTATTCCACCACAGGCCGCGCCCTGCGCGCGGTGGCGGATGACCACCAAGCGGCGCTCAGTGTTGGTATTTCCCTCCGCTCGATCTGGGTGATCGTTTGGGGCATCGCGGGCTTTATTGCCCTCGTGGCCGGCGTGATGTGGGGTGCCAAATCTGGTGTTCAATTCTCGCTTTCCCTTATCACGCTCAAGGCGCTGCCGGTGCTTATGCTGGGAGGGTTCACCTCGATCCCCGGTGCGATTATCGGCGGGATGATCATTGGTGTGGGCGAAAAAGTGTTTGAGTTTATCGTCAGTTCCAGCTGGTTTGGCGATGCTATGGGCTTCACCATGAACGCCACTGAAAACTGGTTTGCCTATGTCCTGGCGCTTTTGTTCCTCGTCTTCCGGCCCCAAGGCCTGTTTGGCGACAAAATTATCGAGCGGGTTTGATGCAATGATTGCAATGTATAAAAAAGCTGCCATACTTCCCTTAACGCGTAAGGTGCCGGAAAACACGGCTCGTCGCTTTAAGAAAATTGGGAGTGATATTCATGAAGTTTTGTGCAATCGGAGCCGTGATCGGCTTTATCGGGTTTTTGGTCTTCGGTTTTCTGGCGTTTTTTGCCGGGCAGGATATCGGGGCGATGCAAATTGTAGATATAGCTTTGGCACTAGCGTTTTTCACGCTCGGCATTTTTGCATGGCGCAAAATCAACAAAGGCTTGTGCAACACGCCTTTCGGGCGAGGCTAAGCAAACGGCCTGCCCTGCAATTTTCTAAAAGGGAGGCCTGAGCATGTTATATCGCGAAGCCGGTGACTATAAGAAATCTTACGCCGAGGATAGCCAGACCTTTCCACTGAAGCTGGACCGCTATGGCTATTATGCCATTCTGGCGATTGCCTTTCTTGTGGTGCCATTTGTGATCAATGATTACTGGGCGTCGGCGGTGCTTATTCCGTTTTTGATCTGGTCTATTGCCTCCTTGGGGCTAAATATCCTTACGGGGTATTGCGGGCAGGTAAGCCTTGGCACGGGGGGCTTTATGGCAGTGGGGGCTTACGCCTCTTATAAGTTGATGACCTCGTTTCCGGACCTCAATATCATGATCATCGTGCTGCTTTCCGGTGCGATTACCGCGAGCGTTGGTGTGCTCTTTGGCCTGCCAAGTCTGCGGATCAAAGGGTTTTATCTTGCGGTAGCAACGCTGGCCGCGCAGTTTTTCCTGGTGTGGTTGTTTAACAAGGTCGAGTGGTTTTATAACTATTCAGCCTCGGGGCAAATCTCGGCCCCCACCCGCAGTATGCTGGGCTTTGAAGTGACCGGCCCCGCGGCTAGCGCTAGTGCCAAATACCTTTTCTGCCTTGTGCTGGTGGTGCTGTTTGCCTGGATTGCCCGCAACCTCACCCGTGGCCGCATTGGTCGCTCTTGGATGGCCATTCGCGATATGGATATCGCGGCAGAAATCATCGGGGTGAACCCGCTCAAAACCAAACTCACCGCCTTTGCGGTCAGCTCGTTTTTCATCGGGGTGGCGGGCGCGCTGTTCTTCGCGGTTTACCTCGGCGCGGTTGAGGTTGGCGAGGCTTTTGGCATCCAAAAATCATTCCTCGTGCTGTTTATGATCATTATCGGCGGGCTTGGCTCGGTGCTGGGCAGCTTTATCGGCGCGGCATTTTTGGTGCTGATGCCGGTGCTGCTCAAAAATATTATGGTTATTCGACTTGGCTGGCCCGGAGATTTGGCTGGGCACCTAGAGTTGGTTATCATTGGCGGGATCATTATGCTCACTTTGGTTCTTGAACCACATGGCATTGCTCAGATCTGGCGAGTGACCAAGCAAAAATTGCGTTTATGGCCTTTCCCACATTAGGGGCAGGCTGCATCATGCTACCGAAAAAAAACGGGGCAAAACCAGTGTCAAACCTAAAGGGAGGAACGACATGAAACTTACTAAACTGGCAGCCATTGCGACCGCTGCCCTCACAATGGCAACGCCTGTATTGGCTGAGCTTGTGATCCCGTCGCTTAGTTATCGCACCGGGCCATACGCCGCAGGTGGCATTCCGCTCGCCGATGGCTATGCCGATTATTTTCACCTCCTCAACGAGCGTGACGGCGGCATCGGCGGCGTTATGGTCAATGTGATCGAATGCGAAACCGGCTATAACACTGAAAAAGGTGTGGAGTGCTACGAAGCCACCAAGGGCGAAGGCGCGCTGGTTTACCAACCGCTTTCAACCGGCATGACTTACCAGCTCATTCCAAAGGTAACCGCTGACGGCATCCCGCTTCACACCATGGGTTATGGCCGAACATCCGCCGCCAATGGCGAAGTGTTTTCTAACGTGTTTAACTACCCAACCAACTATTGGGATGCGGCCTCAGTCGCTGTTAACTATCTGCTTGATGAAAACGAAGGCGACCTTAACGGCAAATCCATCGCGCTTGTGTATCACAACTCTGCCTACGGCAAAGAGCCGATCCGCACCCTTGAAGCATTGGCCGAAATTCATGGTTACGACCTAACATTGCTGCCTGTTGACCATCCCGGTCAGGAGCAAAAATCCCAGTGGCTACAAATTCGGCGCGAACGCCCTGATTATGTAGTTATGTGGGGCTTTGGCGTGATGAACGCTGTGGCGATTCAAGAAGCTGCCAACATTCGTTTCCCAATGGAGAACTTCATTGGCGCATGGTGGTCTGGTGCAGAGCATGACGTGCTGCCAGCTGGTGCAGACTCTGACGGCTATAAGGCCCTCACAATGAATGGCCTTGGCATGGATTACCCGATCTTTGACGATATCCAAACATATATCGTTGATCGTGGCCTAGCTTCCGGCGCGGGTGATCAAATTGGCACAGTGCTCTATAACCGCACGATCTATGCTGGTTTCCTAACGCACATGGCTATCCTGAAAGCACAGGAAATTCATGGTGTGGCCGATATTACGCCGTCGATGATGCGTGATGGCATGGAAGCTCTGGTTATCACTGACGAGATGATGGCGGAGCACGGCATGGCCGGATTTGGCCCTGCGTTTGAGGTGACTTGTGAAAACCACGGTGGCCCTGGCATGGGTGCTGTAAGCCAGTGGGATGCGACTGCTCAAACATGGAACCTGATCTCCGAGTTCAGTGAGTCTGATAAAGACGTGATCAACCCGCTGATCGAAGAAGATTCCTTGGCGTATGCTGCGGAAAACGACATCGAACTGCGGTGTAACTAAAAACCTCCCCTCTCCGGCCGAGCGCCGGAGAGGGCCTCATTTATTAAGGAAATTCGATGCTGGATGATGTTGAAAAGCGCGAGACCCTGCTAGAGGTCAACAATATCGAAGTGATTTATAATCATGTGATTTTGGTGCTGAAAGGCGTGAGCTTGAGCGTGCCCAAAGGTGGCATTACGGCCTTGCTGGGCGGCAATGGCGCGGGCAAAACCACCACATTGAAAGCGATTTCCAACCTCTTGCGCGGTGAACGCGGCGAGGTAACCAAAGGCTCGATCATGTATCGCGGCCAGCCGATTGATGACCTCAATCCGGCGGCTTTGGTTAAGCAAGGTGTTATACAGGTGATGGAGGGCCGGCATTGCTTTGAGCACCTCACCGTAGAAGAAAACCTGATGACAGGCGCCTATACACGCGGCGATGGCAAGGCAGCCGTTAAGAAAAGCCTTGAGCTGGTGTATGAATATTTTCCGCGCCTGAAAGAGCGGCGCAAATCGCAGGCGGGGTATACCTCGGGCGGTGAGCAACAGATGGTGGCCATCGGGCGGGCGCTTATGAGCAACCCTGAAACCGTGCTGCTGGATGAGCCAAGCATGGGGCTGGCCCCGCAGCTGGTGGAAGAGATTTTCGGAATTGTGAAAAACTTGAACAAGCAAGAGGGCGTAAGCTTTTTGCTGGCTGAGCAAAATACCAACGTGGCCCTGCGCTATTCCGACTATGGCTATATTCTGGAGTCAGGCCGTGTGGTAATGGACGGGGTGTCGTCCGAACTGCGCGAAAACCCGGATGTAAAAGAGTTTTACCTCGGAATGTCTGATGAGGGCCGCAAGAGCTTTCGTGATGTGCGTTCCTACCGCCGCCGTAAACGCTGGTTGGCTTAACTACCACCCAAACCATGAAAGTACGGGCATGACTGATTTTTTCGATTCCTTTGAAACCCGCTCAAGCGATGAGCGGGCGGCGGCGCAACTGGCACAGTTGCAAAACCGGCTAACCGAAGCGAGCGCTACGGATGACTGGAAGCAAAAGGCAGCCTCGGTCAAAAGCCTTGATGATCTGGCGAGGATGCCGATCCTTCGTAAATCAGACCTTTCCCAGTGGCAAAAAGATATACCGCCCTTTGGCTGCATTCACACCTCCAACATCACCCACTACTTCCAATCCCCCGGGCCGATTTATGAGCCGGGCCGGATGCAGGGAGACTGGTGGCGCTTGGGTCGGTTTTTACATGCTGCGGGCGTCGGGGCCGCTGATGTGGTGCAAAATTGCTTTTCTTACCACCTCACGCCCGCAGGCATGATGTTTGAGAGCGCGGCACAGGCCATTGGGGCCAAGGTGCTGCCTGCGGGCACGGGGCAAACCGAGCTTCAGGTGGAAGCCGCCGCGCATTTGGGCTGCACGGCTTATGCGGGCACGCCGGATTACCTTAAAATGATCCTTGATAAGGCGGATGAGATGGGCCGAGAGCTTCATTTCACCCGCGCAGCCGTGGGCGGCGGCGCACTGTTCCCGAGCCTTCGGGCTGAATATGCCGACCGTGGCATTGCCTGCCTGCAATGCTATGCTACCGCCGATCTTGGCAATATCGCCTATGAAAGTGCAGCCATGGAAGGCATGATTGTAGACGAGGGTGTGATTGTTGAAATCGTCACCCCCGGCACCGGCATTCCGGTGGCTGAGGGCGAAGTGGGTGAGGTGGTCGTGACCGCGCTTAACCCTGATTATCCGCTCATCCGCTTTGCCACCGGAGATCTTTCAGCTGTGCTACCGGGGGAAAGCCCCTGTGGGCGAACGAATTTGCGGATTAAGGGCTGGATGGGCCGCGCTGACCAGACCACCAAGATCAAAGGTATGTTTGTGCGCCCCGAGCAGGTGGCCGCCCTTGTGGCCCGCCACCCCGAAGTGGCCAAGGCCCGCATCATTGCCACGCGCGTTGGTGAAAAAGATGCGATGGCTGTGCAAGTGGAAGCCGATGGGGCCGATATGACGGCGCTTGAGGCCTCTGTTCAGGCCACGCTCAAGCTGCGCGGCGCGGTTGAAATTGTGCCACTGGGCAGCCTGCCTAAAGACGGGTTGGTGATCGACGATCAGCGGAAATATGACTAAAACCTGTTGCTAAAACTGCTAGCTCTGGCCTGTGCCGCTCAGCTTGCTAAGCTGGGGCGGTAACGCAGGAGGATTTAACATGCGGATTATTACTCTCTCACTCATAGCTTTGTTGGGCCTATCTAGCTTGGCCAATGCGCAAAATCTGGCTTTGGTGCTGTCTAACGGCTATTATGATAATGGCACAGACGTGGCCAATATATCGCGCAAGCACCAGCAAATGGTGAATGCACTGGAGAATCAGGGCTACGAGGTGATTGAGGGGAAAGACCTCAACCGCCTCGAAACCCGACAGCGCATCGGAGATTTTGCTGGCAAAATCGCAGGGGCTGATACGGTGATTGCTGTGCTCAATGGCCATGTGGCGCATTTTGGCGAGGTTTCATGGCTGCTGCCTGCCGATATGAATGCAAGCTCTGCCACAGGCATGGCGTTTCGCGGTATAAATATCGGCTTTATTGCCCAGCTTTTAGCGCAAAAGCCTGAGCACGCGGTGTTGTTTGTTGGGGAATCAGACCGCGAGCTGGTGCGCATTCCGATGGTGGAAGAGGGCCTTGCCCGCATGCCTTTGCCGCGCGGCGTGATGATGATTTCTGGCGCCTATGACAAGGTTGGAGACCTGCTGCGCCACAGCTTTTTGCGCCCCAATGTGCGGGTGATTGACGTGCTGCGCACCGATACTGGGCGGCTGGAGATCGAGGGTGACATTCCGGCCTCGCTTGAGCTCGTGAACAACCGCGTGTTTGCGCGCACACCGGAGCAAATTGAACAGGCCCTTGGCCTGAGCCGTGGCACACGCCGCCAAATTCAGCAAGACCTGACCGACCTTGGCTTTGATACCCGTGGTGTTGACGGGCTATTTGGCAACGGCACTCGCACGGCGATCCGAAGTTGGCAGCGGCGTGAGCGCCTGACTCGCACGGGCTACCTAGATGCTGACCAAGTGGCGCGCTTGCGTGTGCAGGGGGATGCCGCGCGGGTTGAGCTGCGCGCCGGTGACCGCACCTATTGGGCGCAAACCGGTGCCAGCGGCACCGAACGCGGGTTGAGGCTTTACCTTGAGCGCTATCCAAACGGGCAGTTTGCCAACCGCGCCCGCGCCGAGCTGGCCCGCTTTAATGCCCGCACTGATGAGCAGGCCTGGGCGCGCGCTGTGCAAATAGACACCGATGCGGCTTACCGTGAATACCTGAATGATTTCCCCAACGGGATTTATAAGGATATTGCCCGCAGCCGAATCGGGGCGGTACCGGAGGTCGTGGAAAATGACGCCAAACGGGTGGAAGATGCGCTGCGGCTCAACTCGGTTTCGCGCTTGCTGATCGAGCAGCGGGTGGCCGACCTTGGTTACCGCACTGGCCCGCGTGATGGTAGTTTTGATCTCGCCACGCGGCAGGCTTTCCGCAGCTATCAGCGAGACCGTGGCATGGCCGTTACGGGCTATGTAACGGCCGATATGATCCGGCGCTTGCTGCTTGGGCAATAAGAAATGGGCCGCGTTGCAAATGCAGCGCGGCCCGAATCTATTGTAATTTCAAAAGGCTAGCTTAGCCTTGGCGGGCTTTAAAGCGCGGCTGTGTTTTGTTAATCACATATACACGGCCCTTGCGGCGCACAATACGGCAATCGCGGTGGCGGCCCTTGAGGGAGCGAAGCGAGTTCTTGACTTTCATCGTCATTCTCCAATTCTGGGCGCTGGTGCGCCGGTTAAAATTTATTTCCGACGGGGCGGAAAATGGTGGGCGTAACTGGGATCGAACCAGTGACCCCTTCGATGTCAACGAAGTGCTCTCCCGCTGAGCTATACACCCGAAAAAGCAACAAGCGCTGCATTAGCAACGCCCGCGTGGCCTGTCTATAAGCGCTTGAGGGGGCAGGTTCAAGCGGTTTTGTAGCATGGGTGACAAATCGCAAAGAATTGTAGTGAAAAAAAGTTGGGGCGCAGGGCAAGCTATGCTAAGGAATTGAAAGAAAACAAAGGACTAGCATGAAGCATAGGGCTTATAACTTGGAATCTACGCCTGCGCCACAAAGCTGTGCGGTGTTTTCCAGCCCCCATAGCGGGGCCGAATACCCGGCGCAGTTTTTACAGCGTTCATGCTTGACCCCCCTTCAGCTTCGCTCCTCAGAAGACGCTTATGTTGATCAGTTTATTGGGGAAACCTTGGGGGCCCCTGTGCTTAAAGCTCGCTTTCCCCGCGCCTATGTGGACCTGAATCGCGCGCCAGATGAGATGGATCCGGCGATTGTTCACAACGCTATTGGCGCGCCAACAAATCCGCGTATTGCCGCGGGGCTGGGTGTGATTCCGCGGGTGGTGGCAAACGGGCGTGCCATTCAGCTTGGCAAACTGAGCCTTGCCGAGGCCGAGGCGCGACTGATAGCCTGCTATACGCCCTATCACACGGCCTTGCGCGGGCTGATTGAGGCGCAGCGCCAGCGATTTGGGACCTGTTTCTTGATAGATATCCATTCCATGCCCCGCTCGGCCCTTGCGGGCGGGCTGCTTAACAAGCGCGCCGAAATTGTGCTGGGAGACCGCTATGGCACCGCCGCTGGTCACTGGGTCACTGATGCGGTGGCGGCATTTTTTACCGATGCCGGCTTTGCAGTGGCGCGCAATGCGCCCTTTGCAGGCGGCTATATCACGCGCCATTATGGGGCGCCCAGCAAAGGTGTGCATGTCGTGCAAATCGAGATTGACCGCAGCCTATATATGAATGAATCGCGGGTTGAGCTACACAAGGATTTCGCAGATATTCGCGCGCGTATTTCAGATGTGTTGGCGAAAGTGGCGGCTATTCCGGCCTGTCCGCAAAGCCTCGCGGCGGAATAAGCAAAAAAAAGACCGTGCACTGCACGGCCTCAGGAAAAGGGAGGAAACGCCTGATACAGGCGCTGAATTCTATATAATGCTGCACCGCAGCATTGTCAATTATGCAACGCATTTTTATTTAAGCGCCCGCCCCTTTTTTATCGCTTCTTTGCCATATTTAGCCCGAATAGTATCCGTGGCCGCTTCGATTGCGCGGCGCTTAGGAGCGCTGATATCCAGCAAATCTGTGCTGGTATCAGCGGCGGCTTCATCACCAAGCTCGGTTATGCCAACACCCAATAGCCGAAACGGGCCATTGGGCAGGGCAGCTTGGAGCAGCCGGCTGGCGACTGTGTAAATTGTATCGGCATGTTGCGCGGGGGTTTCCAAGGTTAACCTGCGGGAAAGCTGGCGAAAATCGCTAGTTTTGAGCTTGAGTACCACCACCCTCCCAGCCTTGCCCTTGGCTTTGGCGCGGTCTGCTGTTTCAACACTCAACCGCCACAAATAGCCGTCTAATACCTCGGGGTCTGCGGTGTCTTTGTTGAAAGTTGTCTCACGGGATATGCTTTTTACGGGTGAGCGGGCGCTGATTTTGCGCGCGTCTTTCCCGCGGGAAAGATCATAAAGCCGCAGGCCCATGCTGCCAAAGCGGTTCGCTAGGTCTTTGGCCGTATAGCGCAGCAGGTCATCTATTTTGCGAATGCCCTCTTGCGCCAGTTTTTGTTGCAGTGCGGGGCCAACCCCCCAAAGCATGCCAACTGGTTTTCCTTTCAGGAAATCCGAGGTTTCAGCTCGACCGATCAGGGCCATGCCGCGGGGCTTATCAAGATCAGACGCGATTTTGGCTAGGAATTTATTGTGCGAAAGTCCGATCGAAATGGTAATGCCAACCTCGGCCTGAATGCGGCTGGCCAGCCGCGCTAGTTGCACAGCAGGCGGAGTTTTGTGCAGGCGCTCGGTGCCGGTGAGGTCTAAGAAGGCCTCGTCGAGCGACAGCGGCTCAATCATAGGGGTAAGCTCGTCCATCAGCGCGCGAATTTGGCGGGACGCCTCTATGTAAGCACCCATGCGAATGGGTACCTCAACGGCTTGTGGGCAAAGCTTGCGGGCCTGAAACATGGGCATGGCGGAGCGCACGCCGTGAAGCCGCGCAAGGTAGCAGGCGGTGGTGACAACGCCACGCTGACCACCACCAACGATGATAGGTAGGTCACGTAGCTCGGGGTTATCGCGCTTTTCTACCGAGGCATAAAAGGCATCACAATCCATATGGGCAATGGAAAGCTGCCACAGTTCAGTATGGCGCGCAATCCGTGGAGAATGGCATTTGGGGCATGGCCCAGCGCCAGCAAACGGGTGTAGGCAATCGCGGCAAAGGGCGGGAATCGGCTCGGACATGGGGAAGTATCGCGCGGCGGCCGCATGTTCGCAAGATGTTCTCGGGCCGTGCGTTGCTGTTTAGCAGCGCTCCACAAGAAACTGTGATGTATGCAAACTTAAGAGAGACCCAGAATGAGCCCACGGGTTCCGCCATGGACGTGTGTGAGGCCAAGACAAGCGACAAGCTAACCGGGTGTTTCCTAGTTAGCTTGTCGCTATGACAATCGCGAGCGTTCCGAAAAAAGCCAGTGACAAGGCGATTTTGTCAAATACTGATGGGCTTTTTACGATAAGTAATGACTTAATACGGTTTAGCATTTTACATTCCCTTCTACTCAAACTGCATATCGTTAACGAGTTGAGTAAGCAGGATTCATGACGCTAGTTTGACGGAAATGTGGCCCAATTTAGACCAAGAGATAAAACTTTATACTAACTGGCTAGGAATGGAAGCGGCTATTGATCCCGCTTGACTCGGCCATGTTGGCAATGATTTTAATGGCCGCTAGTTTTGGGGTGGGGGCTTGCCAAATGGGGCGGCCTACTACGAGGTAATCCGCGCCTTCTGCCAAGGCTTGCGCGGGAGTGGCGATGCGTTTTTGGTCACCCGCTTCACCATCGGCCATGCGCACACCGGGGGTCACAATGAGCTTCCCCGTGGCCTCAGGCAAGGCGCGGATCAGGCCAGCCTCTTGAGGCGAGGCAATCACGCCATCTGCGCCGGCGATGAAGGCATTGCGGGCGCGCTCAACCACAATCTCATGCACTTCGCCACCTTTGAGCAGGCAATCGTCTAGGTCGGTGCGCTCCATAGCCGTGAGGATGGTCACGGCGAGGATTTTGGTGGTGCTATCGCCGCGGCCAGCGACGGCGGCGCGCACTACGTGGGGGTCCCCGTGCACCGTTAGGAAATCAAGCTCATATTGCGCCAAGCCACGGGTGGCTTTTTCGACCGTCGCTGGAATGTCAAACAACTTCATATCCAGAAAAATGCGTTTGCCCTTTTCTTTTAGCTCAATCGCCAGCGCAAGCCCGCCACCGGTTAGCATCCCCAGGCCGATTTTGTAAAAGCTGACGCTGTCACCAAGCTGCTCGGCAAGGGCGAGACCTTCCAGCGCATTGGCAACATCAAGGGCGACAATCAGGCGGGGGTCGGTTTTTGGCATTACTGGCTCCGAAATCTGTGCGACAGGGTTGCAAGGGCTATCTGCATTTCCCATCTATGAGTCAAGGGGCTGTGCCAAATGGGCAGCCTGAAATCTAAGGCCATTATGGCGCGCCACTTGGGCGCCGCATATGGATGCTTATAGGAGAATGATATGAATTTTGAGAAATTTACCGAGCGCTCAAAGGGCTTTGTGCAGGCCGCGCAGACAATTGCACAACGCGAAGACCACCAGCGGTTTTTGCCCGAGCACCTGCTAAAGGCGCTGCTTGATGACGAGCAGGGCATGGCGGGGAACCTGATAAAATCAGCGGGCGGCGACCCCAAGATTGCGCTGGAAGCCATGGAAATGGCGCTGGGCAAATTGCCGAAGGTTGCGGGCGATGGGCAGCTTTATATGGATGGGCAAACCAACAAGGTGTTGGGCGAGGCTGAAAAGCTGGCTGAAAAGGCGGGCGATAGCTTTGTGGCCGTTGAGCGGCTGCTGACAGCGCTGGCGATTGTGAAATCTAAGGCGGCGGACGGGTTGAAAGATGCGGGCGTAAATGCGCAATCGCTGAATGAAGCGATTAACAAAATCCGCGCGGGCCGCACGGCGGATAGTGCCAGCGCTGAGGATACCTATGAAGCGCTGAAGAAATTTGCGCGTGACCTTACAGAAGCGGCGCGCGAGGGCAAGATTGACCCGATTATCGGCCGCGACGAAGAAATCCGCCGCACGATGCAGGTGCTTTCTCGCCGGACCAAGAACAACCCTGTGCTGATTGGGGACCCGGGCGTGGGTAAAACCGCAATTGCCGAGGGGCTGGCCTTGCGGATTGTGAATGGCGATGTGCCGGACTCAATTGCTGGCAAAAAGCTGATGGCCTTGGATATGGGCGCGCTGATTGCGGGGGCGAAGTATCGAGGTGAATTTGAAGAGCGGCTAAAGTCGGTTCTGAATGAAGTGACCGATGCCGAGGGTGATATCATCCTGTTTATTGACGAGATGCACACGCTGGTGGGCGCGGGCAAAGGGGATGGCGCGATGGATGCGTCTAACCTTTTGAAGCCTGCTTTAGCGCGCGGTGATCTGCACTGTGTGGGGGCTACCACGCTCGATGAATATCGCAAGCACGTGGAAAAAGATCCCGCCTTGGCCCGGCGCTTTCAACCGGTTTTGGTCGAGGAGCCAACCGTGGAGGACAGCGTGAGCATTTTGCGCGGGATCAAGGAAAAGTATGAATTGCACCACGGGATCCGGATTAGTGACGGGGCTTTGGTGGCCGCTGCGCAGCTTTCCGACCGCTATATTACCGACAGGTTTTTGCCGGATAAGGCGATTGACCTGATGGACGAAGCCGCCAGCCGTTTGCGCATGGAAGCGGACAGTAAGCCTGAGGAGTTGGACGCGATTGACCGTGAGATTTTGCAAAAGCGGATCGAGGCGGAGGCGCTGAAGAAAGAGACGGATACGGCCAGCAAGGATCGGCTTGAGAAGCTGGAGCGGGACTTGGCGCGGTTGCAAGAAGAGTCTGACCAAATGACTGCCCGCTGGCAGGCGGAGCGTGATAAGCTGGCAGGCGCGCGCGATATTAAAGAAGCGTTGGAGCAGGCGCGGGCGCGGCTGGACCAAGCCAAGCGCGAGGGGGACCTCGGGAAGGCGGGCGAGCTTTCTTACGGGGTTATTCCCAAGCTGGAAGCTGAACTGGCTGAAGCCGAGGAGGCCGAGCAGAAAGACGTGATGGTTGAAGAGGCCGTGACGGCGGAGCACGTGGCCGGCGTTGTGGCGCGCTGGACAGGCATTCCGGTAGACAAAATGCTGGAAGGCGAGCGCGACAAGCTGCTGCGCATGGAAGAGGAGATCGGTAAGCGGGTGATTGGCCAGGGCCAAGCTGTGCGGGCGGTTTCCAACGCGGTTCGGCGGGCGCGGGCCGGGCTTTCAGACCCGAACCGGCCACAGGGCAGCTTCTTGTTCCTTGGGCCAACCGGCGTGGGTAAAACCGAGCTGACCAAAGCGCTGGCGGAGTTTCTGTTTGATGACGATCAGGCAATGGTGCGGATTGATATGTCGGAGTTTATGGAAAAGCACTCTGTGGCGCGGCTAATCGGGGCACCTCCGGGATACGTGGGCTACGATGAGGGGGGCGTGCTGACAGAAGCGGTGCGGCGCAAACCCTATCAGGTGATCTTGTTTGACGAGGTCGAAAAGGCGCACCCAGATGTGTTTAACGTGCTGCTGCAAGTGCTGGATGATGGTCGCTTGACCGACGGGCAGGGCAGGGTTGTAGACTTTAAGCATAGCTTGATTATCCTGACCAGCAACCTTGGTTCGCAGGCGCTCTCAACTCTGGAAGAGGGGGCAGATGTGGAGGAGGCCAAGGCCGACGTGATGGACGCGGTGCGTGGGCATTTTAGGCCTGAATTCCTGAACCGTTTGGACGAGATCGTGATCTTTGACCGGCTGAGCCGTGCAGATATGGACGGGATTGTCGATATCCAGATCGGGATTTTGCAGCGTAGGCTTGCGGGGCGGAAAATTGCGCTGGAATTTGACGGTGCGGCCCATAAATGGCTGGCGGATGAGGGCTATGACCCGGTATATGGGGCGCGGCCGTTGAAGCGGGTAATCCAGCGCAGCTTGCAAAACGAGCTTGCTGAGCTGCTGCTTTCGGGCGAGGTTATGGATGGGGCAACCATCCCGATTTCAGCTGATGAAAGCGGACTGCTGGTGGGAAAAGGCCCTGTGGTGGTGCATTAAACCAATGTCCTTCGGCTAAAGAAGCCGAAGGACCGAGCCTCGCTGCGCTCGGTAGCGGCGCGGGGAGCTTTGGGGTGTTGCGAGGGTGTGAACGCGCCGCGCGGCACCCTTTTTTCTTGTGGCGGGTGGCGAACAGAAGGGAGGTGTGCCAAGGTGCGGCATGAATTTTGAGGTACTTGAATTAGGGCATAAGGCGCGGCTGTGATCTGGTGGTTAACCCGATTTGTTATTCGCTGGGGCCTTCGGCTGGCGATTTTGCTTTGGCCGGTAACACTGGTGCTGGGGGCATATGTGTATGCGATGTATTTTCGCTAGGTTGGCGGTTTGCGGCCCTGACTATCCTAGCAGGCCTTTTAGCACCGTTTCGGTTGAGAGCGTGAGGGACGTGCTGAAATCCAGTTTGAAGCGGGCGAATTCTGGCTCCGAGTATAGGGCCGACAATGCGGGGCCGGGGGTGCTGTGGGGCCATAATCCGATGATCAGAATCCATAGGGTTTGGATGGCGTGCTCTGCTTGCTCGATCGAGAGGTTTGGGAGGGCTGAGTGCAGATATTTTGCTGTGGTTTCCAGAGAAGCAATCATATCGCGCTTTATGTCGCGCAGGGTGCTGGTGGAGATGTTATGCTCAAGCGTTGAGGCGGTGATGCTGATGAGCAGGCAGAGCCGCGGGTTGGCGGCCAAGCCGCCGGCGAGGGTGGCGGCCACGGTGGGCAGAGGCAAGGGCTGTGTGAGCGCCTGTGTGAGCGCGCTGCTGGTGTGGCGCAGATCTTCGGCCAGAAGCCGCATCAGGATTTCCTCACGGCTTTCAAAATAGCGGTAGATGTTGGATTTTGTGATGCCCGCCTCGGTGGCGATGGCGCTGAGGGTTGTGGCCTCTAGCCCGCCTTGGGCCAACAGCGCGCGAGTGGCGGCCAAAATTGCGGCGCGGCGCTTGGCTTTGGCCTCGGGGGTGCGGGCGCGGATGAAGTCGGGCTGGTTCATGGCGGGAAGGTAGCGCGTGGCGGGTGAAAATACAATAAGAAACCATCGGTCTCTTATTGACAGGGCGGCGAATCTGAGATTTAAGAGAACGAGAGTCACTTAACGGGAGCGCTGCCATGGAATTGCAGATCAACGGAAAAACGCATCAGGTGGAGGCGCCGGATGACATGCCGCTGCTTTGGGTTTTGCGTGATTTGCTGGATATTAAGGGGCCAAAATTTGGCTGTGGCGTGGGGGCTTGCGGGGCTTGCACCGTGCTGGTGGATGGCATTCCGACTCGCACATGTATAACGGCAGCGGCGGATGTGGAGGGTGAGATTACCACGATTGAGGGGCTGCCTGAGGGCGAGCGGCTGCACAAGGTGCAGGAAGCGTGGATCAAGCACGAGGTGCCGCAATGTGGCTATTGCCAGAGTGGGCAAATATTGGCCGCGGTGGCATTGCTCGAAGAAACTCCGCAGCCCACGGACGAGGATATTGACGCGGCGATGACCAATCTTTGCCGCTGTGGCACGTATCCGCGCTTGCGGGCCGCCATTCACGAAGCTGCCGGAGTGGAGGGCTAAACTATGGGAAAGATTGCTAAATACACACGCCGTGGGTTTTTGGGCCTTGGTGTTGCTGCCGCTGGCGGGCTGGCTGTGGGGTATTACTACTATAAAAAGCCATATCCGAATCCGTTGCCGGAAACGTTGGAAGCGGGTGAGTTTACCTTCACGCCTTATGTGATTATTGGCGGCGATAACGCCATCACCATTATCACTCCTCGCGCTGAAATGGGGCAGGGGATTCATACCACGCTGGCGGCTTTGGTGGCTGAAGAACTGGATGTGGATATGGACCAGATCACCGCTGCGCACGGGCCGGCGGCGGCGGCTTATTATAATAGCGCCATGCTGCGCGAGGGCGCGCCGTTTCCGTTTTTTGAGGAAGGCTTTGTGGCTGAGACCATGCGTGGGGCGCTGGGCGTGGCTGGTAAGTTTTTGGCACTTCAGGTGACGGGGGGGTCATCTGCCAGCATTGATGCGTTTGACAAAATGCGCGAGGCGGGGGCAACGGCGCGGGCGGTGCTGCTGGAAGCCGCCGCCGCGCGCTGGGGTGTGGCGGCGGATGGCCTGAGCACGGCGCGCGCTGAGGTGGTTAGCCCAAATGGCGAGCGCCTTAGTTACGGGGCGCTGGCGGCGGAGGCGGCCAAGCTGACCTTGCCAAGCCCGCCTGCGCTCAAAGGCCCGTCTGATTGGCGTATTCTTGGCAAAAGCCAGCCACGGGTAGAGCTGCTTGAGAAAGTTACGGGCGCTTCGATTTACGGCATAGATGTGCAGCTGCCCGATATGCTCTATGCCACTGTGGCGATGTCTCCGCGCTTTGGAGCGAAGGCAAAAAGCGCAGATGAGGTGGCGGCTATGGCGGTGCCGGGCGTGCTGAATGTGGTAGAGATTGTGACCTCCACAGGCGTTGGATTTGGCATTATTGCCAGCAATACATGGGCGGCTTTTGAAGGCGCGCGGGTGTTGGCACCAGAGTGGGAGGCGGCCAGCTATCCGGCAGATAATGCTGGGTTAAAGGCGCTGTGGCATGAAGCATTGGACCGTGAGGCGAGCTTTACTCTGGGCGGAGAGGGCGAGCCCGAGGCTGCATTGCAAGGCGCGGATGTGATTGAGGCCAGCTATAGCCTGCCCTTTTTGGCCCATACCACCATGGAGCCGATGAACGCCACCGCGCAGTTCAAGGATGGCAAGCTTACCCTTTGGCTGGGCACGCAAGCGCCGGGCATTGCGGCAATGGCGTCAGCGGGTTTGCTGGGGATTGAGGCCGATGATGTGGAGGTGATCACCACCCATCTTGGTGGTGGCTTTGGTCGGCGTGTTGAGGTGGATGTGCCGCTTTATGCAGCGGCTATAGCCGCACAAACGGGCGGTAAGCCGGTGAAGGTTACGTGGACGCGTGAGGAAGATATTCAGCACGACACCTATCGCCCGATGGCGGAAGCCAACGTGAAAGCCACGCTGAAAGATGGCCTGCCTGAGGCACTGGATTATCGCGTGGCCGCGCCTTCGATCAATAAATCGCTTTTTGCCCGCACCTTCCCCGATATGAGCTCGGCCGGGCCGGATCGCTCTATTCTTGATGGTAGCTTTGACCAGCCCTTTAGCTGGCCCCATAGCCGTTTTGCGGCGCATCAGGTAGACACTGATATTCCGGTGGGGTTTTGGCGCTCGGTCGGGAATTCGATTAACGGGTTTGTGCATGAAAGCTTTTTGGATGAGTTGGCCGTGGCCGGCGGGAAAGACCCGCTGGAAATGCGCCTAGCGATGATGAAAGACGCGCGCCATGCGCCTGCTAGGAAAGCCCTGAAAGCTGTAGCCGAAATGGCTGGCTGGGGGCAGGTATTGCCGGAAGGCGTGGGGCAAGGGATAGCACATACGCTGAGTTTTGGTACATGGGTGGCCGAAGTGGTACAGGTGGATATGCGCGGCGGGACAGTGAAAATGGACAAAATCTGGGCGGTGGCAGACCCTGGGATGGTGCTTGACCCCGCCAATTTTGAAGCCCAGATAACATCAGGTATTATTTATGGGCTTTCGGCGGCTGTTGGACAGGAGGTTAGCTTTGCGGACGGGCGGGTTGCGCAGGAAAATTTCTATGATTTTGATGCTCTTCGCATGGCTGGTGTGCCGCCAATAGAGGTGGCACTACTGGAGAACTCCCCTCGAATGGGCGGGGCCGGAGAACCGGGCACACCTCCAATTGCAGCGGCGCTTGGAAACGCGATTTTTGCCGCCTCGAAGCAAAGGCTGCGCGCGTTGCCTTTTGGCAATGATGTGGATTTTGAGCTTGGGTAATGCGGGTGAACGCAGGGCGTACTGGCAACCGCCCATACGCCCTACGGGCGGCTTTTTGCCAAAGGCAAAAATGCGTGTGCGACGCCGTGGCGGCGCGTCAAATATTGTGTTGCTTGGTGATTCTGCACGCGCGCCGTGCTGAAAAGTATGCGCTTGTGGCGGGCAATAGATTGCTGGCAACGGGCGCTGGTGGTTGAGGGCGGCGCGCACCGGAGCTTACCAAACAGCGCAAGGTTTGTCGCGCCGCCACCGGGCGGCTGAGGGTCTTCCTTGTGCGCCATCCTTAGGCTAGGGTGGTGGTAAGCTCCTGATGAAAGACACCACTATGCAGATTCCCACACCCGATTTGTTAGCAGATATCCGCACGCGCTTTGCCCTTATGGATACCTGCCCTGAGCAAGGCCAACGGGTTTTCTTTGAAAACGCAGGCGGGGCGCTGACGCTGAATGCGGTGGTTGAGACCTCAGCCGAGTATGCTGCTATCCCTGATAATCAGGGGCGGGATAATCTGGCCTCAAAGGCGGGTAGTGGCGCTATTTCAACTGCTAAGGCGGATATCAGCAGCTTTCTGAATGCGCCCAAGGGTCATGTTTTTATGGGGGAAAGCGGCACCGAGCTTTTGTTTCGCCTTATCCGCACGGCCTGCCTTGGGGTGGAAAAGGGCGGCACTGTGCTCGGGAGCAGCATCGAGCATCCGGCCTCTCGTAGCGCGGCTATCCGCTGGGCGGACATCTCGGGCCACAGCTATATCAGCGTGCCGCATGATGATGCAACCGGCCTCGTTGCGCCTGAAACCTATCGCCAGCACGTGCGCCCGGATACCCGTGTTGCCACCATCCTGCACGGCTCCCCTGTTACGGGCATGGCGATGGATGTAGGGGCGATTGCCACCGCCATCCGCGAGGTCGCCCCAGATTGCCTGATCATCGTAGATGGTATCCAGTATGCCGCCCACGGGGGCATAGACATCGAGGCCTATGACATCGACGGTTATGTTATCTCACCTTACAAGGTGTTTTCCCGCCATGGTTATGGGCTGGCCTGGATATCTGACCGCCTCGCCGCCCTGCCGCATGATAGCCTGATGGGGGCGCCAGATGCGCCGTGGGAGATGGGCACGCGGGATGCCGGGGCCTATGCCGCATTTTCCGAAGTCGTTCGCTATTTTGAATGGCTCGGGGGCAGGGTTTCGAATGCCAAAACCCCGCGTGGGCAAATTGAGGCTGCGGGCAAAGCCATGGCGGCGCAAGAATGGGCGCTGACCGAGCTGATGCTCAAAGGCAATGCCAAGCAGCGCGGGCTGGTGGATATGCCCGGGGCGCTCATCATCGGTGGCGCTCAAAACCGTGCCCGCCGTGGGCTGGTTTCAGCGGCGTTTGATGGAGTTGATTCGGGCGCGGTTGTGGCGGCGCTAAATGCCCGGGGCATCCGCACCCATATTCGCAAAGCCGATCACTATTCCGGCAATGTGCTGGAGCCGCTGGGCTTGGAAAGCTGCGTGCGCATATCCATGTGCCATTACAATACCAGCGAGGAAGTGCTGGCCTTGCTGGTGGCGCTTGAGGATATCCTGTAGCGCGCTCGTGAAATCAGCCCCTCAAGCATGGCCTCAATTTCTGGCACCAAGGTGCGCGCCAAGCGCAGGGTGGCGGCGTTGATCCGGTTTTGGCTGTGTGGCATGCCGCCCCAGAAATTGGTGAGCCCGCGCCCTTGGACAGCGGCCTCGGCGCTGGCGTAAGGGTAGCCGCTGCGAACATCCATAAACAAGGCCTCAGCGGTGTTTTGGCTGGGGTCGTAAGAAATGATCAACACGTAATCCAAATGGCGAGAGGCCGCGAGCTGCCGGATCCTGTCTTGGCTGAAGCGATAGTGATTGCGGCTGATCGCCATGCGCGCCTCCAATGCGCCGAGGAGAACGACCTCACCCGGCACGCGTGAAAGGGTGCCTGCGAACACTGCACGCTCGGCGCTTGGGGTGGTTGTGATCTGGTTATACACCAGTTTTACCACACCAATGCGGGCGGGGAAGTGCAGGTTTGGCTCATAAGCGGCGGCACGCCTTAGGGCTGGGTCGCCAATTTCGCCCTCGGAGAGATAAGCCGCCCCTGAGGTGTTTTGGTAATCAACACTGCATGCGGCGAGCAAGAGTGTGGTGATGAGGATTAGAAAGTGTTTCATTTGGCGCTCCTTATAAATGTGCAAATTACACATTTTGTAAAAGAGCTTTCGCTCTCTGTCAAGATGTGCAAAAAACGCATTTATGAAATCTGCCTTGATTTACTTATTGCGGCCTTTGGCTCGCCTTGCTCTCGCCAAGGGCGTGCGATTTACTGATATGGCTGAGCATATGAAGCGCGCTTATGTGGATGTGGCTATTGATTCGGCCAAGCCCAAAGCGCCAGTGAGCCGAATCAGTGTAATGACAGGATTGCAGCGCAGAGACATTGCGCGGCTGCTGGTGGCCCCTGAATATTCCGAGCAAAAACGCCCCGATGCGCTTTCAAAGCTGGTGGCGCTGTGGCTGGCCCGCTTTAAGGGTGAAGCGCTGCCGCACCATGGCGAGACAGATTCTTTTGATGCTTTGGCGCGGGAAATTCGACGGGATGTGCATCCGCGCTCGCTGCTGGATGAGTTGGTTGCGGCGGGCACGGTGGACGCAGATGCGGGCCAAGTACGGCTGCTTAAGGCGGCGCATGTGCCGCTGAAAGGTTCGGAGGCGCAGATAGACTATTTGGGAAAAAACGTAGGCGACCACCTCGCGGTGGCAGTGGGTAATGTATTGGGTGATCGGCCCACGTTTGAGCGTGCGGTTCATTATAACGGGCTAAGCACTGAGGCCGTGCAAAAGCTTGAGGCGCTATGGCAGGCCGAAATGGAGCAGGTGTTGCTGGTGATGAATGCCCGCGCATTGGCTTTACAGGCGCAGCAAAAAGGCGCTGCACGTTTTCGCGCTGGCGGGTATTTTCGAGGGGAAGTTGAAACATGAAACGGATTTTGGTGATCGCGCTTTTGCTGGGACTGACGGCTTGTGCCGCGACTGTTTCTTATGAGCAGGAGCCAGATGGCGGCATTGGCGGAACGGGCATTGCTATAGGAGGGACGACAGAACAATCTATGTAGAAAGGGTCGTGATGTTGAATCTGCACGCGCTGCTACAATTTTTTTACGAACGGGCTAATGCCTCTCTTGACAAATTAGACCATTTGGTCAAAATTTAGGTATGAGTGCTGAACCCCTTTCTATTTCTGAAGCGTATAGCTTTGAAAACGCAACCGGAACCTCCCTTGAGGCGCTGATGGTGCAGGCCTGCGCCAAGCGGGCGGCCCATTGGGGCTACACGGCCACTTACTCCCGCAAGGTTTTTGTGCCGCTCACAAATATGTGCCGCGATACCTGCACCTATTGCAGCTTTGTGAAAACGCCGGATGATCTGGCAGCCAATTATATGACCCCCGAGCAGGTGCTTGCCACGGCCCGCGAAGGCGAGGCCGCCGGCTGCAAAGAGCTGCTTTTTAGCCTCGGCGAGCGCCCTGAGTTGCGCTATCCTGAAGCAGCGGTGGCGCTGCAAAAGCTGGGTTATAAAACCACAAACGAATATCTGCGTGATATGTGCGCGCTGGTTCTGGCTGAAACCACGCTTCTGCCGCATGTAAATGCTGGCACGCTGACGGATGATGAAATTGATATGCTCAAGCCGGTTTCGGCCTCGATGGGGATGATGCTGGAAACGGTGAGCCGCCGGCTTACCCGCAAAGGCATGCCGCACCACGCCTGCCCCGATAAAACCCCTGTGCAACGCCTGCGCACATTGGAGCGGGCGGGCGAGCGCGGGGTGCCTTTCACCACGGGGCTGCTTATCGGCATTGGTGAAACATGGGCCGAGCGGGTGGAAAGCCTTGCGGCTATTAATGCCGCCCATGCCCGCCACGGGCATATCCAAGAGGTCATTATCCAGAACTTCCAGCAAAAGCCCGGTATAGGCATGGCAAACCACCCAGAGCCGACGGTTGAAGATATGCTGCGCACCCTCGCAGTTGCGCGCCTGATGCTGGCACCAGAGATCAGCCTGCAAGCCCCGCCCAACCTCTCCAGCCGCCATGCGGAATACCTGAAGGCTGGGATGAACGACTGGGGTGGAATATCCCCGGTGACGGTTGATTTTATTAACCCAGACCACGCATGGCCGCAGATAGACGAGCTTGCAAAAGCCACCGCCCACGCGGGGCTGGAACTGCAAGAACGCCTGACGATCTACCCCGATTTCCTGAAGAAATCTGACCGCTTCCTAGACCCGTCGCTCACCGCGCGCCTTGCCGAAATGGCGCGGGCAGATGGCCTTGCCCGTAACCAATGCTTGGGAGCTACCCCATGAGCCTTACCCGCCCTGTTGCCGATATCCTCGCCCGTGTGGCAGAAGGCCGAGAGGTTTCTCAAGCTGAGGCCACTGTGCTTTACGGTGCCAAAGGCGCTGACCTGACGGCGATTTGCAATGTGGCTGACGGGCTGCGGCGCAAGGTGAATGGGGACCGCGTGGGCTTTGTGGTGAACCGCAATATCAACTTTACCAATATCTGCTATATGGGCTGCACCTTTTGCGGTTTTGCGAAGCGGCGCGAGGACGAGGGCGCGGAGTGGTTAACGCTGGATACTATCGTTGAGCGCACCCATGAGGCCGCTGCGCGTGGCGCGACCGAGGTGTGCATTCAAGGGGGGATTCACCCCAAAATGCCCGGCACGTATTATCGGGATATTTTGCTGGCCATTAAGGCTGAGCTGCCGGATATGGACATCCACGCCTTTTCGCCGTTTGAAATCTGGTATGGCGCCGCAAAAAGAAAAATGTCTTACGCTGACTTTATTCAAGACCTCAAGGAATGCGGCCTTGGCAGCCTGCCCGGCACGGCAGCTGAGATTTTGGATACCGAAGTGCGCAAGCTGCTGACGAAAGATAAGCTGAGCACCGAGAAATGGGTGGAGATCATTCGCGCAGCACATGGGTTGGGCGTGCCAACCACTGCCACCATCATGTATGGCCATGTGGATGGGCCCGAACACTGGGCCACGCATATGGCGCTGCTGCGGGATATCCAAAAAGAAACAAGCGGGTTTACCGAGCTGGTGCCTTTGAGTTTTGTGCATTATGACAGCCCGCTTTATACCGAAAATCCGGGCAAAGTGCGCCCCGGCCCGACGGTGGATGAAGTGGATTTGATGCATGCTGTGAGCCGGATTTTCCTGCACGGGCAAATTGATAATATTCAAACCAGTTGGACGAAGCTGGGGCCGGAGCGGGCGCAGGGAATGCTTTCGAAGGGTGTGAACGATTTTGGCGGCACGTTGATGAACGAGAGCATTTCACGCGCGGCGGGCAGTGAGCACGGGCAGGAAGTGACGGCTTACGAGATGGTGCAAATTATTCGCGGGGCGGGCCGTGTGCCTTATCAGCGTAACACGCGCTATGAGGTGCTGGAAGAGTTCATCAGCCACGACCCTGCAGGCCAAGAGCCACTTGTAGAACGCCAAGCCGAGCCGCTTGATTTTATGGCTGATCTGCCGGACTTTTTGAGGGAGGCCGGATGATGAAAATCACGCTATTAGCAGGCGGTGTTGGCGGGGCTAAAATGGCCGAGGGCTTTGATGGGCTCGCGGGCGTAGAGCTTTCGGTGATTGGCAATATTGCTGATGATGCCAGCTTTCATGGCTTGTGGGTCTCGCCGGATATTGACACGCTGACCTATAGTTTGGCGGGCCGCATTGACCGCGCGCAGGGCTGGGGCGTGGCAGATGAAAGCCACCGCGCATTAAGCGTGCTGAAAGAGCTAGGGGACGACACGTGGATGACCCTTGGCGACCGCGATTTTGGACTGCACATTTACCGTAGCCACGCGCTGGCACAGGGGCAAACCCGCAGTGAAATTGCCGCACATGTGGCGCGGTTTTTTGGGGTGAAAAGCAAGATTCTTCTTCCCACGGATGATGTCGTGCAAACCCGAGTGCGGGTGGCGGCTGGCTGGCTGTCCTTTCAGGAATATTTTGTGCGCGAGCAGTGCAAGCCCGAAGTTTTGGAACTGGCATATGAAGGAATTGAAGCGGCAAAGCCAACGGAGGCGGCACTGGCTGCGATTGCGGAAGCGGACCTGATTGTGCTGGCCCCGAGCAACCCGCTAGTCTCCATATCTCCGATTTTAGGCGTGTCGGGTATGCGCGAATCCGTCCAAGCAGCAAAGGCCAAAGTGGTGGCTGTAAGCCCATTGATTGTGGGCAAAGTTGTGAAGGGGCCGGCTGACCGGATGATGAAAGCGGTGGGTCTGCGGGCGGATGCGTTTGGGGTGGCGGATTATTACAGGGGCATGGTGGATCATATGGTGATCGACACGCTGGATGTGGGGTTGAAGGCGGAGATTATGGCGCTCGGGCAAGGCTGCACTGTGCTGCCGACTCTGATGACCGAGCGCGCTGAGAAAGAAGCGCTTGCGGCGGGCATTCTAGGGGCGATGGCATGAAAGACTTGTTGTTTGTCATCCCGATGAAAGACCCAGCATTGGCGAAATCCCGCCTCTCGGAGGTGCTAACGGATGCTGTGCGGGCGCGGCTTGCAATGGCACTTTTCCGGCGAACGCTTGGCTTTTTGGCAGAGGCGCAGCCGGATGTGGATGTATTGGTGGTGAGCGAAAGCGAAGTGATTAAAGCGGAGACCACGGGGTATTTCCTACGCCAAACGGGAAGCGGGTTAAACGAGGCGGTGACCGAGGGTGCGGCTTGGGCGGCAGTGCGCGGTTACGCTGCCATTTGTGTGCTGCCTGCTGACTTGGCGGACCCATCAGCGGAAGACTTGGCGCGGCTGCTGGCGCTGGGCGCGGGTGTTAGCATTGCGCCTGCGCATGATGGCGGCACCAATGCGCTGCTGGTTTCACCCCCCGATGCTATTTCGTTTTGCTATGGTAAAGGCTCCTTCCTTGCGCACCAACGCGCGGCGGCGGGGCAGCCCTGCACGATAATGCCGCTGGAAAGCTTTCGCTATGACATAGACACCAGTGCCGATTTGGCGCGGGTAAGGGGGGTGGTATGGGCGTAGAGCTTTTACCGGTTCCGGGGATTCCGGATATTAACCCCGGCGATGATATCGTGGCGATTATTGGTGATGCGTTGGCCCCGCTGGGGCTAGTGGATGGTGATATTCTGACCTCGGCGCACAAGATTTTCTCAAAGGCTGAGGGGCAGGTTGTGGCGCTGGCAAGCGTGACTCCTTCTCAGGAGGCGCTGGAGTATGCGGAGAAGCTGAACAAAGACCCGCGCAAGGTGGAGGTGATATTGCGCGAGAGTGCGCGCGTGGTGAAAACCTTCCGCCACCCCGGCCAGAATGAGGGTGTGATGATTTGTCAACACCGGCTTGGCTTTATCTCAGCCAATGCGGCGGTGGATGAGAGCAACACGGGTGCAGATGAAACTGTGATTTTGCTACCGAAAGACCCGGATGCCAGCGCGCGGCGCTTGCGTGATGGGCTTGAGGCACGCTACGGCGTGCGCCTTGGCGTAGTGATCACCGATACCTTTGGCCGCCCGTGGCGGCTGGGGCAGGTGAATGTGGCGATAGGCTTGGCGGGCGTGCCTGCTACTGTGCATGAGGGTGGCAATACCGATGCCTATGGCCGTGAACTGGCGGTGACAGAACCAGCGTTTGCCGATGAAATTGCCACCGCCAGTGGGCTGGTTGTGGGCAAGGCAGCGCAAACGCCCGTGGTGCGGTTTCGTGGGCTCAACTGGCAAGTTTCAAACGATAAAGCGGCGGATATCCTCCGCCCCAGCAAGGAGAATGTATTTTGACGGTTATAGCAATTATTGGCGGTACAGGCCCGCAAGGCCAAGGCCTCGCGCTGCGGTTTGCGCGTGCGGGCCAGAGGGTCGCGCTTGGCTCAAGAGATGGCGCGCGCGCCACCGAGATCGTAGCGGAGCTGAACGCCAAGCTGGGCACGGCGCTGATCGAGGGTTTTGATAATGCAGGGGCTGTGGCGGCAGCTGATGAAATGGTCATCCTTGCGGTGCCGTTTTCAGCGCATAATGCCACGCTTGACGCGCTGAAGAGCGGCCTTGTGGGCAAGATCTTGGTGGATATCGTGGTGCCGCTTTCGCCAAATGACCCAAAGATTGTGGAAATGCCGGTTGAGGGCTCGGCAACCGAGGCGGCGCAAGCGTTGCTGGGGCCGGATATTCCTGTTATTGGCGCGCTGCATAATGTATCGGCCAAAACCCTGAACGACCTCGACCATGCGATCAACTGTGATATTTTGGTCTGTGGCAACAAGCTGGAGCCCCGCAAAAAGGTGATGGCGCTGATCGAGCAACTCGGGGTGCAGACCTATAATGCAGGCGGGGCAAGCGCGGCGCGTTGCATCGAGGCGATCACGCCGATTCTGATCAGGTTAAACATTTCAAAGGCAGTGCCTTTTTCACATGCGGGGCTCAAAATTTGGGCGCCAAACACTTAAAACAGGGAGAAAAACAATGGAATTTGGAATCACATTTAAAGGCGTGGTCGAGCCAAAACGCGCCCGCGCACTGGTGCGGCAAGCTGAAAACGCTGGCTTTGACTATTGCTGGTATTATGACAGCCACATCTTGTGGCGCGAAAGCTTTGTGGCCATGGCGATGCTGATGGAACACACCACCAACATGCGCTTTGGCCCCTTGGTGACGAACCCGAACACCCGTGATTGGTCGGTGGCGGCCAGCCTGTTTGGCTCGCTCGCCAAGCAATCCGAGGGCCGCTTTGATATCGGCCTTGGGCGTGGTGATAGTGCTGTGCGGGTGATGGGTAAAAAGCCCGCGCCGCTGGCTAAGCTGGAAGAGTTTGTGGATGTTGTGAAGGGCCTGATTAGAGGCGAGGAAAAGCAATATGGTGAGTGCCCGAACCCTGTGCAACTGCCATGGGCTGATGGCTATGAGCTGCCTGTTTGGGTGGCGGCCTATGGCCCCAAAGCGCTGGCGTCTGCGGGGAAAGTTGGGGACGGCCTTGTGCTGCAAATTGCCGAGCCTGCGATTGTGAAATGGCTGGCTGATCAGGCGATTGCCGCGGGCAAGGAAGCTGGGCGCGATATGTCTGACTATCGTGTTATGGCGGCGGCCCCTGCATGGACAGGGCCAAAGGCAGACGGCATTGCCGCCACGCGCTGGTTCCCGGCAATGGTGGGCAATCACGTGGCTGATATCGTTGAGAAATATGGCACCGATAGTGATATGGTGCCCGCCAGCCTCACAGCCTATATCGAAGACCGCAAGGGCTACGATTACTCAAAGCACGGCCAAACCAGCAACCCATACCTTGATTTCATCACCGATGATATTGTGGATAGCTTTGCTGTGCTTGGTAACCCTGAAGAGCATATCGCCAAGCTGCGGGAGCTTGAGGCGGCGGGTGTGACTCAGTTCAATATCTACCTTGATAACGGTGATGAAGAACGGATTATCGCGGATTACGCTGAGAAAATTATTCCGGCTTTTAAGTAAGTGAACGGGAGGCCGGGGTGGCCCGGCTTCCCAATCCGATTGTTGCTATTTCTCTAATTTAGGCTTCAAGGCGTTTACGCCGTCCTGAAATTTTTTGATGTCTTCAACGGTATCGTAAAATTTGGTCCACACCGCCTGAACTTTGTCATAATCTTTACCGGATAGGCCTTTATGTGCAGCCCGCGCTTTCTCGTGGATTTTTAGGATTTCATCCATACTTGTCGATGATGCGGATGCTTTTTCGAACACACGAATCTCGTTTAGTTTTTTGTATTCGGCAGCAAAAAACTTCACGACAATAGTCTTTCTTTCATCCATCATTTTAGCGCGGGCAATAAGGATCTTTTTTAAAGCGTCACCCTCCTTGATCGCCGTTTTTAAAACCTCAAAGTATTTTTTCATATCGCCAGAAACTTCATCATCAATATTTTCAAAAAACTTTGCAGTTTTTTCCAGATCAGGAAATGGCCAATCCAGCGATTTTGGCCGCGGTGAGATCCCCATAGAAAATCCGGTCAGTGGGCCAACCACGCCGTCAGCTTTCATCTTCTTCTTTTTTTGGTATGCCCGCACGGCGGCATCTGTAAGAGGGCCAAAGCTGCTGTCTTCTTTTAACTTGGGCTTTGCACCTTTTTTGTTTAACGCCTTTTGCAGCAATGCAACCGGTTTACCTTTTGCGCCTTTAGAAAGATTTGCCATGAGTGTATCCGTTTCAGTTAATAAATTATTGCCTGAGCTAGAAGGTTCAGGCTGGTTAATACGTCGCTATATACGGTGCAAAAAAACAATATCAATCCGAGGAGTGCTGGCATTTATGCATAATTAGTATGTGATTTTACATAATCTCATAAGCGAATTTTTGCAGCGTATTGGTAATGCCTTGGTTTTTACTGATTCGATCATACATCTCTATGAAAGCCGTTAAAAATAACCTGAGGAAATAAGATGTGGAATGATCGTTATGCCAAGCCTGGATATCTGTTTGGTACAGAGCCAGCGCGATTTCTTTCGGATCATAAGGGGTATCTTAAAGCCGG
Organism: Paracoccaceae bacterium; assembly: GCA_016744015.1. Lineage (GTDB taxonomy): Bacteria > Pseudomonadota > Alphaproteobacteria > Rhodobacterales > Rhodobacteraceae > UBA3077. Next base: position 117,029 of record JADGFD010000003.1, on the reverse strand, counting down.
GCACACAGCGCTTGCCATCGCCGATGGCGAAGGCCGCAATTCAGTATTTATGGCGGGGCAGGGTGTGCGGGTCACGGCGATGGATAGCGCTGATGTTGCGGTAAAAAAGGCGCGGGCCTTGGCGCAGGCAGCGGGAGTTGAGGTGGATTTCAATGTTGCGGATATCGATAAATGGGATTGGCGCGCCGAGGCTTATGATATCGTGGTGGGTGTGTTCATACAGTTTGTCGGGCCAGAGGGACGTGCGGCCCAATTTCAGGGTATGAAGCAGGCGGTAAAGCCTGGGGGGCATATATTGCTGCATGGTTATACGCCCAAACAGCTGGAGTTTGGCACTGGTGGGCCAGCATTTGTGGACAACCTCTATACCGAGGATATGCTGCGCGAGGGTTTTTGCGATTTTGAGATTGTTGAGTTACGCGCCTATGAGCGTGAAATCGACGAGGGCGCAGGCCATGCCGGCATGTCTGCTCTCATTGACCTGGTGGCGCGTAAACCTTTCCCCTAGGCTTTGCCGAGCGAAGCGAGGCTACGGCCAGCGGCAGGCGGTTTTCAATTTATTGAAAAATGTGCTTTGGCCGACGGGGGCTTTAGCCTCCGTGAGGACAAAGCAAGCGCGGTGCTGTTAGGCAGTTCTGGCCTCGCGCCGCGCTCGGGGAGCAAAGGCGGGGCTGCGCCCCTGTTTGCCCCCCTCACGTGGCGCGCTTCGGCCTAGGGCCTCAGGTGCATTTCCCGGAGGCTTCATGCCACGCTATCACGGCCTCGTCTATCTGTGACTGGGTGCGGCAATGCCATACGCATAATCCTTGAGCTGCTTCCAAGCTAGAGGAAATGCTATGTTTGATTTTGCTTCCAGCGGCGAGGCTGCGCAGCGCGAAGCGATACTGTGCGAGCGGCCAATCGTCGTTTCCCGGCGGAAGCTCGGGCCTTGTTTTGCCAAAGTTAGCCCAAGGGCGAATCGCAAGGTGCCATGCGCGCGCTGGCTCTGGCGGGTCAAGCCAAATCACGCCATCGGCGTGCTCAAGGGCACGCGAAAGTAGGCTGGGGCCGCCTTCAAGTATCCAATGGTCCTCGGTGATTGCACGTTCAAGGTCGGCGTCAATTTCTGCTCTAGGCCGTTGTTCCCATCCGCGCGTTAGCTTCATTGCGTCGAAAGACATAACAGGAATTTCTGGTCGGAGAGCGCCTAGCCGAGACGCGAGGTGGCTTTTACCTGAACCATTTGCCCCCGTGATGATCAATCGCTTCATGTTGTTGTCCGTTGGGGTGCTGAGCTTTATTGGGGCTTCACACTTGTGGTGACAAAATTCACCGACAAGTCCCGCTCTGAAATCGACCAGCTCCACAGGAGTGGGTTGAAGGCGAAACCTTTTTTGTCGACAGGTTCCATTCCCGCCGCCTCGATCAGTTTAAACAGTTCATCTGGTGTAATGAATTTATCCCATTCATGCGTGCCTACCGGTAGCCAGCGCATCACGCGCTCGGCACCGATTATGGCGACCATATAGCTTTTGGGGTTGCGGTTGATGGTGGAGCAGATCATTAGCCCGCCGGGTTTTAAAAGCGTTTCACAAGCATTCAGCATCGCCTGCGGGTCGGCGACATGTTCAATCACTTCCATGTTCAGGATCACATCAAACTGTTCGCCATCATCCACCAGTGCTTCGGCCATGGTGTTGCGGTAGTCAATCTCCAGCCCAGATTGCTCGGCGTGAATTTGTGCTACCGGGATGTTTCCGGCAGCGGCATCAGCCCCCACCACCGTGGCCCCAAGCCGCGCCATGGGCTCACTGAGCAAGCCCCCGCCGCAGCCTATATCAAGCAAGCGCAGGCCTTCAAAGGGCTTCAGGCTTTTGCGGTCCCGGCCAAATTCCGCTGCGATTTGGTCAACGATATATTCCAACCGTGTCGGGTTCAGCATATGCAGGGGTTTAAACTTCCCCGTCGGGTCCCACCACTCCGCCGCCATGGCTTCAAATTTCGCGACCTCTGCCTCGTCGATTGTATTTCGGGAGTCCGTTGCACTCATTGTCTTAACCTGCCATGCTGCCAAAAAGCTTTATCCGGATTGTGCCACCAAATGCCCGAACATACCAGCCCACAAGCCCTCCATACCGGTCTTTACCCCCATCGTGACCCGTTTATGTCTGAAACCATGGAGATGACCGACGGCCACCGGCTTTATGTGGAGCAATCAGGCAACCCGAAGGGCATTCCGGTGGTGGTGCTGCATGGTGGGCCGGGGGGCGGGTGCTCGGCTTCAATGCGGCGCTATTTTAACCCTGAAAAATTCCGCACGGTTCTGTTTGACCAGCGGGGCTGTGGGCGATCTACGCCTTTTGCCAGTATTGAAAATAATACCACATGGGATCTGGTGGCAGATATCGAGCGCATTCGTGAGCGACTGGGCATTGATAAATGGGTGGTGTTTGGTGGCTCTTGGGGGGCCACGCTAAGCCTGCTTTATGGCCAAGCCCATGCCGAGCGGGTGCGGGCCATGGTGCTGCGTGGGGTGTTTACGCTTACCAAGGCGGAGCTTGATTGGTTTTATGGCGGCGGGGCGGGGGCCTTTTGGCCAGAAGCTTGGGCGCTGTTTAAGGGCATTATTCCGCAAGAAGAGCAGGGTGACCTGATCGCGGCCTATCACAAGCGCCTTTTTGGCTCAGATGAAGAAGTTGCCGCGCAGGCGGCGCGCATTTGGACAGGGTGGGAAAACACTCTCGCTACGCTGGTTTCAAGCGGGCGGATTCAGGGCGCGGGCGCGCGCCACGCGCAGGCCTTTGCCCGTATCGAAAACCATTATTTCACCCATGGTGGCTGGCTGGAACACGAGCACCAGATTGAAGAAAATATGCAGCGCCTGCATGGCATCAAAGGCTATATCGTGCAGGGCCGCTATGATATGGTGTGTCCGCCTCATACCGCCCACAAAATCCACAATGCATGGCCGGATTCCGACCTGCGGATGGTGAATCTGGCAGGGCATGCTATGTCTGAAACCGGTGTGGCAGCAGAGCTGGTCAACATAACGGACGAACTTGGTAACGAGAAAAGTTAACATTCGAAAACTTATAAACTGGGCGCTGCGTGCGCTCCTGCTGCTGGCCTCGATTGATGATCAAGCTGGGGCTCATGCCCCAGCCCGAATGGCAGCGCCTATGAGGGTGCCGCCATTCTGAATATGGCTTCCAGTGGTGGCTGCCCTCAATCCAGCGGATCTCAGCTCCACAGAAGCAGGCGAAAACCTGTAAAGCATTACGATGTTCGGGCAGATTTCCCCTAAAGCAAGCCACGAATAGGCCAGAATCGGCTTAGCAAAAACCCGCTTATTTTGTTGCGGGAGAATCTGACTATGCTTCAGGCAACTGAAGTTTCATTCGGGGGTATTGGCCATGGTGACACGGCGCGAATTTCACAAAGGCTTGCTAGGGGTGGCGCTGGCCAGCCTTGCTGCGCCGCGGGCCATGGCGAATTTTGGCGTTAACCCGCCCAGTGTTTACCTTAACCGCCTGACCTTTGGAGCCACCACGGATAGCGTGGCTGAATTTGATCGGCTCGGCCTTGATGGCTGGCTGGAAAACCAGTTGGCCATGCCCGAGAGCGACCCCGTACTTGAGGCCCGCATTGCCGCTGCGCGGCTGCATATTGAATATGAGGAAGGCGAATCCGATACGGGCGCAACATGGGAGGCCATGGATGAAATGCGCCACCTCACCCTGCTGGATGCCCCCGCCGCCGAGATGCTTAAATTCATGGATTATGACCTGCCGTTTGATTTTGCCGAGCGCGAGCGCCCGGGCAATGAGGTGATCGCCGCCAGCTTCATCCGCGCTACCCATGCGGAGGCCCAGCTCCGCGAAGTGATGGCGCAATTCTGGCATAACCACTTCAACGCCAACGCCCTGAAGGATGTGGAAACCTCGGTGTTTTTCCCCGAATATGACCGCAGCATGCGCCGCCACGCGCTGGGCAATTTCCGCGCGCTGCTGGGCGAGACGGCCCAAGCCCCGACCATGCTCTATTACCTCAATAATGCTTCGTCCCGCGCCTCCCCCGCCAACGAAAACTATGCCCGCGAGCTTTTGGAGCTACACACAATGGGGGCAGCGAATTACCTGAATGACCGCTATGACCATTGGCACCAAGTCCCCGGCGCTGAAAGCGGCCTTGCCGAGGGCTATATTGACCAAGATGTTTATGAGGTGGCCCGCGCCTTTTCCGGCTGGACAGTGGGCGATGGCGATTGGCTCGACGACGGCACTGATAAACCCGCCACGGGTGAATTTTTCTTTGCCACCCTTTGGCATGACCCCTACCAAAAGCGCATTCTAGGCGTGGAGTTTGAAGCCAATGCGGCCCCGATGGCAGACGGCAATAAAGTGCTCGATATCCTCGCAGCCCACCCTGCCACCGCGCGGTTTATCACCGAAAAAATCCTGCGCCGCCTTGGGCTGGAAGCCCCGGGAGATGCCTTGAAGGCCCGCATTGCGGCGGTGTTTGCGAATGCGGTGGATGACGAAGACCAGATTGCTCAGGTTATCCGCGCTATTGTGCTCTCGGCAGAATTTGCCACCACAGGGCCGGATAAACTGCGCACGCCGTTTGAATTTGTCATTGCGCTTTACCGTGCCACGGGCACACAGGTGAAAGAGCCGCAATACGACCTGCACTGGCAACTGGATCGCGCCGGCTGGACCCAGCACCAAGTAAGCCCGCCCACTGGCCACTCTGATCTCTCGGCTGACTGGGCCAATACCCGCGCGCTGAATAACATGGTCAATTTTGCGCTCTATGCCCATGACGGGGACCTTGAAGGCATTCAGTTTTCCCCGAAAGTGGCGGTGAAAACTTGGGGTGAATACGGCGCATATTGGGCGCAAGCCCTGCAAGCCCCACCTGATACCGTTAAGGCTTTTCTGAAGGGGATGGAGCTTGATCATAGTGATCCGCTGCCGTTTAATGATGACGACTACCTGCTTTGGGGAGCGAATAATGCCATTGCCCTTGCCGCGCTCACCCCACAATTTATGTTCCGCTAGGAGGCCAGCATGTCAAACGATCCTATTCTTGTTGTTGTGTTTCTGCGTGGCGGGGCTGATGGGCTCAACTTGATCTCCCCCACCGCCGATCTAGATTATATCGCCGCACGCCCCGACAGCATGCGCGTGCTGCGCAAAGGGGATGAGGCGGGTCACGCCATGAAAGATATGGCCGCCGATGTTGATTTTCGCTTCCATCCGCAAGCGCGGGGGCTTTCCGAGCTTTATAGCGCAGGTGAGCTTTCTGTTATCCATGCGTCGGGCCTGACCGATGGCACCCGCTCGCATTTTGACGCTGAGGCAAAAATGGAGCGGGCGGCAGTGCATGGCTCGGCGGGGGGCTGGCTTGGCCGCTGGTTTGCCAGCCAGCATAGCGAGGGCATTTTGCCCCTGCTTTCGGTTGGCTCTGCACCTGATAGTGTGCGCGGTGCCCGTGATGTGGCCGTGGCCGATACGCTGGAAGACCTGATTTTGGCCAATGGCCACGAGATGGCCCCGATTTTGCGCCAGCGTTTGCTGCAAGGTTTTGGCCAGCACCCGCTAATGGGTGCGCCTATCCAGCGGCTCGTGCAGCTTTCCAACACGCTTCAGGGCCGGATAGTGAACCGTGATGGCGGAGCAAAAGACTATATTCCCAGCGTGGAATACCCCGAGTCCGATCTTGCTGGTGCGTTCAAAACCATTGCCCGTGCCATAAAGCTGGACCTAGGCTTGCGCGTGGCCACGGTGGATTATGGCGGCTGGGATACCCATGAAGACCAGCCTAATAGCTTTGGCGGTAGCGTTGACGCGCTTTCTACCGGCCTACAAGCTTTTTGGCGCGATCTTGGCAATGAGGCCGAACGGGTAAATGTGGTGGTGATGAGCGAATTTGGCCGCCGCCTGCGTGCCAACACCTCCGGCGGCACTGATCATGGTTATGGTAACGCCATGATGGTGTTGGGCGCAGGCGTGAAGGGCGGCCAAATGCTAGGCGAATGGCCGGGGCTGGCCAATGATGCGCTGGATGACCGCGCTGATTTGGCTATTACGACCGATTATCGCCACGTGCTGGCCGGGGTCATGCAGCAGCATATGCAAGCCGATAACATTGCAGAAGTGTTCCCTGATTTCACCCCTAAGGCCATGGGCTTATACGCTTAAACAGGTTGATATAGCTTCCTAAACCCGCCTGATTCGGGCGTGTTTTTGTGTTTTGCAGTTTAAATACAAAAAAGTGGTGTAATTATATAATGTAATATTACCCAGATAACACCTTGTAAATAAAAGAATAAACATCTGTAATTCTTTAATATCGCATTCAGCATATCAATAAATACCAATAATTTATGTAGTTTAAGTGAATAGAATCGGTATAGTCGGAATATGTTCACGTCACTTCGCATTCTATTCTTTGCTCCGCTCTGTTTGCTTTTGGCATCTCCGGTTTCTGCTTTGGCTGATGGCCACGCAGAGGAAGGCCAGCGCCTGTTTCGCACGCTTCGCTGTGTTGGTTGCCATGAGATCGGCCCGGAAGGTCGCAACAAAGTTGGCCCCCATCTAAACGAGATTATTGGCCGTGCGGCTGGTGCCGTTGAGGGCTTTCGCTATTCCCGCGCTATGGTAGAGCGTGCCGCAGATGGGCTGATCTGGGATGAGGACATGTTGCGCGCTTTTCTAATTGCGCCGGCTGATTTCCTGCCACGCACCCGCATGGCCTATAGGGGCGTGCGCAATGAAGGCGATATTGACCATTTGCTGGAATTTCTTGCTACGCTAACACCTGAAACCAATCTCGGGACAGCCCATTTGGAGCCCAGCGACCCGGAGGTCGCGCCTGAAATTCTCGCAATTGAGGGCAATGTGGAATATGGGCAATACTTGTCCTCCACCTGTGTGACCTGCCATCAGGAGAGCGGCGATAGCAGTGGCATTCCGCCGATTATCAACTGGCCTGCCAATGCTTTTGTAACCGTGCTGCACGCCTATAAAAACAAGGATAGGGACAATGCCGTGATGCAGCAAATCACCAGCACCTTGGGCAATGACGAAATTGCGGCGCTGGCTGCATATTATGAAAGTATCCAGAAATAAAACCAAACCAAACGGGAGAAGTAACATGAAACTAGACAGACGCGGATTTTTGGGCGCAGGGGTGGCAGCAGCCGCCACTATGAGTGCCCCCATGGTCATGGGCGCGGCCCATGGCAAGCCACGGGTTGTGGTTGTGGGCGGTGGCGCTGGTGGCGCAACGGCCGCACGCTATATTGCCAAAGATAGTGCGGGCGCGATTGACGTAGTGCTGATCGAGCCTACACGCACCTATTACACATGCTTTTTCTCCAACCTTTACCTTGGTGGCTATCGTGATATGGCGAGCCTTGGCCACTCTTACGGGGCTTTGGCCGCGCAGGGCATCAATGTGGTGCATGATTGGGCTGTTGGGGTAGACCGTGACGCCAAGACTGTGGCACTCGCTGGCGGTGGCTCGGTGCCATATGACAAGCTGATCCTGTCTCCGGGCATTGATTTTAAGGATGGCGCGGTGCAGGGCTGGGATACCAGCGCGCAAAACGCTATGCCACATGCTTATAAGGCCGGTTCACAAACCGAGCTGTTGCGGGCGCAAATGGAATCGATGCCACAAGGTGGCACCTATGCCATGGTCGCCCCGCCCAACCCGTTCCGCTGCCCTCCTGGGCCATATGAGCGGGTTTCCATGGTGGCGCATTACTTCAAAGAGCACAATCCAACCGCCAAAATTATGATTTTTGATCCTAAGCCCGGCTTTTCCAAGCAAGCCCTGTTTGAAGACGGCTGGGCCCGCCATTATGCGGGCATGGTTGAGTGGATTAGCCCCGATTTTGGCGGCGCGGTAGATGAAGTGCGCCCCGGCAGCATGGAAGTTGTGGCGGACGGCGAAGTGGTAAAGGTGGACGTGTGTAACGTGATCCCCGCCATGAAAGCTGGCCGGATTGCCGACCTTGCAGGCGTAACAAACGACGCTGGCTGGGCACCGGTGAACCCGCACAATATGGCCACCCGCGCAGATGAAAACATCTATGTGCTCGGCGATAGCTCACAGCAGGGCGACATGCCAAAATCCGGCTTCTCGGCCAATAGCCAAGCCAAAGTATGCGCCAATGCGGTGCGCGGCGAGCTCACCGGCTCCTCGGTATTCCCGGCACGCTTCAGCAATACCTGCTGGTCATTGCTTGATACAAACGATGGCGTAAAAGTTGGGGCCTCTTATGAGGCCACCGACGAGAAAATCGCCAAAACCTCCGGCTTTGTTTCACAAGTAGGCGAAGATGCGGCAACGCGCGAAGCCACTTATGGGGAGAGTGTCGGCTGGTATGACGGCATAACTGCCGACATGTTTGGCTGAATAGGCGAAAACCACTCGCTAATCCTAAGAGCGCGGCGAGAGCTGCGCTCTTTTTTGTAAATGTCTATGACGCGCTAAAGTTGATTTGTTGGCCGACATGTAGTTTAATTGCATGGCCAACATGTGGGGATGCAATGTCGATAGTAGAAAAACTGATTCAGGGAGAGCGGTCGCGGCTGTTTCCAATCGTTGCGGAAACAAATAAAGAAAACCGAATTGCTTCCGTGTTTTTGGCTCTTCTTCCACTTCTGCCCGAGCTTTCCAAATCCCTTTTTCAATCAATTTCCCTCCGAGTTGGGGCGCGCTCAAAAGTTGAATGTTTCTCCGAGGTGATATTTAAGTCAGATGCTGAAAAGACAAATAGGCCAGATGGTCTGATTGTTGTGACGAATGGCCGGAAGCAATGGTCTGCCTTGGTTGAGTTTAAAATTGGAAAGGCCGAGTTAGAGCAAGACCAAGTCGAGCGCTACTTAAGGCTTGCGCGAGAAAACTCGATTGACGCCGTCATAACGATTAGCAATCAATTTGTTGCGCGGGCAGATCATCCGCCAATAAGTGCCAATAAGAAATTGCTAAAGAAAGTTGAACTTTTCCATTGGTCATGGATGTCAATATTTACCGCTTCTAGATTGTTGCAATTGGAGTCTCATGCTGACACCGAACAAAAACACTTGCTGGACGAATTTATCAGGTTTTTAGATCATAAATCTACGGGCATTACTGGCTTTGATCAAATGAACAAAGGCTGGCGGGAGGTGGTAAGTGCGGCCAAAACGGGTGGCCTTCTTGTGAAATCTTCTTCAGAGGTTGAGACAACGATCGCGGGGTGGCTGGAAGAACAGCGAGACCTTTGCCTGATGCTGTCGCGCATTGTTGGCAAAACTGTGCGGCAAAAAATTGAAACTAAATTTGTAAAAGATCCAAATTTGCGACTTAAAGCGGAAATTGCCAAGTTTTGCGAAACAAAACTGCTTTCCGCAGTGTTTCTAGTTCCCGACGCAGCGTCGGAAATTAATGTTGAAGCAGATTTGGGCCGCCGAACGATTGACGTTTCTATGTCCCTTAAAGCACCGTCGGATCGTAAATCCACAAAAGCACGTATAAATTGGTTGCTTCGTATGCTTAAGTCAGATGATGAACGAATAATTGTTCGCGCACACTGGCCGTCGAGAGTTGGCTATACGCAGGAAAGATTGGTGAAGCTGCGAGAAAGCCCTGACGCAATTCAAGCACAAAATGCTAAGCTAGCGCCCCACAGCTTCGAAATACTTCTTATCGAGCCGTTAGTTAACAGATTTTCTGGGCCGAGAACCTTTATTGAGGATCTGGAGCGGATTGTTCCTGAATTCTATAGCTTAATTGGTCAACATCTAAAGGTGTGGCAACCCGCAGCGCCAAAGCCTGTTGGGCGGTTGGAAAATCAACCTGAATCGAGTGTATCAGAGAGTGTGCTGAAGTTAAACAACCCCCTTTAAGGGATGCAAACTACACAAGCGAGGCCATTGCCCTACGGGCCGTGCTCGCTTCGATCGGCAGGGAAAACTGAAATATTGGTGCATTGATACAAATGCCGTGCTGAATTCGGCCCCACAGGGTTGCGCCTTGTGCCACAGCTATTATAACCACTCCAATTTGCAAATCACGGCGAATCCACATCCGCGCTGGGCCTTTTGGCCTTTGCGGCCAAACGCACGGGGCCATCATGCCAAAAAGAACCGACATTTCCTCAATCATGATCATCGGCGCAGGCCCCATTATTATTGGGCAGGCTTGTGAGTTTGATTATTCCGGCACGCAGGCCTGTAAGGCGCTGAAGGAAGAGGGTTACCGGGTTATTCTAGTGAACTCCAACCCCGCCACGATTATGACCGACCCGGATATGGCCGACGCCACGTATATTGAACCGATCACGCCCGAGACCGTAGTCAAAATTATCGAAAAAGAGCGGCCCGATGCGCTGCTGCCAACCATGGGTGGACAAACCGGCTTGAACACGGCGCTTTCGCTGGATGATATGGGCGTGCTGGCAAAGTTTAACGTGCAGCTAATTGGGGCTGACCGCAAAGCCATTGAAATGGCCGAGGACCGTAAGCTTTTTCGTGAAGCGATGGACCGTTTGGGCATTGAAAACCCCCGTGCAACCGTAGCGGAAACTATGGAAGAATGCATGGCAGCCCTGCCGGATATCGGCCTGCCGGCCATCATTCGCCCTGCCTTTACCATGGGCGGCACCGGTGGCGGCATCGCCTATAACAAAGAGGATTACGAGCGCATTTGTGCGAGTGGGCTTGATGCCTCGCCGGTGAACCAGATCTTGATTGATGAAAGCCTGCTGGGCTGGAAAGAGTTTGAGATGGAGGTGGTGCGGGACAAAGCCGACAACGCCATCATCATTTGCTCTATCGAGAATATTGACCCGATGGGCGTGCATACCGGTGATAGCATCACCGTGGCCCCCGCGCTGACACTGAGCGATAAAGAATACCAGATGATGCGGACGCATAGCATTAACGTGCTGCGCGAAATCGGGGTGGAAACTGGCGGCTCTAACGTGCAATGGGCCGTGAACCCTGCGGATGGCCGCATGGTGGTGATCGAGATGAATCCGCGGGTCAGCCGCTCATCGGCGCTGGCCTCCAAGGCCACGGGCTTTCCGATCGCCAAAATCGCGGCGAAGCTTGCGGTGGGGTATACGCTGGATGAGCTGGACAACGACATCACCAAAGTGACGCCCGCCAGCTTTGAGCCAACCATTGATTATGTTGTCACCAAAATTCCGCGCTTTACCTTTGAGAAATTCCCCGGCTCTGAAGCCACGCTAACCACCGCGATGAAATCGGTTGGCGAGGCCATGGCCATCGGACGGACCATCCATGAGAGCCTGCAAAAGGCGCTCTGTAGCATGGAAACGGGGCTATGTGGCTTTGACGAAGTCGATATTGCCGAGATGCCTTTTGGTGACGACGTGACCTTTGAACAAGGCTTCAAAACTGGACTGGACCGGATAATTGTTGGTGCCAATGCGGATGCGCAAATGGCAATTGATAAGGCGCTCACTAAGGCGCTGGCGGGGCAAACGCCGGACCGGATGCTGATTATCGCCCACGCCATGCGCTATGGGTTTTCTGATGAGGAATTGTTTGAGATTACCAAGTTTGACCCGTGGTTCCTCGCCCGCATTCGCGAAATTATCCAGCAGGAGGTTAAGCTGTCGCTGAATGGCTTGCCCAAAACCGAACCGCAAATGCGGACCCTGAAAATGATGGGCTTTTCGGATGCGCGGTTGGCCATGCTGACCGGCAAGTCCGAAACCGAAGTGCGGGCGCTGCGCCACAGACATGGCGTGGTTGCGAGCTTTAAGCGCATTGATACCTGTGCGGCGGAATTTGAGGCGCAAACTCCCTATATGTATTCGACCTACGAAAGCGCGGTTATGGGCGATGTTGAGTGCGAAAGCCGCCCGACCGACCGTAAAAAGGTGGTTATTCTTGGTGGCGGGCCAAACCGCATTGGTCAAGGGATCGAGTTTGATTACTGCTGTTGCCACGCCTGTTTCTCGCTCACGGATGCAGGCTATGAAACCATCATGATCAACTGCAACCCTGAAACGGTGAGCACGGATTATGACACGTCTGACCGGCTATATTTTGAGCCGCTCAGCTTTGAATCTGTTATGGAAATTCTGCGGGTTGAGCAGGAAAACGGCACACTGCACGGCGTTATTGTGCAATTCGGCGGGCAAACCCCGCTGAAGCTGGCGAATGATCTTGAGGCCGCTGGGATCCCTATCCTCGGCACCACGCCCGATGCGATTGACTTGGCTGAAGACCGTGAGCGCTTCCAAAAGCTGCTGAACGATCTGGACTTGAAGCAGCCCTATAACGGCATCGCGACCAGCCCCGAACAAGCGATGGAAATCGCGCAAGATGTTGGCTATCCACTGGTCATCCGGCCCTCTTATGTGCTCGGTGGCCGTGGCATGGAAATTGTGCGCGATGATGCCCACCTTAAGCGCTATATCAACGAGGCCGTGAAGGTTTCCGGTGATAACCCTGTGCTGCTGGATAGCTACCTGACGGGCGCCATTGAGGTCGACGTGGATGCGCTTTGTGATGGTGAGGCCGTGCATGTGGCCGGCATTATGGAGCATATCGAGGAGGCCGGCGTGCACTCGGGCGATAGCGCCTGCTCGCTGCCGCCGTATTCGCTTAGCCGTGAGCTGATCGACGAGATGAAACGCCAAACCAAAGCCATGGCCCTTGGCCTTGGCGTGGTCGGCCTGATGAACGTGCAGTTCGCCGTCAAAAACGGCGAGATTTTTGTGCTGGAGGTGAACCCTCGCGCCAGCCGCACCGTGCCCTTTGTGGCCAAAGCGGTGAACTCACCCATTGCCTCGATTGCGGCGCAGGTTATGGCGGGAGCCAAGCTTTCGGAGTTTAACCTGAAGTCGCCAGACACCAAGTATTTTGCCGTGAAAGAGGTGGTGCTACCCTTCGCCCGCTTCCCCGGTGTTGATACGCTGCTTGGGCCAGAAATGCGCTCCACCGGTGAGGTTATGGGGCTTGATACGACCTTCTCCAAGGCCTTTTTGAAGGCACAAATGGGGGCGGGGACAGAGCTGCCGCTTAAGGGCACTGTGTTTGTTTCGATCAAAGAAACCGACAAAGGCCCGCTGGTTTTGGAAGCGCTTGAAATTCTCACCAAGCAGGGTTTTGCTATTCGGGCCACCCGTGGCACGGCGGCTTATCTGAAGGAAAATGGCTTGCAGGCGGAGATGGTAAACAAGGTTTACGAGGGCCGCCCTGACATCACGGACTTGATGAAAGACGGCGAAATTGATCTGGTGTTTAACACCACCGAAGGGGCGCAATCCATTGAAGACAGCCGCGAAATTCGCCGCATAGCGCTTTATGACAAAATCCCGTATTTCACCACCGCTGCAGGGGCGCGGGCCGCTGCGCGCGCTATTGAGGAACGCGCCAAAGGCGAGATCGAAGTGTTTGCTTTGCAAGAATTGTAGGGTGGGGTTTCACCCCGCCTTGCCGCGCCATTTCATGCCCATATAGGCATTGCCTGCCGCCAGCTCATCCAGCATTTGCCGCAGGCGCTTGGCCTTTGTGGCCTCGCGCTTGGCACGGGCTATCCAGCCAAGGTAGTCATTACGCTGATAGGGTGGACGGTCGGCGTAAGTCGCCGCCAGTCCCTCATTTTTTAAGGCGACCTCTACAAATTCCGGCATCGGATTTATGGTCCGCGCCAGGGTCATGATAGCCGGCTAAGGTCAGCCGAGAGTGCGCGGGCATCTGCAATGGCGGCCCTCAGAGAGGCCAGCCGTGCAGCGTCACTGCTGCCACCGGGCGTTGCGGTGGCGACCGTTTGTGCTTTGGCTTTCAAGCCGCTGCTGACGGCCACGCCGCGTGCATCCAGTGTGGCAACCTGCCCTTGGATCACCGCTTGTAGCGCGGCAAATTGTGAGCGCATGTTGCGAAGCTGGGCCGCGGTGCTGGCCGAGGCCGCTTGCAGCCGAAGCTGCTCGGCGGCAAGGCCATTCGCCCGCGCTTGGTCAGCTGCCAGCTGTGCTTCCAGCGCGTCAATCCGACTTTGGTAGCCGCCACCGGCCACACCCACAATGCCGGAAAGGAAGCCGCCATCGGCAGGGTCTTCCGAAACCTCGCAGGCAGACAAGGACAAAGCCGATGCGCCGATAAGTAAAAATGCTTTCATAACAATCTCCTAAATATTATTGGATAAATCATCTGCCACAGCCCGCATTTGCGTAATCCGGTTCTGCAACTCGCTGAGTTCGCCGTCAATATTGCCATTACCCGGCTCTGCGGCAATGGCTGCGCGGGCTTGGGTGAACTCCGCCGCACGGTTTTCAGCGCCATCAATTGCGCCTTCCATATCTGCCAGATTGGCCTCAGCTACGCTAATGCGGGCAGCCAATGAGGCGGAGTCTGTGCGGCCGGCAGCTAGCGCGGCGCGTAGCTCGTTAACTTCGGCAATTTCGCGGCGTTGCACCGTGCGCATGATGTTAAGCGTGGCGGCTACATCGGTGTTGGTTGCGCGAATGTCTTTACGCGCCTGCTTAAGCTGGGATTCACGGTCAGAAAAATTGCGCTGCAAGCTGGCAATATAGGAGCCTGCCAGCCCGCCAACTGCGGCACCAACAAGCACATTGCGCCAGAAATTATCACCACCATTGGCAAGGCTCAAAGCCGCCCCTGCCGCCGCGCCTGTGGCAGCCCCCTCGATAATGGTTTTTTGCAGGGCCTGCGAGCGCCGGTTTAGCTCGGCCTCTTCCGGCGTTGCAAACCCGCGAGAGGTGGTTACGCTGGGAATGCCCGGTGTAACAACGGGCACACAGGCGCTCAGAGCCAATGTGCTCACCAATGTGGCTGATATTAGTCTTGTGGCAGAAAATCTATAAGCCATGCGTAAGTTCCTTCTGTTTCCGGTGTGTAGCTCTGAACGTGTTTAATAAATAAAGCGGCGTCATCCGCCAAGCGCTGCTCAAGGCGGCTTAGCCCCGATTGTGGCAGGATGGCGTCTGTTTGACCTTCGGCGAAAGCCTCGGGAAAGGAGGACTGTGCCTGATCTATCAGAGATTGATAGTAAAGCCGACTTTCATCCAGCCGCTCCAAAACTTGGGTCAAGGCGTCTTCAATTGCGGCTACATCGCGACGGCTTTCTTCCAAAATTGGCAGCGCATCGGGGTTGGTCTTGGCAATTTCTTCGATTTCGGCAATGGCTTTTGTGGCGATATCCAGCGTGCGGTCGATGCTCGAAAGGGTCACGATATCTACCCGAAGCTGCTGTGCGGTGGTCGCCCCTAGAAAAATCGTCATCCGCGCGGCATCTTGGTAAAGCCGCTCGACGCTGGCTTCATCGGGGTTGGGCAACTGCATGCGGTAAATGTCAAAGGCGCTGGAAAGCCGCTCTAGCGTCACGTCTGACAGGTCACGAGTGGCTTGCAAAAAGCCCAGCACTGCCAGGGCGTTTTCAATGCGCTCGGGCGGCTCGCCTGCCAAAAGCTCGGCGCTGGTTTGCCCTGAAGGGGCCCCTGCGGCCCGCGCCCGCTCTATCATTTTGATCCGGTCGGTGGCAAAGGCCGTGAACACCCCCTCGGGGTATTCCTCAATGTAGCCTTCAAAAACGCCCACATCGGTTTGCGCTGAAATTTCGCGCCATACGGCCAGCTCACGAGAATAAGCATTGCCCACGGCCACCACGCCCTCGCGCACTTGGCCTGCAAAATAGTGCTCGCCCAGCACGGCCTCTTCGACCCACGGAATTTGCGCGCCCCGCGTTTCCAAAATTACCTGCTGGCGGACGCGACCAAACATGATGCGGGCCTCAAGGCCTTTGGTTTCGATATTATCAATAATCGCTTTGGTGAAAACGCTGTTATTGCCCGCACCATCAAATGCCACATTGCCGGGGTCGGTGGCATAAGCGATCAGCAGCCCCGCGCCGCCAGTGGAGCGCGCCAAGCCCGGCGGCGCTTGCCCTGCGGCCACAAAGGGGTTGTTACGGCAGGCATCCAATATCACGATGCCCACATCAGGGCTGGCGGCCTCAAAAGCCGCGCGGATATCCCCCATGGTGAGGGCATTGTTTTGCAGCCCGCTGGCGTTGAATTCGGTGAAATCGGTGGACACCAAATAGTTTTCCCCGCTCACCTGCACGCCATGGCCAGCAAAGAAAAACACAGCCATTTCGGCATTTTTAGCGGCAACCGTAAAGTCAGCCAGCGCAGATTCAACCGCCGCTTGATTGGTGTCAATCGCCTTGATCACGGTAAAGCCAAGCTCTTCCAGTTTGCTGCCAAGCGCCTCGGCGTCATTGGCGGGGTTGGGCAGGTGCAGCTCGGTGCGCTGATAATTTGAATTGCCAATGAGCAAGGCCACCCGCTCTTGCGCCAAAGCTGCAAGGGGAGAAAAGGCCACAAGGGCCACAAAAAGGATGGCTCTAATCATATTGCCTCTAATCTTTCACAGCAACCATAGGTATAACCAATTTCACGATTCGCGCAAGCTACTCACTCAACGCCTCCAGTTGAATTGGCGTCAATACGCCGGTAACCGTCGCCCCAACGGACTCCTGATAGGCGGAAATCGCCCGCGCGGTTTGCGGGCCAAATATGCCATCAATCAAGCCGCGATAATAGCGCATGTTGCGCAGTTTCTGCTGGATCGTGCGTTTTTGTCCGCGGGTGAGTGCACCTTGCATGGCGCGCAGCACTTCGATCGAAAGCTCGGAATCTGCGGCTAGATCGGCCGTAGCATTTTGAGTTTCCATGGTGTCTTCTGCCGTTTCCGTGCTTTCATCTGTTGCCATCTCGGCATCGGTGCTATTGGTTTCATCAACTATCGCGGCAACATCCGTGCCGTTTTCGAGCGCTTCAACGGTTGCGGCAACCCCTGCGGCTGAATCAGCTTCGGGGGTTGCGTCGCCAACCTGTGGCAGGCCGGTGGCTTCGGAAGTTTCGACCGTTTCTGTAGAGTCTGTTGTGTCCGCCGTTGCTTCAGCAGCCATTTCCACAACCTCAGGCGCAGGGTAAACCCGCAGCATGGTGGCCCCAGTGGGCTGCTGTGAGATGCTCACGCCGCTCAGCTGAGAAAGCCCAAGCAAAGCGTCGCTCAGGCTAATGTCCCCTTCAATTTGTATCATGGATGCCAGCCCCGCTGCCACACCTTCGGTTGCCGGAGCATTGGCAAACAGGATAGGGCTGGTGCCAGTGCGCGGGCCCGGTGCATTTTCAACCAGTGTTATGCCGTCAATTAAGGCCACACCGCTATCGCTTGAATGCACCAGCACCGCGCCGCCATTGCCCGCCAGCGCCGTGGCCCGCGCCAAGGCCGAAAGCGGAATGGCTTTGGTTAGCAAATCAGAGCGCCGCCGTAGGGTAATGCCGCCGGGGGCTACAAACTCGCGGTCACCAATTTTGAGCACGGTACCATCGTAATAAACCAGCGCTACGTCTACATCTATCGCCGCGCCCGCAAAGCGCTTGAGGATAGAGCGCATCTGGGATGCATTGGGCGCATTGGCCGTAAGCACCTGCGCATCCAGTGATTCGAGCGTTTGGGTCACGCTTGCCGAAACAGTGGTTTCTTCGCCAGAAGTAATGATAAGCCCCACAATCGAGACCTCATTAAAGGGCCGCATCTCCTGCGCATTGGCTGAGAAAACGGTGCTAAGTGTCAGCGATATTACAATAAAATATTTAAGCATCTATAAAACCTGTTTCAATTAGGGCCAAATAAGCTCTATATCATATTAAACAAATCTGGCGTAAGTTACACGACAGTAATACATTTATTTAAGAATGTGCCTAGGGGAAAAAGGAATCAGTTATGAAATTACGCGCCAAGTTTAACCTTGTTTTGGTGACCGCCTGCCTTATTGGCATGGGGGCGGCCTCGTTTCTGACCTATCAAGCCGCGCAGCGAAATGTGTTGCAGGAAATCGAAAACGAGATCGACATTGTGCGCTCCAATGCGCTGGCGGTGCGCAATTATACCGCCACTGGTATCACGCCGCTACTGGCTGATGATAACGCCATTCTGTTTATTCCAAACTCCGTGCCATCCTTCTCGGCGCAAACGGTTTTTGCCAAGTTTCAGGAAAGTTTCCCCGAATATTCCTATAAAGAAGCCGCGCTCAACCCCACTAACCCTGACGACCTTGCCAATGATTGGGAGGCCGACCTGATCGACCAGCTTCGCGATGACCAGAGCCTTGATCGTGTGGTCAGCATCCGCGAAACCGATGCGGGCCGCTCCTATGTTGTGGCCTTTCCGTTTACGATCAAAAAAGAGAGCTGCCTGACCTGCCACTCGGACCCGGACATCGCCCCCGCCGCCATGCTGGACCTTTACGGGCCAGATAATGGCTTTGGCTGGCAAATGGGGGAAACCATTGGGGCGCAAATTGTATCCGTGCCAATGGCACTGGCCGACAAGCGCGCCATTGATCTGGTGCTGGTGATTTTGGCCTCGATCGGCGCGGCCTTTGCCGTGGTGATTATTCTGGTGAATATCATGCTCTCGCGTATCGTTTTGAAGCCGGTTTCGGTGATGTCCGGCATTTCAGAGCAGGTGTCGATGGGCGATTTCTCGGCAGAAGAATACGTGAAAAAAGGTGGCGATGAAATCTCCTCGCTCTCCTCTTCCTTTAACCGCATGCGCCGCTCACTGGCCAGCGCCATGAAGCTGCTGGACGACTAATATGACCTCCCAAGCGCCAAAATCTGTTGGCAAATACCTCGTTGATTCCGTGCTGGGGCAGGGGGCAATGG
Organism: Paracoccaceae bacterium; assembly: GCA_016744015.1. Taxonomy (GTDB): domain Bacteria; phylum Pseudomonadota; class Alphaproteobacteria; order Rhodobacterales; family Rhodobacteraceae; genus UBA3077. Next base: position 98,320 of record JADGFD010000003.1, on the reverse strand, counting down.
GAGTTGTTTATAAGGGCCATGATCCGGATATTGACCGGGTTGTGGCCATTAAAACCCTGCACACTCACCTAATGGATGCCGACGAACGCGCCTCCTGGCTAGAGCGCTTTGCCCGTGAGGCCAAGGCCGCAGGGCGGGTGCTGCATGGCAACTTGGTCACGATATTTGACTATCTGGAACAGGATGAACAGCCTTATCTGGTAATGGAATATATCGAGTCCGAAACGGTAGAAGACCGCATCAAACGCCGCCCACTACCTAACTTGCAAGAAGTTGGCTCGATTCTAACACAAATGCTGGCCGGGCTGGATGCTATCCATACCGCGGGCATTGTGCATCGAGATATCAAACCCGCCAATGTGCTGCTTTTGCCCAATGGCAGCGTAAAGCTGGCTGATTTTGGCGTGGCCAAGGTCGAGTCCCTTGGGGCGACCCAAGGCGGCATGATTGGCACGCCGGATTATATGTCGCCCGAGCAATTTATGGGTCAGCACGCTGGCCATCGCGCCGACATTTTTGGCGCGGGCGTGATCTTGTTTGAGTTGCTGACGGCGCGTAAACCCTTTGAATCCGCCTCGCTTGGGGAACTGACCCAAAAGGTCATTTCCGGCCAGTCGCTTGATCTGCGTAGCTTAGCCCCTGGGCTCCCCGAAGGGCTCTATCAGCTTTCCGCCCAAACCCTTGTGGCTGATCCTGCCAACCGCACGCCTGACGCCCGCGCCTTTGCCAACGCGATCCATGAAGCCCTGCGCAACGTTGACCGAGCGGCGCTGGATGATACAGACCGCACTGTGGTCATGGCCCCCGCAGCCCCAGCGCCCGCAGCGGCGCTAAGCCAGACCATGGCCTCGCAAATGCCAAAATCGGCACTGGCGCAGATCGAAAGCCTGCTAACTACCCAAATTGGCCCCATTGCCAAGGTGCTGGTAAAGCGGGTGTCGGCCTCCACCACTGATACTGGCGCGCTTGTTAACCAGCTCGCCGCCGAGCTCGGCCCCGAGCATCGGGACGCCTTTAAAGCTGCTGTGCAGGCGCATCTTGGCCAAACCGGTGCCAGTATGACAGGGGCGGGTCCGATGTTGAGTAATGAGCTACTAGAGGCCCTGACGCGAGAACTGGTGCCCCATATCGGCCCAATCGCTAAAATTTTGATCAAGAAAACCGCCAAAACCTGCCGCACCCGTGAGGAGTTATGCGAGGCTTTGTCAAGCCATATTGATGACGCCAATACCCGCGCCGTCTTTCTGCAAACCATGGCGTAGCCCCAAGCCGCACCATCCCATACGCCCTGCGGGCGGCTTTTCCCCTTCGGAAAAAATGCGTGTGCGACGCCGTGGCGGCGCGTCTGGCAATTGTATTGCTTGGGGAGTCTGTGCGCGCGCCGCGCTGAGCCGATAACGCGCTTGAATTTTGCACTGCAACAAGCGCCGCAGCTGCAACGCGGCGCGGGTCCTACCGTTGCCAAATAGTGCAATGCCTGACGCGCCGCGATAGCCGAGCGAAGCGAGGCACCTAAGCGCTAGACGCTCTCTTCTATCCGATATAATAAGTTCGCATGGCTAAACTCTATTTTAATTACTCCACCATGAACGCCGGCAAAAGCACCATTCTTTTGCAAGCGTCCTATAACTATAATGAAGGCGGCATGGAGACCTATCTCCTGACCGCCCAGCTAGATGACCGCGCGGGCGAAGGCAAAATTGCCAGCCGAATCGGCATTGATGCGCCCTCGGACAAATTCAGCGCCAGTAGCAATTTGTTTGATATGATCAAAGCGCGGCTTGCTCACGGCTCCGTTGCCTGTGTTTTTATCGACGAAGCCCAGTTTCTGAGCAAAGAACAGGTCTGGCAGCTCGCCCGCGCGGTGGATGATCTGGGTGTGCCCGTTATGTGCTATGGCTTGCGCGTGGATTTTATGGGGGAGCTTTTCCCCGGTTCAGCGGCGCTGCTGGCTTGGTCCGACGAAATGCGCGAGGTGCGTACCATTTGTCATTGCGGCAAAAAGGCCACGATGGTGGTGCGCCAAGATGAGGAAGGCCGTGTGCTCACCGGTGGTGAGCAGGTGCAAATCGGCGGGAATGAGACCTATCATTCTCTGTGCCGTCGCCACTGGCGAGAAGCCATAGGGCGATAAAAACTTAACAATATAGCAATGTTAGCCTAAAGTAACCTTTCCCGCGGGGAAGGTTACACCACTTGATGTGGCGGCACTTGCTCAGCAAAAAACGCCACCAGATTATCAACCGCCCGCATCCCCATGGCGATGCGGGTTTCTAGTGTGGCGCTGCCTATATGCGGCAACAAGGTCACGTTTTCCAACAGCCTAAGCGCCTCAGGCACCGCAGGCTCTTGCTCAAAAACATCAAGCCCCGCACCGGCGATAGCGCCGCTTTCCAAAGCGGCAATCAAGGCGGCTTCGTCTACCACATCTCCGCGTGCAGTGTTCACCAAATGAGCGTCAGGCTTCATCAGAGCCAACCGCTTGGCGCTGATCAAGTGGCGGTTATGGGCGTCGCCCGGCACATGTAGCGAGACCACATCTGCCTCAGCCATGAGCGCGTCAAGGGTCTCAGCCGCTTTCGCTTCTGGAATGGATGGCACCAGCACTTTGGAGCGGTTGAAATAGATCACCTTCATGCCAAAACCAAAATGGGCCCGCTGCGCCAGTGCCGTGCCGATCCGGCCCATGCCGACCACACCAAGGGTTTTACCGCGTAAAGAACTACCCAGCCCCGAAGTGATATCAAAACCCTCCCAATCTCCCCGCCGCAAGCGGGCCTCATGGAAAAACATCCGGCGAGTGCTGGCTAAAATTAACGCCATGGCAAGGTCTGCTGTGGCATCATTGAGCACGCCGGGGGTGTTGGTCACCACCACCCCGATATCCTCGGCGGTTTCTAGGTCAATATGGTTGGTGCCCACCCCGAAATTGGCAACAATCTTGACCTTGCGCGCACCGTTGGCGGCGAAAATATCTTCGTCTATTTTGTCCCCAAAGGTGCAAAGAAGCCCGTCGGCCTTGGCCATAGCTGTGGTCAGCTTGGCTTTGGTAAAAGGCATGTCAGTCGGGTTAAGCGCCACGGTGAAAAGCGATTTCAGCCGCGCTTCAACAGGCTCGGGCAGCTTGCGGGTCACAATGATTCTGGGCCTTGCCATCACGCGCTCCTAATGCACGCGCCCGCCAAGGGGCACGGTTTTTTCAGGGGTTAACAATACAATGCCGCCGGCATCATCTTCCGCGCCAATCACCAAAAACTCCGACATAAACTTGCCGATCTGGCGCGGCGGGAAGTTGACCACACCTACCACAAAACGGCCAATTAGGCTTTCAGGAGTGTAATTATCGGTGATCTGCGCCGAGGTTTTTTTCTCGCCAATATCAGCCCCGAAATCGACCCAGAGCTTTATCGCGGGTTTTCGGGCCTCGGGGTATGGTTCAGCACGCAGCACTTTGCCCACGCGCATATCGACTTTTAGAAAGGTTTCAAAATCCAGCATGGCCGCCTCGCTTTAGCTGGTGAGAATCATCGGCAGTATGGTGCCATTCTGTGCCGATAGGTATCAATCTTTGGTGAAGAAAAGCAAGCCTTAGCTATCGCGTAGCGCTTTGGAGCGATCAGCGGCGGCTTTGATGGTTTGGCGCATCAGCGGGGGCAGGCCATTTTTGGCATCCATCAGCACCTTTAGCCCTGCTTCCGTCGTGCCCGCTGGGCTGGTCACATTAATGCGAAGCTGTGCGGCGCTTTCATCAGATTTAGATGCCAGCATGCCAGCCCCTGCCACTGTAGCTGTCGCCAGTTTAATGGCCATGTCCTCAGGCAGCCCCTCAACCATGCCCGCCGCTGCCATAGCCTCAATCAGGTGAAACACATAGGCGGGGCCAGAGCCGGAAAGCGCCGTAACAGCATCCATCTGGTCTTCTGCGTCCAGCCGGATGGTTTCTCCAATCGCTTGCAGCAAGCCCTCGGCCAGTTGCATGTTTTCGGGTGTGGCCGCAGCGTTGCCAACAATCGCCGTAATCCCGCGCCCGATGGCGGCAGGGGTGTTGGGCATGGCGCGTATAATCGGCCCGCCGCCCAGTTCTTGCGCCAGGGTTTCCAGTGGTATGCCCGCGGCAATCGAGAGGAACACAGTGGCCCCCATGCCCTTGAGCTGGGGCAGGGCCTCTTTCATGTATTGCGGCTTTACGGCCAGCATACAAAGCGCCGGAGCGCTCGGCAGGCCATCATTCAGGTGTAGCCCTTGGGCTTGCAGCGCCTTCAGGCGGCCGCTCGGGTAAGGCTCTAAAACCCAGATAGTTGAGGGCTGCACGCCCTTGGCCAGCCAGCCATCCAGCATGGCTGAGCCCATCTTACCACAGCCAACGAGAACCAAGTCACCATCCATATTAGGCCCGCCCATAAGCATCGCTGATCGCGGCCTGCATGGCTTGTGCGGGGGTGTCATCACCCCAGCTTACCAGCTGAAAAGCCGGATATAGCTTTTCGCAGGCCGCCACGCTAACCCGCATCATATCATCCACCTGCTGCGGGCTGGCAACGGCCCCGCCCGCAAGGTTTAACCCGTAAATATAGGCCATGGTTTGCTGATCCTGCCAATAAGAAAATGCGCCGCTCCAGCAGCTGTTATTGGCAAGGTTCAGGGTTTCATACAGTGCTGCCAGCTTGGCCTTTGGCGGGGCAAATTCAAAACTGCACACCAGCCGCAAGGTCTCATTCATATCAGACCACACAAGGCTCACGGCATATTGTTGCCAAAGCCCCTCAACCACCAGTGCGATCTGGTCATCATTTTGGCGCTCAAACACCCAGTCATGGCTTTGCGCGAGCGATTGAACAAGGTCAATCGGGTGCAAATCTTCCAGCTCCTGAATATGCATATGAGGCTCCAAATCACTATGGCACACCTCTATAAATCGCGTATAGGGCGGCCTGCCATACTATATGTATGGCGGCGCGCCCCTGTAAAGCGATTCGTTGGTCTTGTTACTTGGCTTCCAGCGCTGCAATGCGCGCTTCAAGGGCGGTGCATTCTTCGCGCGCCTTTTGTGCCATCAAGCGCACGGCCTCAAACTCCTCACGCGAAACAAATTCACGGTCCGCCATCCAGCGGTCCATCACAGATTTCATCGCGGTTTCGGCCTCGGTGCGCGCGCCTTGCGCAACCCCCATGGCGTTGGTCATTAGCTTTGACATATCGTCGAGCACACGGTTGCGTGATTGCATTGGACATTTCCTTTTCAAAAACCTAGCTTATATATAGGCCGTTGCCGGACTATTGCCAATCACAATCACCAAGGACGCCCCGTGCTGCTTGCCCTCCCGTTCCCAGATATAGCCCCCGAAATTTTTGCGTTTGAGCTGTTTGGCTTCAACGTGGCCCTGCGCTGGTATGCGCTGGCCTATATCGCGGGGCTGGTGCTGGGCTGGCGCTATATCCTGCTGCTGGTTGCCCGCCCAAGGCTGTGGCACAGCGTGCCGCTCAGCAAAAAGCAGGTTGAAGATCTGCTGACATGGATGGTGCTGGGGGTGATCATCGGTGGGCGCTTGGGCTTTGTGATCTTCTATAATCCGGCGCCCTATTTGGCTGATCCGCTGAGCATTCTGAAGGTTTGGGAAGGCGGCATGGCCTTCCATGGCGGCTTTGCTGGCGTGGCGGCGGGCGTGGCGCTTTTCGGATGGAAGCACAAACTGCCGATATTAAGCATCGGGGATGCCGTGGCCGTTGTAGCCCCTCTTGGCCTGTTCTTTGGCCGCCTCGCCAATTTCATTAAGCCCGAGCTTTGGGGTAGGCCAACCGATGCCGCATGGGGCGTAAGCTTTCCAGACCCCCGAGCCCAAACCTGCCCGCCCGAGTGGCTGGGCGAGTGCCTGCGCCACCCCAGCCAACTTTACGAAGCGGGCTTGGAGGGGCTGGTGCTGGGGCTGGTGATGAGCTGGCTGGTGTGGCGCAAAGGCTGGCTAAAGGCCCCGGGGCGGTTAATTGGCGTGTTTCTGTTTGGCTATGGTGCCTCGCGTTGGGTGGTCGAATATTTCCGCCAGCCAGACGCGCAATTTACCTCGGTAGATAACCCGATCGGCTATATCTTCACCTTCGCCAATACCGGCGTCACCATGGGGCAGCTACTCTCATTGCCAATGATTTTGGTTGGGCTTTGGATGATCCTCAGAATCAAGGCCAAGACGTGACGGCGCTAACAGCCATCATTGAGGCCGAAATTGCGGCCCAAGGCCCAATGCCGCTGAGCCGCTATATGCAGCTGTGCCTGAGCCACCCCGAACACGGCTATTATATGCAGCAGCAGCCCTTTGGCGCGGATGGTGATTTTACCACTGCGCCCGAAATCAGCCAAATGTTTGGTGAGCTTATCGGGCTGTGGCTGGTGCATATGTGGCAAGAATCCGGTGCGCCAGATCACTTTATTCTGCTAGAGTTGGGGCCGGGCCGTGGCACCCTGATGGCCGACATTCTACGGGTGGCAAAGCTTGCGCCAGCCTTTCTAGAGGCCGCCGAAGTTTGCCTGCTGGAAACCAGCACGCGCCTGCAAGCCGTGCAGCGCGAGGCGCTCGGCGATATGCGCCATATTGCGCGCTTAGAAGACCTGCCCAGCGGCCCTGTTTTTGCCATCGCTAACGAGTTCTTTGACGCCTTGCCCATCCGGCAATTCATAAAAAATGATTTTGGCTGGCAAGAGCGGCTGGTAGGAGAGGGCCTCACATGGGTGTTGTCCGACACAGTCCAGCAGCCCGATTTGGAGGCTGCATTTGCAAGCCTTGAAACAGGCCGCATTGTGGAGGTGGCCGCAGCTTCGCAAGCGATTGCCAATACTCTGACCAAGCGGATAGCCACCCAAGGTGGCGCGGCGCTTATCGTAGATTATGGCGGTTTTGATGGCATCGGAGACACCTTTCAAGCCGTGCTTCAACACCAAAAAGCTGAGCCGTTTTCCGCCCCCGGCAAAGCGGACCTAACAGCGCATGTGCGTTTCAAAGATCTAGTGCAAAACGGCGTGGCCCACGGGTTTACAACGCAAGGGCAGTTCCTTACCCGCCTCGGGATTGAGGCGCGCAAGCAAGCGCTAGCAACGGCGGGCGCAAAGGGGGTGGCCGCAGATATGGCGCGATTGACAAGCCCGAACGAGATGGGCAAGCTGTTCAAAGTGCTGGCTTTGGTGCCTGAGGGCCACGGTGAAATCGCGGGGTTTGAACATGGCACTTAAGCCCGTTACGTCATCATTCTTATCTGCCCCCCACGGCTTTTTTACCCGCCATGGCGGCGTTTCAAAAGGCGTGTTTGCCGCGCTGAACTGCGGCTATGGTTCCCCCGAAGCCCCCGCGCTGATTGCGCAAAACCGGGCTTTGATCGCGGGCCATGTTGGCGTGGTGCCAGAGCAACTATATTCGGTCACCCAAACCCACTCCGCCGATGTGCTCACTGTCAACACCCCGGAAGATTATACCAAAGGCACTAAAGCCGACGCCATGGTCAGCAAAGGCCAAGGCATCGCTCTGGGGGTGCTCACCGCCGATTGCGCGCCAGTTCTGTTTCAAGATGCCAAAGCAGGTGTTATAGGTGCCGCCCATGCGGGCTGGCGCGGTGCCTTTGGCGGCGTGTTGGAGGCGACGATGGACGCCATGCGCGCGCTCGGAGCCGCCGATATCACCGCCGTAATCGGCCCCTGCATTAGCCAGAAAAACTACGAGGTCGGCTCCGAGTTCTTCGAAATATTTTTCGATGAAAACCCGGACAATAGCCGCTTTTTCACCTGCGCTCCGCAGGGAAAATACCTCTTCGATCTGCCAAGCTTTACCCTCAACCGCCTCCGTCAGGCCGGTGCGATCCATGCCGAATGGACAGGCCAATGCACCTATGCCGCACCGGAAACCTTCTATTCCTACCGCTATTCACAGCATAACAATCTACCAAGCTATGGCCGCATGCTATCCGTTATCGCGACCTAAACCATTTCCAAATTGCCAAAATATCCTGGGGTGAATGCGCTTGCGCAGAGGGGCAAAGCCCCTGCCGAGCCGCAGGCGAGGCCAAGCCCAACTGTTGGCGTTTTGCGCAGCAAAATCGTCCAACAGGCGGGAGCGCTCGCTTTAGGTTTCGGCCCGCGCTTCCATCACATCAAAAGGCACACCGGGCGCGTCTTTAGCGTTACGAATCACCAACGAGGTTTTAACGCTGGCCACATTTGGGGCCGAGGTGAGCTCATGGGTCAGGAAATTCTGAAAGCTTGTGAGGTCCGGAGCCACACATTTCAAAATAAAATCTATTTCACCATTCAGCATGTGACATTCGCGCACCAAGGGCCAGCCCTGCACCCGTTCTTCAAATTCCACTAGGTCTACTTCGGCCTGCGAATGTAACCCAACCATGGCAAATACCTGAACTTCAAAGCCAAGATCGCGGGCGTTTACATCAGCGTGGTAACCCTTGATCAGCCCCACTTCTTCCAGCGTGCGCACCCTACGCAAGCAGGGCGGCGCCGAAATACCAACCCTTTGGGAAAGCTCCACATTGGTCATCCGGCCATCAGCCTGCAATTCAGACAGTATTTTCCGGTCAATAGGGTCGAGCTTGTTATGGGGCATAATGGTCCTGATTTGCTTTAGAGATTTATCCTTGTTACCTAACCTCGCCAATTTTCGCAATATTGTTTCGCAATTTGGCTTGATATTTGCCGGAATCTAGGGGTTCAATCAGCACACAAGCCTGCTTATATTGAGGCAAATGAATGTGAAAAGGAATTCCCCCATGGGTAACACTAAACATACAAAATTGCTGATCATCGGCTCGGGGCCTGCGGGCTATACTGCGGGTGTATACGGTTCTCGCGCTATGCTAGCGCCGGTTCTGGTGCAGGGCATTCAGCCCGGCGGGCAGTTGACCATTACCACAGAAGTAGAAAACTGGCCCTCCCGCCAAGAGGTCCAAGGCCCTGATTTGATGGTGGAAATGGAAGAACACGCCCGCGCCGCTGGCACCGAAATCATCTCTGACCATATCAGCGGCCTTGACCTTTCCAAGCGGCCCTTTACTGCCCAAGGTGAAACCGGCACCACCTATACGGCGGATTCAGTCATCCTCGCCACCGGCGCACAGGCCAAGTGGCTGGGGCTGCCCTCGGAGGAAAAGTTCAAAGGCTTTGGCGTTTCTGCCTGCGCCACATGTGATGGTTTTTTCTATCGCGGCCAAGAGATCGTGGTGATCGGCGGCGGTAATTCTGCCGTGGAAGAAGCGCTGTTCCTGACAAATTTCGCCTCCAAGGTGACCCTCATTCACCGTCGTGACGAACTGCGCGCCGAGAAAATCCTTATCAACCGCCTGATGAATAACGAAAAGATCGAGCCGCTTTGGTTTCATGAGCTTGATGAAGTTTATGGCTCTGAAAACCCGCTCGGGGTTGAAGGTGTTAAGGTTAAAAACGTAAAAACCGGCGAAATCACCGATATCCCGTGCAAAGGCGTGTTTATTGCCATCGGCCACGCCCCTGCCAACGAGCTGGTGAAAGACACGCTTGAAACCCACATGGGCGGCTATGTCGTGACCAAGCCCGACAGCACCGAAACCTCAATTCCGGGTGTTTTTGCGGCGGGTGACATCACCGACTATAAATACCGCCAAGCAATCACCTCGGCGGGCATGGGTTGCATGGCCGCACTGGAAGCCGAGCGGTTTTTGGCAGAACAAGAGTGAAGCTGCTCAAGGGCCGGTTTTTTCGGCTCATTGATAAGGCGCGGGCGGAAGATGTCCTTTTGCCCGCGCGCAGCCCCGAGGGGCGGTTTCACCATCATGGCCAACGGGCGCTTTACCTGTCGAAAACAATTGAAGGCACCCGCGTGGCCATGGCGCGCTACAAAAGCGCTGAAACGCCCGAACAGGTGGCACTGCCACTGTGGCTCGCCCGTGCGCAGGTGCTAGATTTACGTGACCACAGCCAATGTGAGCGCCTCGATGTTGATCCTATAGACACAAATTTGGTGTGGCAGGATGGGCCGCGCCCGTCGCCAACATGGCAGATAAGTGATGCTGCTCGCATCTTGGGGGCCCATGGTATGCTTTACCCGTCTCGCTCCCGCCCCGACCTCACTCATTTGGTGCTATTTGAATGGAACATGCCCATGGCGCCGACTTTGAACCCTAAAAAGGTGCAAAATACGGCGGATCAAGAGTAGATTTATTAATCAACCCTTGGTATTGGCTGGGATGAGCGTTAAATACCCATGCTTCCAGCCCTTAACCGATGGACTCTCATGCAAAACCTGACCCCGATCCCCGAATTGTTTGTCTCCCACGATAGTGCTGAAAAGCTCAAGCTGGAGGCCGCCGAGCTGCCCAGCTGGGACCTAACAGCGCGGCAGGTCTGTGATCTTGAGCTGCTGATGAACGGCGGCTTTAACCCGCTTAAAGGCTTTATGAGCGAGGCCGATTATAATGGTGTTGTAGAGAATATGAGGCTGGCCGATGGCGCGCTTTGGCCTATGCCGATCACACTGGATGTATCTGAAAAGTTTTCCGAAGGCGTGGCGCCGGGGCAAGATATTGCCTTGCGTGATGAAGAGGGCGTGATTTTGGCGATTCTGTCGGTAACAGACCGCTGGACGCCTAACAAAGCCCGCGAGGCCGAAAAAGTGTTTGGGGCCGATGACCCTGCCCATCCGGCGGTGAATTATCTACATAACCACGCGGGCGGCGTTTATCTCGGCGGGCCAATAATCGGCATTCAAGCCCCCGTGCATTATGATTACCGCCGCCGCCGCGACACCCCCAATGAGCTGCGCGCCTATTTCCGCAAAATGGGTTGGCGCAAAGTGGTGGCCTTCCAAACCCGCAATCCGCTGCACCGGGCCCACCAAGAGCTCACCTTCCGTGCGGCCAAGGAAACACAGGCGAACCTATTGATTCATCCGATTGTTGGCATGACAAAACCGGGCGATATTGACCACTTCACCCGTGTGCGCTGCTATGAGGCGGTGCTGGATAAATATCCGCAATCAACCACCGCCATGAGCTTGCTCAACCTCGCCATGCGTATGGCTGGCCCGCGTGAAGCGGTGTGGCATGGTTTGATTCGAAAAAACCACGGTTGCACCCACTTTATTGTCGGGCGAGACCACGCGGGGCCGGGCAAAAACTCAGCTGGGGATGATTTTTATGGCCCTTATGACGCACAAGAGCTTTTCCAAAAGCACGAGGCCGAAATCGGCGTGGAAATGGTGCCCTTCAAGCACATGGTTTATGTGCAGGAAAAGGCGCAGTATGAGCCAGCGGACGAGGTAGCCGAGGGCATGACCGTGCTTAATATCTCGGGCACCGAGCTGCGGCGGCGCTTGCAAGAGGGGCTGGAGATCCCCGATTGGTTCTCTTTCCCCGCCGTGGTGGAAGAGCTACGGCGCACCAAGCCTCCCCGCCACGCGCAGGGCTTTACGGTGTTTTTTACCGGTCTTTCCGGCTCTGGTAAATCCACCATCGCCAATGCACTTATGGTTAAGCTGATGGAAATGGGTGGCCGCCCCGTAACGCTGCTGGACGGCGACGTGGTGCGCAAAAACCTTAGCTCCGAGCTTGGGTTTTCCAAAGAGCACCGAGACCTCAACATCCGCCGTATTGGCTATGTGGCTTCGGAAATTACCAAAAACGGCGGCATTGCTATTTGCGCGCCCATTGCACCCTATACCAGCACCCGCCGCGCCGTGCGGGAAGATATCGAAGCCTTTGGCTCGATGATCGAAGTGCATGTGGCGACCTCTTTGGCAGAGTGCGAGCGCCGTGACCGCAAGGGGCTTTATAAGCTGGCGCGCGCAGGTAAGATCAAGGAATTCACCGGAATTTCAGACCCTTATGAGGCGCCAACCACAGCAGAGCTGGTGATAGATACCGAAAATGTAGACGTAGATAACTGCGCCCACCAGGTGATTTTGAAGTTGGAGCAGCTCGGGCTTATCGCCGGTTGATCTCGATTTTATGAGAAACCGGCTGCTGCACATCGCGCCTAAGCTCGATGTGCAGCAGGCCGTTTTCCATATAGGCATGCCGCACCTCCACTCCTTCGGCTAGCACAAAGCGGCGCTGGAAGTGGCGGGCGGCAATGCCTTGGTGCAAATATGTGCGGGGCGTTGGGGCTTCTACCTGCGCGCCTTTAATCATAAGCTCACCATTAGAAAGTGTGATATCAAGATCACTTTCTGCAAATCCAGCCACCGCCAGCGAAATACGAAAATCGTTTTCCGACACTTGCTCGATGTTATATGGCGGGTAGCCGTCATTTTGCGCACTCCGCTCCATCAAGCGGTCTAACCGCTCAAACCCAAGCAGAAATGGATGATTTGCAAAATTTGAGTTGCCCATGCTGGCCCCTTTTCAGATATGCTCTGAAATATGGTTGCTAATTGCGCCGGGCGCAAGAGGGTGAGTTGAACAGAGGCGGCGCATCCGCTACAAGTCAGCAAACAGGAGGCCGATATGGGTGAACGCAAAGTAGGCATTGTGATGGGGAGCCAGTCTGACTGGCCCACCATGAAGGAAGCCGCACAGGTTTTGGACGCGCTCGGCGTGCCCTATGAAACCAAAATCGTGAGTGCGCACCGAACCCCGGACCGGCTATTTGAATACGCTGAAAATGCGGTGGAAAACCGGATTAAGGTGATCATTGCAGGCGCGGGCGGGGCGGCGCATTTGCCCGGTATGCTGGCCGCCAAAACCCGCGTGCCTGTGCTGGGGGTGCCGGTAAAATCCTCCATTCTTTCGGGCTGGGATTCGCTGCTGTCTATTGTGCAAATGCCCAAAGGCATTCCCGTAGGCACCTTGGCTATTGGCCCCGCCGGTGCCGCCAATGCAGGGCTTTTAGCCGCGGCTATTCTGGCGGGGGCAGATATGGAGCTGGCCGCAAGGCTGGATACTTACCGCGCGGCGCAAACCGCCAGCATCGCCGAGGAGGTTGAGCTTGGTTAAGACCATTGGTATTTTGGGTGGCGGACAGCTGGGGCGGATGCTTTCAATGGCAGCCGCGCGGCTCGGGATGCGCGTGCATATCTTTGAGCCACAGCCAGAGCCGCCCGCTGGTGATGTGGCCGCAAAGGTGTTTACGGCTGAGTATGATGACGCAGCAGCACTGCGCGACTTTGCCGAGTCCGTCGACATTGCCACCTTTGAGTTTGAAAATATTCCAGCCGCAGCGCTGGATATCGTAGAGCAGATCGTGACGGTTCTGCCCCGTCGCAACGCGCTTGAGGTCTCGCAAGACCGCATAAGCGAAAAGCAGTTTTTGGAAGCGCAGGGTGTGCGCGTGGCCCCCTTTGCGCAGGTGGATGCTCTGGCGCAGCTAGAGGCGGCGCTGGGCGAAATAGGCACGCCTGCCATCCTAAAAACGCGTCGTTTTGGGTATGATGGCAAAGGGCAGGTGAAAATTACAGAGCTTGCTCAAGCGGGAGCGGCTTTTGACGCGCTAAATGGCGCACCTGCGGTTTTGGAGCAAATGATCCCGTTTGAGCGGGAGATATCGATCATTGCCGCGCGCAATGCTGGCGGCGAAGTGGCGTGTTTTGACCCTGGGGAAAACGTTCACATTGATGGTATTTTGCACAAAACCACAGTGCCCGCCCAAATATCGCATGCGCTACAAACTGATGCGGTGCTACTGGCCGCACGGGTGCTAAACGCGCTGGACTATGTAGGCGTGATGGGGGTGGAACTGTTTGTGACATCAGGTGGTTTAATGGTGAATGAAATTGCCCCGCGTGTGCATAATTCGGGACATTGGACGCAAAATGCCTGCCTGATAGACCAGTTCGAGCAGCATATCCGCGCGATCGTAGGTTGGCCACTAGGGGATGGGCAGCGCCACAGCAACGCAGAGATGACTAACTTGATCGGCGATGAGGTTAACCATTTGGAAGAATGGCATAATTCAGCAATACATCTATATGGAAAAATCGAAGTGAAGCCGGGGCGGAAAATGGGTCACGTGAACCAGATCAGCCCAAAAAACGCCTGACCGAAGCGCGGTCAGGCATATATGGTTTATCCGTAAACCTTTTCTTTGCCGAACTTCTTTGTCAACATATAATAGATCACCGCGCGGTATTTGTTGCGGTTTGATTTTCCATAAGTCGTGATGGCTTCGTTGATCGCCGTCATAAGCTCCGGCCCGTCTTTCAGGCCCAGCTTTTTGATCAAAAAGCTGTTTTTCACGGTGTCTAGCTCTGATTCTTGTGAGCCTGCAACTGTAGACGCATCTGCATTATAAATTGCAGGGCCGCAACCGATGGTGACTTTGGTTAGCAGGTCCATATCCGGGGCCATGCCACATTTTTCTTTTAGATCAGATGCATAGATTGCAATCAGGTCGTCTCTCTTGCCCATGGGGGTTCTCCTCGCTTGGTTTGCATGCATATAGTATTATATTCCTGTGTTCCACGCAACATTTTGTGGCATTGACCGCGCGGTCAGGGTATGGATGGTCGGAAACCCGCCTGAATTGAGGAGCCAAGAATGACCGAAGCTTACATTTGCGACTATATCCGCACCCCGATTGGCCGTTATGGCGGCGGGCTGAGCGCGGTTCGGGCTGATGATTTGGCTGCAATACCGATCGCTGAGTTACTGGCGCGCAATTCGGGGCTGGACCCCGCAAACATAGATGAAGTGTTCCTCGGCTGCGCCAACCAAGCTGGGGAGGATAACCGCAATGTGGCGCGTATGGCGGGGCTGCTGGCAGGGCTGCCATCAAGCGTGCCGGGCATAACGCTCAATCGGCTTTGTGCATCGGGCATGGATGCGGTGATGGCCGCGGCGCGGGGTATTAAGGCAGGCGAAATTGAGATGGCGATCGCGGGGGGAGTTGAGAGCATGTCCCGGGCGCCGTTTGTGATGCCCAAGGCAGGGGCCGCTTTTTCGCGGCAGGCTGAAGTGTATGATACGACAATAGGCTGGCGGTTTGTTAACCCACTGCTGAAAGCGCAATACGGGATAGATTCGATGCCGGAGACGGCGGAAAATGTCGCGGCGGATTTTGGGGTTTCACGGAAAGATCAAGACGCCTTTGCGATGCGCTCACAAGAGCGGGTGGCGGCTGCGCGGGGGCGGTTGGCGCGTGAGATTGTGGCCGTTACGGTTAAAGGCCGAAAAGGCGATACGGTGGTGGAGGCCGATGAACACCCGCGCCTGAGCAGCTTAGAGAAACTGGCGGCATTGCGCGCGCCCTTTCGGGAGGGTGGCTCAGTGACTGCAGGAAATGCCTCTGGGGTGAATGATGGTGCTGCGGGGTTGATCATGGCCTCTGAGGCCGCCGTGAAAGCGCATGGCTTAACGCCGATCGCGAGGGTGCTGGCAGGGGCTTCGGCAGGGGTCGAGCCACGCATTATGGGCATTGGCCCTGTGCCCGCCACGCAAAAACTTTGCGCTATGCTCGGAATTTCGGCGCAATATTTTGCAGTAATCGAACTCAATGAGGCCTTTGCGGCCCAAGGTCTTGCTGTTTTACGACAATTGGGAATTGCCGATGACGCAGCGCATGTAAACCCGAATGGCGGGGCGATTGCGCTGGGGCATCCGCTCGGCATGTCGGGCGCACGGCTGGCCGGCACACTGGCAATGGAGCTAAAATCAGGCGAAAAGGGGCTTGCAACCATGTGTGTCGGCGTGGGGCAAGGGATAGCCTTGGCGCTTGAAGGGGTTTAGCCCTAAATATCTGGCCCTCCCTAGCCACCTCTTTCCTCCCCCCCGAATCACCTCTTTTGGTAAAGCCCAGCTTCAATGTCTGGCCTGCGTCATTCAACGAAAGATGCTTTCCCACATGGCGCGTCTGCGAAAAACAAATCGATTCCGGCCACAGTGTGATCTTAAGCTTTGTGAGTCTCCCGAACTATTTTCAAAACCAGTGCGGGAAGCGCTTGACGCCCCCGCCCGCGGGCCCTAAAACGCGCCTACGCCAGAAGCTTGCTTTTGGCAATTTGTAAATGTGCGGTTGTAGCTCAGTTGGTTAGAGTGCCGGCCTGTCACGCCGGAGGCCGCGGGTTCGAGTCCCGTCAACCGCGCCATTTACAAAACATAAGATTGCGCGGTTGTAGCTCAGTTGGTTAGAGTGCCGGCCTGTCACGCCGGAGGCCGCGGGTTCGAGTCCCGTCAACCGCGCCATTTTTATTTCATCCTTTTTGTATCTCACGACATGTTCGCTTCGCTCACGCCTCCGATGGGGCGGCAAACGGTTGCCGGCGCGCGGCCGCGCGTTTGATGAAACCGCTTGATCGTATTGTTTGTTAAACTAGCTCGTTTGCATCAACGATTCCGCTAATTAGGCCGCCCAAAGCTGGCAGTGACCGAGAAATTGCACTCAACAGCTTTTCCCGTCTAAGGTAATTAGCCGTGTGCATGTTTACGTATTCTCTAAATTTCAATGGATCTCTAGGGCCATCTTTCGCGCACTTCACAGCCAGATCACCAATGTTTCCTATTATGTCTAAAAATTCGCCCTTTGTTTTCCTGCCAAGCTTTAAATAGAAGTATTCTTTATCTTGTGAACGGAAAACTATGCATGGCAATTCCGAATGCTTGATTTCGAGGTGATTGATTACGGCACGTGCTAAAGCAATGCCATATTGACTACTACTGGTATGGTCAACGGTGTAACCATTTCCTCTATGCGGAATCAGTAAGTGAAAGGCGGTGCCAACATGAGCATCAAATCCATCCTTGGCTTCAATCACCCAATCCAATTTTCTCGGTTGTAGGCATTGTCAATGAAAGTGCCTACAAGCGCTCGACCTTTTTCAAATTCTGCGATTTGGCCTTCGGTTTCAATCAAAAGCATAAAATTCCTCCAAGTATTCTCCATAGTATGGATGGCGGGTGCAAATATTCAAGGAAATTTTATTTACAGGCCGAATCCAAATATAGGATACAGAATGTCTGTTCCATAATTGCCGCATTCCATGCGCCACGAGGCGGTTTTCCCTGCGCAAATTCCGGCGTTCTGTGGCTTGATGCCCGAGGCAGGGTTGCCTAAAGTTAGATAAACCAACAGGAGCGCGCTATGCAGGCAGATTTTATCATCATTGGTTCTGGCTCCGCTGGGGCGGCGCTGGCGTATCGGCTTTCGGAGTCTGGTAAGCACTCGGTGCTGGTGCTAGAGGCGGGCGGCTCGGACATTGGCCCCTTTATCCAGATGCCCGCCGCGCTGTCTTATCCGATGAATATGAAGCGCTATGATTGGGGCTTTAAAACCCAGCCTGAGCCGCACCTCGGCGGGCGGTCACTCGTGACCCCGCGCGGCAAAGTCGTTGGCGGCTCTTCCAGCATTAACGGCATGGTATTTGTGCGGGGGAATGCCGAAGATTATAACCACTGGGCTTCGCTGGGCGCCACGGGCTGGGATTATGAGGGCGTGCTGCCCTACTTCAAGCGCATGGAGCATTGGCATGGCGGGCGCTCAAGTGTGCGGGGCGATGCCGGCCCGCTGCACGTCACCCGTGGCCCGCGCAGCAACCCGCTGCACAAGGCCTTTCTGGAGGCCGGCCAGCAGGCGGGCTTTCCTTATACCGAGGATTATAACGGCGAAAGCCAAGAAGGCTTTGGCCCGATGGAAATGACCGTCTGGAAGGGGCGGCGGTGGTCTACGGCCAACGCCTACCTAAAGCCCGCGCTTAAGCGGCAAAACTGTGCGCTGCTCCGCTGCTTTGCCCGCAAGGTGGTTATCGAAAATGGCCGCGCGGTGGGCGTTGAAATTGAGCGTGGCGGCAAGGTTGAGGTGGTGCACGCCAACCGCGAGGTTATTATTTCTGCCAGCTCCATTAACACCCCCAAGCTGCTTATGCTTTCAGGCATCGGCCCCGCCGCCCACCTCGCCGAGCATGGCATTGAGGTGCTGGCCGACCGCGCAGGCGTTGGGCAAAACCTGCAAGACCACCTAGAGCTTTACATCCAGCAGGCCTGCACCCAGCCCGTAACGCTGTTCAAGCACTGGAACCTGTTTTCCAAGGGGCTAATTGGCGCGCAGTGGCTGTTTGCCAAATCAGGCCTTGGCACCTCCAACCAGTTTGAAACCGCCGCCTTTCTGCGCTCGCCCAAGGCCAGCTACCCCGATATCCAATACCACTTTATTCCGATCGCAGTGCGCTATGATGGCAAAGCCGCCGCCGAGGGCCACGGCTTCCAAGCCCATGTTGGCCCCATGCGTTCGCCCTCACGCGGCGCGGTTACATTGGCGAGTGCCGACCCAGCGGAGGCTCCCGAAATCCGCTTCAATTACATGTCTGAAGAAGCCGACTGGGAGGACTTCCGCCACTGCATCCGCCTGACGCGCGAGATTTTTGGCCAAGAGGCCTTCAAGCCATACGCAGGCAAAGAGATCCAACCCGGCGAAGCCCTGCAATCTGACGACGACCTAAACGGCTTCATCCGAGAACACGCCGAAAGCGCCTTCCACCCCTGCGGCACAGCCCGCATCGGTGCCGCAAATGACCCCCTAGCCGTGGTCGACCCCGCCTGCCGCGTCATCGGCATTGAAAACCTCCGCGTCGCCGACAGCTCCATCTTCCCCCGCATCCCCAACGGCAACCTAAACGCGCCCAGCATTATGGTCGGGGAAAAGGCGGCGGATTTGATATTGGGTGGGTGAGGCTATTTGTTGCCAAACTGCTTGATGATTCCATCCAATGGGCCAACTGCCCCAAGATCAGATTTCACGATCCCATCAGATGAAGGGCTAAACAACCGTTGCATCAAGGCACCAAGAAATTCCTCTTTTGCATGGCCCTCTGCCGCCAACGCCAGATAGGTCTGTATCATGGTTACGCGCTCACGCGCGTCATTCCACAGGTGAAGCTGGCTGGCAAACAAGCGATAAAGCACCCGCGCAATCACCATGCCTATGCCAATAAGGCCAGCAAACGAAGCGACCGCACCAACGCCTGTATCTTTCCATGAGGCAATAAACCCTTGAATGCCGTCTTTAAAGTCGGGGATGAAGTTGGCGAGAAAGAAAAGGGCGGTTGCTGAGTACCCGATGAATAAGAGGGCCAAAATGACCGTGGCATATTTATGATTATCAGATTTTTTGCTCCAATAATCGATAGGTTCTTTTAGGGCGATCTCTTTTTTCAAGGCTGCTTTGAAATCAGCCAATTCCGCTTTGGTATTATCCAGTGCCTCAACCACCTCTGGCTGAATTCTTAGCAAGTCAGCGACTATTTTTTGGGATTCATCAATGCTTTCCTTCAGCCGTTTCTTGGAGAACCCTCGCTCAAAGTCGTTAAGTGCAAAAATAGCTAAGAGCTCTTGCCGATCGGATGGTATGAAGTTGCGATTTTTGTTAAGAACGACTTCTAACAACTTTAGGCCAAAGGCAGGATCTGTTTCCCCTTCTTCGATCAGGAATTTTCCTTTTGGTGTGCCGGAACCAATATAGGTTCCGTTTTCAAGCGCGAGTTCAATTTCTTTAACGGCGCTTGCCGCTTGATCACTATCAAAGGTCAAATTCATTTTTGCTAGACGTAGAGTATCGGTTAACACGGATGTCATCGTGAATGGAGAAACGCTTCTGCCGCCAGATGTCCAACTGTCTACCTTCGTTTCTTCAGTAATAAGCCAATGCCAGGCTCTGACTTCGGATTTCAACCAGTTTTCAAACTGAGTAAAATTTTCAAACTCAACAGATGTATCGCTATCTAGTTTGATAGCATATTGGCCTATTTTCGATATATCCATTGTTCACTCCAAAAACCAAAAAGATGCGCGGAAATGTTTCCGCGCATCTTTTCACTTTTTAGGGTGGCTCGCAAGCCATGGTTCGCGCAATTGGCGAAGGGGCGGCTTACCCCAACGCCTCATCACACCGGCCACAAACGCCCTCATGCCCATGGCTGCCCACATCCGGTAAAATCTTCCAGCAGCGCTGGCATTTCTCCCCGTCGGCTTTGGCGAAGGTTACGGACACGCCCGCCACATCGGGCAGGGTGAAGGCGGCTTCTGGGGCGGTGCTATCGGCCACCGTTAGGGCGGAGGTGATGCAGATATCTGCGAAATCCACGCTGTCCAGCAGGGCCTTGGTATCGGCGTCCACATAGACCGTCGGCGCAGCCTCAAGCGAGGCCCCGATCACCTTCGCGGTGCGCTCAACCTCAATGGCGCCCGTTACCACGCGGCGCACTTTGCGCAGGGTTTCCCAGCGCGCGGCCAGCGCGGCGTCACGCCAATCGGGCGTAGCGGGGAAGTCCTGCATATGGACCGAGCTTTCAGCCCCCGGAAAGCGCTGGAGCCAGACATCTTCCATGGTGAAAACCAGCATTGGCGCCAGCCATGTGGTGAGGCGGTGGAACAGGATATCCAGCACCGTGCGGGCTGAGCGGCGCTCAAGGCTATCGCCATCGCAGTAAAGCACATCTTTGCGGATATCGAAGTAAAGGCTGGACAGATCAGAGGTGCAGAAGTGGAACAGTTTTTGGAACACACCTTGGAAATCATGCGCCGCATAGCCCTCGCGCACGACGGTATCGAGCTCTGCCAAGCGATGCAGCACAAAGCGCTCCAGCTCGGGCATATCGGCGGCCTCCACCCGCTCGGCCTCGTCAAACCCGTTCAGATTGCCCAGCATAAAGCGCATGGTGTTGCGCAAGCGGCGGTAGCTATCGGCCACGCCTTTCAGGATCTCATCCCCGATGCGCTGGTCATTGGTATAATCAACCTGCGCCACCCAAAGCCGCAGAATATCAGCGCCGTATTGCCGGATAACCTGCTCGGGCGCGATGGTATTGCCGATGGATTTGGACATTTTCATACCCTTGGCATCCAGCGTAAAGCCAGCTGTCACCACCTCACGGTAGGGCGCTTTGCCTTTAGTGCCGACCGATTGCAACAGCGAGGAATGGAACCAGCCACGGTGCTGGTCAGTGCCCTCAAGGTAAACATCGGCCACGCCGTCAGGCGAGCCATCAGCGCGATCTCGGATCACAAACGCATGGGTGGAGCCTGAGTCAAACCACACATCGAGGATGTCGGTCACCAGCTCCCAGCCTTGGCCTGCGTGTTCACCCAAGAACCGTTCTGCCGCGCCGTCCTCAAACCACGCATCAGCGCCTTCCGCGCGGAAAGCCTCAGCAATCCGAGCATTCACCGCGTCATCGCGCAAAATCTCAACATTGCCTTCGCCCGCATCGCGGATGAAACATGACAGCGGCACACCCCACGCCCGTTGGCGCGACAGCACCCAGTCAGGGCGGTTTTCGATCATCGAATACAGGCGATTGCGGCCAGAGCGCGGCGTCCAGTTCACATTGTCAATCTCGGTCAAAGCGCGTTCACGGATGGTTTTGCCGTGCGTGTCCATGCCGTCGTTCAATTCCTGATCAATCGCCACAAACCATTGCGGCGTATTGCGGAAAATGATCGGCGCTTTGGAGCGCCAAGAATGCGGATAGCTGTGCTTAACCCGCCCGCGCGCGATCAAGGCGTTGGCCTCAACCAATTTCGCGATCACCGCTTGGTTTGCTTTGCCCTCTTTGCCCTTGCGGTTAAAAACCTCCAGCCCGGCAAAGAACGGTACGAAATCCTCAAAGGCCGAGTTTTCATTGACGTTATGCGTCATGCGCTGCGTCCAGCCTTTTTTGACAAAAAGCTCATAATCGTCCGCACCGTGGGATGGCGCTGTATGCACAAAACCTGTGCCCGCGTCGTCAGTAACGTGGTCGCCGTCGATCATGGGGACATCGTAATCCCAGAAATTATCAGCTACCAAAAGATCATCGTCATTCAAATTATCAGAATGGAAAGGGTGTCGCAGTGAAATTTTTGCAAAATCACTTTCATCAACCGTTGCGACTTCGAAATAGTCTCCGATTTTGACTCGTGCGGCTTTCATTACGTCAGCGGCCAGATTTCTGGCGAGAACATATCGATCACCGGGCTGCACCCAAGACTCACCACTCACATTAGTAACCTCATATACGCCATATGAAATGTCTGGACTAAATGCGACAGCTTTATTTGATGGAATCGTCCATGGCGTTGTTGTCCAAATTACAACTCGGGCATCATGGAGTTTATTGTATGTTGGATCAGCAGGGGGGATGCCTTGCCCGATGGCGCGGAATCCAACACCTTTTTCTATGTTGGGGTTGAATACTATATTGAAAGGCACCCAAATCGTATGGCTCTGATGGTCATGATACTCGATCTCCGCCTCAGCCAGCGCGGTTTTTTCAACCGGAGACCACATCACCGGTTTTGACCCGCGATAAAGCGAACCGTTCATCACGAATTTCATGAACTCCTCGGCAATCACCGCCTCGCTCTCAAAATTCATCGTCAGGTAGGGGTCGTCCCACTTGCCGTTCACGCCAAGCCGCTTAAACTCCTCGCGCTGGATATCCACCCAGCCTTGGGCAAATTTGCGACACTCGCCGCGGAGCTCGTTGATCGGCACATCGTCTTTGTTCTTGCCCTTCTGGCGGTATTTCTCCTCGATCTTCCACTCAATGGGAAGGCCGTGGCAATCCCAGCCCGGCACATAGCGGGCATCAAACCCGAGCATCTGGTGGGAGCGCACCACCATGTCTTTCAGGATTTTGTTCAGCGCGTGGCCAATGTGCAAATGCCCGTTGGCATAGGGCGGGCCATCATGCAGCAAAAAGGGCTTGCGGCCCGGCTTGGCGCGCAGGGCCTCATAAAGGTCCATATCGGCCCATTTTTGCAGCCATTCCGGCTCCCGCTTGGGCAGGCCCGCACGCATTGGGAAATCGGTTTTTGGCAGGTTCAGGGTTTGTTTATAGTCAGGGGTCTCGGCGCACATCAGCTCGCTCCGTAAGGTTGTGAAAACTGGATAGAGGGCGGTGCGGCGAGGCCATACACCTTTTCCCGGCGGCTCTGTTTAGAGCGCCGGGCGGCTAATTCGTATGATCAAAGCACTATCCATAAGCGGCTTTATAAGGCGCGGTAGGCAGGGCGTAAAGCGCTGAATTTTCGTGGCTGGGGGTGAATGGCCTTGGCCAGAGAGGGGCGCCAGCCCCTGCCGATGGCGAAGCCGAGGCCACGCCAAACGGGCGGCACGGCACTGGCGGGCGGGAGCCGTTGTTTGACTTGCGCGCTGTGCTTTGCGGTTTTCAACACCGCGCCATCGCGCTAAGGTCCGGCTATGAAAGCGGATCTCAAAATAGGCATCGTCGGTTGTGGCATTGGCGGGCTAGCGCTAGGCGCAATGCTGGCTGCCAAAGGCCACCGCGTGCAGATATTTGACCAGTTCAAAGCGCCCTCTCCCGTTGGCTCGGGGCTGGTGGTCCAGCCTGTCGGGCTGGAGGTTTTGAAGGTGCTGGGGGTGGCGGAGGCGGTGCTGGCCAAAGGGGCCAAAATTTCGCATATGCGGGGGGTTGAATTTGGCAGCGGCAAGGCGGCGCTGAATGTCAGCTATGGGGCGCGCTTTGGGCTTGCTATCCACCGTGCCAGTCTTTTTGAAGCGCTGCTTTCCAAAGCGCTTGAAAACGGTTGCGAGATAGTGCCTTCAACAGAAATCACTGCGCAAGACGGCCATTGTTTTAAGTCTAAAAACGGTGGCAGCCATGGGCCGTTTGATGCGCTGGTGGATGCCAGCGGGGCGGGCTCAAAGCTTTCTCCGCTGAAAAGCACGCCGCTAAAATACGGGGCGCTTTGGGCGAGCGTGGACTGGCCAGCGGCCTCCACTCTACCGCAGCACCGGCTTTCTCAAGTTTACGGCGGGGCCAGTCGTATGGCGGGCATTATGCCCGGTGAAACCACGCCAAAGGCCGCGATTTTTTGGTCGCTCCGCATCTCTGATTTTGACAAATGGCGTGCGGCCCCGTTGGCGGACTGGCAGCAAGCGGCCAGCGATTTCTGGCCTGAATTTGCACCATTTGTGAGCCAGTTCTCTAGCCATGATGAACTGACGGTGGCGCGCTATACCCATGGCACGCTCAAGCACAAATCCGATGGCCGCATGGCTTATATCGGGGATGCCGCCCATTGCGCCAGTCCGCAGCTCGGGCAGGGGGCCAATATGGCGCTGCTGGATGCTTATGCGCTGGGCACGGCGCTGGGGCAGCACCCGGTTGAGCTGGCGCTCAAGGTTTACGGTCGCGCCCGCCGCCGACATGTGTTTTCCTACCAGATGATGAGCCGCTTTCTTACGCCGCTTTATCAGTCCTATAGCGCCGTTTTACCGTGGATACGCAACCATGTATTGGCACCGCTCAGCTCCGCTTGGCCTTTTGCGCCTGTGCTCACCAAGGTGGGCGCGGGGGATGTTATTCGTCCGGTTCGAGGGCTGGCGTGGCCGCCGTAATAGCGTTGGCCTCATTGGCTTTCAGCAGCCGGTTCACCCATGCCATAAGCGCGGCCACCAAGCCTAGCACCAAGAACGAAACCACGCGGAGCAAGCCGTCCAGCTCGGACACATCGACAAAGTAGACCTTGGCCACCACGAGTAGCACCATCACCAAAGCCAGCTTGCGCAAC
This sequence comes from Paracoccaceae bacterium, assembly GCA_016744015.1. Classification (GTDB taxonomy): domain Bacteria; phylum Pseudomonadota; class Alphaproteobacteria; order Rhodobacterales; family Rhodobacteraceae; genus UBA3077. The sequence continues at coordinate 73,858 of JADGFD010000003.1, read as the reverse complement.
CCCGCTGATTGCCGGATGAAGGCGAGCGTCAGCAAGCCCAGCGCGGCAAGGATCATCGCCACCGTATAGCTATAAAGCTCGGGCTTTGAGGTGAGATAGCTCGCCATATCATCCCCGCGCCAGAAATGCCGTATTTCGAGCGCCACCCAAAGCGCGGCAAAGCCCGCGGCCGCCGCCCAAAGCAGGATGCGCAGCCAGCGGTGCAAATGCGTAAAGCGCCAGCCTACAAACCCGAGCAGGAGGGCTGGCAGAAGGTAAGCCGCCCCGAGGCTGCCAAAAATCGGCAATCCAATAGCGCGCAGCTCAGCCCAAACCGCCGGGTTTGCCCCAACGGCAACGGCCATTACAAAGGCACCGGCAAGGCCATAAAGGCTGGCCAGCACAATGCGCAACCAGCGCAAGCGCCCGCCTGCTTTTAGCCGGTAAAGCTGGTTGGCGGCCAGCATCAGCCACACCATGCCCCCAAAGGAAACCAATACATAAGATAGCTCATCTGAGCCCATGGCTTTCATCCAGCGCCCCAGCATCAAGCTGGCAAAGATACCGCTCAGTGTCCAGATGGCGGATTCAAGCACCACCACCACAGAGGCTCGACCGCCTCGCCTGAGCCACCAAGCGGTGGCCAGCAAAGTAAGTGTGCCGATAAAGGCCAGCGAGACCTCCCAAAGCGGGGCTTCCCACGCCCAAAGCAACCCCGGATAAGCCACCAGCCGAAAGCTCACAAGCACGGCTCCAATCTGAATGTAAAAATCCAGCAAGCGCAGCTTAAAGCGCTCGCCAAGCCATGCGGCGGCCAGCACCATCACAGCAAAGGATAGCGTGAGCGCGATGCCACCTAGCAAAATGACTGCCACAAAGGAGATCATCGACATGGCCGAGAGGGCAAACAGTGCGGTGCGGGTGCGGTCTTCTTTAGGGTCAAGGCGGGCAAAGCGCTCGGTCAGCACAACCATGATGGCGGCGATGACTGCCAGATATATCGCCCAAACGCCCTGGCCCAGCACAAGGCTTGGCGTCCAGCGAAGCTCAATGATAATCGCGACCCAAGGGGCAAAGCCCGCGGCCAACACGGTATTGGTGATCTTGAGCGGGGGCCTAAAAGCGCTGCGCCAAGCAAAGGCAAGGCTGGCGGCCACTGCCCCCGCGAGCAATAGCGCAACCGTCATTGACGGCGTGTCGATCCCTTCGCGGTTCACATTTTCAAACCACGCCATAGCCACAGGGCGGGCCTCCATGGCCTCATAGGCGATAACGCCAAGTGCCAGCAGGGGCGGGGCAAAAGCAAGGTCTGCCAGCGCGGGGGCGTCTTTCATCCAGAAAATAGCGGCGAGGAACAACAGGGCGGCGGACATCAGGGCGAGCCAGAATAGCGAGGAATCCTGAAGATAAATAAACCAGATATAAGCCGTTGCTGCCAGAAAAGCCCCGCTGGCCACGCGGGTGGGAAAAGCGGTTGAGGATGATTTTAGAGAGTTGGTCAGAAAGCCCGTAAGCCGCGCACCCGCATGACGAGGCGTAAGGGTTAGCGGGGGAATGGCAACGGCGATAAGGGCGGTGATAAAGGCAAATAGCGTGGCATGAAAACTGGTGTCACGCCCGCTCAAAAGCAGCCATGAGGCCCCGAATGCCCCGATAAGCGCCAGTGCTGAAAGCCAAGCCCAGCGCTTATACGCATCTATCGCCAGCGCCACCGCAGCGATAAGTGCAAAATAAAGGTGCAGCGGGCCCGCATTGTTGGAGCCGCCCCCCACGAGGAAGGGCGCGGCCAGCGCGCCAAATACGCCCAGCGTTGCCAATAGCGGCCCATAAACCCAGCCCAGCACAATAGCGAGCGCGCCCGTGAGCGCCAAGCCAACAAAAGCCGTTTCGGAGCCAATGAGGCCGTAAAGCATACGCGCCGAAAGCACGCCTGCAAAAATGGCCACAAGCCCCGCACCGGCAAAAACCGAAGGCAGCAGCGCAAAGCTGCCCGATTCATCACTGCCGGTTTTGCGCCGGATATACTCTCCGGCTCCAATAAGCGCCGCACCGAGCGCGATGGCCGCAAACACCCGCATACGCGGGCTGAGCAGGCCGTTTTCAACGCCGTATTGCACCAAAAATACACCTGCCAGCGCCAGGGATACCCCCGCTAGAATAAACACCCAATTATCCTGCGCCCATTTTGTAGCCGTCGCAAGCCGCTCACCGCTGAACACAAATGATGTGCGCTTTGGCGTCACTTTGGGCGCAGGGCTCCATGCGGTTGTGGGTTTGGTTTCGGGCGGCGGGGCTGATGGGGGCGCAACCGGTGTTTTTTTCGGCGCAACGGTGGGTGCTTCTGGAACGGGCTTGATGGCAACCGGTGCCCGCGTTGAAAGTGAGGCTTCCAGCATATTCACACGGGCCTTGAGGTGACTAAGGGCAACGAGCAAATAGATCGGCAGGCCAAAAACAATCAGCAATGCCAGAATGCCAAGTAAAACAAATTCGTCCATATTCGCCCCCGTGTTTGGCGGGACTTTAACACATTTTTTACCCAATACAATCTGCCGTTGCGACACCCTGCGCCAATTTGGCCTTTTGCTTTTTGGGAGCGGTGGCATAGCTATGAAGAAACGAAAGGACTCCCCATGGCTATGCCACCCCGCTTTCCGGTTTCTGCCGCTGAGATTGATACCGTTGTTGCCAAGTTTTACGCACGCGTGCGCCAGCATGAGGTGCTTGCACCCGTGTTTTTTGCCAGCATCCCTGATGAGGCCGCGCGCTGGGCGCATCACGAAGAAAAAATCGCCCGGTTTTGGCGTAATGCCATTTTACACGAGCGCAGCTATAGCGGTAACCCGCAGCACATGCACTCAATGCGCCCAATGATCAAGCCCGAGCATTTTGCGATATGGCTGGGCGTGTTTGACGAGGTGCTGGCAGAGGCGCTCCCTACCGATCTTGCCGCAAGCTGGAGCGCCTTGGCGCACCGCATTGGTGCCGGCCTGCGCATGGGCGTCGTGGCCAACCAGCAGCCCGAAGGCGCACCGCCAAAACTGAGATAGCACCGCGACGGTGGCGGCGCGCAAAGCTGTGCGCTTGTGGCAACACCGCACCCGCGCCGCGCTGCAACGGCAGCGCATTTGACGGGATTTGAATGCGTATCGCCATGAGGGCGGTGCGGGAACCCGCCTTGCCACTCAACCATGCATATTCGCATATCAGATCTTCGGATTCTGGTCATTCCAATGGCCGGGCCCTGAATGTATCTCCTCAAATATCGAAACACCCATTTTCATTATTAGAGGGGACGCAAAATGCGCTCTATCAAAAGGTTTTCACAGCTCACTGGCCTTGTTTATTTTTTAATCGCCATCACAGGCGGGTTTGGCATCAGCTATGTGCCGGGCCTTATAACGCCCGGCGATGCTCCTGCGACCATCAGCAATTTGCACGCCAATGTAACTCTTGTTCGCTGGGCGATAATTGCATCCTTGCTGACGCAATTAGGGCACCTGTTTTTAGTGCTTATGCTTTATAAAATTTTGGCCCCCGTGGGGGAAATCGCTGCAAAGCTGATGGTTATTTTGGTGCTGGTCGGTGTGCCGATAGCGATGCTGAACGAAGCCAGCTATGGCGTGGTGCTTGTGTTGCTTCCCATTGCCGACAGCTCAGCGGCATCCATAATGGCGCTGCTAGATTTCCGTGCTTACGGCATTGCTATTGTGCAGATATTCTGGGGGTTGTGGCTGTTTCCGTTTGGATATCTGATCTACAAATCCGATTTCTTGCCAAGCACAATTGGGGTGACCCTGATGGTCGGTTGCTTTGGATATCTGGCAGACAGCTTTATCTATTTCTTCTACACAGATTTCACCATCAAATTTGCGATCTACCTTTTCTGGGGAGAGCTGATCGTCCTTCTCTGGCTGATCATCAAAGGGGTCAATGAGCAAAAATGGAGGCAGCAGGCCGGCGTCAAACCCGCCTAAAACTCAGGTAATGTGGCACCCGCCCCTCGCGAATGGCCTTGGCCTCGTAGCGGGTGCGGTGCCAGTCATCCCATGGCTGCCGCCAGTCTTCCGGCCCCTCGGCCAGCCACTCAAAATCTTTCCGCGCGGTCATGTGCTCAAGCGTGTGGCGGACATAATCTTCGATGTCGGTCGCCACCCGAAATTCGGCACCGGGTTTGAGGGCACGGGCCAACGGGCCAATGTTTTCGGCATTCACAAAGCGGCGCTTGTGGTGGCGCTTCTTGGGCCAAGGGTCCGGGTAAAGCAGAAAGGCTTTGTCAAGTGAGGCCTCGGGCAGCACGTCCAGCATGTCGCGGGCATCTCCATGCAAAACGCGCGCGTTTTTTACATTCTGCTCAGCAATCCGCGGCACCAGCATGGCCACGCCGTTTACATATGGCTCACAGCCGATAATGCCGATATCCGGATAGGTCTGCGCCATATGCAACATGTGCTCACCCCCGCCAAAGCCAATCTCCAGCCAAACCGGGCGTTCATCACCAAATAGCGCCTTCAGGTCCACCGGATTTCGCTCCGGATTCTCCTCCCAGCTCACCCCAAGCGGCGTAAGCGCTTTTAGTGTGGTTTCCAAGTGATCAACCTGCCCCTTGCGCAGGGTTTTACCACTGGTGCGACCGTAAAAATTACGCCAAGGCGCGCCATGGGGGGCAGGGGGGATGGTCATTTTAGGCTCTCCGAATTCAGAATGCTGATGCTTTACCTGAAGCCGCATAGGAAGGCAATTCGGTTACTTTCGAGTTCCAAATTGCTCTAGTATCCCGGGGTGGGCGCCGCGTTTACTTAAGGTCGAGCTTCTTCAAAATCGTTGTCATCAGGCTAAATCTGGTGAGCCCGGATTGAAACAGATTGATCCCGACAAAGGCCAGCATCCATGTCCAGCCGAATTTGGTTACGTCAAACTGCCCGTTCATGTGCCCGAGCACAAGGCTCGCAAGAATAAAGGCGCCAGCAATGGTCATTGTTAAGCGTTGTGCGGTTGTGTTTATTTTCCCTCAAGTTCTGATTACTTGCGGCATAAAGAATATGTTACCGTGGTCAATGAGCCTATTCCGCGCAGATGCCTTGCAGTTTGGCATAATCAGCCAACATAAATTCGGGCAAAGCGGTTTGTGGGAGCGGCAGGCCAAAGCCATGGGCACTTGCTTGCCTTTGCAAACTATCGGGTGAAACACCCAGCGAAAGCAACTGATCGCGGGCCAGAATGTAATCTTCGGCTGTTAAGTGTGCGGGCATAGCCGCCGTTAAGCCCGAAGGAAAACGGCCAGAGATCACGTATCGCAAAGCGCCCACTGGGCCGAGGGATTTGATAAGCGCCGATTTGGCTCCGCCGTTTTGCGCATGCGCCCAAGCGGCCATCACTTGCGTCATCAAATCATGGGCCGAATAGGCCTCTAGCGCTTGTTTAGAAATAAGAATATCGCCATTGGGCAAAGCCTGCACCAGTGTGTCCAAGCCGTCAATCACCACCATTTCCGGGGGAACCTCTGTAGGAAATAGCGCCTTGGCCATGTCTTCAAGGGTGCGTTGGCCCAGCCAGCCTTTGCAAGCCAGCCCCGCCTTTTCGCGTAAGCTCACCGAAACTTCCGCCAACCGTGCGGGCGAGGTGGTTAGCCCCGCCAAGCCATAGATCAGCGGTGGTGACTGGCTCAGCGCTCCCAGCAGTAAAGCCAGCCCCGCGCCGCGCCAAAGCCAGCGGGTTTTACGCTTGGCGGGGGGCGGCGTTAGCGCCGAGGTCACTGCACTAATCGCGCGGATCATATCGGTGTCTTCGATCTCCAACACTTCGTGCTGCTCCGGGTCTGCCGAATAAATCACGGCCTCGCCACGGGTGCCAATGCGCTTGGTGGCGCGCAAAGACCAATGGGTCAACGGCACGTCTTTTAGCGAGGTGATTTGCAAGGTGGCATCGCCAAAAGACACAATCACCTCGCGCGCCTCTTGCCGCCCGGCCTCAAACCACCAGCCAACGGCTTCCAGCCGGATAAACTTGTCAATCGCGGTCATAAGACCCCTTTATTCTGGCAGTGCGTAGCCTTGATCTTTCAGCCGCTGGCGCAGCTCTAACTTAGAGACTTTACCCGTGGCCGTGTGTGGCAGGTCTTCCACCATAAAAATATCATCCGGTAACTGCCACTTCGCAAAGCGTTTTTCAAGCAAAGACATGATCTCGGCGGGGGCTGGCGTGCAGCCCGCCACTGCCACAATCGCCAGCACGGGCCGCTCATCCCATTTCGGGTGCGGCACAGCCACGGCAGCAGCTTCGGCCACCTCGGGGTGGGCCACGGCGCAATTCTCCATTTCAATGGAAGAAATCCATTCGCCGCCGGATTTTATCACGTCTTTGGAACGGTCAGTGATCCGCACATAGCCATTGGCATCTATCAACGCTACATCGCCGGTATCAAACCAGCCTTCGCTATCCACCGCGTCCTCTTTAGCCTTCAAATAGCGCTGCACCACTGCCGCGCCTTTGGTGTGCAAGCGCCCTTGCGTGACCCCGTCCCAAGGCAGCTCCTCGCCCATATCGCTCACGATTTTCAGATCAACCGAATAGGGCGGGTGGCCCACGGTTTCCTGCACCGTCAGGCGCACATCATCGGGCAGGGCATTTACCTCGGGCTTAAACGAGCAAACGGTGCCAAGGGGTGACATTTCGGTCATGCCCCATGCGTGCAGCACTTGCACGCCATAATTATTCTGGAAGGTTTCCACCACAGCGCGCGGGCAACTTGCCCCGCCGATCAACACGCGTTTAAGCGTGGAAAGCCCAAGCTTACCGGCCTCCAAATGCTGGAGCATCCCGAGCCAAATGGTCGGCACCGCCGCCGTAAACGTAACCCCCATTTCCAGCATTTCATAAAGCCCGGGGGCGGTCATATCCCGCCCGGGCATCACCATTGAAGCCCCCGCCAATGGCGCGCTGTAAGCAATAGACCAGCCATTGGCATGAAACAGCGGCACCACGGGCATAATACGGTCATTTGAGGAAATATTTAGCATATCGGGCGCGACGGAGGCCAGCGCGTGCAGCACGTTGGAGCGGTGGGTGTAAACCACCCCCTTTGGGTCTCCGGTAGTGCCTGAGGTGTAGCAAATGCCACAAGGCTCGTTTTCGTCACCACCCACCCATGGTTCATCATCCGGCTGGCCCTCAATCAGGTCGCCATAGCAAATCACATCCAGTTTGGTTTCGGGCATATGCGCACGATCTGTTAGCACAATGATTTTTTCAATTTTGGGTAGCTGAGGCATGATCGCTTCAAAAATCGGCAGCAGGTCAGGGTCCACCATGATAAACCGGTCTTCGGCGTGGTTGATAATATATACCAGCTGATCGGCAAACAGGCGCGGATTGAGCGTATGGTTGACCGCCCCCGCCCCCGGAATACCATACCAGACCGACAGGTGCCGCACCGTATTCCAGGCCATCACGCCAATCACATCCCCCTTTTTAATGCCCAGTCCCTTAAGTGCAGTGGCCACTTGCTTGGCCTCACGGTGCACGCTCGCCCATGTGCTTTCCACAATTGGCCTTTCAACAGAGCGGCCAATAATCGGGCGTTTAGGGTGGTAGCGGGCGGCGTGGTCCAGAATGCCACCAACTCTTAACGGAAAGTTTTGCATCATCGGTTTAGGCTCCCTATAGTTTTGCCCTAATCATTGCCCATTCTGGCCTGTTTGGAAAGGGGCGGCTATGATGAAAGAATCAGATGTGTTGATGAATGAGGCTTTGAGTTCATGCTAGATCCCGATAGCTCACTGGCAGATGCCGTATTGCGGCTGGTTGGCACGCGCTGGCGCGTTAATCAGTTCACCTATCTCGAAGAAGATATCGGGTTCGCCTATCTGGCCGCGCCTGCTGTTGCCAATATCCGCACCATTGGCAGCTTGCAAAAGGGCGTGGCGCAGGTGCGCGGTGAAGATTTTGAAATCAAGAATCGGAGAAAAGTCACCAATCGCGATGAAAGCCTGATTGCCAACCCAAAAGAGCTTGGCTTTGACGTGTTTGACCAAATGCTGCGCGATGACAGCGTGGTAAAGCTGGCTTTTCTGCGCGATCCGGTAGAGCGATTTGTCGCGGTATACCGGAACCATTTCTCCATGAGTGTAAAGAATAGCCCACAGCGGGTGAAGCTGTTTGAATTTTTGGGCATGCCGATTGAGGAAAATCTGACAATGCTCGATCTGGCGGAGCTTTTGAACGAGGAGGAAGGCTTAGCAGACCTTTCCCCCCAACTTTTGCAACAGCGCAACCTGATTGCTTTTGACGTGATCGACTACCAGTTTATTGGCCGGCACGAGCAGTGGGATGAGGATTATGCCCGCATCTCAATGGAGATATTCGGCTGTGAAACGCCCAAGTTTGACCCCATAAAAGACCTGAATATAGACCCAGAGGGGCATAAGCTGTTTTCATTGGTAGATGAAGAAACCCGCGCCGAGCTGGAAGAGGCTTATGCGGAAGATTATGATATGCTGGATGAAATTGCAGAGACCTTTCCAGACGGTTTTGCCGCTGAATAAGGGCCGCGCGAACTGCGCGGCCCCTTTTATTTAAGCCGCGTTTTCAGCGGCATTGCCGTAAAAACTCTCGCCCTTGGCCGCCATGTCCCGCAACATTTTAGGCGCTTCAAAGCGTGGCCCGCAAGCCTCGGTAAGTTGATCACAGATCGCCACCGCTTGGTCAGCGCCTAAAATATCCAGCCAGCTAAACGGCCCGCCAGACCATGGCATAAAGCCCCAGCCCAAAATCGCGCCCACGTCGCCCTCGCGGATATCTTCCAGCACCCCTTGCTCATAGGCGCGCACCGCTTCCAGCGTTTGCACCATGGCGAGGCGGTGTTTTACCTCCATAAAATCGGGCTGGTCTTCAGCCACCGGCCAGTTTTCAGCCAAGCCTTCCCAAAGCAACGCCCGCTTGCCCTTTTCATCATAGTTATAAAAACCAGAATTTGATTTGCGGCCAAGCCGTCCTTCGTCGAATAGCTTAAACAACACCTCGTCGGCGCTATCGTCGTAAGCATCGCCCATCGCCAGCTTGGTGGCTTTGGCAATTTTCACACCAAGATCTATCGAGGTTTCGTCGTTCAGCTGGAGCGGCCCCAGCGGGAAGCCGAGCTGCTTGGCGGCGTTTTCGATCATGGCCGGGGCTACGCCCTCACGCACCATCCGCAGGCCCTCATTAATGTAAGGGATAATGCAGCGGTTGGCGTAGAAGAACCGCGCATCATTCACCACAATCGGGGTTTTGCGGATTTGGCGCACATAATCCAGCGCCTTGGCCACGGCACGGTCGCCGGTCTCCTTGCCCTTGATGATTTCCACCAAAAGCATGCGCTCGACAGGGCTGAAAAAGTGAATGCCGATAAACTGCTCGGGGCGCTTGGAGGCCTTGGCCAGCTCGGTAATTGGCAAGGTCGAGGTGTTGGTGGCGAATATACAATCGTCCCCAACCACGGCTTCAACCTTGGCAGTCACCTCAGCCTTAATCCCCACATCCTCAAACACGGCTTCAATGATCAGGTCCGCGCCCTTCAGCGCTTCATAATCTGCGGTGGCAGTAATCAGCGCCATGACGGCTTCTTTCTTTTCCGGCGTGGTTTTGCGGCGCTTGATGCCCTTATCAAGATAGCCTTCAACATAGGCTTTGCCTTTGTCGGCGGCGGCCTGATCACGGTCAATCAGCACCACTTCAATGCCCGCCATGGCCGAAACAATCGCAATGCCCGCGCCCATCATGCCTGCCCCCATAATGCCAACCTTCTTCACTCGCTGATCGGCAATATCTTTAGGCCGCACCGCACCCTTTTCCAACTCGCCTTTGTTCACAAAGATCGAGCGGATCATGGCCGCAGACGAAGGATTAAGCATAATGCTGGTAAACCAGCGCGCCTCAATGCGAATGGCGGTATCAAAATCCACCAACGCGCCTTCATAGATCGCCGAAAGCATAGCTTTGGCAGCAGGATAAACCCCTTGAGTTTTACCATGCACCATGGCTGCTGCGCCTACAAAGGTCATGTAGCCCGCAGGGTGGTAAGGCGCGCCGCCGGGCATTTTATAGCCCTTTTTGTCCCATGGTTTGATGATGTCATCATGCGAGGCATTCAACACCCAGTCTTTCGCGCGGGCCATCAGTTCATCTGTTGGCACAACCTCATCAATCATCCCGGCTGATTTCGCCTTGGCAGGCGGCATCATTTTGCCCTCAAGCAATGAAGGTGCAGCCATCATCGGCCCCACCATCCGCACCATGCGGGTGGTGCCGCCCGAGCCCGGAAAAATGCCCACAAGGATTTCTGGCAGGCCAATTTTGGCTTTCGGGTTATCCGCCACAAAACGGCGATGGCACGAAAGCGCGATCTCGGTGCCAATGCCCGCCGAAGTGCCGGGAGAGGCCCAGGCCACAGGCTTGCCGCCTTTATTGGTTTTTGGCTCCATGCCCGCCCGCTCGATCTTGCGCAAAATCTGGTGGATAGACATAATGCCGTCAAAGATGCCCTGAGCGGGTTCATCCCCCGCATCCTCGCGCATTTTGGCCAGCACCTTCAGGTCCATCCCGCCGGCAAAATCGGCTTTGGCAGAGGTGATGATAACGCCTTTCACGGCACCGTCCGCCAGCGCGTCATCCACAAAGCCGTCGAGCTGTTGAAAGCCTTCAAAGGTCATTACGTTTAGCGTGGTGTCCGGCTGGTTCCATGTAATTGTGGCCACGCCGTCGCTGTCTACATCATAGAAAAATTGTTGGGTCATTTTGCTTCTTCACCTAAATGGGGGGAAAACGAGGAGCCGTCTTTGCGGGTAAAGCTTTGTTTGCCGTCTTTGCGAATACTTTTCAAATCTACATCCGAGTAGTGGACAGTGTCATCTTTTGCACGCGTGCCTACGATCAAAAAAGTTGCGGGCCTATCACTGCGGTTAACGAGGTGATGGCCGTTGGCAACCCCTGCCTTCCATCCTGCCGCATCTCCCGCGCGCATGACAAATTCGTTATTGTCCTCGATCAATACGGCCTCGCCGCTAAGTAAGTAAAGGAACTCGTCCTCGTTCTCATGCCAATGGCGCTGAGAGGATAACCCCTCTGGCAAAAGTGTCTCTATGCCAACGCCAAACTGACTGAGCCCCGCGGCTTCGCCCAGTGACATCGCCTCGTAAAGGTCAGTCTTTTCGTCAAATGGGGCGGGATATGAAGTTATCCCTTTTGTGACAGGTTGGCTGTTTTTTGGTATGAAGGTCAAGCTATATCCTTTCAATTATTGTTGCCGCGCCCATGCCGGAAGCAACGCAGAGGGTAGCCAAAGCGGTGCCTTTTCCAGTGCGTTCAAGCTCGTCAAGCGCGGTGCCGATGATCATCGCACCTGTGGCCCCAAGCGGGTGGCCAAGGCTGATCGCCCCGCCGTTTACGTTCACCTTGGAGTGGTCCACATCAAAGGCCTGCATAAAACGCAGCACCACGGCGGCGAAGGCTTCATTGACCTCGAAAAGATCAATGTCGCTAATGCTCATGCCAGCTTCGGCAAGGATTTTTTCGGTTACGGGCACGGGGCCGGTGAGGTTAATGGTCGGGTCTGTGCCGATTTTTGCAGCAGCGCGGATGCGGGCGCGGGGCTTCAGTCCATACTTTTCGCCAAACTCTTTTGAGCCCACCAGCATAGCCGCCGCGCCATCCACAATGCCCGAGGAATTGCCCGCGTGGTGCACGTGGTTGATCTTTTCCAAATGCGGATATTTTAGCAGCGCCACCGCGTCAAACCCCGGCATGCTTTCGCCAATATCTTTAAACGCCGCCTTGAGGCCACCGAGCGATTGCATGTCGGTTTGCGGGCGCGGGAATTCATCTTTGTCCAAAATCGTCAGGCCATTGCGGTCCTTGATGGTGATTAAGGATTTATCAAACCGGCCCTCATCCTGCGCCACTTTGGTGCGACGCTGGGATTCCATGGCATAGGCGTCGACATCCGCGCGGGAAAAGCCATATTCAGTTGCAATAATATCCGCCGAAATGCCTTGTGGCACAAAATAAATCTTGTGCGCCAGCTCAGGGTCCACCGCCACGGCGGCCCCGTCAGCACCCATCGGCACGCGGCTCATCATTTCTACACCACCGGTCACATAGGCCTGCCCCGCGCCGCCGCGCACCTGCATGGCCCCCAGATTAGTGGCCTCCATGGCGCTGGCGCAAAAGCGGTTAATGCTCAAGCCCGGCACGCTTTCAGCATAATCCGAAAGCAGCACAGCCGAGCGCGCAAGGCAGCCGCCTTGTTCCATCACTTGGGTTACATTGCCCCAAATCACGTCTTCCACCGCTTCAGTATCAAGGTTGTTACGCTCGGCCAGTGCATTGAGAATATCGGCTGAAAGGCGCACAGATGTGACCTCATTAAGTGAGCCGTCAGCACGGCCCTTGCCACGCGGGCTGCGTACAGCGTCATAGATATAGGCTTCGTTCATAATATCCTCCGGTTATTTTGGCGGCAGGGGGTGGCCCTGCATCAAGTCATAAGGGTGTTTCCAGTTGGAAAGCTGGCGGATGTTTTCCAGCCAGCTTTCAATATGCGGGTAAAGGCTGCGATCCATGCCGAAAGGCTCGTCATAAAACAGGTATGAGCTACAGGAAAAATCGGCGGCGGTGGGGGTGGTGCCCACCATCCAGTCGCGGCCCTCAAGATGGGCGTTGAGCACGGTAAGCGCGGCTTGACAGCGGCCCATGGAAAAGGCGATTACATCGGCGTTGCGGTGCTTTTCGGGTAGGAAATTAGCGATGAAGCGGGTCATGCCAAACTGGCTGGAGCCTTTGTGGTTGTCCCATAAAATCCAGCGAAGCACCTCGCGCGCATCGCCTGCGGTCGGGGTATACTGGCCGGTTTTCTCTATTAGATAATCAAGGATAACGCCCGACTGGCTGAGCGTTGTGTCGCCGTCAACGAGCACGGGCACTTCGCCCATTTCGTTAATAGCGCGGAATTCAGGGCTGCGGGATTCACCTTTGAAGAAATCAACAAAAACCGCTTCCCAAGGGGTGCCCGTTACATTGAGATAGTTGGCGACCTTATAGGCATTGCCTGACTGAGCAAAACAATACAACTTCATGCGTCTGCTCCTGTGGAGAGGTTCGGATTTGAGTATTTGGGGAAGAATGAAGTCAGGTAACGGTTTGTTAACCATGACATTGTTACTTTGGTTTTACGGTACAGGCTGGAGAGCCGATGGCCGTGAAGAGTGAAGTCGCCCTTGTTTTCGGACAGGGGCGCATCTTCAGTCTTCTGAAAATACTCCCGCCGGAGGCATAATAGTTTTTTCCCAAAGTCAATCACAAGCTCCGCCCTATCAGCTCTTTCATAATCTCGTTAGTGCCGCCATAGATGCGTTGCACGCGGGCGTCTGCCCATATTTCGGCAATCGGATATTCCATCATATAGCCATAGCCGCCATGTAGCTGAAGGCATTCGTCTAATACTTCGCATTGCAAATCGGTAAGCCAGAATTTGTTCATGGCGGCGGTCTCAACCGTCAGGTTGCCAGCCAAATGCGCCGAGAGGCAATTATCGAAAAACGCGCGGGCCACAACCGTGTTGGTTTTGGCTTCGGCCAACTTAAAGCGAGTGTTTTGGAACTGCGTGAGCGGGCCGCCAAAAGCCTCGCGCTCTTTACAGTATTCAATGGTCATCGCCACACCGGCTTCCATGGCGCCCACGGCACTGGCCCCGATAATCAGGCGCTCTTGCGGGAGCTGCTGCATCATTTGGTAAAAGCCTTGGCCCTCTTCGGTGCCAAGCAGGTTTTCAGGCGGAATTTCGACATTGTCGAAAAATAATTCAGACGTATCGGCTGATTTCAGCCCGATTTTATCGAGGTTGCGCCCTCGGGTAAAACCTTTGGCCTCCTTTGTTTCCAGCATAATGAGCGATATGCCTTTGGCACCCTCGTCATCACCGGTTTTGCAGGCAACAAGTATCAGGTCAGCATGTTGGCCATTGGTAATAAAGGTTTTTGTGCCGTTTAGGCGATAGGCATTTCCCTCCTTCACCGCGCGGGTTTTTATGCGCTGCACATCCGACCCACCACTTGGCTCGGTCATCGCCAATGCCGATACCAGCTCGCCGGTTGCCATTTTTGGCAGCCAGCGCTGCTTTTGCTCTTCAGTGCCATAAGCCAGAATGTAATGCGCCACGATGCCGGAATGGATGCCGTTGCCCCAGCTCGCGAGGTTTTCGCGTGCGGCGACCATGTAGATCACCGAGTCATGCCCGAAATCACCACCCGCACCGCCGTATTCCCCAGGGATGGAGGCGCAGAGCAGGCCTAGCTCGCCAGCTTCATACCAGCTATCCCGGTCCATCTGCCCCTGTTGCCGCCATTTTTCATACTTCGGCTGCCACTTCTCCTGAAAAAATGCATGGGTCATTTCTTCGAGCATTTTATGCTCGTCGGTCATCCACGGAGAAGGCAGGTTGGGGAAGCTCATGTGCTAAAAATCCTCAGCAGCGAGGGCCATAACAGGGGCGGCGCCGCTCATGATGCGCGCCAGTCGCAGGCCGGTTTCTGGCAGCAAGCGTTGCATATAATAGCGGCCAGTGACCAGCTTATTTTGCATGAACTTTTCGTCAGCCGTGCCAGCGTCTAAGCTCTCTTGCGCGGCTTTTGCCATTTGTGCCCACATCAGGCCGAGGCATGTGTGGCCGAAAAGGTGGAGGAAATCGGTGGAGCCAGCCAGCGCTGCATTGGGGTCTTTCATGCCGTGCTGCATGAAAAACATCGAGGCGGCTTGCAGGTCTTTGCTGGCGGCTTTGAGGGGGGCTAGGAAGTCATCCTTAAGCACCTCGTTTGTTTCATTTTCTTTGATGAATCCTTTGATAAGCTCAAAAAATGCCATCACGTTTTTACCACCACCCGAGGCCAGCTTGCGGCCCACGAGGTCAAGCGCTTGCACGCCGTTGGCCCCTTCATAGATCATGGTAATGCGGGCATCGCGCACAAACTGGCTCATGCCTTGCTCTTCAATATAGCCGTGGCCGCCAAAAACCTGCTGGGCCTGCACGGTGCATTCAAAACCCTTATCCGTAAGGAAGCCCTTCATTACGGGTGTGAGCAGGGAAACGAGGCCGTTAGCAGCTTTATCATCGCTACGGTGGTGGGCGTCTATCATCGTTGCCCCCCACAACAGGAACGCACGGCCAGCCTCGATAAAGGCTTTTTGGTCCATCAGCGCGCGGCGAATATCGGGGTGCACGATCAGCGGGTCGGCGGGGCCTTCGGGGTTTTCCGTGCCGGTTACGGCGCGGCCTTGTAGGCGGTCTCGGGCATATTCAACAGCGTTGCTATAGGCGGCTTGGGCTTGGGAAAGGCCTTGCAGGCCCACGCCTACGCGGGCTTCGTTCATCATGGTGAACATGGCGCGCAAGCCATTATGGGCCTCGCCGACGAGGTAGCCTTCGGCATCATCAAAGTTCATTACGCAGGTTGAATTGCCGTGGATGCCCATCTTTTCTTCAAGGTTACCGCAAGCCACGCCGTTGCGTGCGCCTAAAGTGCCATCTTCTTTCACAAGGAACTTCGGCACGATAAATAGCGAAATCCCCTTCACGCCCTCAGGCCCACCGGGGATTTTGGCCAGCACAAGGTGGATGATATTCTCCGCCATGTCATGCTCGCCCGCCGATATAAATATCTTTTGGCCGGTGAGCTTGTAGCTGCCGTCATCCTGCGGCTCGGCTTTAGTGCGCAGCAGGCCCAAGTCAGTGCCGCAGTGGGGCTCTGTCAGGTTCATGGTGCCGGTCCATTCACAGGTCACCATTTTTGGCAGGAATTTTGTTTTGAGCGTGTCAGAGGCATGGGCGTGAATGGCTGAATAGGCCCCGTGGGTTAGCCCCGGATACATATTCAGCGACATGTTTGCGCCTGCCTGCATTTCGCCCACGGCCGCATTCAGCACATAGGGCATGCCCTGGCCGCCATATTCAGGGTCACAGTCAAGGCCTGTCCAGCCGCCCTCGCGCAGGGTGTCAAAGGCGTCTTGGAAGCCCGTGGGCGTGCGGACAACACCGTTTTCCAGCGTGCAGCCTTCACGGTCTCCGACCTCATTGAGGGGGGCCATAACATCACGAGCGATCTTGGCGGCTTCTTCCAGAATGGCACCCGTGAAATCCGGCTCCAATTCGTTATAGCCGGGTGTGGTTGACTCGTGAACCTTCAGCACATCGTGCAGAATGAATTCCATATCTTTTTGCGGGGGGGTATAAATCGGCATCTGGGGCTCCTATTCGGCAGCTTTTTGGCCGCGCTCGGCGAGGGCGTTGTCTACCCAACTGAGTTGTTCGGTTAAATCTTCGATGGCGTTGGTGAGCTCGTCACGCTGGGCCTTCATGGCGGCAAGGCGCTCTAGGCCCAGCTCATATGTGCGCGTAAGCTGGGTGTTTTGTTGGTCGTCAATATTATAAAGCTCCAGCAATTGCCGAATCTCTTCAAGGCTAAAGCCAAAGCGCTTACCTTGTAGAATGAGCTTAAGACGGGCGCGGTCAGACTTGGTGAAAAGCCGTTTTTGCCCGATGCGCTGCGGGTAAAGAAGCTCCTTAGCTTCGTAAAAACGCAAGGTGCGGGGCGTTACGCTAAACGCTTCGCACATCTCTCCAATGGTAAATCTTGGGTCGCTCATGGTCAGTTTCTCCCCTTGAATTTATATCACTTTCCAAAACATGGCAGGAAAAGTCTTATTTTTCAAGAGGGGAAGTTGACGTTAACGTAAATAAAGCGTGAATTTGGGAATTATTCTTTGAGTCTCAAGTGTTTAGCCAAAGCCGGGGGCGAAGCCGTAAAAGCCGTAAGCAAGGATAAGTGCGGGAATCGTTGAATAGAGCGTTGCCATAACCGCAGCTTTGGGGTTCAGCGCGATGGCCGGAAACAGCGCGTCGCCGTCATTTGAGATGGCATTACCCATCAGCGCTGCAAACGGAATGAGGCCGTTTACATAAAGTGTGGTCACCAAAACTTGCGGCCCGCAGCCCGGAATAAGCCCGATGAGCACACCCATAAGGGGCAGCAACGGCGCGACCGAGGCAAATAAGTCTTTCAAATCAACACCGCTAAAGGCGACGATGTAATCATAGGCCAGATAAGCGCCGATCACCCAAATCGCGATGAAGCTGGTTTCTTCAGCCGCACGGGTAAAGGGGGCGTCTTGTGCGTTTGTCATCGCCTGAACGGGTGAAACAGCCCAGATAAGAAGGCCAATGGCCGTGCCGACCAAGCCCGTGATCGGCAAAAGCAAGCCCCACGTGGCCTCTAGGTCAAACTGCATAAGCTGCGAAATGCCAATGGCAAGGCCGGGGATTACGGTGGCAACATAGGCATAATCCCGCAGGCGGATCTTGCCGATACGCGGGGCCAGTTCACAGGTGGCCGCCACATTGCCGCGATAGTCGGTTTTATTAACCTTATCAACGATGAATCCGGTAAGAATGCCAACCACAAAGGAAAGTGGTAGCACGATAATCGCTGTATCAGGCCGCACGGCGATCAGCAAAAATGCGGCGTCCCCCATGGTGGCGGTTAGGGCGGCCACAACCGCGCCAAAGCTCACATTGCCCGATGTATACGCCGCCACAACCACCACGGCTCCACCACAGCCGGGGGTGCTGCCCAGCAGTGCTGATATCGGAATTTGCCAGCCTTTTGAATTGCGCAAGGCCGCGCCTAGCTCAAAGTTAAACAGGCGCTCGACGCCATAAAAAATAAGAAGGGTGGTGGCCACAAAGGCGGCCACTTGCGTATAGGCATCGACCATCAGGCCGCGGGTCATCTCGCCTAGCGCGCCGGGCCAAATGGCCAGCACGAACAAAATAAGCACCACGGGCAGGCGCTTGCTGCGAAACGGGCCGAATTTGTCGCGGGAAATCTGGGGGGTGATCGTGGCGGTGTTCATGGCGCTACCTGCAAATGATAATAGTTCTCATTTGCAATACGTTTTCGGGCTGGTAATTGCAAGCGGTTTATTGGCAAAGTGAGGCTCACAATTACCTGAGGGTGCCATTTTATGGAAGATATTGACAAAAAAGCAGCAATTGCGCGGCAGTTTATCGGCGCGATTCCGCATTCTCGCGCGTTAGAAATGCGTGTGGATGCTGTGCATTCTGGGCGGGCAGAGCTTTCGTTGCCCTATAACGAGCGTTTTGTAGGAGACCCTGAAAGCGGCGTGCTGCATGGCGGCGTGGTTACGGCGTTATTGGATACAGCCATGGGTACGGCCGTGGTGAGCCATCCACAAAGCACGGGCGGGACGGCAACCATAGATTTGCGGATAGATTATATGCGCTCGGCCATCAAAGGGCAGCGTCTGCGGGCTGAGGCCGAGTGCTACCGCGTAACGCGCTCAGTCGCGTTTGTACGGGCCACAGCTTTTGACGAAGGTGACGAGCCGGTGGCTGCGGCGGCAGGGGCATTTACGGTAGAAGGGGCAAAGCCATGAAAAAGCCAGAACCTGTGCAGGTGATTAAAAAGCGGCGAGATGCTGCGCTGGCGGACCTTGTGGGGGGGATACCCTATATTGGATTTTTGGGGGTAACTTTTGAGCGGCGGGGCGATGAGCTAACATCCACCTTGCCCTATGGTGAACACCTCGTGGGCAACCCGATACTGCCCGCCCTGCACGGCGGTGCCGTGGGGGCCTTTCTGGAAATCGCCGCACAGGTGGAGCTAGGCTGGCAAACCTATTGGCCGCAGTTTGAGGCGGGGGCAACGGGGCCAAAGCTGATCCCGAAAACCATAGATTTTACGGTAGACTACCTGCGCTCTGGGCTGCCGCGAGACGCCTATGCACGGGCGGTTGTTAACCGCTCTGGGCGGCGGTTTGCGAGCGTGCATGTGGAAGCCTGGCAAGATAACCGCAACAAGCTTTTTGCGCAGGCCACAGGGCATTTTTTGATGCCGCAGATAGAGGGATAAATGCAAAGCCGTGGCCTCGCCTCTCGCGGTGGTAGCGTGTTAGCATTTGTGCTGCTTGGCGGCATTGTATACGCGCCGCGCTTTGACCGATGTGCACTTTGGCAGGCGCAGGTGGTACAATGCGGCGCGGGTGGCGTGATTCCGCGAGTACAATAGTAGGCGCGCCGCAACCGTCGCTTCGATTTTAGGGCCTTGGCAAGGCCTTCAAACCTGCCTACCGTCACAAGTTCAAAATCTGCATTTAGGAGGCCATATTGGCCAGTGTTGACGTAACCCATAAGCGCGTGCTGACCATTGCGCTGCCGATTGTGCTTTCTAATGCCACAGTGCCGATTTTGGGCGCGGTGGATACGGGTGTTGTGGGCCAGCTTGGGCTGGCGGCCCCGATTGGGGCGGTGGGCATTGGCGCAGTGATACTCTCTGCGCTTTACTGGCTGTTTGGCTTTTTGCGCATGGGCACCACGGGGCTGGTGGCACAGGCGCGCGGCGCGGGGAAGCCCGGCGAGGTGAGCGCGCTCTTGATGCGCGGGCTGATGATTGGTGGGCTGGCGGGGCTGGGGATTTGGGCGCTGCAAATCCCGCTGTTTTGGGCAGGGTTCTGGCTGTCTCCGGCCTCGGCTGAGGTCGAGGGGCTGGCGCGGACCTATATGAGCATTCGCGTGTGGGGCGCGCCCGCGACCATTTCTATTTATGCGCTTTCGGGCTGGCTGATTGGCATGGAGAAAACCAAGTCGGTCTTCATCCTGCAAATTTGGATGAACGGGGTGAATATTGCACTGGATGTCTGGTTTGTGCTGGGGCTTGGCTATGGCGTGGAGGGCGTGGCGGTGGCCACGCTGATTGCCGAGTGGAGTGGGGTTTTGCTGGCGCTTTACCTGTGTCGCCAAGCCTTTCAGGGCGATAAATGGCGGCAATGGGCGCGGATATTTGACAGGGCCAAGCTGCGGCGCATGGCGGTGGTGAACAGCGATATCATGATCCGCTCTATTCTGCTGATGGGCAGTTTTATGACCTTCCTTTTTCTGGGCGCTGGGCTGGGAGACGTGACCCTCGCCGCCAACCAGATTATGCTGCAATTTGTGGAAATTACCGCCTATGCGCTGGATGGTTTTGCCATCTCAGCCGAATCTCTGGTGGGTGGCGCGCTGGGGGCGCGCAACCGGCCCGCCTTGCGCCGCGCGGTGCTGCTTTCCAGCTATTGGGCATTGGTGTTTGCTGTACTGCTCACCGTGTTTTTTGCGCTCTTCGGCCCGTGGCTAATCGCGGTTATGACGACCGCTGAACCC
Organism: Paracoccaceae bacterium; assembly: GCA_016744015.1. Classification (GTDB taxonomy): domain Bacteria; phylum Pseudomonadota; class Alphaproteobacteria; order Rhodobacterales; family Rhodobacteraceae; genus UBA3077. The sequence continues at coordinate 53,637 of JADGFD010000003.1, read as the reverse complement.
GTGCGCGCCGAGTCCCTCCGCTACCTTTGGTGGATGGTCGCCTTCCCGCTTATCGGCCTGCCGAGCTGGATGTTTGACGGGATATTCATTGGGGCCACCCGAACGCGTGAAATGCGCCTTGCGATGCTGCAATCGACCATTGCTTATGCGCTGATACTGGCGGTGCTGCTGCCCTTAATGGGCAATCACGGGCTATGGCTTTCGCTGATGTTGTTTGACATCATGCGCGCCCTGACCCTATGGCGCTATTATCCGGCGCTGGAGGCGGCGGCGGACTAGGGGCGGCACATCTGGGTAAAATAGAAAAAACCATAACCGCGAACATAAACTGTTTGTGCGGGTGTGCCACATCTCGGTTCCAACTTAAAAAGCGCGCCCGTAGGCTCTTCCTTGCCGATATCTACCGCTAGATTATATAGATTATTTTGCACAAGGCGGAGCGTGTGTGTCGGTCATCCAAGTGCCAGCGGGCGTCACGCCTTCAATGTGCCATTTGCCGCCAGCGACTGGCGCAATACTTACATCTACCGTTCTAAAAGCAACGGTGGTGTTGTTGGCTCTATAAACCCGCCCATTGCCTTCAGGATAGGGTATGCCCATATGGCTGATATGCACAGGGTTGGCGTCTCTTCCGGCGGCAAATAGCTGCACTGCAGTGCCAAGGGGCAAGGTGGTGCTTTGCCCGTCGCAGCTATTTCGGCCAAGTCCCATTTCATCCAAGATATATTCAAAAGTGCAGAGGCCGGGGAAGCCGCTGGGTTCAACCGTAATATTGGTTGTGTGAATGGTCACCACACCCCCTGTGTCATGAGGCGCAAGGCTGATTGTGGGCGTGACAGGTTGATCTTTATGAAAGGCAATCCGGTTTGAACCGCTGATATTAATCTTCGTTATGGCATGCATTGCCAGAATCTCAAATGTGGCAGCTTGGGCGGTATTCTCGCTTGTGGGCAAGATCGTAACGACGCAATCCCTATGAAACCAGCGGACATCGCGCTCAACTATGTTTTGATTGGCTATGTCTTTGTTGCAGCTATACTCGCCGATTGTATTGCCCTCTGGGCCATCGGCAAAGCGCCAATAGCCCATAAAACCTCCCGAATCGACATAAAAATCCAGCTCAAACACATCCGCCCGCGCGGTGGAGGTGAAAGATAGAATAACAGCAAGGCAGGCCAGAATACGCATATTACTACTCCAATTTTCAATTTGGAGTAGCTTAGTGCGAGGTTAACAAATCCCAAAGAGATTTCTTTTTTAGCTATTGAAACAGCTTCAACACCCTTTCAGGGGGGCGGCCAAGCGCTGCCATTCCATCGTTGCGCACAACGGGGCGCTCGATAATGGCGGGGTGCTCTGCCATCGCTTTGATCAGCGCGTCATCGCTTGCGCCCTCAAGCTCCAGCGCTTTAAAGGCGGCATCATTTTGCCGGATCAACTCGATAGGCGTTTTGCCAAGGGCGGCCAGCACATCGCGAATGTCAGCCTCGCTCGGGGCATTGTCCTTATAAAGCACAATCTCTGGCTCGATGCCGTTTTCTTGCAAAAGCGCCAGCGTTTGGCGGGATTTCGAGCAGCGTGGATTGTGCCAAATTTGTGGTTTTGTCATAGGTAACTCTCCTTTTCAGCGCCTATCGCATCTGCGATATTGGTGATGCCGTTTTTTTCCATTAGGGCGTCTAGCCCGTGGGCCAGGTCAGCCGCGAGGCCGATGCCCTTATAGACCAGCGCCGTATAAAGCTGCACCGCGCTCGCCCCCGCCAGAATTTTGGCAAAGGCTTGCTCGGGGGTGCTCACACCGCCCACACCGATCAAAGGAAGCTTCCCCTCGGTTAGCTGGGAAAGCCGCGCCAGCACGCGGGTGGAGCTTTCAAACAGCGGTTTGCCAGAAAGGCCGCCCGCCTCGGCCGCATGAGCGCTTTGCAGGCCTTCGCGGCTGAGGGTCGTATTGGTGGCGATGATACCGGAAATGCCGGTTTCCAGCGCAACCTCCACAATTTCCCCAAGAGCGATATCATCCAGATCTGGCGCGATTTTCAGGAATATGGGAATCTGGGCAGGCAAAGCGGCGCGCACATCCATAACGCCTGTCAGCAACGCCGCAAGCGCGGCTTTGCCTTGCAGGTCTCGCAAGCGCTCGGTGTTGGGGGAAGAAACATTAACCGTGGCAAAATCCACATGCGGGCCGGCCGATGCCAGCACGCGGGCAAAGTCCTCGGTGCGGTTTTGGCTGTCTTTATTGGCCCCAAGGTTAATGCCCACAATACCATTGCGTGGGCGGGCAAGGCGGGCAGAAATCACCGTCATGCCCTCATTATTAAAGCCAAAACGGTTAATCGCGGCTTCGTCAGGCGCAAGGCGGAAAAGCCTTGGCTTTGGGTTGCCCGGCTGCGGGCGCGGGGTGGCCGCCCCCACTTCGATAAAGCCAAAGCCCGCCCTTAGCAGCGGCCCCACGGCGACGGCATTTTTATCAAAACCCGCTGCAAGGCCCACCGGGTTGGGCAGGGCAAGGCCCGCAAGATTTGTGGCCAGCCGTGGGGTAGAAATCGCTCCGGGGGCCTCGGCAAGGCCAAGGCGCAAAGCCTTAAGCGCCACGGCGTGTGCTGCCTCGGGTGGCAATAGGTGAATGGCCGGCAATGCCAGCTTTTGCAACGCGTTTTTCATTGCATTTCGGGCGGGAAGCTATGCCCTGCGCCCGCGCAAGGTAGCGGCTTGGCCCACAATACATCAGCCAGCACCAGCGCGCGATAAAGGTGAGGAAACAGGTCACCGCCGCGTGAGGGCTCCCACGTGAGCGGCTCACAGTTTTCAGCATCCACGGCGAGCAGCATTAGCCCCTCAACCCCCGCGAAATATTTCTCTGCGGTTTCGGCCGCCTGCGCTGCTGTTGAAAAATGAATATAGCCATCGGTGAGATCAATGGGCGCGCCCTCGGTCTTGCCTTCGGTTTCAAGCGCGCGCCATTCATCAGCGCGGAAAATTTTGTAAATAAGCATAGGGTTCACATGCCGCGCCTTATGGGCTGCGTCAAGGGATAGCGCGCATATCCCTAAACATTGTCGCAGTTTTGCACAAAAACTGCGATTTAAACCAGTGCGGCGCCGCGAAATTCTTAACGGAGTGATTACCCTTTTGCCTGATCTTTGCTCTGTAATGGCGGTAATCAAAGGGGCTGATATGTCACTTTTTGTGCAAAATATGCTCGATATTTCTACGGGGCATCTCACTGAGGAAACCCGAAAGCGGATGGGTGAGGACTCACGGAATTTTTTCGTTGGCAAACCCTGCTCGCTGCCTTTTGCTGTCAAAGGCAGCAGCTATGGCTGGTTTATTGATGTGCGCGATGCGGATGAGCGCGCGGTGTCCGGCGCGCCTTACCCGTTTGACATCATAGATTGCTATGAGCTCGCGCTCAGGCTGGGGTGCTCTTATATCTTGTTCGATCGAGACGCAGAGCGGCATGCTAGCCTAAATTGGTATGGAGACCGTTCGCAATTGGCTTATGAAGAAGAAGGCTTGGTCCAATCTGGTGTAGAATCAGAAGAAACCCCGCTTACGCTCAACCATTTTAAGGCGATGTTTGATCAACGATAGGTGTTAACTGATTCGGATAGCTGCTCAAATCTGTTAAAAAAGGGTAAATTCGCGCCTTAGGCAGAGCAAATTTTTGTCAATTATCGTTAAGGCTGGGCTTGGGACGTGAATACTGACATGCCGTTGGAATTTTTTTACCTGCGATTTCAATTTCTTGCTGTCCCTATGTCAAAAGTCGAAGCTGATTGACTAAAAAGCTAAAAATTTCCCAAATATTCCACCTTTTTTAACCACAATGTTGTACAATCACATTGTGCATGCAGGGTTATTAGTCAGTGCCGCCGTGTTCCCAGTTTTGCTTTGCATGCACACTTTTTGCTGCATACTCATCTTTTGGTTGTGAACTTCCTTTTTTTGGTCATTTTATTCTTTTTGTGAAACTCCACGAAAACGCCATAATTCGACATAGTCTTGTCTAAAATAGGTGGCAAAAAACCAATGTGCATGAGGTTTTTTTGTGAGTGCCGCCGTTTGAATATTATGCCTCATGCACATATCTAGTGACGGCCTATTGCATTGCTTGCGCGATGAGCACGCCGCCGACAATAATCACCACCCCCGCTAGCACCGCCAGTGCGATCTTGGCTTTTGACCAAGGGCGCTCACCTTTGACCTTACCCGTTTGGCCATTCACCACAAAACGATAGGTTTTGCCTTGGTATTTGTAGGCGGCCAGCCACACGGGCAGCAGCACATGTTTAAACGTGAGCGCGCTGAGCGTGGTGTTAAGTGCATTGATCCGCTGGTCATCCCCGCCGATATCACGCCGCACCAGCGCCCGAATTTCGCGTTCCATAATGGCTTCGGCCTCGGTGAAACCTTCGGCGAGGTCAACCGTGTAAGCCTCGGCGCTATAGCCAGCGATATAATTCGGGCTAAAGTCCTTGAGCGCGGTTAAATCCCATGGCGCAAGCTTGTCGGTAAAGCGCTTGGGCAGGGATTTGGAGGCCAGCACCAGAATATCGTCAAAAAACTTGGAGACATGCCCCGAAACCCGTCGCCAGCGTGTTTTGCGCACTTGGCGGGTTTTGCTCACGCTTTTGCCGTTTTCGGTCGTGGTGTAACGCTCGGTCACATAATAATGGGTGCCGCGCTGGCCTGCGTAATTACTTTCGGATTGCGCGTCATAGGTCCAGTAGGGCACATAAATGCCCTGCATTTTGCGCCCCTTCCGGGCGTATTCTTGCAGGTTGCCGGGCGCAAACCAAAGCTTGCTCAGCCACTTGGTCATCTCGTCGCGCGCTTTATCTTCTGACAGCACAAACGGCATCACGCCCTTGGGTTTAATCTGTTTGCTGGTGCGTGGCTCCACCACAATCGGGCTGGCACAAAAGGGGCATTCTTTTGAGTAGCTATCGCCCTCAAATTCCACCTGCGCGCCGCAATTGGAGCAATCGGTAACGCGGTTTTCCTCCATCTCCTCCGCGGGGAGGTCATTATTAAGCGCGGCCTTAAAATCCAGCTCGGTATTGGCAAGGCCGGTTTCCCCCTCGCCGTCAAAATCCTGCGCGTGGCCGCAATGGCCGCATTTTAGCTTGTTGGCCTCGGGGTCAAACCGCATTTCTGAGCCGCACTCGCCGCAGGGAAAGCGGAACTCCTCAGAGGATTCGATTTGATCATCAGACATGGTAAAGCCCCGAAATGGTTAGGTTTCGGGGCTAGTATGCGGATTTGAGGCAAGGCTGCAAGCTTTTATGCAGGTGGCGGTGGCGGCGGGGGGGCTGTGTTAAACAGTTGCGCCAGCTCGGCAATATCACCGGCTGGTTTCCAGCCATCCTGTCCTGCCGACCACACGGTGGTGGCTCGCGTCAGCTTGCCCTCAGTGGCCATGCGGCCAAGTGCGGCGCGGGAAAACGGGCCGGTTGTGGCCCCGTTTTCGGCAACGTGCCACACGGTTTCAACCGGCGGAGGGGGTGGGGCAGGGGCCGCTGCCGCTGCGGGTTGGGCCATATTGCCCGCCATGTTTTGTGCCATCGCCATGCCCATACCCATGCCAAGGCCGGCACCCATGCCGCCGCCACCACCTTCGCTATTGGCCGCGTCGCCCATGGCTTCGGCTGCGGCAAACTGGGTGTATTTGTGCAAATCACCCACCACGCCCATGCTGGTGCGTTTGTCCATCGCTTCTTCTACGGCTGCGGGTAGTGAGATGTTTTCAATTAAAAACACAGGCATCTCCAAGCCATAGTCGCTCATTTGCGGAGACACCTGCTCCTCAATGATCTGGCTCAGGCTTTCCATATTGGCAGCCATATCCAGCACCGGAATTTTGCTGCCCGCCACGGTGTTGGTAAAGCGTGGCACAATCAGATTGCGGATTTGCGACGAAATCTCGTCAGTCGTAAATTCGCCATCGGTGCCGACGATTTCACGCATAAACACGGCCGGATCAGAAACCCGAATAGTATAGGTGCCAAAGGCGCGAATGCGCACAACGCCGAACTCCGGGTCGCGGCACATAATCGGGTTTTTGGTGCCCCATTTAAGGTCCTGAAACCGCGTGGTATTGATGAAATAAATTTCTGATTTAAACGGGCTGCTAAAGCCATGATCCCAGCTTTGCAGGGTTGTCATCAGCGGCATATTGTTGGTTTCCAGCATATACATGCCGGGGGAGAACACATCTGCCAGTTGCCCTTCATGAATAAATACTGCCGCTTGGCCCTCACGCACGGTGAGCTTGGCGCCATATTTTATCTCGTTGCCGCGGCGCTCAAAGCGCCAAACGAGGGTATCATCTGTGTCATCGGTATGCTCGATGACATCAATAAATTCGCCACCCAAGAAATCAAAAATGCCCATGTGGGACCTCCTAAAAATAATCAGCTAGCCTTAACTTAAGCACTCATGCGGGTTCAAACAATGAATTTGTTACCAAATATCGCTGATAATGGTGGGCAGAAGGGTGCGCACCTCGGTGGGCGGCATGCCGCTATGCAGGCGCGGATCATAAAGAATGCGGAGCAAAAGCTCATCATGGCGGGTGAGTGCGGCAAACTCTTCGTCGTCGTTAAAAATTGAGGGGCGGGCGAATGGGCTATCATTGGTCAGGCCTAAAGCTTGCGCCATTTCTTCCTGCACGCAGGCATTGCGCTGGGCAATGGAATGCTCTGATTTGATTAGAATAATGCTGCTGCGATAGTTATCAGGCGTGCGCTCGTTGGAAAGTGAAAAAGCGGCGCAGAGGAGGTCTACAGAACTACTGGCAAAGGCGTTTTCCACCTCAATCGGCGGGGCGGTCACATAGCGGGCAAGCTGGCGAGATATTGGCGGTTGCTCGTCACGGCTGAGGAAAAACACCACCATATTGGCGCGCTCGGCATTGGTGGCCAAGCGCATATCAAGGCCCGTAATGCGTGCCAAGCGGCGGGTGAATTTGGCCACGGCGGCGGCATTAAACTGGGTGTCAGCCGCTGGGGTGCTACCTCCGCTCACCACCCGCACCCGCACAGGGCCGTTAAAGCGGCGCAGGTTGGAGGGAGTCTCTGAGGCTACATAGCTGCCATCAACGGTTTGATACTCGTCAAACAACGCGATGCGCATAAAATCACGCGCGAGGGCGGCTTTGGTAAAGGGGGCATCGGCTGGTTCATATTCGGTGCGCATCCCGCCTTGGGCCCGAATTTCGGCTTCGGCGGCGGCATAATAAGCGCCCAGATCATAAGGTAGCGCCGGCAGGGGCGGCACGGGGTCGGTGCAGGCCCCAAGGGCCAGCACCGTTGATAGTGTGCGCCATCGCATTAGTCGGTCGCAGAGCCCAAATTGTGGCCCAAAGAGGTATCTTTGGCCTTGGCCGCTGAAAGCGTGGTTTTCAGGTCCGCCTCCATGGTTTGCAACTCTTTTTCGGCTTCCAAGCGCTTGGCCTTGCCCTCGTCAGCAATGCGCAGGCTGTCCTCAATCGTTTCGATCAGGTCTGCATTGGCTTGCTTGATGGCATCAATATCAAAGATACCGCGCTCGATCTCTTCGCGGATTTCCTTATTGGCCATTTTCAGGTTGGCCGCGTTAGAGGTGAGCAGCTCGTTGGTGAGGTCATTGGCCTCCCGCACGACTTTAGCCGCATCGCGCGAGCGCGAGATCGTAACCGCCTGCGCTAGTTGAGTTTCCCAAAGTGGCACGGTGTTCACCAGCGTGGAGTTGATCTTGGTGACCAGCGATTTGTCGTTTTCCTGCACCAAACGGATGGAAGGGAGCGACTGCATGGTCACCTGCCGCGTCAGCTTCAGGTCATGCACGCGGCGCTCAAGGTCATCCCTTGCCGCCCGCAAATCGCGCAGCTCTTGCGCGCGGATTACGCCTTCATCTTCAGGCGCATCTTCCACGGCTTTTGCCATGGCGGGGATGTCCACCTCGTCCAATCTCTTGATCTTTTCTTCACCCGCCGCGATGTAAATCGCCAGTTGGTCATAAAAATCGAGAGTCTTTTCATAAAGCTTGTCGAGGGATTTGATATCCTTCAGCAAAATAGTCTCGTGCTCCAGAAGCTCCTCGGTGATCTTGTCTATCTGGTCCTGCACTTCTTCATATTTGGCCATAAACATCGCCACAGGCTTGGCGCGGCCCAAAAGGCGCTCCCACCAGCTTAGCTTGCGGTTCGGGTCCAGCTCGCTGGAAGAAAATCCGCGAATGGATGTCACCATGTTGCGCAGCGCGTCGCCGGCGGGGCCTGCGTCTTTGTTGCGCACGCCGGCCAGCATTTCTTGTGAAATCACTTGCAGCTCGGCTTGCGCCTTGGAGCCAAACTGGATGATCGACTGGGTGTTGCCCATATCAAGCTCGCCAATCGCGCTGTCTATCGCGGCCTTCTCAGCGGCGCTGGCTTGGTTCACCACAATCAGCTCACCTTTTACTTCGGGCAAAAGGGCCGCCGTTACGGCTTCCACTTCTTTCAGGCTGCTTTCAGCCTGCTGGCGCACATCTTCAGTCATAAAATTCTCCCTCTGGGTTTATTCTTTGGCCACATGGCCTTCGCGTTGTAATCTTTCTTGCAGCACTTCGATTTCCACATCTAGGTCTGACTGGTTATCTTGCAGCATGAGCTGGCGCTCACCGTTAAAGCTGGTTTCAAGATCACTGATCAGGGCCACAAATTCGGCTTGCTTGGCTGCATTCGGGTTGCGCTGGTTAAGCTCGGCAAATTTGATGGTCGCATCGCGGGCACTGCTCAGGTAAACGCCCATATATTTGCGCGCACGGGTCAGGTCTCTCGGGTCTTGCTCCACGGTGCGCAGCATTTCGCGCACAGAGCCAAGCAGTTCGCCGACCTTGCGCTCCACCGCGCGGATATTTATCCCCGTGGCGGCGACCTCAATCTCACCCATAAGCGCTTCGGCTTTGTCCACCGCCCGCGCCACGCGGTCGGTTTCGTATTCGTTAAAGCCGGGCAGGCCCTTCCTTTTCATTGGGTCAAAGCCAAAGGCGACAATATGCGCCGCCGTCGCCAGCGTGCCCAAGCCAATGCCGGTAAACATGTTTTGCCCCCAGCCAAACCACGCCGCCAGAAAGACGGCCGTGCCGGAAAGCCCTGCCGCAATCAGCTTGCGCGGAAACATCGGCGGACGGGCAATTTTGCGCTCGTTATACGCCGCTTCGGCTTGAATACCTTCACGCAATGTCCACGCCGCCAACACAAACAGCGCATAGATACCAAAGGATGTAGCCGCCCCAATAGGTGAGGCGCTTGAGATTTGGCTAAAGCCATTGAGCAATAGCGGGAAGGGGGCCAGAAACATCAGCGTCAGCGCAAAGCCACCGGGCTTTTTGCGGATGTTGATTTTGGCAGGTTTGCGGGCCTCGATATGCAGCTCACCTTCATTGCCCTCGGGGCTATGATCCCCGCGAAAACGCTGCGCACCCATCAGGCTATCCACCCGTATGCGCCCGCAGATACTGTCCAGATCAGGGCCAACAACACCCAATAACCGATGCGTTGAATGGTTTTTTCAGACATGATGTCTCCGCTTGGTTGCGCCGCTTTGCCTCAATATAGAGACAAAGGTAACGGTTTTCTAGTCGTCCACTTCATGCAAGCGCTGCGCCGCCAGTTTCTTCTGAAACTTGCTCTGGATGATCTGGACAATGAAGAGCACGGCAATTGAGAAGTAAAAAGTTGTTTTATCAATTGGTTCCACCGAATAGCCGAATAGCTTCAGGTGGCCTTCATGCCCGCCTTCGCCCAGCAAAACAATACCCACAATAAGCAATACAAACAGACCCAACACCTCATATGTGCGGTTTTTCTTGATGAATTCAGACACTGCATCCGCCAAGAGCATCATGGCAACGCCCGAAATCAGAATGGCAATGGCCAGCACAATAAACACATCGGTGATCGCAAGCGCGGATAACACCGAGTCGAAGCTGAAGATCAGGTTCATAAACACAATTATGGCAATAACCGAGGCCGCAGATTTCTGCTTCTTTTCGCCGATCGGGTTTTCGATATGCTCAATTGCCAGCAGGTGGCTGATTTCTTTTACCGCTGTATACATGATAAAGGCGCCGCCAAACAAGAAGACAAGAACCGAGAAATTGAAGCTACCTTCAATGACGCCGGTCCAGTGAATGCTGAAAAACGGTGCATGTAGCATCTCAATGAGCTGCATCATTACAAAAAGCAGCACCACACGTAAGACTACGGCGATGAGAATGCCCAACTTGCGGACGCGGGCTTGATCAGCTTCTGGTGCGCGGCGCGACTCAATAGAGATATAGAGCAGGTTGTCAAAGCCAAGAACGGCTTGCAGGAAAATAAGCACGCCAAGGTTGGCGAAATTTGCGAAGGTAAACAGGTCGTCCATCGGAGCCTCATGAGCTAAGCCAAAGTTGGCGGACACAAAGCCATAATTTTGGATAAAGTGCAAGCTATTGGCTGGGCACCCTGCAAGCCCTAGGCGCGCATGTGGCCGGAGAGGGGGCTTGATAGGGTGGCGCAGCCGCCCGCCTCAACGTCCCCGAACCGGCCACACCATCGCGGCGCGTCTGGCATTGTGCTGCTTTGCGAGGCCATGCTCGCGCCGCGCGGCCAGGTCGGCGCCTGTGGCTAGCGGTTGCTTGGCGGCAGCATTTTGCCGGGGTTCAGCACGTTTTGCGGGTCCAGCGCCTGCTTGATCGCCCGCATCACCCCCAGCGCCCCGCCATGCTCTTCTGCCATATACTGCATTTTGCCAATGCCGATGCCATGCTCACCCGTGACCGTGCCATTCAGTTCGATGGCCTTGCGGGCCAGCGCATGAATAAAGGTCTTCACTTTGTCATATTGCGCCCTATCGTCGGGGTCAAAGCTCACAAGGCAATGGAAGTTCCCGTCCCCCACATGGCCAACAATCGTATAAACAAGCCCGAGCTTTACGATCTCTTCACCGGCGTAATTTATGGCTTCGGCCAGTTTGCTGATCGGCACACACGCATCGGTGGAAAGCCCCGGCAGATCGGGTGCTAGCGCTTTGTGGGCATGATAAGCATTGTGCCGCATTTTCCAGAGCGCATTGCGGTCTTCGGCTTTTTCAGCCCACTTAAAGCCCGCCGCGCCATAATCCTGCGCGATCTCGCCAAAGCTCTCGGCCTGCTCGGACACGCCCGCAGGCGAGCCATGAAACTCGATAAACAAATGCGGCTGCTCGGGCAAATCCGAGCCATTGGCGAGGTTAAACCCGCGCACCATGTTCACATCCACCAGTTCCATCCGCGCCATAGGTATGCCGCTCTGGATGGTCGATATCACCGTATTCACCGCACTTTCCACATCAGGAAAGGCACACATGGCAGCTGATACCGCCTCGGGTTGGCCTTGCAGCTTAAGCGTCAGCTCGGTGATAATCCCCAGCGTGCCCTCGGAGCCAACCATTAGCTTGGTCAGGTCATACCCAGCGCTCGATTTCCGCGCCCGGCTCCCTGTGCGAATTATCCGCCCATCGGCCAGCACCACCTCCAGCGCCAGCACATTTTCCTTCATCGTGCCATAACGCACGGCCGTGGTGCCCGAAGCCCGCGTGGCCGCCATGCCGCCAAGGCTGGCATTGGCCCCCGGATCTACCGGAAAGAAAAGCCCCGTGGCACGGAGGTCATTATTAAGCTGCTCCCGCGTAACGCCGGGTTGGACAACTACATCCATATCCTCGTCATGCACCGCCAGCACCGCGTTCATCCGGTTCATATCAAGGCTAACGCCGCCTTCTATCGCCAGCTGATGCCCCTCTAGCGAGGTGCCGGTGCCATAAGCCACAATCGGGCAGCCATGCGCCGCACAGATCTTCACAATTTCTGAAACCTCAGTGGTATCTTGTGGAAACGCCACCGCGTCTGGCGGGGTCACCGGATGATAAGCCTCATTTTCCCCATGCTGCTGCAATACAGCACCAGATGTGCTCAGGCGTTCCCCCAGCAATTCACGCAAGGCCTCAATAGCGGTTTCAATCGTCATCGGCTTCTCCTATTCTGTGGGCAAGCTATGCCTTGACCAACGCAAAGGAAAGACCAAAATGGAACCAATTGACGGGCACGATGGCCCCTATAGCGCGCCGGTGAAACTGGCGATGCAGCACGTGCAGCCCGAGTGGATAGACTATAACGGCCACATGAATGTGGCCTATTACACCATGGCCTTTGATAACGCGATTGACGCCTTCCTAATGCAAGAGCTGGGCATGGGAGAAGCGCACGCGGCGCGGGTCAATGAAGGCCCGTATTCTTTACAAAACAACACAAGCTATTACGCTGAGTTACTTGAGGGCGCGGAGTTTAGCGTGAGTGTGAGCCTCATAGACCATGACGCCAAGCGTATGCATCTCTGGATGGAAATGTATAATGAAGCGGGGCAACTGGCGGCCGCCTGTGAAAGCATGCTTATGAATGTAGACCACAGCACCCGCCGCGCCAAGCCTTATGCAGGCTGGATAAGCAAACGACTGCACTCCATGCAGGAAAGCCATAATGCCTTGCCCCGCCCCAAGGGTCTTGGGGCCGTTATTGGCATTCGGCGAAAGGGTTAACTGATGCTGGCGGATTTCCGGCACTTTCTGGCAAGGCTTTGGCGCAACGGGCGAGCAGAGCTGGGCCTTGGGTGGAAATCCCTGCGCCAGCAAGGCCCCAGCCAGCTGCAATTTTGGCTGATTGCACTCGTTATCGGCATAGCGGCTGGCATGGCGGCGCTGGGCTTTCGGGTGGGCATTGGGGCGCTGCAAGAATTTTTCTATGGCGCGTCAGATAAAGAGCTCCACTCAAAGCTGGCCACGCTGCACTGGGCATGGGTGCTGGGCATTCCGATAGCGGGCGGACTAGCGGTGGGTTTGCTTTTGCAAGCCTTCAGCCAAACCCGCAGGCCGCAATCTTTGGCCGATGTGATCGAGGGCGCAGCGCTGCGCGAAGGCCGCGTAAACAAACGCGAAGGCCTCGTGTCCACGCTGGTTTCGCTAATTACTCTCTCCACTGGCGGCTCAACGGGCCGCGAGGGGCCGGTGGTGCACCTCGGAGCGGTCATCTCCACCTATGTTTCGGGCTGGATCAAAGCTGACGGCATTACGGCCCGAGACCTGATGGGCTGCGCCGCCGCCGCCGCCGTTTCCGCCTCGTTTAACGCCCCCATTGCGGGCACGCTTTTTGCGCTCGAAGTGGTGCTGCGCCACTTCGCGGTTCGCGCCTTTGCCCCGATTGTGATCGCCTCGGTGGCGGGCACCGTCGTCAGCCGTTGGCAAATCGGCAATGTCACCGAGTTCGCCCTGCCAGTTTCGGATATCGGTTTTTACATTGAGCTTCCAGCATTCCTGCTGCTAGGGCTGGTTTGCGGCTTTGTCGCCTTCGTGCTCATTCGGTCAATATTCATAGCCGAAGAGTTCGGCGACCTCGTGCAAAAAGCCACCCGCATGCCCGATTGGCTCCGCCCTGCCGTTACCGGCGCGGTGCTTGGGGCCATCGCCATTTGGTTCCCGCATGTCATAGGCGTGGGCTATGAAACCACCTCGCACGTGCTGACAGGCCAAATCGGGCTTTGGCTGGTGATTCTGTTTGTGGTGATCAAAATCGCGGCTGTGGCGATCACGTTTTCCGGCCGTATGGGTGGCGGCATCTTCTCGCCATCCTTGATGGTCGGTGCCATGACGGGCCTCGCTTTTGGCTATATCGCCACCTCCATCGCGCCTGAGCTTTCCGGCGCTGAAACCCGCTACGCCCTTGCTGGCATGGGGGCTGTCGCGGCGGCTGTGCTCGGCGCGCCCATCTCTACCACCCTCATTGTGTTCGAACTCACAGGCGATTGGCAGGCGGGCGTGGCTGTTATGGTCTCGGTCTCCCTCGCCTCCGCCCTCAGCAACCGGCTGGTAGACCGCTCCTACTTCCTCACGCTGCTCCGCCGCCGTGGCGTGCGCTTGGCTGAAGGCCCGCAAAGCTATGTGCTTGGCACTATATCCTGTGGTCGCCTCATGCGCGCCCATGGGGCCGAAGACGGCGCCAGCGAAACCCGCTGTTTTGAACTCACCGAGCAAGGCCTCAGCCTCCCCCCCGACGCCACCCTAGAGCGCGCCTTTGGCATGTTTGAGAACAGCAAAATTGATCTTATCCCGATCGTGGCAGCCGCTACGGAAGAGGACGCCCCCCCCGACCTCCTCGGCGCACTCTTTTATATAGACGCTCTGCGCGCCTACAATCGCGCCCTCGCCGAAATTGCCCGCGAAGAGCATTCCTGAATTTCCAAATTGTTAAAGTATCCCGGGGGTGAAGCGCAGCGAGGGGGCTGTGCCCCCTGAGGCAAACGCTAAAGTCTCAGCGCGGCGCGGGTGCCCCCCCCGCAGCAAGCACATACCTATGCGCGCCGCCACCGAGCCCGCGCCCAGCCAAAATGCCTTTGCTTCGGGGAGGGCCGCGCCCACTGCGCTTGGTAAAACTTCGTGCATATCCCCCCCGCTCAGCAAAGGCACAATTTCAGCTGAGGCTGAAATCCGGCTTGCCGGCGGCCCTAGCCTCGCTACGCTCGGTGGGGCAAGCCGGCAAGCTTAGGCTTTGTCCGAAGGCCAGCTTGTATACGGGAAGGGTTTGTCTTCAGAGCCAGCAGTTACAAAGGCACTTGCTTGCCCAAACCACCGGCCTAGCCCACGACCAAACCGCGCAATTTCCTGGTTTTTATCGTCATTAAACAGCATCCAGAAAAACTGGATAATAGCGACCACGGCCTGCACCGTGCCTGCGAGGTTAACGAGCAATAGGATTATCAACGTATGGAGCCCACGCATCCATGTGGTTTTGCGGTGGCTTGGGTCTTCGTTTTGTGTCGTGTCAATCATGTTATCATCCCTCTTAATGTGAATGATATTAACATATGTGCTAAAATCCCCGTTTCAAGGGGTCAAAGCACCCCAAGCGCAGAAAGTTCGGATTGCAGCGCAACTGGAAGCGTTTCTTCGCCCGCCATATAAGGCGCGCCAATCTCCGGTGCGTCCTCCGGCTTTAGGTATCGCCAGCCCTGAAACGGGCGGCGTGGCTGCGGGTGGGTGTAGAAAAGCTGCGGGTCCAGCACAATCCCGCATCGCCTGATCCCATCCTCGCCAATCACCTCGTCCAGCCCGATGATCTTCTGGCAGGATTGCACCATGCCTTTGATTACCCAAAAGATAGAGCCGCCTTCCAGCAGCTCCGCCTCACGGCGCGGCCACATGCGGGTAACGTGCCGTAACGTGCCCAGCTTATCCAGCCGTGCCACCTGCCATTCGGCTTGGGTGTCCACGCTTTCAGAGCCGACGCTCAGTTTTATCATATGCAATTTCGCCATGGCATTAACCTATGCTCAACCAACGTCAAGGTCACCCCTGATTCTGGCTTTGTTCTTGAAAATTTTCCGCCATCGGCCTAGGCTAGCCTCCCGCCCCGCCTGAGGAGACCGCCAATGCCCGATACCGCCCCTATCCCAAATGAGCCATGGCAAAGCATATCGGTGGATGTGCTGCGAGAGAAATATGCCAAGGGCGATGAGAAAGAACTGGGCGGCGAAGCGATGGTCGAGGCGATACGCGCGCGGGTGGCGCGGGCTTTGGCCGAGGGAGACAAAGGCGCATCTGAAACCACCTTTCGGGAGGCCTTGGCGCGCGGGTTTATCCCCGGCGGGCGGGTGAACTCGGCAGCGGGCGCGGATATTAAATCCGCCACGCTGATCAACTGTTTTGTGCAGCCGGTGGGGGATAGTGTGTCCTCTACGGTCGATGGCAAGGTCGGCATTTACCACGCCCTGCGCCAAGCGGCCGAAACCATGCGGCGCGGCGGTGGTGTGGGCTATGATTTTTCATCCATTCGCCCCCGTGGCGCGCGGGTGGCGGGCACCGATAGCGCGGCCTCCGGCCCCGTTTCTTACATGCATGTATTTAACCAATCCTGCGCCACGGTTGAGAGCGCAGGCGCACGGCGCGGCGCGCAAATGGGCGTGCTGCGGGTAGACCACCCCGATATTGAGGAATTCATTTCCGCCAAGCGCAGCAAAGGCCAGCTTAGCAATTTCAACATTTCGGTGGGCGTATCTGATGCCTTTATGCAGGCGGTGGATGCTGATGCGGAGTTTGACCTTATTCACAAGGCCGAGCCCTTTGTCGAAGCCGGGCAAAATGGCAATGGCCAGTGGATTTATAAATCCATCCGCGCGCGGGAACTCTGGGACCAGATTATGCGCAACACCTATGAGGCCGCTGAGCCGGGGGTGCTGTTTTTAGACCGTATAAATGCCGAGAATAACCTGCATTATTGCGAGGTGATTGAAGCAACTAACCCCTGTGGTGAAATCCCGATCCCCGATCATGGTTGCTGCTGCCTAGGGAGCATGAACCTTACGAAATTTGTAGAGGAGCCGTTTGGCGCGGCGCGGTTCGATAGCAAAGGCTTTGCCGAGGTGGTCAGCACCGCTGTGCGGATGTTGGATAACGTGCTGGACGTAACCGTTTGGCCGCTTGAAGAGCAGGCGCAAGAGGCGATGAATAAACGCCGCATTGGCTTGGGCTTTACCGGCCTTGGGGATGCACTCATTATGCTGGGCCTGCGCTATAATAGTGCTGAGGCGCGGGAATTTGCCGCTGATGTAACCCGCCAAATGCGCGATGCCGCCTATCGTGCCAGCATCGCTCTGGCTAAGGAAAAGGGCGCATTTCCGTTGCTGGATGCCGAGAAATTCCTCGCGTCCGGCATGGCCAGCCGCCTGCCCGGCGATATTCGCGCCGCCATCAGCCAGCACGGGTTGCGCAACTCCCATCTGCTGTCCATCGCCCCCACAGGCACCATTTCCCTTGCCTTTGGCGATAATTGTTCAGGCGGCATTGAACCCGCCTTTTCATGGCATTACACCCGTAAAAAGCGGGAGCCGGATGGCACGATGGCCGAGTATCGCGTCGAAGACCATGCTTACCGCCTTTACCGCGAAGCGGGGGGCGATGAGGCGCACTTACCCGAGGCCTTTGTCGGTGCAATGGAGATTTCCGCACAAGACCATATGCAGATGCAAGCTGCCATCCAGCCCTATATTTGCGCCGCGATTTCCAAAACCGTAAACGTGCCCGCCGATTACCCTTTTGCGGATTTTGAGGCGCTTTATATGCAGGCGTGGAAGGCGGGCCTAAAGGGCATTACCACCTATCGCCCCAACGAAATTACCGGCTCGGTGCTATCGGTTGAGGGCGAGGCTATGCCCGCCCCACCAGATATAAGCGCCCCGATGGATCGCCCTTTGGCGCTGGAAGGCAATACCTATAAAATCCGCTGGCCCGAGAACGAGCACGCGATTTACATCACGATCAATGACGTGATGGTAGACGGACAGCGGCGGCCTTTTGAAGTGTTTATCAACTCCAAAAACATGGAGCACTATGCTTGGACGGTGGCGCTTACGCGGATGATATCCGCCGTGTTCCGGCGTGGTGGTGATGTAAGCTTTGTGGTGGAAGAACTCAAAGCGGTGTTTGACCCGCGCGGCGGGGCGTGGATGGGCGGGAAGTATATTCCCTCAATTCTCGCGGCCATCGGCGGTGTGATCGAGGGGCACTTAGTCGCCATCGGCTTTATGAAATCCGGCGGGGCGCTGAAGGCGGACCCCCACGGCGAACCCACCGTAAAGCCCCGCGGCCCCGCCTGCCCGAAATGCGGGCAATATGCGCTGCGGATGCAAGAGGGCTGCATGACCTGCTTTGAGTGCGGCCATAGCAAATGTGGGTAGGGTGAATCGAATTGTTTTTGCTGAATTTAAGTCGATTTAGGGCTGAATATCGGCAGTGCATTTGGTAATTTAAATACGAACTAACAGTGCAGAGGTATATTCATGAGTTCAATGAAACTAGCGTTGGCATTTGCCGCAACTCTAACAGTTTTTGGCTGCGTTGAAACGTCGATTCAACCGTTGTCACAAAATACGTTCAAAGTCGCAACCGTAGCGGCACCCGCCTGCGGTGCTGCTGGCGCTAGAAAGGCCGCATTCCAAACGGTGGCTATTGAAGTTATACGTAGAGGTGGTGATCGTTTTATTGTCTTGGGGGATCAATCTGGTTCCCAGTTTTCTGGGCTTGGATATAGCGCATATGGTGGCTTTGCTGCATATTCAAGTAATCTACAGGATATGGTTATTCGCGTTTTGTCGCCAGACGATTCTGAATATGGCAACGGCCTTTCTGCGCGTGAGACTTTAGGGCCAGATTGGCAAGAGGTATACGCATCAGGGGCCCCTGACACTTGTGAATGAGTACAGCCGGACACTTAATTGCATGTCAGAAGCGCATTGATCACCTCATTGTCGCCTTCTACTGAAGATCGGATGACGATGCAGCCCGTTGCTGCTTCGATTGCGTGTATGGCCGCGAGCCGAATGCCAGCCCTGCCACTATCCAAGCGTCCCTGAAGTCGAATCGCTTGAGCCTTAGATTCTAGTTGGTAAACGTCAAAACGCACGCCTGAAACAACTTGCTGACTTGCATTGACCCCCAAATATTGCGGGCTAGGTGAAGAGCATGCCGTAGACATAATTAGTATACATCCGGCAAATGCGTTTTTCATGCTCACCTTCAATGGGTTTATTCAGCTATGGTTACGATACATTGCCTTAAAACGGGTTAATTTATTCTTAACAGATATGTTTTTAGTAAATTTTGACCTTGGTTTGTCTCATCTGACAAAATGTGGGTAGGGTGGGATTTTACCCCACCGCTAGGCTAATAAAATAGCTGCATCATCACCATGAGCACCACAAGGAATATTACCGTCATAATACCGCCAGCGCGCATGAAATCCAGCACCGTATAGCGCCCCGGCCCCATGATGAGCGCGTTCACCTGATGGGTGGGGAGCAGGAAGGAATTTGAGGTGGCGATGGCCACAGTGAGCGCAAACACCGCCGGATTGGCCCCTGCATGCAGCGCAATGCTGATGGCCAGCGGCACAAGTAGCACCGTGGCCCCGACATTGGACATCACCAGCGTAAACGCTGTGGCCAAAACGGCGATCACCAGTTGCAGCACCCATATTTCCACGTCCCCGACCACAAAAAGAACACGGTCCGCTATCCAGGCAGCCGTGCCACTGGCCTCCACTGCTTTGCCAAGCGGAATAAGGCTAGCCAGCA
This sequence comes from Paracoccaceae bacterium, assembly GCA_016744015.1. Taxonomy (GTDB): domain Bacteria; phylum Pseudomonadota; class Alphaproteobacteria; order Rhodobacterales; family Rhodobacteraceae; genus UBA3077. Next base: position 34,472 of record JADGFD010000003.1, on the reverse strand, counting down.
AAAACACGGTTTTCCAGCTCACCGAAGCATAGGCCTCCTCCGGGTCCAGCACGCCACTAATGATAATGCCAAGTGCGCCCACCATAAGCGCCACGGAGAGCCGCAAATCGGTCAACAGCACCAGAGACATGGCAATGGCAAAAAAAGTGAGGGCGTGCAAAACCTTGTTGGTGCGGACTTCCTCTTGCGGGTAATCACTGGTGATAACGACGTTTTGGCTGGTGTGAAAATCTTGCAGGCTTTGCCAGTCGGCGAATACCACCACGGTATCCCCTGCCTGAAACTCCCTGCTGCGCACGTCTTCGCCTTCGCGAATGGTTTTGCCATTGCGGATAATGCTCAGCGTTGACACGCCGTGTAGCTCCCGCAAGCGAATGGTGCGGGCGGATTCACCCACCATTTGGGAGGTGGGTGAAATAACCACTTCGGCCAAGCCAGCGGAGGAGGCCGACATCACCTCGGAAAATAGATCAAGCTCAGGCTTCAGGTTCAGCCCATAGGCTTTGACAAAAACTTCGATGCATTCGCGCTCACCGATTATGGCCAAGTGGTCCCCGCCGGCCACCTCAAAGCTTGCGGGCACCCCGCGCGTGGTGAGCCGCACCTTTTTGCCAGACGTGATGCCAACCGTGCGCACATGAAACAGGGTTTCGTAACTGTCTAAAATGTTGCCGATCAAGCGGTTTCCGGCGGGCACATAAACTTCGGCAATAATGTAATCAATGCCGTAATCGTCCAGCAAATGGGTCTCTAGCCCGCCTTTTTGCTCGGTCTGGCCGGTGGTATTGGGCAGAACCAACGGGCCAAACACCACAAAATAAAGAATACCGGATAGAATAAGCGCAATGCCGATGGGGGTGACGTCAAACAGCCCGTAGGTGCTGACCTGCTGCTCGGCGGGCAGGCTTTCATTGGCGAGAATAATCAGATCATTGAGCAAGATCAGCGGGCTGGAGCCCACCATGGTAACGGTGCCACCCAAAATAGCGCAAAAGCCCATAGGCATTAAAAGCCGCGAAACAGGTATTTTTGAGCGCAACGAAATGCGTTTGATGACCGGCAAAAATAGCGCCGCCGCGCCCACATTTTGCATAAAGCCCGAGATGCCGCCAACGGTGCCCGATACCAAAGGAACGATCCGCTTTTCACTGGTGCCACCGATTTTCACCAGAAACCGCGCCACCGAATTCATGGCGCCGGTTTTGTCTAAGCCAGCGCCAAGAATCATCACCGCGATGATCGAGATCACCGCATTGGAGGAAAAGCCGTCAAATAGCTCGTTGATCTCAACCAGCCCTTCATCAAGCCCCATGACCGGCGCGGCCAGCGTGGTGAGGCCGAGCATGACCAAAATGGTCAGCGCCGCGACATCTATGGGGATAATCTCGAAAGAAAATAGAAATACGGCGAGCAATAAAAGGGAAAGCACCCAAGCGACCTCGATGCTTGGGGCAATGCTGGTGAGCGCCCAACCGATCAAGAGGAAACAAAGCGCTGCACCACCAACGACCAACCCGCGAAACCGCTTCATATTCTTTCCTCGCCTTGTTTTTAATCAATTTCCATGGAGCTTTGTATGAAAATAGATATTTTACAAGAAGTTTGCGTAGCTTTTGCTCTGAGGCGTGAACTTCATGATTGGTGGCTGTCATTAATAATGAATTAAATACAATGAGATAAGTCGTGTTTTGCACAGATTTTATCTGTCTTGGAGTGCTACGGGTTATCCTGTTTGAAGCTCGGGTCACGGCAGCGCTATACGGCGAGGGCTGTGATTTGTATGGCCATAATCGTGCGGCACTCATAGTTTGGAATATCGCTAAAGGGTATCATTCACCAAAACCTTTCTGAGATTTTGGAACCCCTCATGATGCGAAGTGCTGGCTGTTTTGTTAAAGCCAATGACGAAAACCTTGTGATGGCCGGTATAGACCCAGTGAGCAGCAGCGCGGATTGTGCCATGATCACACGCTGAAACGCTTGTTTTGGCGCTTCAGTTTTCGGCTTAATCTGAATGATGGCGTCAACTAAAGTCTTATATTTTGGATATCAAATTTCCGGTCATGGCCGGAACACGCTTTAGAATATCAGCGCTACCATATGGAGGATTTACCAGTAGCAAGCCGCTGCCGGTCATGCCCTCACCGTCTTTCAGTTTAAAGCCAACCTCGTGGCGGGTGAATTTTAGCTTCAGTCCTGAAATCAGCTCCGCATGGCGGCCCTCAGGCAGGATCGGATACCAGAGCATCATTGTGGCTTCAGGCCATTTACCCATCAGTTTATGGGTAAAGTCAGCCACCTGCGCATATTCAGTTTTAACTTCATATGAAGGGTCTACCAGCACCAGCCCTTTGCGAGGCTTGGGCGGGGAAAGCGAGAGTATGCCTTCATAGCCATCGCGATGATGAACACTCGTGTTTTCGGTGCGCAGCGCGCGGCGCAGTGCGCCAAATTCGGCGGGGTGCAGCTCCATCAGGTGCAGGCGGTCTTGCTCGCGCAGCAAGGTTTGCGCGATCAGTGGCGAGCCGGGGTAGGCGGCCTCCCCAAACTGCGCGCGGGTTTTTTGCAGCGCAGTGGCCAGTGGACAATCGGGCAAGGTGAGCGCCTCGATCCCCTCCGCGGCCTCTCCGGTTTTCAGGGATTCCGGCGCGGAAAGGTCATAGCGCCCGCGGCCGGCATGGGTTTCCATATAGGAAATACCACGGGCTTTGCGGGTGAGCAGGGCGAGGAGCTCGGCGAGCACAAGATGCTTGTGCAGGTCGGCGGGGTTCCCGGCGTGATAGGCGTGTTGGTAAGATAACATTTGGCCCTGATAGCGGGTGTTTGCGCCTCAATACAAGCTTATTCCGATCTATTTAAGGCGATCACGTATTGCGGGTTTGAGAATGCTATCATTCAACTAAATAGCATATCAAACCTATTTACCTAGGTTAATAGATTTTGAAGAATGATAAATATATTTTTATTCCAAGGCGTTACATAGGTTTCAGGTGGCTGAATTTGCGAATTTGTACCTCGCGCAATTGCGGGAATACCGTTTTTAATCCACGCGCGCCGGGCAATCGACAAGCATTCCACGCTTGATCCGGAAAATGTGCCGCAGGGGGTTTTCGACTCCCCGCAAAGCCCCTATATAATGCCTGACAGAAACGCTTATAAAAGGGGCATATCCATGCATGTAGGCTATAAACTTCCAGCGGTTACTTTTCACACGCGGGTGCGCGATGAAAGCATCGGCGGCGACAATCCGTTTAAGTGGGAAGACAAAACCACCAACGATTTCTTTAAAGGCAAGCGCGTAATCCTGTTTTCTTTGCCGGGTGCGTTCACCCCTACGTGCTCTACCTACCAGCTTCCGGGCTATGAAAATGGCGCGGCAGATTTCGCGGCTGAGGGCATTGATGATATCTATGTGATGTCGGTGAATGATACCTTTGTGATGAACAAATGGTCGTGGGATCAAGAGCTGAAAAACGTAAAGGTTATCCCAGACGGCGCGGGCGTTTTTACCCGCCACATGGGCATGCTGGTTGATAAATCCAACATCGGCTTTGGCATGCGCAGCTGGCGCTATGCGGCCATCATCAATGATGGCGTGGTTGAAGCTTGGTTCCAAGAGCCGGGCATTGAAGATAATCACGGTGCAGACCCTTACGGCGAAAGCTCACCAGAAACCGTGATGGCTTGGCTCAAAGCCAATAAATAAACCAATCAGCGCGGGGCCAAGGCGCCGCGCTTTTTATATCGAGGGCGCTATGGTTGCTATCATTCTTTGCGTGCTGCTGCTTTTCGCCATTCAAACATATCTGCCGTCCATGATCATGTCTCGCACCATGGGGGCAGAGGTTTTGCGCCATGGCGGCGGGCCGCGGGATGAGGCCCTGCCGCTCACGGTTCATGCCAGCCGCGCCAAGCGCGCCCTTGCCAATATGAACGAAGCCATGATGGTTTTTCTGCCGCTGGCCCTGCTCGCGGTGCATTTTGGCTTGAATGATGGGCTCGCATGGTGGGGCGCGCTGCTATTTCTACTGGCGCGGGTCGCCTATGCCCCCGCTTATATTGCCGCCATCGGCCTTACCCGCTCAGCCGTTTGGGCGCTCGGGCATATCGGGCTGGGGATGATGGCCGTGGCGGTTTGTGAGAATTATTGAACTGCCGGCTGAACATAGAACTACATTGTGTAGGTTGAATTACTTCGCTGGCCATACTACTTTGAAGCAGGAGGCCTAGTTTGGAACTATTCTACTCGGCGATTTCAATCTTACTCAGTTTAATGATATCGCCATCACCAGTAGCGCCGCTGGCGATATCAGAAATCGCGATGGAACTTGAAGTATCTTCGCGACATAGTCGAAATACTGAAAGGGCTGAGGAGTTCAATCAGGGGATTTGGAATTCTGGTTTTGCGGATGTTTATACAATCTCCGCTACTTTCGAATTAAATGGAGAAACGCAGTCTGCTCTCATGGACGTGATCTGCGTGCCAAAGATAGAAACCAAAGCCAGAGATATTAAAGACGGCCCACATGTTTGGGACAACATAGTAAATTTCAGCCGAAATGGCTTGGTGATCCCTATTTCGGATGATTATCGCATTGTCTATAGCTCTTCATTTTCATGCAAAGGTCTTGCTAATAGGCAGTTGCAAAATGGATTCCCTTTCATTTCAAATGCCTACCAAACTGTCAGAGTTCAGCATATTGTTGAGCCTGTCACCAATTGCGCGGTTGCTCTATATGAGGGATCGGTTCAAATAGAGGGTCTTAATTTGCACCCCATTGAGGTCATATCTGTTCGACAGGAACCTGTGAGCGCCGTTCTATCCCGCGAAGATTATGGTGTCGCGGATCGTGCCGTCGCATATGAGCAAGGGCGCAGAGGCCCATTGAGGAGCGAAATGTATATTCAAAACGCGGACTTTTATTCCTGGAGGCAGAGCAATATGTGCTGGGGTCGTCGCGGAAATCTATGTTCGCCGGAAGCGGTGCTGTATTGCATGCCGGATTAGATGCTGTTTCAGCAATCACACCCGTTGCTGGTTGTCTCGTTTCAATAACGCTGGCGAGATCAGAGTATCGTGATCAAATCTTGCTAGCCCTCCTCGGTGGTTGAGGGTCCAAAGAGGGACGCCATTTTTAGCCTTAAGTTGCGCCAGCTTTTGCAGGCTTATCGGTGGGCCTAGCTGGTATATATGAGCGCTTGCCCCAAAGACCTTTAGCGAAGGGTCCACTTTGCATGCATCCTTAAGCTTTTCGCGAATCCGCGCGGCCTGTTTTGAAAACTCTTCCTGCTGGGGCATAAGCTAACTGTATTAGGCACAAACGCCTTGGCCAAGCAAGGTTTACAGGAGAATGTGCGGGGGCGGGGGGCTTAGGTGCTGGCTAGTCCAGAAGCGTCCGGCCCTAGCTGGCTGCGAAGAATAGCAGCCTAAAAGTCTTAAAGGAGATCAGGGTGGTTACAGGCTAAATGAACGCAGATTGCACAAGCACTGAAGCCGATATGCAGGCAATCCGGCCGGGTGGCCACCACTACGCGGGCCGATGATATGAACGGTGGCTTGTGAAGCTTTATGAAGCCAGCTTGGGCCGCTGGGGCACCAGGCTGCACCGGTTTGAAGAGGGCACAAAGCGCCCGTTGGCGCTTTAACCCTTATCCTTCATGTGCGCACCGGGCCAAGATCATCAAACACGGCTTTTTCTTTCTTGGCACGGGCCATTACGGCTCTTTGAATATCTTCTGGCTTCCAAATAAGCGTTTGCGTCATGCGGGCATGGTTCAGGGCGTCAAGCGTGGAATGATCACGCGCATAGGTGATGGCCGCTTTTGTGCCAGCAATCGCCAGCGGGGCTTTGGCGGCAATGCGCTCGGCGGCTTGCAGGGCGGCTTGCTGTGCGGCATCTGCGTTGGCTTCAACTTTATTGATAAACCCAACTGCATGGCCACGCTCGGCGGTGAGCGTGCTGCCAAGGTATGCCAATTCTCGCACCACGCCTTCGGGCATCAGCTTGGGCAGGCGTTGCAGGCTGCCAAGGTCCGCCATCATGCCGATATTGGTTTCCTCAACTCTAAAATAGGCGTCTGTCGTGGCGATGCGCATATCGCAAGCGGCCGCCAGATCAAGCCCGCCGCCAATGCAAGCCCCCTGTATGGCGGCGATCACTGGAAAGCGCGCAGTCTCAAGGCAGCTTAATGTGTCTTGCAAGTGTTTAATGAAAGGCGGGAAGGCCTCGCGGGTGGTTGCGGTATCCGTGGTCGGAATGCCGCTGGCGAACATCGAAATATCCATTCCCGCGCAAAAATACTTTCCTTGGGCCGAAATCACCAATGCCCGCGTGCGCCCGCTTTGGGAAAGCTCATGAATTGCGGGCTGGAAATCAGACCAAAAGTCAGCCCCCATAGCATTGGATTTTTGCGGATTGCAGAATTGCAGATGGGCGATACCGCCGGTTTGGCTAAGGTTAAATGCAGCCATGATGATAAATCCTTTTTGTGGGGTCACAGGCATTATGGCCCAATAACTAGAGCTGTTCGGGATGGCCGCACAACCGCGCTTGACTCTCCCTTTCAAACCATTATAACCCGCCCATCCGGTGCCGCAAGGCCCCGGTAATTTTGGTGTTTGTGGACCCCGCAAGGGGAAGCCTGTCATTCGGTAATAAGGCCGGATTAGGAAAGCACCTTTTTGATACTCGCCAATTGGCGAGGTTTTGAAAGGATCCAGCTCGTGACTAAACGTACAGCTGCCAAGTATAAAATTGACCGCCGCATGGGCGAAAACATTTGGGGCCGCCCCAAATCTCCTGTTAACCGCCGCGAATATGGCCCCGGCCAGCATGGCCAAGGCCGCAAGCAAAAGCTTTCTGACTTCGGTACGCAGCTGCGCGCCAAGCAAAAGCTTAAGGGCTATTATGGCGACGTAACGGAAAAGCAATTCCGCCGGATTTACGCTGATGCTGACCGCATTAAAGGCGATACAGGTGCCAACCTGATCGGCTTGTTGGAGCGCCGTTTGGACGCGGTTATTTACCGCGCCAAGTTTGTGCCAACCGTTTTTGCTGCCCGCCAGTTCGTAAACCACGGCCATGTGACCGTAAACGGCAAGAAGGTAAACATCGCCTCTTACCGCGTAAACGAGGGTGACGTGATCGCCGTGCGTGAAAAGTCCCGCCAGATGGGCCTTGTGCTGGAAGCCATCGGCTCCCCCGAGCGCGATACGCCTGAGTATCTGAACGTGGACCACGGCAAGCTGACCTGCGAGTTTTTGCGCACGCCAACCCTTTCGGACGTGCCATACCCCGTGGTTATGGAACCAAACCTCGTTGTGGAATTCTACGCGAAGAACTAAGCTTTTTCGCTTTTCAAAGAAAAAGGGCTGCATTTCGGTGCGGCCCTTTTTTGTATCTGCGCCTACGGCCCAGACCTGGCCTCGGCTTCGCCTCGGTGGCGGCGCGTCTGGCATTGATTTGCTTTGCGGTATTGCGTGCGCGCCGCGCGGCAACATCAGCGCTTATGGCTAGGTTCGAAAAGCTTTCAAAAAGCACAGTTGTATCCGCGCGGCGCGGGTACAACATCGCCAAATAATGCAAGGGTTGACGCGCCGCCACGGCGTCGCACACGCATTTTTTCTGCAAGAAAAAAGCCGCCCGCAGGGCGTATGAGTGAGTGGATTATAAGAAAAACTGCACCGTATAAAGCACGGCCATGCCGCCAAAAATAGCACCTAGAACCGAGCGGGTGAGAGCACCAATGGCGAGGGCGGTCAGGGCTGCTAGTGAGCGCGCCAAATCCGCCTCGCCACCAGTGGCGGCAGGCCACACGACCAACGGAGCCACCAGCCCCGGTAGCACCGCCACCGGCACATAGCGCAGGTGGCGGGTTAGCCAGTCCGGCAAGTCTCGCCCGCCCAAAAGGCCCAGAAAGGAAAACCGGATCAGGAAGGTGCCGATGCCAAGGGCGATGATGGTGACCCAGATGGATAAATCGCTCATGCTTTGGCCTCCAACCGTTTTTCAATCGCCGCGCCGGCCATCATTGCCAGCACGGCGGCCACCATCAGGCCGCTATTATAAGGCAGCCACGCCAGAAAAAGCGCCATGGTGACAGAAACAAAAGCCGCCGCAATATGCGGCAAGCTGCGCAGGGCCGGGGCCACAAGCGAGATAAAGGTGATCGGCACCGCAAAATCCAGCGCATATTCGGGCGGAATGGCCTTGCCCGCCACTGCCCCGACATAGGTAAACCCATACCAAAGCGGGGCAATCGGTGACACCGAGCCAAAGAAATACGCCAGCTTTTCCGGCAAAACCCGCGCAGGGGCCTTCTCATATTCCACAACCGAAATTGCATAGCTTTGATCTACCAAAAAGTAAGCCACTAATGAGCGCATGCCCAAGCTCGCTTTGCCCAAATGGGGCGTGAGTGAGGCCGAATACATCGCCATGCGCATATTTACCGCCAGCCCCGTGAGGATGGCCACAAAAGTTGGTGCGTTGTCCGAAAGTAACTGTAAGGCTGCAAATTGCGAGGCCCCCGCAATCACGAGTACTGTCATCGCCATGGTTTGCACAATATCCAGCCCAGCCTCTGTGGCAACCACGCCAAAAAGTAGCCCAAATGGAGCCACAACCAAAACAAAGGGCACTCCCGCCCGAAAACCTTGCCAATATGCACCGCCCATGCTGGACATCCCCTGCTTATCGTTGCACCTTTACGGCCATAGCGCACATCGCACTGAAACAAAAATCACGAGTTTTGATTGATGACCTCACTGGAGAACATAGCAACACCTTTGCGGCCCGCCAGCCCGCAGGCGCGCATAGCCGGCGTGGTGCTGGCGGGGGGGCAATCCAGCCGCATGGGCGGGGGCGATAAATGCCTATTGCCGCTTGGGGGGCAACCGATATTGAGCCATGTCATGGCACGGATTTCGCCGCAAGTAGAGGCCGTGGTGCTGAATGCCAATGGCGACCCGGCACGCTTTTCAAGCCTTGGCTTGCCGGTTGTAGCCGATAGTATTTCGGGCTTCGCTGGCCCCTTGGCGGGCGTGCTGGCAGGGCTGGATTGGGCGGCACAACATGGATATTCCCATATGGTCAGCGCCGCCGCCGATAGCCCGTTTTTTCCGCTGCGGCTGGTCACGGGCCTGCGCTTTGCTTGCGAGGCTTCAGGGCAGCCCATGGCCATGGCGCACAGCCCGCGCGAAACCGGCGGCTATTTCCGCCAACCGACCTTTGCGCTATATGATGTTTCTTTGCGGGAAAACCTGCGCACAGCCTTGAAGGGCGGGGTGCGCAAAGTTATTCAATGGGTGGAGCCGCTGGGCTGTGCGCCTGTCGTCTTTCACGGGTTCTCGGAAGACCCGTTTTTTAATATAAACACACCAGAAGATCTGGTGCGCGCAGAGGGTTTATTATGAAGGTTTTTGGCATTACCGGTTGGAAAGATAGCGGCAAAACCACGCTGACGGAGCGGTTGGTAGAAGAGATTACCAGCCGTGGCCTAACCGTTTCCACCATCAAGCACGCGCATCATTCAGTGGATGTAGACCAGCCTGGCAAAGACAGCTTTCGCCACCGCGCGGCGGGGGCGGGTGAGGTGATTTTGGCCTCGGCCTATCGCTGGGCCATTATGCATGAGCTGCGCGGGGCCGAGGAGCCAACGGTGGATGACCTTCTGGCCAAGCTCAGCCCGGTTGATCTAGTGTTGATTGAAGGGTTCAAGAAAAATGGCCATGCTAAAATAGAGGCATCTGTGAAGCCGGACCGACCGCTCATTTCCGAGCAGGACCAAAGTATTAAGGCGATTGCTGCTGGCCATGATCTGGGCGCGCGGGCCGTGCCGGTGCTGGATATTAATAACATCCCGCAAATCGCGGATTTTGTCTTGAAGGAGGTGGGGCTTGGCTGAACTTCCCCGCTTGAAAGATGATTGCTTTGCCCTGCCAAAGGGCACGCATTGGACACCGGTAGACGAGGCGTTGGCCCATTTACGCGCCCAAATGCGCTGTGTGGTTGGGGCTGAAACCCTGCCGGTTGCACAGACTTCAGGGCGGATATTGGCCAAAAGCGTGGCCGCAAGGCGGTCTAACCCGCCCTATGCCAATGCCGCGGTGGATGGCTACGCTTTTGCCTTTGCTTCGCTTGGCGGCGAGCCCATACAAGCCCTGCCACTGGTTGCTGGCCGCTCGGCGGCGGGCGTGCCATTTGCTGGCACCGTGCCCGCGGGGCAGGCGGTTCGCATTCTTACGGGGGCGTCTTTGCCTGAGGGTGTTGACACCGTAATCATGCAAGAAGATGTGCGGGTTGAGGGCAATAGGCTGCGCTTTGAAAGCGGGCTAAAACAGGGGGCTAACTGCCGCGCTAAGGGCGAGGACATTTCAGCGGGGGAGGTGGCGCTTGCGGCGGGCACGCGGTTAGGCCCACAAGAAATCGGGTTCCTGGTGGCTGTTGGTGTGGCCAAGGTGCCTGTTTATAAGCGCTTGCGGGTTGGCGTGGTATCAACTGGTGACGAGCTGCGTCAACCCGGTGAGCCCACCACCGCGCACCAGATTTATGACGTCAACCGCCCGATGCTGGCGGCCTTGCTGGACGATTGGGGCTTTGAGGCTGTGGATATGGGCGCCGTTGGCGATAGCGTGGAAGCTGTGGAAGCGGCTTTGGATGAAGCGGCCAAGCAGTGCGATGCGTTGCTGACGTCAGGTGGCGCCTCGGCAGGTGATGAAGACCACATGTCTGCCGTGCTGGCCGATAAAGGCGAGTTTAACCTGTGGCGCATCGCCATCAAGCCGGGCCGCCCGTTGGCGCTGGCCATGTGGCAAGGCCTGCCGGTTTTTGGCTTGCCGGGCAACCCCGTGGCGGCCTTCACCACCGCGCTGGTTTTTGCCCGCCCCGCACTGGGGGCTTTGCAAGGGCAGGGCTGGGCGCGCCCGCAGGCTATGCAGCTTTCCGCCGCTTTTTCAAAACGCAAAAAAGCTGGGCGGCGAGAGTTTTTGCGTGCGCGGCGCAGCTCCAATGGCATGGTTGAAGTCTTTGCGTCTGAGGGCTCTGGCCGTATTTCCGGGCTGGCTTGGGCTGACGGGTTTGTTGAGCTACCCGACGAAGCCTTGGAGGTCAAACAAGGAGACCTTGTGAGTTTCACTCCGTTTTCAGCCTATCGCTGATTGCTCTGCCTGGCCCACCGAGGCGTAGCCGAGGCCATGGCCCGTAGGGCACTTGTTTTCAGCTTGCTGAAAACCTGCCTTTGCCGAGTGGGGGGGGGCGCGAAAGCCTCCAAAAGCGCAAAAGCTGAGACCCTCCTCGAGGCAAAGGCAAGCTGGCTGGGTGCTAAGCTAAAAGCAAGCGAAAGGCCCGAACGTTGCCCTCCCGCCCGCCTTGCGCCGTTTGCTACGCAAACGACCCCGGCAGTTGGGCGTGGCCTCGCTGCGCTCGGTGGGGGCGACACGCCCCCTCGCGCACGCGCGCTCCCCCCTGAAGGGGGCACCTAGCCAAACATGCCGCTCACCCGTCCGAGCAGCATAAATGTCCGCCCGGTGCGGGTGTTGGCCAGTTTTTCGATTTGCGATTCCGAGCCATTGGCACAGAATTCGCGGAGCGTAATGTCAAACTGGCGCTGGAAATGCAGCGCCGCATCGCGAAATATCGGGTCAGACCGCATACGTGAGCGAACCTTGGCAATGGCGGCGGCATCATGAATGCCCCCGACGGCGGCGACTTCTTCTCCGCGGGCACCTTTGGCGAAACTGCGCCACAGGGCCGCAGGGGCAATTTCTGGCGAAAGATCATCGGTATAAATCCCGTCCTGACTCAGCAGATTCATAATATCTTCAGCTGCGCGCAGGCATTGTGAGGTCGCGGGATGGCCCATGGCGATGCGCAGCGCGCGAAAGCCGTCTTTGTCTTTTTCGTCAGTTGGGAAGTTGAGCGCGTGCAAAAGCTCGTCCCAGTTCAAGCTGTCTTTTGGCTCCAATACCTCACTTGGCGTCGCTTCCCCAGCTTCACCGCCTGATTCTGCCTTTGTTGCCAATATGGCCACCAGAGCTTTTTCAACTTGCTGCATTTGCGTGCTCAGCGCGGCCAGCTTTGCATTAGTTTCTGCCCCGCCCTTTGGGGCCGGCGTTACCCGTGCTGCAGGATTACCCGAAGGCCCTGCCTGAAAGCGCTTGAGCATGGCGGCAAGATCCCGCGCATCCTGCTGCACCTCGGCCACGCGGCGCAGCAAAAGCACACCGATCCAGACCAGAGCGATTGGTAGAATAGCTGCAAAGACAAAGATCATGATCTCAAGCGAGATCGGTCCCTGCGTCTCGACCCCATCGCCAAAAAGCCCGAAATACCCCGCGCCGTAAGCCGAGAGGCCAAGCACCCATAATACGCTGAAAATAGTGGCAAAAAGAGGCTCTCGCCCTTCAATGGCACTCGGTCCAAAGCTGCCGCCAACCCTGTTCATCTGGTGCTGTCTCCTGCAAAATTAGATGAATTTTACACTCAAAACCTCGTAACTGCGCACACCGCCCGGCGTGCGCACTTCCACGCTATCGCCTTCTTCCTTGCCAATCAATGCCCGCGCCAGCGGTGACTGGATGTTGAGCAAGCCTTTATCAATATTCGCCTCGTATTGGCCCACAATCTGATAGGTAATTTCTTCGTCTGTGTCTTCGTCTGCCAGCTCGACCGTCGCGCCAAATTTCACCGTGCCAGAAAGCTTGCTGACATCAATAATTTCGGCAAGGCTGAGCACGCCTTCCAGTTCTTTGATCCGGCCTTCAATGTGGCTCTGCTCTTCGCGGGCCGCATGGTACTCCGCATTTTCTGATAGGTCCCCATGGGCGCGGGCCTCGGCGATATCTTTGATCACTTGCGGGCGGCGCACGGTTTTCAACTCGCGGGCCTCGGCTTCCAAACGGGCCTGCCCCGCGGCGGTAAGATGAATTTTTTCCAATGGTTTAGCTCCGGTCTGCGCCCCGCTTCCGGGGCTTCAGCGGTGATTATTATGGGGGGCAGGGGCAATCAGCAAGCGATAGTTGCGCTTTCGCCGCAAAGCGGCCGGTTTTGGGCAATTTGACGCCGTGTCATTATTGACGCGTGGGACAAGGCCTGCAATATATATTGCAACGCAATATTGGGGGTAGCATGGCCGAGATTGAACGCGAAGCGATGGATTATGATGTGGTGATTGTGGGGGCGGGGCCAGCCGGGCTTTCGGCGGCAATTCGCCTTAAGCAGCTGGATGCTGACCTTAATGTCGTGGTGCTGGAAAAAGGCTCCGAAGTGGGCGCGCATATTCTTTCAGGCGCGGTGCTGGATACGTGCGGGCTGGACGCGTTGATGCCAGATTGGGCCGAACGTGGTGCGCCGATCAAAACCAAGGTTAAAAAGGACCGCTTCTTGATGCTCGGTGCGGGCGGCGGGTTTCGCCTCCCGAATTTCCTGATGCCGCCTTTGATGAACAACCACGGCAAATATATCGTCTCGATGGCGAATGTGACCCGCTGGATGGCCGAGCAGGCTGAAGCGTTGGGCGTGGAAATTTTCCCCGGCATGGCCTGTTCAGAGCTGGTTTACGGCGAAAACGGCGCGCTTTCGGGCGTGGTCGCGGGTGAGTTCGGTCTTAACCCCGATGGCACTCAGGGGCCAAATTATGAGCCGGGCATGGTGCTGAACGGCAAATATGTGTTCCTGTCTGAGGGGGCGCGCGGCTCGTTATCCAAGCAGGTGATTGCGAAGTTTGGTCTGGACGAAAACAGCGATGTGCCAAAGTTTGGCCTCGGGATTAAAGAGATCTGGGATGTGCTGCCAGAGCATCATAACGAGGGTGAAGTCACACACTCTATGGGCTGGCCGCTGGGCTGGAAGGCGGGCGGCGGCTCGTTTATGTATCATCTTGAAAACAATCAGGTCTATGTCGGCTATATCGTTGATCTCAACTATAAAAACCCGCATCTCTCACCCTATAGCGAGTTCCAGCGCTGGAAGCATCACCCGATGATTTCCGAGGTGCTGGCAGGCGGAAAACGCGTGGCTTACGGTGCGCGGGTGGTGACAAAGGGCGGCTTCCAGTCGATCCCTAAATCCTGCTTTCCCGGTGGCACGCTGCTAGGCTGTTCGGCGGGGCTGGTGAACCTGCCGCGCATTAAGGGTAACCATAATGCCATGCTTTCTGGCATCGCAGCCGCCGAGGCCGCAGCAAAGGCCATTAAAGCTGGCCGCGCTGGCGATGAGCTGGAAGACTACAACACCGAGCTTCGGACAGGCCCGATAGGCAAAGACCTGAAGCCCGTGCGCAACGTTGCGCCGCTCAATGCTCGCTTTGGCCCGCTGGGCGGGCTGCTGCTCGGTGGTTTTGATATGTGGGTGGCAAACCTGTTTAAATTCAACCCGCTCGGCACGCTAAAGCACGGCAAAAACGATGCGCAATCCACTGGCAAAGCCGCCGACCACCCGGTCATTGATTACCCCCGCCCAGACGGAGTGCTCAGCTTTGACCGCCTTACCAATGTGAGCTTTTCCGCCACAAATCACGCTGAAGATGCGCCGAGCCACCTGCAATTGGCCGACGCAAACCTGCCGATTAGCGTCAACCTCCCCGAATATGCCGAGCCTGCGCAGCGCTATTGCCCCGCCGGCGTTTACGAAATTATTCGTGAGGAGGACGGCTCAAACCCGCGCTTCCAGATTAATGCGCAAAATTGTGTGCATTGCAAAACCTGCGATATCAAAGACCCAAGCGGCAACATTACATGGGCCTGCCCGCAAGGTGGCGAGGGGCCGAATTACCCCAACATGTAGGCGTATTTATGATCACATACGCGTTTGCTTGATTGCACTTGCGCCCCGTGCTGCCTATCTTGGGGAAAACAACGCGGAGTGAACCATGGCGAACTTGCTAAAAACCCTGTCCTTAGCGGCGACAATGGCGCTTTCTACGGTGCCAATGGCACGCAGCGAGGGCTTTGCCGGGGCGTTTTTGGCGGCAAAATCAGCCAATATCGCCAATGATTACGTTGATGCGGCCTATTATTACACCCAAGCCATGATCGCCGAGCCGGATAATGGCTATATCATGCAAGGCGGCTTGTTTGCTTTTGTGGCGGTGGGGGATGTGGCCGCAGCGGAGGCGATTGCCCGCAAAATGGCCGCGGCGGATTTTAAGGATGAATATGCCCACACGGTTATGATTGCCGGCGCGTTTGAGCGCGGGGATTTTCGCGCCGCCCTTGGCCTGATGGCCGACCCGAGCTTTGAGATGAATCCGCTTATCAAACAGCTCCTGAGCGGCTGGGCTTTGCTGGGTATGGAGGAAGTGGATGCGGGGCTTGAGGCGCTGGTGGCCCCAAGCGAAAACGAAGCCATCACCGCTTTTGGGCTTTATAACAAAGGCTTGGCGCTGGCCTATTTGGGCAGGCTCGTTGAAGCTGATGCGGTTTTTGCGGCGGGCGGGGCCTATGTTAACCGTGGCGCAGTGCTGGCGCATGCGCAAATTCTCGGGGCGCTCGGGCGGTATGAAGATGCGCTTGAAATCATGGTAAACGGCGCGGGTGCGGGCTTTTCTGACCGGGAATCCGCTGATCTACGGGTGCAGCTCGCCACTGAGGAAACCGTTGTGTTTGATCGGGTCACCGCCCAGCAGCACGGCGCAGCAGAAACCTTTTTGGTGATCGCGGATGCCTTAAGGAGCGACGATAGCCAGCGGTTGGCCCTGCTTTATGCCCGCCTCGCCTCCGCCTTACAGCCCGAAAATGCAGTGGCGCTTTTGCTGATAGGGGATATCCTCACCGTGCAATCCCAATTTGCACTGGCGCTCACAGCCTATGATGCAGTGCCTGACAGCAACCCTTGGGTGCTAAACGCCAAAACAGGGCGGGCGCTGAACCTACGTCAAAATAATGATCTGGATGGGGCGATCACCACCCTGCGCGCTGCGATCGAGATCAAACCCGACAGCATTACGCTTTGGCAGTCTTTGGGGGATGTTCTGCGACAAAACGGAGATTTGCCCCCCGCGCGGGAGGCGTATACCAATGCCATTGAGCTCCTCCCCGCGCCCGATATTCCTGCGGCATGGCGGCTTTTTTATGCCCGTGCCGTTGTGGAGCACCGCGCCGATAACTGGCCCGCTGCCGAAGCTGATTTCCGACAAGCGCTCACGCTTAACCCCGATCAACCCGATGCGCTCAATTACCTTGGTTATTCCTTGGTTGACCGCGGTGAAAAGCTGGATGAGGCGTTGGGGATGATAGAAACCGCGGTTAAAGCCAAGCCCGATAGCGGCGCAATTGCCGATAGCCTCGGCTGGGTTTATTACCGCCTTGGCCGCTTTGAAGAAGCCGAAATTGCCATGGAAACCGCCGTAAAACTGCTGCCGGTAGACCCTATTTTGAGCGACCACTTTGGTGATGTCCTCTGGATGGTTGACCGCAAGCGCGAGGCGCGCTTTCAGTGGCGGCGCGCGCTGTCTTATGGCCCTGAAGAGGCCGATGCCGAACGAATTCGTGACAAGCTCGCGCGTGGGCTGGACGCCGTTTTGGCCGATGAGTGAACTGGCGCGGGCCAAGGTTAACCTGAGCCTGCACATCACCGGAAAGCGTGCAGACGGCTACCATTTACTTGATTCTATTGTGGTTTTCCCTGAAATAGGGGATGTGCTGACCCATGAAGGCAAAGGCCTGAGCATCGGCGGCCCCTTTGCTGCGGGCCTGCCTTTACACAAAAATCTTATCTCTGATGCCGCCGCGCTGCTCGGCGCGTCGCCAGATATCCATCTCGAAAAAAATCTGCCCATAGCCAGTGGCATTGGCGGTGGCTCGGCGGATGCTGCTGCCACTTTGCGCCTGCTGGCCAAGGGCGCGGTGCCTGATGGCCTCTCGCTTGGCGCCGATGTGCCCGCCTGCGTTATTTCCAAGCCCTTGCGGATGCAAGGTATAGGTGAGCAGCTCACGCTTTTGCCCAGCTTGCCGGATTATGCCATTGTGCTGGCCAACAACGGCGCGCCGGTGTCGACGGCCGCTGTTTTTGCCGCTCTTGAACAGGTGGATAACCCTGCAAGCCCGACCCTTCCCGAGGGGCTAAACACGGCTGCATTTTTTTCATTCATCGCTGGGCAGCGCAATGATATGCAGCGCGCCGCAGGGCAGCTTTGCCCTAACATTTCTGACGTATTAAAAGCCCTGCATGGCCAGCAAAACTGCGCTTTGGCGCGCATGTCCGGCTCGGGCGGCACCTGCTTTGGGCTGTTTGAAACAGTGGCCGAAGCCAAGGGTGCCGCCGCCGAAATCAAGCGCGCACAGCCGGGCTGGTGGGTGGTCGCCGCCAAAGGCTAAACCACGCGCGACACCACAAAATCAGCCAGATCAGATAGCACCGCTTTCAGCTCTGAGTCCGGCAACGGCCCCAGCGCCTCGCGCGCAAGCTTCGCCCAATCCAGCGCTTTTTCGCGGGTTTGGGCAAGTGTGCCGTGCCCGTCCATTAGCCGTAAGGCGTGGGCGAGGTCATCCTCGCGCTGCTCACCTTTTTCAATCGTCCGCTGCCAAAAAGCCCGCTCGGTTGCGTTGGCCTTGGCAAGGGTTAGAATGATCGGCAAGGTCAGCTTGCGCTCCCTGAAATCATCACCAATGTTTTTGCCTAGCGTGGCGCTGGTGCCGCCAAAATCCAGAAGATCATCAACAATCTGAAAGGCAATGCCCAGCGCGTCACCGTAAGCCAGCAGGGCCTTGGCATGGGCCGCTGGCGCATCAGAAATCACCGCGCCCACTTCGCAAGCGGCAGCAAAAAGCGCCGCCGTTTTGCCACGCACCACTTGCAGGTAAATCGCCTCACTGGTTGAAATATCCTGCGCGGCACTCAGCTGCAAAACCTCGCCTTCAGCGATTACGGCAGAAGCGTTAGCCAAAATCCCCAGCGCCTTCATATTGTCGGTTTCCACCATTAACTGGAAGGAGCGGGAAAACAGGTAATCCCCCACCAAAACGCTGGATTTATTATCCCAAAGCAGGTTGGCCGTGGGGCGCCCGCGCCGCTGGTTGCTTTCATCCACCACATCGTCATGCAAAAGCGTGGCGGTGTGAATGAACTCAACCGTGGCCGCCAGCAACTGGTGGTGCGTGCCTTGATATCCACACATATTTGCCGCCGCCAGCGTCAGCAAAGGCCGCAAGCGCTTGCCGCCAGCCTCCACTAAATGCGCTGTCACCTCCGGAATGCGTGGCGCGTGTTCCGACGCCATGCGAGTGCGGATCAGCGTGTTTACCGCCTGCATATCCTCAGCGACCAGTGCTTGTAATTGCTCAAAAGGGCCCATTTATGCTCTCAAATTATGGTGAGGCAGTATTGCCCCCTCGACGGCCATAGTTTTGCCCGATAACGTAGCGGAATGAAAGAGATTTTACGCACAACCGAGGCGCTAGATGTCACATTTGCGAGTGCATTGCTGAAAGGCGAGGGCATTCGCTATTTTGTGCTTGGGGAAAATATGGCGGTGATGGAAGGCTCAATCGGGATATTTCCGCGCCGCTTGATGGTGGCCACAGAGGATGCTTTTGTCGCCGCGGCGGTGTTGCGGGATAATGGCATTGATAGCGGCTTGCCAGATGACGGATGATGGCTTTCTGGATGGTCGGCTAAAGATTTTGCAACCGGTTGATGGCTACCGGGCCGCCACCGACCCCGTGTTTTTGGCCGCCGCGATGCGGGCCAAGTCTGGCGAAACCGTGCTGGAGCTGGGCTGCGGCGCGGGGGTGGCGCTGGCCTGCCTCCTTCACCGCGTGCCTGTGAAAGCCACGGGGCTGGAGCTTCAGCAAGATTACGCCGATCTGGCGCGGCTAAACATGGCGCGCAACGGATTAACGGCAGAAATCGTGCGAGGTGACCTTGCTGAAATGCCGGAAACCTTGCGTGTCCAAAGTTTTGATCATGTTATGATGAACCCGCCTTTTTATGAATCCGCCCGCCACTCGGCGCCTCAAAATATCGGAAAGTCTGTCGCTTTTTTAGAGGGTGAGTATAGTTTGGAAGATTGGATTTTGGCGGGCCTGAAGCGCCTTAAGCCGTTGGGATGGATAACTATTATCCACCGTGCCGAGCGTCTGGATGAAATTTTGGCGGGCCTATGCAAGGCTGGAGATGCTCATGTTTTGCCACTGGCTGCGCGCCGTGGCCGCCCCGCGCAGCGAGTTATTGTGCAGGCCCGCAAGGGCGCGGCGGGGCCACTTAAGCTGCTTTCCCCGCTGATTTTACACGATGGAGATTCCCATGGTGCAGACGGTGACGATTTTAGCCAAAACGCCCGCGAAATCCTGCGTGATGGTAAGGCTTTGGTAATATCTGAGCGCTAAATTTGTAAAGATTAGGTGAAGATTGCGTGACAGAATTGAAATTCTGTGATCAACTCTTACTTATCAATTAGACGCAACCAACCAACCGGAGGCCATTGATGAACCTGAATTCTCATCTGAACGAGCTACAGAAAAAACACGAGAAACTGGAAAACCAAATCGAGCAAACCCAGCGCCACCCGAGCGCAGACACGATCGAGATCGGGGCGATGAAAAAAGAAAAACTCCGCATTAAAGAAGAAATTTCACGGGTTAGCGCGCGGCTTTAGCCTGCCTGAAAAAGCCAGCAATCGTTTTGCCCCACGCCACCTGATCGGCTGGTTTTGCCAGCGATTTAAGGGCGGGTTTTACGATGTTAGCCGAAATAATGTGTTGCAGCCGCTCCTCGGCAATATCCGCCACAAATTCGGCAGACATTTCGGGGTGCGGCTGAATACTTATCGCATGTGGGCTATCAATATCCCCATATACCAGCCCTGCAATCGGGCAAAATTCTGATTTTGCGAACACCTGCGCCCCGCTTGGCACTTCAACCACCTGATCTTGGTGAATGGCCGGAATGGAAAAATTTTGCGGAATTTGCGCCAGCCATGCAGGTTGCGCCACTCGCGCATAATCATGGATGCCAAACCCCCAGCCTTTGGCTGAATTAACCACCTTGCCGCCCATGGCCTGCGCCAATATCTGGTGGCCAAAGCAAATGCCCGCCACAGGCACATGTGCCGAAAGGCAGTCGCGCAAAAAAGCTTCCAGCGGTGGAATCCACGCTTCGTTTTCATAAGCCCCGCTGCGCGAACCGGTAATTATCCAGCCATCAGCCTGTACAGGGCTTTCCGCTACTTCGCCATCCACAATCGCGACTGTAAAGAATTCGGCCTCGGGTAAATGCGGCCCCACCAGCCGCTCAAAAAACACCGGATAGCGGCCATATTTGGCCTTAAGCGTATCCGATAAATGCCCTGTTTCCAAAACGCCGATTTTCATAGCCTGCCCCGCAAAAGAGTTTTCCCTTCTTATCGCGGGGGCAGGCCGTTGTCACACCACAAATTGCCCGCCATTTGCGGTGAGCGTAGAGCCGGTGATAAAGCCCGCGTCGTCCGACGCCAAAAACACCACGCAGCGTGCAATTTCTTCTGGCTCCCCCAGTCGACCCACGGGGATTTGCGGGATAATCTTTTCGTTCAGCACCTTCTCCGGCACGGCCCGCACCATTTCGGTGCCGATATAACCGGGGCAAATAGCATTCACAGTGATGCCCGCAAAAGCCCCCTCTTGCGCCAGCGCTTTGGTAAAGCCAAGGTCGCCCGCTTTGGCGGCCGAATAATTCACCTGCCCCATTTGCCCTTTTTGCCCGTTGATTGACGAAATATTGATCACACGGCCAAATTTGCGGCTGCGCATGCCGGGCCAAATTGGGTGGGTCATGTTAAAAACGCCGTTCAGGTTGGTGTCGATCACCTCTTGCCAAGCCGCGCGTGTCAGCTTGTGAAACATCCCGTCCCGCGTGATGCCTGCGTTATTCACCAAAATATCAATCGGCCCGAGGTCGGCCTCCACTTCGGCAATGCCTGCTGTACATTCATCATAATTCGCAACAGACCACTTATAGGCCTTAATCCCGGTTTTGGCGCTAAACGCCGCCGCCGCCTCATCATTGCCCGCATAGCTCACAGCCACTTTTGCGCCGCTATCTTTTAACGCCACCGCGATGGCTGCACCAATGCCACGGGTGCCACCTGTTACCAATGCTATTCTTGTCATTTTTCAAATCCCCTAATCACGCGCAACGCAAAGCGCCACGCCCATGCCGCCGCCAATGCAGAGCGTCGCCAGCCCTTTTTTCGCATCTCGGCGCTTCATTTCAAAAAGCAACGTGTTCAGAATGCGCGCGCCCGAAGCTCCGATCGGGTGGCCAATCGCAATGGCCCCGCCGTTTACATTCACCACTTCGGGGTTCCAACCCATGTCTTTATTCACCGCACAGGCCTGCGCCGCAAAGGCTTCGTTTGCTTCCACCAAATCAAGGTCCTCTGCCTTCCAGCCCGCCTTTGCCAGTGCCTTTTTAGAGGCATGAATCGGCCCAACCCCCATGATCGAGGGGTCCAGCCCCGCTGTGGCTGTGGCCACAATCCGGCCCAAAGGCTCAACCCCGCGCTTTTCAGCATTGGCGGCGCTCATCAAGAGCACGCCCGCCGCGCCATCATTCAAGCCAGACGCGTTGGCCGCTGTCACGCTGCCATCCTTGGCAAAGGCAGGCCGCAGTTTTTGCATGGCTTCCATCGTTGCGCCCTGGCGGATATACTCATCCGCATCCATAATGCTTTCCCCGCGCCGGGTTTTGAGGGTGACCGGAATAATCTCGTCTCTGAAACGCCCGGCAAGCTGCGCCGCTTCGGCTTTGTTTTGGGAGGCGACCGCAAAGGCGTCCTGCATATCACGGTCTATCCCCCATTGCGCCGCTACGTTTTCAGCAGTAGTTCCCATATGGTAGTCATTAAAGGCATCCCACAATCCATCGCGGATCATGCAGTCTACAAACTGCATGTCGCCCATTTTTTGGCCTGCGCGCAGGTTGGCGACATGTGGCGAAAGGCTCATGCTTTCTTGCCCGCCAGCCACCACAATATCAGCGTCCCCCAGCATAATTTGCTGTGCACCCAGCGCCACGGCCCGTAGCCCCGAGCCGCATACTTGGTTAACGCCCCAAGCCGACGCTTCCTTTGGCAGGCCCGCATTAATATGTGCTTGCCGTGCAGGGTTTTGCCCTTGGCCCGCCGTTAATACTTGCCCGAGGATGGTTTCGGAAACCTCTGCGGGTTCAACCCCTGCACGTTCAACAACAGCGCGGATCACGGCTTCGCCGAGTTTATGGGCTGGTGTGCTGGCAAATGAGCCAAGAAAGCTGCCCACAGCGGTGCGGGCGGCGGATGCAATGACGATATCTGACACGAGGGCCTCCTATTGGCGATTCGATATTTGTGCATTGCAGCATAATTGATGGGAAATTAAAAGACTATTTTGGGGTGGTTTGTGAAATAAAGCTGCGATAAATGGGGGTATGGAAGTAATAAAGATCCGTACTGATAGGGAATCTGCGAAATTTATCGTTTTGCGTTGCGGTTGCGAAAAAGGGTAGTAATCTGACTACCAGATCAGGGAGAATGCAATGACAGACAGTCAAAACGGCGTTGTAGTCATCAAAAAATATGCCAATCGGCGGCTCTATAATACGGCAAAATCCAGCTACGTGACGCTGGATGATCTCGCGGTCATGGTGCGCGAGGGGCAGGATTTTGTGGTTAAAGATGCCAAATCGGGTGAGGATATCACGCGGTCTGTCTTGGCCCAGATTATTTTTGAGGAAGAATCCAAAGGGCAGAATTTGCTCCCGGTCAACTTTTTGCGCCAGCTTATCGGCCTTTATGGCGATTCGCTTGAGGGGCTGGTGCCCGGCTATCTTGAAGCTTCAATGGAAAGTTTTGCCAAGAATCAGGCGCAGATGCGGGAGCAGCTAAATTCGATGGTGGGGCAAAACCCTGTTATGGCCAATATGGAGAGCCTTGCGCGCGGAAATATGGAGTGGATGGAGAATGCCGCCAAAATGTTTTCCCCGTTTGCCGCCCCTGCGGCCGCCCACAAATCGGAGCCGGAATCTGGTGGCAATGAGGAGCTAGATGCGCTCAAACAACAGCTTGCGGCCATGCAGGAACAAATATCCAAACTGGCTGACAAAGGGTAGAATCCGGTATGTCATAGTGAAATTCAGGCCAACGCCCCGAGTTGTGAGCCTGTATTTAGGCAAATTGGCATTTCTGCTGAGCGACCATAATAAAACCCCTGCATCGCGTCTATGCCCAGCTTTTGCACCAGGGCGGATTCCGCAGCTGTTTCCACAAATTCTGCCACGGTAAACATGTCAAACTGTTTGGCGATCATCACCAAGGCTTCAACCAAAACTTGATTATCACGGTTATTTGGCAGGTCGGTTATGAATTGGCCATCAATTTTGACCATATCAAACTTATATTTGCGAAAGTGGCTGAAGCCGGTATAGCCCGAACCAAAATCATCTATCGCAAAGCTACAGCCCAGCTTGTGCCCTTTATCAATGAAATAGGCGACGTATTCTGGGTCATGAATCGGGGTGGATTCGGTCAGTTCGACAATGAGCCGATCAGCGATATGTGGGCTGTTTTTGCACCCTTTTTCCAGAATTTGCATCCATTCCGGGTCCGCAATGGTGTTCATCGAAATATTCACCGAAATGCGCTGCCGAGGGTCGGCGTTTAGCATATCAAGCGCTTTTTGTAGCGCGATCCGGTCAATTGCTTGCACAAGTGTTGTGTTTTCAATCGCAGGAATAAATTCCCCCGCCGGAAGCGTGCGCCCGCTGCGGTCGCGGATGCGGATAAGGCCTTCGTGAAAAGAGATCAGCGGGCGGCTACCTGAGCGAAATATGGGCTGAAATGCCAGCCCTACGCGCCCTTCATCAACTGCGGCGGAGACCATGGCCCGAGTGGCACCAAGCTTTAAATCTTGCTTTGTGGCGTGGCCCTCAAATGCATCCCAATTTTGCGCCATCGAATCCTCCATAATCATTACGAATTCAACTTGAGCGACAAAAGTTAACAGAAGGTAAATATTCCTAAATTGTTCTTAAAATGTTCTACTTAATTGAATCAAATTTTAGGAGAATTATTTCAATAAAAGCAGTGTGTTAATGATGTTTAAAGCGCTTTCGCTGTCCCATTCTGCTCCGCCGGTAAGCCGCGCAATTTCTTGGCCTTCACGGTTAAGAATCACTGTCAGCGGCAGCCCGATCGCCCCAAATTCAGCTCCGAGAGACGAATCAGGGTCAAGCAAAATGGGTAGTGCTGTCACCTCGGCTTGCTCCAAAAAACGCTCAATACCATCAAGATGGTTAAAGCCCGTGGCAACCGTCAGCACCTCAAAATCATCCCCGCCCAGCTGTTTTTGCAGCGCATCCAGCGTCGGCATTTCTTCGCGGCAGGGAAAGCACCATGTCGCCCAAAAGTTCAGCACCCGAACCTTGCCGTTGCTATCCGTCAGGCTCAAAACCTCCCCCGCGGGGTTGGTAAAGCTTGTGAGCACGGCGGCTTCGGGTGCGCCATGCAGTTTCAGCTTGCGCATATTGCCTGTTCGCATTTCCAGCAGTTCTGCGCGCAGATCAGGCGAAATCTCTTGGCTAAAACCTTGGTTTGCACCAAGGGTCAAAGCGGCGTATAGCAGGGCAATCAGGGGCGTTTTCATCAGGCCTCTCCAAAGGGGTTTAGCGATATGTCGGACAAAAAGTCAGCAAATGCAATGTGGGGCGGAAGGTTTTCTGCGGGGCCAGATGCCATAATGGAGGCGATTAATGCCTCCATAGGCTATGATCAGAAAATGGCCAAGCAGGATATTGATGGCTCCCGCGCCCATGCGGCCATGCTGGCTGCCCAAGGTATTATTGAGGATAGCGATGCGAGCTCCATTCGGAAAGGCCTGCTCACGGTATTGTCAGAGATCGAGGGCGGGGAATTTGCCTTTTCGACCACGTTGGAAGACATCCACATGAATGTAGAGGCGCGGTTGACCGAAATAGTGGGGCCAGCGGCGGGGCGGCTGCACACGGCGCGCTCGCGCAATGATCAGGTCGCGACCGATTTTAAGCTTTGGGTGCGCGGGCAGATGGATGCGGCGATTGACGCGCTTTCGGCCTTGATGAAAGTTTTTGTAGCGCAGGCCGAGGCAGGGGCCGATATGGTGATGCCGGGCTTTACCCATTTGCAGGTGGCGCAGCCCGTTACGTGGGGCCACCATATGATGGCTTATGTTGAGATGTTTGCCCGTGATCGCTCGCGGTTTGAAGATGCGCGGCGGCGGATGAACGAGTCCCCGCTTGGGGCGGCGGCCTTGGCTGGCACGTCTTTCCCGATTGACCGGGATATGACGGCAGAGGCGCTTGGCTTTGACCGCCCTACTGCCAATTCACTTGATGCAGTCTCGGACCGTGATTTTGCGCTGGAATTTTTGACCTCATCTTCGATTTGTGCAACTCATATTTCGAGAATTGCAGAAGAACTAGTGATCTGGTCTTCGGCTCAGTTTCGATTCGTAACAATTTCGGATCGCTTCTCAACTGGTTCCAGCATCATGCCACAAAAGAAAAACCCCGACGCAGCCGAGCTTTTGCGCGCCAAAGTCGGGCGGATAAATGGCTCACTCATCGCGCTGCTCACCATTATGAAAGGCCTACCACTGGCCTATTCAAAAGACATGCAGGAAGATAAAGAACAGGTGTTTGACGCCGCTGATAGCCTCATGCTTTCCCTCGCAGCGCTCACCGGCATGGTGGCAGATATGCGGCCCAACGAAGGCCCATTGCGCGCCGCAGCCGCGAGCGGCTTTTCCACAGCAACCGACCTTGCCGACTGGTTGGTGCGGGCGCTCAACATGCCGTTTCGGGATGCGCACCATGTAACGGGCGCTCTGGTGAAAATGGCCGAAGATCAGGGCTGTGATTTGCACGAACTGAGCCTTGAGCAGATGCAGTCTGTGGAGGCGAAAATCACCGAGGCGGTTTATGAGGTTCTCGGCGTGGAAAACTCCGTTGCCAGCCGCGTGAGCTATGGCGGCACCGCGCCCTCACAAGTGCGCGCCCAAATTGCCCGCTGGAAGGAGGTGCTAGTATGAAGAATTTTAGCAAAATTTTAACAATTCTGGCAATTGTTAGTCTTCCGTTAACCATTTCGGGGTGTGGTGTGAAGGGCGATCCGCTGGTGCCGGTCGCCGCACCCTAACCGCTGCCGACTAGAGGCGGCATAACCAAAGGTATGCCAATGCCCCTCTCCAGAAGAGCCGTTATTCTCACCGCTTTTGCCACTATATTCGCCGTGCCCCTTAGTGCGGAAACGCCCCTGCGCGGGCCGGTTATTTTAACCATAAGCGGCAATGTTACCAACCCGTCTCGCGGGGCCGTGGGAGATTCTGACAAGTTTTTCCTTTATAATGACGTGGAGTTTAACGAAGCCGCACAATTTGATTATGCCGCCCTGCAAGGCATTGGCATGACCACCATCAAAGCCGATTTTCCGATGGGCGGTGATGTGCATGAATACCAAGGCCCGCTTTTAGCCGATGTTCTGGCTGCAGCCGGAGCGACGGGAAACACTGTTACCGTCATGGCCCTGGATGGTTTCCAAGTGGATCTTGATCTTGCCGAGGCTGTTGCGAATGGTGCCGTGATCGCCCTGAAGCAGGATGGCACACCGTTTTCTTTGGGAGATTACGGCCCCACACATCTGGTTTTTCCGCGTGCCGAGCGGGCGGATTTGGCCGAGATGAATGATGATACATGGATTTATTCAATCTATTATATTCACGTTGAATAACTTGATCCTGCCCCTTTGATGCGTTAGCCCAAAGTAAGGGGGCAATATGTCAAAACTGCGCATATTTTACTTGGCGATGAGCATCATCGGGGCGATTGTCCCGATGTTTTTTGTGCTGGGTTGGGTGCAGACCGGCGGCGCGCTCACAGGGCTGGTGGCCGCATGGAGCGCGAACGGGGCCAGCGCTGGCCTGATGTGGGATCTCATCATTTCTGCCAGCGTTTTTGCGGTTTTTTCTATCACCGAGTGCGTAGCCCGCCGCGACTATTTCCCGCTTGTGGCTTTGCCCGCTACGGTTATGATCGGCCTTTCCTGCGGCTTGCCGCTTTACCTATTTTTAAGAACAAGAGCGCGCGCCTGATGGACCATTTTATCTATAAAAACGGAATGTTACACGCCGAAGACGTGCCCGTTTCCGAGATCGCAGCGGCGGTTGGCACGCCGTTTTATCTTTACTCAACCGCCACTTTCGAGCGCCATTTTGCGGTGTTTGATGAAGCCCTGCACGGGCTGGAGCACAAAATTTTCTTTGCCATGAAGGCCAATGGAAATATGGCCGTGCTGCGCATATTGGCCGCGATGGGTGCGGGTATGGATGTGGTTTCGGGCGGCGAATACGCTAAAGCACGGGCGGCGGGCGTATCGGGTGATATGATCGTTTTTTCCGGCGTGGGGAAAACCGAAGAGGAAATGTGGCAGGTGCTGCATGGCGGCATTCGCCAGTTTAACGTCGAGAGCGAGCCGGAGCTGCGGTTGCTGTCAAAAGTGGCGACGGCCATGGGCAAAACGGCCAATATTACCCTGCGGGTGAACCCCGATGTAGACGCCCAAACCCACGCTAAAATTGCCACCGGAAAATCTGAAAATAAATTCGGCATTCCCGTGAGCAAGGCGCGGGAAGCCTATGCAGAGGCCGCCAGCCTGCCGGGGCTTGAAGTGGTGGGCATTGATGTGCATATCGGCTCTCAACTCACCGAGCTGGAGCCCTACCGGCAGGCCTTTACCAAGGTTGCTGAACTCACCGAAACCCTGCGGGCCGATGGCCATAACATCCGCCGGTTGGACCTCGGCGGCGGCCTTGGCATCCCTTACGAGCGCTCAAATGAGGCACCGCCTTTGCCCGTGGAATACGGGCAGGTTATCCGCGATACCGTGGGCCATTTGGGCTGTGAAATCGAGATCGAGCCGGGGCGGCTGATTGCGGGCAATGCGGGGCTGATGGTCAGCAAAGTGATCTACCTCAAGCATGGCGAGGGACGTGACTTTTTAATCATTGATGCCGCGATGAACGACCTCATCCGCCCCGCGATGTATGAGGCGCACCATGACATTATTGCGGTTGCTGAGCCCGAGCCGGGGCAGGAGCAAGCGCCGGTAGACATCGTTGGGCCGGTTTGTGAAAGCGGTGATACCTTCACCAAGAAACGCAACATGCCGCCGCTGAAAGCGGGCGACCTCGTGGCGTTTCGCTCGGCGGGGGCTTATGGGGCCGTTATGGCCTCTGAATACAATGCCCGCCCACTTATTCCTGAAGTGCTGGTGAAGGGGGATCAATTTGCCGTGGTGCGGGCACGCCCCACCTATGAAGAAATGATTTCCCGCGATACAATCCCCCAATGGATGGAATCATAAAGGGCTGAAATGGCGCCACGTATTACATTTACCGAGGCTAATCGGCGGCACAAACTGCTAGCGTTTTTGAGTGGGCGCATCATGCTCACCACACTGAGTCTCGGAGCTGAAAATGCCCTGCGCGCCTTTTGGCCTCTGCTCACGTTTTTGGGCTTTGCTTACGGCGCGATGGCCTTTGGCGCGTTTGAGCTTTTACCCGCAGGCTGGTCGCCCTTTGTGGTGGCCGCTCTGGGGGTGGCCTGCTTGGGGTTGCTTTATTATGGCGTGCGGCGGTTTTCATGGCCGCGCCGCGCTGAAGCGCTTGAAAAGCTTGACGAAAGCCTAAAGAACCGCCCAATCGCCAGCCTGCAAGACAGCCCGGCGATCAATGCAAAAGATCCGTTTGCGCGGGCGCTCTGGGAGGCCCATATCGCAGATATGGAAGAAGAGGCCAAAGCCGCTCGCGTCCCGCTACCTGCGCCTAAACTGGCCGGGCAAGACCGCATGGGCCTGCGGCTTTTGGCGCTCACTGGAGTGATTGCTGCGCTGCTTTTTGCGCCCAAAATCGGGGTGGAAACTCTGCAAGCCACCATAGGTGGGGAGGCCGTGGCCACTGGCCCCAGCGTGGCCATTGAGGCGTGGGCAACCCCCCCCGCCTATACCGGAAAACCGGCGATTTACCTGACGGAACTGGCCAATGGCGCGCGGGTAGAAATGCCGATTGGCAGCGAAATTACCCTGCGCACCTATGGTGATGGCGCATTTTCGCTTACGGAAGGGGTGAGCGGTGAGGGCGCGATGCTGACTAGCCCAGAGGAGGGTGCCCCAGCCCGCGATGGGCGTTTTGCAGTGTTGCTCAACGGCGCGGTTGAGGTTTTTGACGGTAAAGATACGCTGGGAACGTGGCAGATTTCGGTGATTGCCGATGCGCCGCCAACCCTGAGCGTGCCCGATGGCATAAGCAAATCTCGCGAGGGTGAGCTTTCAATTTTATATGCGGCCAGTGATGATTATGGCATTGTTTCAACGCGTTATATCATCCACCCCGAGCTTGAACTGGTCAACCGCGCTTTTGGGCTGGTTCCCGAACCTGTGGCCATACCAGATGATTTCATCGGCGATTTGCCATTACCGTTTACCCAAGACCTGACGGATATTGAAGAAACCCTGCTGGCGGATTTTTCCAAGGAAATGTGGGCGCATCTGCCGGTGAGTATCTCGCTGGAAGTGACTGATGGCGCGGGGCAGGTCGCCACTGTTGAGCTGGAAACTGATGCCTTGCCAGCGCTGAGTTTCTTTGACCAACTGGCGGGGGCTGTGGTGGAGCAGCGGCGCGATATGATGTGGTCTCCTGAAAATGATCCGAGGATTTCGCAGGTGCTTCGGGCGATCAGCCACAAGCCTGAGGATGATCTTTTTCCCAATGCTTCCACATACTTGCTGCTGCGCAGTGCCATCCGGCGGATGGGATATCAGATGGAAGACGGGCTGGATGATGCTGAGCGCACCGAGCTTGAAGAGCTGCTTTGGCAGATCGCGCTTCAGATCGAAAATGGAGATTTGAGCGGGGCCGAAGCACGCTTACGGCGGGCGCAGGAGCGGCTTTCGCAGGCGCTGGAGAACGGCGCAACCAATGAGGAAATCGCCGGCCTGATGGATGAATTGCGCGATGCCACCGAGGACTATATGGACGAGCTGGCGCAAAATATGGAGCCGGGTGAGCAGCAGCAAGCGCAGGGCGAAACCCGCACCATGACCTCTGACCAGTTACAAGAAATGCTGGACCGGATTCAGGAGCTTTCCGAAAACGGCCAAACCGAAGAAGCGCAGCAATTGCTTGAAGAGCTGCAAAACTTCATGGAAAACATGCAGATGACCCAAGGCGAAGGCAGCGGGCAGCAACGGCAAGGCACGGCCGATCAGCAGCAAATGCAAGACGGGTTACAAGAGCAGCAGGAGCTTTCGGACGAGGCTTTTCAGCAGTTGCAGGAGCAATTTGGCCAGCAGGGCGAGGGCAATGAAGAGGGGGAGTCATTGGCCGAACGCCAAGAGCAGCTTCGCGAGTTTATTGAGCAAATGCAAGAAGATGGCTTGGGCGGCGAGGCGCTGGAAGAGGCCGAGCGCAACATGGGTGACGCGCGGGATAGGCTACGCGAAGGCGATTTTTCGGGGGCGTTTGACGAGCAAGCGCAAGCCATGGAAAACATGCGGCAAACCCTGCGTGAAATGGAAAACCGGGAGGAAGCGGGCCAAACCGGTGCAGATGGTGAGGTGACCGCCGAGCGCGACCAGTATGACCCGCTGGGGCGGCCCATTGGCAATAAAGGGCGGGCAGATGGGGACACAGCGGTGCCGGACCAAAACGCCTCTGACCGCGCGCGAGAATTGCTGGACGAGATCCGCCGCCGCTCCGGCGATGCCAAGCGCCCCACCGGCGAGCTTGACTATCTCAACCGCTTGCTTGATCGGTTTTAATGCCTGATTTTCAAAGCCCTACCCTGCGCGGGCACATGGCGATGCTACTGTTTTCTGCGCTGGTGGCTGGCTCATTTGCCCTTGGGGCGCGGGCGGCCAACCTGATGGACCCTGCCGCCTTTAACGCCGTGCGCTTTTTTCTGGCGTCGCTCATTATTGGCGCGCTGGTGGCCCTTGGCCCCCGGGTTAAGCGACAAGACCTGAAAGCGCCTTGGCGGTATTTAGCATTGGGTGGGCTGTTTGCGGTTTATTTTGTCACTATGTTTGAAGGGCTTAAAACCGCGGCACCCGTTTCGGCCAGCGCGGTGTTTACACTCACGCCGGTGCTCTCGGCGGGCTTTGGCTGGCTATTGCTGCGGCAGGTAACAACCCCACGGATGGCGGCGGCGCTGGCGTTGGCAGCTGGCGGGGCGATCTGGG
Organism: Paracoccaceae bacterium; assembly: GCA_016744015.1. Taxonomy (GTDB): domain Bacteria; phylum Pseudomonadota; class Alphaproteobacteria; order Rhodobacterales; family Rhodobacteraceae; genus UBA3077. Next base: position 3,251 of record JADGFD010000003.1, on the reverse strand, counting down.
TGATTTTTCGCGGTGATGTGCAGGCCATTTTGGCTTTTGAAATTGGCCGTGGGGAGATGATATTTTTTATCGGGGTGGTGGCACACGCACTTTATACGCCGTTGATAAAGCTATTAAATCGCGGGGAAAAGCCTTTGGTTTTCACTCTTGGCATGATGGTCGCGGGCTTCATTTTGTTGAGCCTTTATGGCGCGCCGGCCCTTATGCACACTGATTTTTCCAGCCTGCCTGCGATTGTCTGGATCACGCTGGCTTACGTGACCGTTTTTGCTTCGGCCACCACGTTTTTCCTGCTGCAATATGCGGCTTTGCAGCTGAAAGCGGCCAAGGTGATGGCCTATACCTATCTGGTGCCGGCATGGGTGATAGCCTGGGAAATTGCGCTGGGCGGTCCGGTGATTTCGGCGGCAGTTATGGCGGGCATAGCGGCGGTTATTTTGGCCTTGCTGATGCTATTGGCAGAATAGTCCGGCCATGCCATTTCCCGTTTGCGGGTGGTCCCAAGCTTCGTTACGATAGCTCGACCAAGGAGCCAACCAGATGGACCGCCGCCAGTTTTTATTTGCCTCAAGTGCCAGCGCTGCAGCATGGTCCGTAAGGGCTGCCACGGGCAGTGCCCTGGTGGCGGTGGCAGCGAATTTTGCTAAAACTGCCGAAGGGCTTTTGCCCATGTTTGAGGCCAGCACCGGCTATCAGATCACACTATCCAGTGGCTCCACGGGGCAGCTTTATGGGCAAATCACCAACGGGGCGCCTTACGATGCTTTTTTGGCGGGAGATCAAGCCCGCCCCGCATTGCTGGCGCAGGCCGGATTGAGCCTCAATCGCCTTACCTATGCGCGCGGGCTACTTGTGCTGATGCAAGCCGAAGGCGGTGCCAGCGAGGCCAGTTTGCAAGGGGACTTTAACCACCTCGCCATCGCCAACCCCGCGCTCGCGCCTTATGGGCTCGCCGCCAAGCAGGCGCTTGAAAAATTGGGGCTTTGGCAGGCGCTTGAGGGGCGCATCGTGATGGGGCAAAATGTGGGGCAGGCCTATGCGCTGGTGGCCTCGGGCAATGCCGAGCTCGGGCTGGTGGCGCGCTCATATGCGCCGGCTGGCCACTGGCCCGTGCCCGAGGCCTATTATGCCCCCATACTACAAGACGCTGTTTTGTTGAGGGAAAACCCGGCGGCGGCGGCCTTTTTGGAATATCTCAACACAGAAGCCGCGCAAGCCACCATTCGCGCCGCGGGCTATGGTGCGCTATGAGCTGGCCAGACCTCGCCCCCCTTTGGCTATCGGTGCAGCTTGCGGGCGTCACCACGGCATTACTGCTCATAATCGGCACGCCTTTAGCATGGTGGCTGGCCACCACACGCGCGCGCATTCGGCCATTTATCGAGGCCATTACCGCGCTGCCATTGGTGTTACCCCCCACGGTTCTAGGCTTTTACTTTCTCATACTGTTTAGCCCAAATTCCACCTTGGGCGGGCTTTGGCGCGACGCCATTGGCGCAACGCTGACCTTCTCGTTTACAGGCCTCGTGCTGGCCTCGGCGCTCTACTCGCTGCCCTTTATGGTGCAGCCTTTGCAATCGGCTTTTGAGGCGGTGGGCCGCGGCCCGATGGAGGCCGCCGCCACCCTGCGGGCTGGTAAGCTTGATGCGTTTATTAATGTAGCCATGCCAATGGCGCGGCGGGGATTTTTAACCGGAACTGTGCTGAGCTTTGCCCACACTATCGGCGAGTTTGGCGTTGTTTTAATGGTTGGCGGCAATATTCCGGGGCAAACACGAGTAATTTCCATTGCGATTTATGAGCAGGTAGAAGTGCTGGATTATGCGCAGGCCCATGCGTTATCGGCGGTCCTGCTGACGTTCTCATTCACGGTGTTATTGCTTGTTTATACCCTCAACCGCCGTGCACCAGTGCGGGTGGGTTGATGGCACTTTCTGTAGATATTAAGCTAGCGCTTGGCGGGTTTTCCCTTGAGGTGACCCATGCGTTTGAACTGAGCGGCATCACGGCCCTTTTTGGCGCGTCCGGTGCTGGAAAATCTTTGCTACTGCGGGTGATTTCGGGGCTGGAAACTGGAGCCAATGGGCGTGTTTCTTACGGATCTGAAGCGTGGCAAAGCGCGGGGCGCTCTGTGCCAGCTGCCAAGCGCGGCGCGGGCTATGTGTTTCAAGACTCGCGGCTTTTTCAGCATCTGGATGTAGCTGGCAATTTGCAATTTGCCGCCAAACGTAGCGGTGCCGATAGCTTTGAGGCGGTGGTGAAAACCCTGGATTTGCAGCCCTTGCTTGGGCGGCGCGTAGCGGCGCTTTCAGGGGGGGAAAAACAGCGCGTGGCCATCGGACGGACTTTGCTTTCCAAGCCGAGATTACTTTTGATGGACGAGCCGCTGGCCGCGCTGGACCACACCCGAAAAACCCGTCTTCTGCCCTATATTGCACGCCTGCCAGAAGCTTTTGGCCTGCCCGTGATATATGTGACCCACTCGGTTGAGGAGGTCACACGACTCGCCGACCGGATGGTTGTATTGGCAGATGGCCGTGTGCTGGCCACGGGCGGCGTTGCAGATACACTCGCGCGGCTGGATATCTCTGAAGCAAGCGGAAAATTTGAGGCGGGCAGCGTGGTGCGGGCGGTTGTAACTGGGCAAAATGAGCGATTTTTGTTGACAGAATTGGAGGTCGCCGGGCAGAGCTTAAGCATGCCGGCGTCAGCCGTTGAGATGGGGGCGGAACTGCGATTACGCATTCGGGCGCGCGATGTTGCGCTGGCGCTGGCACGACCCGAAGGCGTGAGTATCCGCAACGTGTTACGCGGGGAAATTTTGGAAATTGTGCAAGAAGCCGAGACGGCTTTTTCTGAAATCTTGTTGGATATTGGCGGGGAGCAAAGGGTGCGGTCACGCATAACGCGCGCTTCGGTGGAAACGCTGGGGATTGAGTTGGGGCAGACTGTTTTTGCACTCGTGAAGAGCGTGTCCTTTGATCGGCGTGCTTTGCCCAAGCGCTGACGTTTGCGGCGCGCGACCTCTTGCCTGTTTGGCGAGGGATGTGCTCGCGCCGCGCTGGGGCCTTAGCGCTTGTGGCTTTTGAGTATTTAAAGAAGAATGAAGCCGGCACAAAAAAGGGCGGCAGAGGCAAAAGCCACGCCGTTTTTACAAATTTACCAGTGGTTTTGCCAAGCGGGAATCCTTGGCGTGGGTCGGGGTTTTCGCGTCGGTTGGCTATTGCCAAACGGTTTACTTGTTACTCACA
>JADGFD010000039.1:279-637 GCA_016744015.1 Paracoccaceae bacterium | reverse complement strand
ATATAGGCTATCCTGGGAACTTCATATTTATCGGCCTGATGCCACACTGTTTCCGACTGGGGTTCAACACCTCCAACGGCACAGAAAACGGCTATGGCGCCATCGAGAACTCTTAGAGACCTCTCAACTTCAGCTGTAAAATCCACATGGCCAGGAGTATCTATGATATTGATTTGCTTTTCCTGCCAGTAGCATGTTGTCGCAGCGGACACAATAGTGATTCCTCTATTTTGCTCCTGCTCCATCCAGTCCATTGTGGCATTACCGTTATCTACTTCACCAATTCGGTGACTTTTTCCTGTATAATAGAGGATTCTCTCGGTTGTCGTTGTCTTTCCGGCATCAATATGAGCCATAA
>JADGFD010000039.1:0-269 GCA_016744015.1 Paracoccaceae bacterium | reverse complement strand
TGTAAATCAAATGAGAATATAGCAAAATAATCTTGAAAATTCAATCTCCCGTCCTTATGATTTAGATCTAAGAGATAAAAATGGAAAATGATTTATCTAAGCCCTTGAAAAAATTGCGACGATAAGAAAGAATACACATTCTATAGCGTTGTTTTTTTTTATGTACGCTACATATGGTATGATTGCCGGAAGTTAATAGGAGATATTCAAGTGTCGGATTACAAGTGGATGCAGAAATTGAGCAAAGAAATATTTGAAAAAAAGTATAT
>JADGFD010000038.1:514-655 GCA_016744015.1 Paracoccaceae bacterium | reverse complement strand
CTCAAATCGCTATTAATCTCCTCAAATCGCTATTAATCTCCTCAAATCGCTATTAATCTCCTCAAATCGCTATTAATCCCCTCAAATCGCTATAAATCTCCTCAAATCGCTATTAATCTCCTCAAATCGCTATTAATCTCC
>JADGFD010000038.1:0-414 GCA_016744015.1 Paracoccaceae bacterium | reverse complement strand
TCAAATCGCTATTAATCTCTTCAAATCTCTATTAATATCCTCAAATCGATATTAAAATTCTCAAATCGCTATTAATCCCCTCAAATCGCTATTAATCTCCTCAAATCGCTATTAATCTCCTCAAATCGCTATTAATCTCCTCAAATCGCTATTAATCTCCTCAAATCGCTATTAATCTCCTCAAATCGCTATTAATCTCTTCAAATCTCTATTAATATCCTCAAATCGATATTAAAATTCTCAAATCGCTATTAATCTCCTCAAATCGCTATTAATCTCCTCAAATCGCTATTAATCTCCTCAAATCGCTATTAATCTCCTCAAATCGCTATTAATCTCCTCAAATCGCTATTAATCTCCTCAAATCGCTATTAATCTCCTCAAATCGCTATTAATCTCCTCAAATCGCTATTA
>JADGFD010000037.1 GCA_016744015.1 Paracoccaceae bacterium | reverse complement strand
TGGCATACGCACATGCATGGCATACGGAAATACAGAGCATACGCGCATGAAGGGCATACGCATATTCAGGGCATACGCACATACAGGGTATACGGACTTGCAGGGCATACGGACATATATGGCATGCGCACATGCAGGGCATACGCACATGAACTGCTTACTCACATGAAGTGCATACGCACATGCAGGGCATACTCACATGAAGGGCATACGCACATGTAGGGCATACGCACATGAAGGACATGGGCACATGCAGGGCATACGTACATGCAGAGCATACGCACATGAAGGGCATACGCATATGAAGGGCATACGCATATTCAGGGCATACGCACATACAGGGTATACGGACATGCAGGGCATACGTACATATATGGCATGCGCACATGCAGGGCATACGTACATGAAGGGCATACGCACATGCAGGGCATACGTACGTGCAGGGCATACGGAAATACAGAGCATACGCACATACTCAGGGCATACGCACATGAAGGACATACGCATATTCAGGGCATACGTACATACAGGGCATACGCAGATGAATGACATACGTACATGAAGGGCATACGCACATGCAGGTCATACGCACATGAAGGGCATGCGCACATGCAGGGCATACGCACATATAGGGCATACGCACATGAAGAGCATACGCAT
>JADGFD010000036.1 GCA_016744015.1 Paracoccaceae bacterium | reverse complement strand
ATATAACATATGTTATATAAATACCATTAATACCAGTGGAGCGGTATGATCCTGAAACGAACACTTGGATAATGTTGGAACCAATGCCAACTTCGAGAAGTAATTTTGCAATCTTTGTTTTGGAAGGACAAATTTATGCAGCGGGTGGATTTGACGGTTATATGGCATACGTTCACTGTACGACGTACGCTGTATGACATACACTGTACAATGTACAGTATACACTGTATACTGTACACTGTACACTGTACACTGTATACTATATGATTACATTCACTGTACACGTACTATACTTCGTGTGCTTATAGACAATACAGTTGAGAACAATGGCTTAAGATGGATGTTCATATCATATTCAATAACTCAACTAGCCCCAGTTTAACTGTATGTTATGTATGCCAATTGAATATATATATATATATATATATTTACTACACTCATATATATATATACATATATATACCTTCATTCAACGATCTAGGAATAAAATCCTTTTTTTCTTATTAATAAGTCGAGCATATCGTTTGCTCCTTTATATTATTATGTAATGTACCATAAAATTATGTATTTAATATATAATTGTATAATTTGTAGATGCATATTGGATTAATGCACACAGACACACACATTCTAACACACCCACCACCTCGTATTACCGACAGTGGCACCTTGTCGAGGTG
>JADGFD010000035.1 GCA_016744015.1 Paracoccaceae bacterium | reverse complement strand
CTATCTGGCAACACATACACCCACACCTACACCTACACCCTCTCTGGCAACACCTACACCCATACCTACACCCATACACTATCTCTGGCAACACCTACACCCATACCTACACTCTCTCTGGCAACACCTACACCCACACCTACACCCACACCTACACCCATACATACACTCATACCTATACTCTCTCTGGTATCACCTACACCTACACCTACACCCAAATCTACACTATCTCTGTAACACCTACACCCATACCTACACCCGTACCTACACTCTATCTGGCAACACCTACACCCATACATATACTCTCTCTGGCAACACCTACACCCATACCTACATCCACACCTACACCCATACCTACACCCATACCTACACTCTATCTGGCAACACATACACCCACACCTACACCTACACCCTCTCTGGCAACACCTACACCTACACGTACACCCATACCTACACTCTCTCTGGCAACACCTACACCCACACCTACACGCGTACCTACACTCTATCTGGCAACACATACACCCACACCTACACTATCTCTGGCAACACCTACACCCATACACACACTCTCTCTGTTAACATCTACACTCATACCTACACTCTCTCTGGTAACACCTACACCCATACCTACACTCTATCTGGCAACACCTACACCCATACCTTCACCCTATCTGGCAACACTTATACCCACACCTACGCCCGTACCTACACCATCTCTGACAACACCTACACCTATACCTACAC
>JADGFD010000034.1 GCA_016744015.1 Paracoccaceae bacterium | reverse complement strand
CTCATATATACATGCTGAGTCTTATCCTGCTGGTGAGCTAAAACATGGCCCTTTGGCCTTGGTCGATAAGGACATGCCTGTTGTGGCTGTCGCCCCTCAGAATGATATGCTAGATAAATTGAAAGCCAATCTACAAGAAGTGAAGGCGCGTGGTGGCGAACTCTTTGTGTTTGCTGGCTCTGATAGAGTTCAATCAGAGGATGCTAGCTATGTTTTAACCATGCCTGATTGTGCCGAAATAATGCAACCTGTGTTGTATACAATCCCACTACAGTTACTTTCATATCATGTTGCTGTTTTGAAGGGTACCGATGTGGACCAGCCGCGGAACTTGGCGAAATCCGTTACCGTAGAATAACCTTATTTGTTATGACCAAGCCGGGTTTATCCCGGCTTTTTTGTGCACGTTTGATGGCAGAAAACGCTGGTTATTTGTCATTGTTGCCTTCGCTTTCCTTTATTAAGGTCTTACGACAATAAAAAAGGAGCTTCATTATGGCTAAAGTGTACGGTGTATATTTATTTCAACAGGTTGCTGCATTAGATTTTATTGGCCCTGCTGATATATTTAGTGTGTCCAATATGTTGCATAAAGGTGGCAGGGTAGTGACTATTGCGGCAACGAAAGAGCCTATTCTCTGTGCTAATGGTGTAAAAATTATACCGGACTATGATTTTTCGACTGCACCGCCGTTGGATATCCTGCTCGTGCCGGGTGCTGAGGCGCTCGATGATGCCATGGGTAGTTC
>JADGFD010000033.1 GCA_016744015.1 Paracoccaceae bacterium | reverse complement strand
GGTAGGGTAGGGTAGGGTAGGGTAGGGTAGGGTAGGGTAGGGTAGGGTAGTGTAGTGTAGAGTAGTGTAGTGTAGGGTAGTGTAGGGTAGAGTATGGTAGGGTAGGGTAGTGTAGGGTAGGGTAGTGTAGGGTAGGGTAGTGTAGTGTAGGGTAGTGTAGTGTAGTGTAGTGTAGTGCTAAGTGTAGGGTAGGGTAGGGTAGGGTAGTGTAGTGTAGGGTAGGGTAGGGTAGGGTAGGGTAGGGTAGGGTAGGGTAGGGTAGTGTAGGGTAGGGTAGGGTAGGGTAGGGTATGGTAGGGTAGGGTAATTAAGGGTAGATAAGGGTAGGGTAGGGTAGGGTAGGGTAGGGTAGGGTAGGGTAGGGTAAGATAGATGAGGGTAGATAAGATTAGGGTAGAGTAAGATAGGGTAGATAAGGTAGGGTAAGGTATGATAGGGTAGGGTTGGGTAGTGTAGGGTAGATAAGATTAGGGTAGGGTAAGGTAGGGTAGATAAGGTAGGGTAGGGTAGGCTAGGGTAAGCTAGGATAGGATATGGTAGGGTAGGGTAGGGTAGGGTAGGGTAGGGTAGGGTAGTGAAGGGTAGGGTAGGTTAGATGAAGGTAGATTAAGGTAGGGTAGGGTAGGGTATGATAGGGTATGGTAACTAACCACATTGTTGTCTGGCATCCTTCACCAGAGAAGTAAGTTGGGATTCCCACGCCTTGGCTGTCAACACTAGCCCCGACTTGTCGTAGATGCTGAGGTGGTAGTAGAC
>JADGFD010000032.1 GCA_016744015.1 Paracoccaceae bacterium | reverse complement strand
GGGTAGGGCAGGCTAGGGTAGGGTAGGGTAGGGTGTGGTATGTTAGGGTATGGTAGGGTAGATAGGGTAGGGTAGGGTAGGGTAGGGTAGGGTAGAGTAGAGTAGGGTAAGGTAGGGTAGGGTAGGGTAGGGTAGGGTAGGGTAGGGTAGGGTAAGGTAGGGTAGGGTGGGGTAGGGTAGGGTAGGGTAGGGTAGGGTAGGGTAGGGTAGGGTAGGGTAGGGTGAAGTAGGGTAGAGTAGGGTAGGGTAGGGTAGGGTAGGGTAGGGTAGGGTAGGTTAGGGTAGGGTAGGGCAGGGTAGGGTAGGGTAGGGTAGGGTAGGGTAGGGTAGGGTAGGGTAGGGTAGGGTAGGGTAGGGTGTGGTATGTTAGGGTATGGTAGGGTAGATAGAGTAGGGTAGAGTAGGGTAGGGTAGGGTAGAGTAGAGTAGGGTAAGGTAGGGTAGGATAGGTTAGGGTAGGGTAGGGTAGGGTAGGGTAGGGTAGGATAGGGTAAGGTAGGGTAGGGTAGGGTAGGGTGAAGTAGAGTAGAGTAGGGTAGGGTAGAGTAGGGTAGGGTAGGGTAGGTTAGGGTAGGGTAGGGCAGGGCAGGGTAGACTAGGGTAGTGTAGGATAGGATAGGATAGGGTAGGTTAGGGTAGGGTAGGGTAGGGTAGGGTAAGTAGGGTAGGGTAGAGTAGGGTAGGTTAAGGTAGGGTAGGGTAGGGCAGGGTAGGGTAGGGCAGGGTAGGGTAGGGTAGAGTAGGGTAGAGTAGGGTAGGGTAGGGTAGGGTAGGGTAGGGTAGGTTAGGGTAGGGTAGGGTAGAGTAGGGTAGAGTAGGGTAGAGTAGGGTAGGGGAGGGTAGGTTAGGGTAGGGTAG
>JADGFD010000031.1 GCA_016744015.1 Paracoccaceae bacterium | reverse complement strand
GAAGGGCATATGCACATGCAGTGCATAGGCACATGAAGGGCATGCGCACATGCAGGGCATACGTACATGCAGAGCATGCGCACATGAAGGGCATACGCACGTGCAGGACATACGTACATGCAGAGCATGCGCACATGAAGGGCATACGCACATGCAGGGTATACGTACATGCAGGGCATGCGCACATGCAGGGCATACGTACATGAAGGGCATACACACATGAAGGACATGCGCATATGCATGGCATACGCACATACAGGGCATACGGACATACAGGGCATACTAACATGAAGGGCATACACACATACTCAGGGCATACGTACATGAAGGGTATACACAGGGCATATGTACATGTAGGGCATACGCACATGAATGGCATGCGCACATGCAGGGCAAACGTACATGAAGGGCATATGCACATGTAGGGCATACGCACATGAAGGGCATGCGCACATGCAGGGCATACGCACATGAAGGACATACGTACATGCAGAGCATGCGCACATGAAGGGCATACGCACATGAAGGGCATACGTACATACAGGGCAAACGCACATGAAGGGCATATGCACATGCAGGTCATGCGCACATGCAGGGCATACGCACATGCAGGGCATACGCACATGTAGGGCATACGCACATGTAGGGCATACGCACATGCAGGGCATACGCACATGAAGGGCATACGCACATGAAGGGCATACGCACATGCAGGTATACGTACATGCAGAGCATACGCACATGCAGAGCATACGTACATACAGGTCATACGCACATGAATGGCATGCGCACATGCAGGGCAAACGTACATGAAGGGCATATGCACATGTAGGGCATACGCACATGAAGGGCATGCGCACATGCAGGGCATACGCACATGAAGGACATACGTACATGCAGAGCATGCGCACATGAAGGGCATACG
>JADGFD010000030.1:331-1425 GCA_016744015.1 Paracoccaceae bacterium | reverse complement strand
CTGGATAGCTGGCGTTCCAGCTGGGTTAATCTCTTCCTGCTGAAGAGCCTGGTAGAAGCTTTCTTGAACTACCTGACCTAAGACTTCTTCACGGATACCTTTACCATAACGCTGCTTAACAACTTTAACGGGTACCTTGCCTGGGCGGAAACCATCGATTTTTACTGTACGTGCTGTCTGTTGGATGCGCTTATTAACATCCTGATCGATGCGCTCTGCTGGTACGGAAATCGTCATTAGACGTTCTAGGCCAGAAGTCGTTTCAACGGAAACTTGCATGTAATGCCTCACAAATAAAAAATGCTTGTAACAATAATCTTCAACAGACCGACGAGTTATGATTAGCGCCGCTTAATCTGCACAGTGCTCGGTGATACCGAGTGAAATCAAAGCGCGAAATTTTCCGGCAACTAGCGCAATTAGTCAAGTTGGCAAGCAAAATAAAATTAAAGAATTTTGAATAGTATCACTAACAGCGGACGACAAACGTCGCGAACCACACTATACAGAGGGTATTAACTTACAAAAGAGAGATAAACCAGAAAAATTGATGAGTCATAAAGAAATGAAGTAAAGATTAAAAATGGTGCGGACGGAGAGACTCGAACTCTCACACCTTGCGGCACCAGAACCTAAATCTGGCGTGTCTACCAATTCCACCACGTCCGCGCACTGTTTTCTAAATCTATTATCATATTGCAAATGGTGCGGACGGAGAGACTCGAACTCTCACACATTGCTGCACCAGAACCTAAATCTGGCGTGTCTACCAATTCCACCACGTCCGCATAAAACTGCAATACTTACTTCTTTCTCTAATAATGGGGTGGATAATGGGGCTCGAACCCACGACCGCCGGAATCACAATCCGGAGCTCTACCAACTGAGCTATACCCACCACAGAGGGCCTTTCAAATGGTGCGGACGGAGAGACTCGAACTCTCACACCTTACGGCACCAGAACCTAAATCTGGCGTGTCTACCAATTCCACCACGTCCGCTTTAACTATAATGGCTAAGTTTTTGAATAGCCTCTGTAAATAATCACTTAAGAGAACACCCTCAACCATTAGGGGCGATGATTCTGCCACAAG
>JADGFD010000030.1:0-321 GCA_016744015.1 Paracoccaceae bacterium | reverse complement strand
TATAGGCGCCCGACTCATCGTCAGACCTCAATACAATAGCACTTAGTCAGTAGCTTTTAAGCTATTTCTAAGCGCCCCGTCTTGAAGAGGTGCGAATAATATACACCTCTAATTTCAGCGTCAACACTTTTTTTATGTAACAAAATAAAAGAGTTAGATTGATCATGTTCTATCCAAAAATTGTGTTTTTTGATTGTAAATCAATCGTTGATTAGAACCGCATTCGACAACTTATTATTTATTAAGGAAGAATCACTCGAACAGGGTATAAATTTTACACCCGCTAAATACCAAAAGCCTCTTGGCCCCCTACCCCAACCA
>JADGFD010000002.1 GCA_016744015.1 Paracoccaceae bacterium | reverse complement strand
CGAATATCTCGATGAAGTGCAGCAAATAGATTTTTCGGTGCTTAAGCCAAACCTCGCTTTGCGAGATGCCATTTCTGCCCTTCCCGGCCGTAAAATTGTGTTTACCAATGGCTCCCAAAGTTATGCTAAAAAAGCAACTCAAGCCATTGGTATTCATGATGTTTTTGAATTCCATTACGGCATAGACGACGCAGATTTTATCTGTAAACCCGCTTCGCAGGCCTTTGAGACCGTTTTTACCAAGGCCAAGCTTAACCATGCCAAAGCCGCCATGTTTGAGGATGACCCGCGTAACCTAGCAACCCCGCATGCGCTTGGATTAAAGACCGTGCTTGTTGGCTCTAAAAAGCACGCGGCGCATATTCATCATCACCCTGATGATCTTACCGCGTTCCTGCAACAACTCCACGAGGCCCCCATTGCGCATTTCATGTGATATTCTGATCGCGGGGGGCGGCGTGGCGGGGCTTTCGGCGGCCTGCACCTTTGCCGCAGCAGGCTTTGAAACCCTCTGCGTTGACCCGATTCCCCCCATCACCGACGCCAGCCAAAAGGGCGCTGATTTACGTTCGACGGCCTTTCTGCTCCCCGCCGTCGAGCTGCTTTCCGAATCTGGCCTCTGGGCCGAGCTTTCCTCCCATGCCGCACCGCTTTCCACCATGCGCATTCTTGATGCGGGCGGTGAGGCCGGCGTAATTCGTGAGCAGGCCGATTTTTTGGCGGCTGATCTTTCCCTCCCCGCGTTTGGCTATAATCTTCCTAATACGCTGCTCCGCGAAAAGATGCTGTCTTTCCTTGCGAAGCTCCCCAATTTCCAGCTGCTCGCCCCGGAATCCGTAGGCAAAATAACCCCACGAAGCTCGGGCGCATTGGTGCAACTCGCGAGTGGGGATCAGGTTTCTGCCAAGCTGGTTATTGCGGCTGATGGCCGAAATTCTCCGCTGCGCGAGCAGCTGGGCATTGATGTAAAAACCTGGCGCTATGGCCAAAAAGCCATCGTTTTCAACATCTCCCATACTGAGCCGCACCAAAATATCTCTACTGAAATTCATCGCTCTGGCGGGCCATTTACCCTTGTGCCGCTGGAAGACCTGTATAAATCCGCGGTTGTCTGGATGGAGCGTGGCCCTCGCGCCGCCGAGCTTTTTGCTATGAGTAATGCGGATTTTAACAAGGCCCTCACTGAGCGCGCCTGCGGCAGCTTGGGCGCTATTGAGATTATCAGCCAGCGCGCCCTATGGCCCATTATCGCACAGCGCGCCGAGCGCCTGAACGGCCCCCGCACAGCCCTGCTTGCCGAGGCGGCCCATGTGATTCCGCCCATCGGGGCCCAAGGGCTTAATATGAGCCTCGCCGACCTTCGCCAGCTCAAAACCTTGGTGATTGAGGCCCGCGATGGCGGCAAAGATATTGGCGCGCCTGCGCTTTTACAAAAATATCACCGTGCCCGCTGGCCCGATATGGCCGCGCGCATTGCAGGGGTTGATCTGCTCAACCGTGCTTCGATGGCAGGAACACCATTTCTGAAAGACCTTCGCCGCACTGGCCTGAAATACTTGCATGGCATCAAGCCGCTACGCAACGAGCTTATGAAACGCGGGCTTGGGGCCAAGTAACGCTAAACCGTTTCGATTTTGCCGCCAGACAGCTGCACCACGCGGTCCATCCGTGCCGCAAGATCATGGTTATGCGTGGCGATCAGCGCCGAAAGCTCCGTTTCTCGCACCAGCTCCATCAGCACCGAAAACACCGTTTCCGAGGTTTCAGGGTCAAGGTTCCCCGTTGGCTCATCCGCCAGCAAAAGCGAAGGCCCGTTGGCTAGCGCCCGGCAAAAAGCCACCCGCTGCTGCTCCCCGCCTGAAAGCTCGGCAGGACGGTGGTCATAACGTTTTGCAAGCCCGACCCTATCAAGCAGCATCCGCGCCCGTGCCATTGCATCCGCTTTACTCACCCCGTTGGCCTGTTGAGGCAGGGCAATATTTTCTTCTGCGCTAAACTCTGGCAGCAGGTGGTGAAACTGGTAAATAAAGCCAACCTGCTCCCGCCGCAGCCGTGTGCGCTCCTTATCCTTGGCCTTTTCAGCCGCTTTCCCCGCGATCATCACCTGTCCCGAGGTTGGGTTATCTAACAGCCCTGCGATTTGCAAAAGCGTTGATTTACCCGCCCCGGAAGGCGCAATCAGCCCTACAACCTCACCGGCTTTTAGCGATAAATCTGCACCATTTAGCACCTTTATCTCGTTAGGCTTCCCCTCGAAATAGGTTTTTGTAAGCCCCTTCAATTCCAGCACATTACTCATAGCGCAGCGCCTCCACCGGGGAAAGTTTGGCCGCATTTCGGGCCGGAATAATAGTGATGGTCAGGCTTAACCCAAGTGAAATCACCACCGTCGCCAGCACATCTTCCCAGCGTAAGCGTGCCGGAATTTCAGTGAGGTATTTTATCTCGGGGTTCCAAAGCTGGTTGCCTGAGGCCCACTCTAAAAAGTGTTGCAAATCGGCGATGAAATAAGCAAAGGATGTGCCCAGTGCCAGCCCCATCAGCGTGCCGATAATACCAATAAGCGAGCCACAAATAAAGAATATCCGCATAATGCTGCCCTGCGTCAGCCCCATTGTGCGCAAAATACCAATGTCGCGGCCCTTATTTTTAACCAGCATCACAAGGCCTGAAATAATATTCATGGCGGCGATTAAAACAACCAATGATAGAATGATAAACATCACCCGCCGCTCGGTATCTAGGGCCGCCAAAAAGGCCCCATTGGCATCCCGCCAAGACCAAATGATCTGCCCATCTGTCGCCGCGCGTATCGGCTCGCGCAGCTCGTCTACGGCTTGCGGATCATCCACAAAAACTTCAATTTCATCCGCAAATCCTTCGCGATTAAAGAAACTTTGCGCTTCCACAAAGGGCATATATACGCGCGTCCGGTCAATATCTGACCGCCCGACTTTAAAGATATACATCACCTGATAATCGTTAATTCTCGGCGTTGTGCCAAAGGGCGTAACCGCCCCGTCAGGCGAAATTAGCTGGATGAAATCGCCCACCCTTAGGTTGAGCGCGCGTGCAATGCCATCACCGATGGCAACGCCGTCTTCATATTGCTCAATATCACCCCGAAAGCTCTCGGGATTGGCAATAAGCGGCAGGTTTTTAATGTCTGCCAACGTTTCTCCATAAATCTGCACGCCGGAATTCTGCCCGTTGGCTGAGGCCATCACTTGCGCCTTAATAATCGGTGCCGCGCGGGAAACCCCCGGCACACTCGCCACTGCCGCCGCCATGTCTGCAAAATTCTCGATGCTACGGCTGCGATTATTCGCTAAATCATAATCCGCCGAATACACAGTGATATGCGCATTTACCCCCAAAATCCGGTCGGTAAATTCCTCCCGAAAACCGATCATAACCGCCTGCACCACAATCAGTGCCGCCACCCCCAGCATAACGCCAATCAGCGCATACCACGCGATCACCGAAATGCCGCCCTCTTTGCGCCGCGCCCGCAAGTAACGCCACGCAATCGTCCATTCGAATTTTGAAAAAGGGCGCGTATCCAAGAGCTTACACCGCGTTATATACTTGTGTGCAACGGTCTAGCGCCGCCTCGGGAGACATTTCTTCACTTTCCCCCGTGCGCCTATTCGTCAACTCCACCACACCGTTTTTCAGTCCTCTCGGCCCAACGGTTATCCGCCAAGGGCAGCCGATCAGGTCCATAGTTGCAAATTTTGCGCCTGCGCGCTCGTCCCGGTCATCATAAAGCGGCTCAAGCCCGCAAAGCTGCAACCCTTGGTAAAGCATTTCGCACACAGGGTCGGTGGCTTCGCCGCCTTGCTTGAGGTTGACAATGCCAACCTTAAATGGCGCTACGCTTTCGGGCCAGACAATGCCTTTATCATCATGGTTCGCCTCAATCAGCGCGCCAATCAGACGCGAAACACCAATGCCATGGCTGCCCATATGCACAGGCACTTCTTTGCCCTCAGGGCTGCTCACTGCCGCATTCATTGCCTTGGAATACTTGGTGCCAAAATAGAATAGCTGCCCCACTTCAATGCCCCGCGCCGTGCGTTGCCGCTCAGCTGGCACCTCGGTAAACATCGCTTCATCATGGGTTTCATCTGTTCGGGCGTAGGGCGTCGTGAACTCGTCAAAAATGCCTTGGCACTGTTCCACGTTGTCAAAATCTACCTGACGGTCGCCCAACGAAAGGTCCGTCACGGCACTATCATAAAACACCTCCGATTCACCTGTATCAGCCAATACAAGGAACTCGTGACTATACTCGCCACCAATAGGCCCCGTGTCAGCCTGCATCGGAATCGCCTTCAGTCCCATGCGCTCATAGGTGCGCAGGTAGCTCACCATGTGGCGGTTATAAGCGTGCAGTGCCGCCGCCTTATCAACGTCAAAATTATAGCCGTCTTTCATAAGAAACTCACGCCCGCGCATTACGCCAAAGCGTGGCCGGCGCTCGTCGCGAAACTTCCACTGGATGTGGTAAAGCGTCAGCGGCAACTCTTTATAGGAGTTCACAGAATTGCGGAAGATGTCCGTAATCAGCTCTTCATTTGTTGGGCCATAAAGCAGGTCCCGCCCATGGCGATCCTTAATCCGCAGCATCTCCTCGCCATAATCGTCATAGCGGCCAGATTCGCGCCACAAGTCAGCGGTTTGCAGGGTCGGCATCAGCATCGGAATATGCCCCGCGCGCTGTTGCTCCTCATGCACAATATTCTCCAGCGTGCGCAGCACCTTAAAACCAAGCGGCAGCCAGCTATAAATCCCGGCAGCGCTTTGGCGGATCATCCCCGCCCGCAGCATCAACCGATGGCTCGCAATCGCTGCGTCAGCGGGGTTATCCTTAAGAACAGGCAGGAAATAGCGAGAAAGGCGCATGAAAGGCACTCCGGTTAACTGGTTTTCTATGGTTTAGGCTAAGCCATAGCCGCGCGCAACGAAGAGTTCCAAATTGTCGCAGTTTTCCTTTGCAGAATCGACTGCCATGCGCTAATAATCGCCCAGATCATGAGAGATGGTTGCCAAACAATCAATCGGCAATCCCCGTGGTCTAGGTTGTTTGACCGCCGCATTAATAGCTGGCTCAAGCCTCAGGGAAAAATAGAAAGCGGCTCGTGTATGCGGGCCGTTTTTTATTGTGTCGACACAAGCGCAATGGTCGCAGCGCGGCGCGCGTAAAACCTTGCCAAGCAAACAAACGCCAGACGCGCCGCTACCGAAGGTCAAGAACAGGTGCGAGTGCCAAGGCTTTAGCAAGATTTTGAAACCGCTTCTCCAAAACCTCCCCCATTAGGGCTTTGGCATTCCCGCTCAAAGTAAGCCGCAGCACGCTATCTTCAATCGCCAGCTCGGTGTTTTGCAGCATCACCGCTTGCGCACCAGAAACCATGGCCCCCAACCGCATGGCCAAGCCAAGGCGGCGCGCCGTTTCGATTTTAACCTCGGGCAAAAGCGCCAGCGTCGCACCTATTTCACTTTTACCAGAATCATACCGGCTGCGGATAGCCCAAGCTAGAAAAAGCCTGCCCTCATGGTCGATCGCGCCCAAATTGGCCCGCGTCACGGTTTCAAAACACATATCTGCGCGGTAATCTGGGTGCGCCCGCCATGTTGTATCATGCAGCAAACAAGCCGCGCGCAATAAGCGCGGATCCACCTCTGAAAACAGGTTTTTCAGCCAGTCATAAAGCGCATCGCCAAAGCCCGGAAAGCGGGCATTTGTGGCTTCCATGTATCGGCAAGATTCTATCAGCGGGTCCAGCCCGCGCATAGCAGGCGGCATCGCCTCAAAAAGCATACCTTCCCGAATCCCATAGCTCGAAATCGCAATCTCGGAAGGTTTCAACACCTCAATCAACCCTTGCATCACCTGTGCAGCCAGCGGCACCAGTTTGAGCCGCGCCATCGAAGTTTCGGTGATTTCGCTTAGCTTTTCCGGCGCTTGCGCCGCCGCCCAAGCCGCCGTTTCAATCATCTGTTCAGCGCTCATTTTGTATTCGTGCAGCACATGCAGCGGGTATCCCCGCCGCGCCATATCCAGACGCGCAATGGCGCGCCATGAGCCACCAACCAAAAACATGCGCTGGCCTTCAGCCGCTTGCACCGCCTGCATGATCGTGGCCACGGTTTCACGGATATGCGCTTCCATATCCCCTTCAAAATCTGCCAGCTTTAGCGGCCCCAAGGGGGAGGTCGCCCGCTGCCCCACCAGCCCGCTTTTTAGCCGCGCCAGCTCCATAGAAGCCCCGCCGATATCGCAAACCAGCCCGTCCGCCTCCGGCCAACCGAGCAGCACGCCTTGCGCTGAAAGCCGTGCTTCCTCTTCACCACTAGCCACGTAAAGCGCGATGCCGGTTTCTGCCAGCACTTCAGCGCAAAATTCCGGCCCGTCGGTCGCTTCACGCACCGCCGCCGTGGCCACGGTGCTCACCATTTCCACATCCATATGCGCCAGCAGCAACGCAAACCGCTTGATCGCAGCAAGGGCGCGCACGCGGCCATCAGACGAAAGCACGCCACTCTGCGCCAGCCCAATGCCCAGCCCGCACAGCACCTTTTCATTAAAAAAGTAAGCAGGCGAGCGTGCAACCCCGTCAAAAACCACAAGCCGCACCGAATTAGAGCCAACATCAATCACGCCAACGCGTTGATAATCCTGCTTAATCATGTTCATGCGTTAACCTCGGAGCATCTTTTGCGCCAGCGGCCCCACGGCCAGAAAGTGACGGGTTTTCCATGAAAAAACGGTGGCAAGAAAACAGTTTTTTGCCTTGGTGCCGGTGGTATTGACCGTCCCCCGTAAGCACCCAGCTTTGGGCGGTATCGGCCATATTGGCCGCCATGATTTGCTCGATTATTTGCGCATGCACGGTTTTGTTTTTAATGGGCACAAGGCTCTCCACTCGCCAGTTCAGGTTCCGCCCCATCCAGTCGGCGCTGGAAATATAAACATTGGCTTTGGGGCTGGGCAGCCCCTCGCCATTGCCAAAACAAACAATGCGTGAATGCTCCAAAAAACGGCCGATCACAGATTTTACCCGAATATTTTCAGAAAGGCCCTTAACACCGGGCCGCAACCCGCAAATGCCGCGCACCACGAGGTCCACCTTTACGCCCGCATGCGAGGCGCGATAAAGCGCATCAATCACTTTAGTTTCGGTAAGCGAGTTCATCTTGGCCCAAATGGCGGCGGGCTTACCAGCCTTTGCATGCGCCATCTCGGCATTGATCCCGTCAAGGAGAGTGGATTTCAAAGAAAGCGGCGCAACCGCGAGCGCCTCTAGCCCTTCGGGCTGGGCATAACCAGACACATAGTTAAACACCTTCGCGGCATCCCGCCCGAGCGCTTTATCGCAGGTAAAAAGCGAAAGGTCAGTGTAAAAACTGGCGGTTACCGGATGGTAATTGCCCGTGCCAAAATGGGTATAGGTCGCCAGCTTTTTGCCCTCCCGCCGCACGACCGTCGAGATTTTGGCATGGGTTTTCCAGTCAATAAACCCATACACCACCGTGGCCCCTGCCCGCTCCAACGTGCGGGAAAGCCGGATATTCGCGGCTTCATCAAACCGTGCTTTCAGCTCCACCACGGCGGTCACAGATTTGCCCGCCTCCGCCGCTTCGCACAGCGCCGCCACAATCGGGCTATCGCGGCTAGTGCGGTAAAGCGTTTGCTTAATGGCGATCACATCACGGTCTCGCGCGGCTTGTTGCAGGAATTCTACCACCGTGTTGAAGGTTTCATAGGGGTGGTGCAGCAGCATGTCTTTTTTGCGAATGGCCGCAAAAATATCACCGCCGTTATCGAGCACGCGCTCCGGCACGCGCGGCGTAAACGGTGGCCAAAGCAGCTCTGGCCGTTCGGGCAGAATAAGCTCGGAAAGGTCGTCAAAGCCGATCAGCCCTTCGGATTCGATTACTTCATCCGGCATCGCGCCGGTTTCCCGCAAAATGGTTTTGCGCAGCTCAGAAGGAGCCCCCACCGAAATATTCATCCGAATAACCTTACCACGCTTTCGCCGCTTCAAGGCCGTTTCAAACTCGCGCACGAGGTCCTCGGCTTCGTCCTCGACCTCCAAATCACTATCCCGCAGCACCCGAAACGCGCAGCGCCCACGCAGCTCATAGCCCGGAAAAAGCTGGGAAATAAACATCTCCAGCAGCGCTTCAAGCGGCAAGAAGCGAAGCGCGCCGCTTTCACTATCGGCCAACTGGTAAAACCGCGGAATTTGTGCGGGCACTGGTAAAAGCGCGGTGAGCTTGGGGGTATCCCCCTTGCGGCGCAATTGTAAGGCAAGAGCAAAGCCGCCGGAGCCAATGAAGGGAAACGGGTGCGCGGGATCAAGTGCAATGGGCGTGAGAATAGGAAAGACCTGCTCCAAAAAAGTCCGCGAAAGGGCTTCTTGGTCCTCAGGTGTTACATCCTCTGTGCCCAAAATAAGAATGCCTTCTTCTTTCAGGCCTGCACGTAAGCTCACCCATGTGGCTTGCTGCCGCGCCATCAGGTCCCGCACGTCTTCATTAATCTTTTCAAGCTGTTGCTGCGGGGTTAGGCCGTCTGCCGATATTCCGCCAATGCCTTCGTGGCACATTTCCCGCAAACCGGCCACGCGCACGGTGATGAATTCGTCGAGATTGGTGGCAGAAATCGCCAAAAACCGGACCCGCTCCAAAAGCGGCACGCGGGGGTTGGCGGCCTCTTCCAGCACGCGCCAGTTAAAGGCCAGCCACGAAAGTTCGCGATTGATAAACCGCGCGGGGCCTTCGGCCTGTAGCGCAACGGGCGCTGGCGCGGAGTTGTTTAGGAAGTCAGCATTGATTTCAGGCATGACTTTGCTCGTTTTCAGTGTGTAGAAAGCTGGAGACAAATCGGACCGAAAGCGGCTTCCCTGCCGCGAGGGCCGCTTTGTCCAAGGTCTCCACCAGCGCATTCACCTCTTGATAGGAGCGCCCGACACGCTTGAGTAGATACGTAATCAGCTTGGGCGAAACCGGCAATTGCCTGTCATCAAAAAGCTTGGCCAGGATCATGGAAAGCAGGGTATCATCGGGTGGTTCCAGCGCCACAACCGGCACCGATTGCAGGCGCGAGCTTAGGTCTGGCAAGGATAGCCCCCAGCGGGAGGGCGCCGTTTGCCCCGTAATCAAAAGCGCACCACCGCGTGCATTCATCTCGTTATAGACGTGAAAAAGTGTCGTTTCGTTGCCCGCTATCTGGTCAACATTCTCGACCACCAGCGCAGGGGCAGTGTCATCAATGCTCAGCTTGGCCGCGTCAACTATCCGTGCCCCGCTCAGGCCCGCCCACACATGCGCAAGGTGAGTTTTGCCACTGCCCGCTGGCCCGACAAGCGCCAACCGCCCCTCGGGCCAGCGCGCCCAGCCCTCAAGCTGAGCCACGGCCACAGCATTGCAGGGGGCCACAAAAAAGTCATCCCGCCCAAGGGCTTGTCGCACCGGAAGGTCCAGCACAAGTTGCTTTGACGCGCTCATTCTTCCTCCGGTGGTTTTGGGCCTTTATAGAGCGGGCCTTCCATATATTGGTCCATCAGAAAGCGGCCAATCACGCCGATACTGGCGGAGACCGGCACCGCAATTAACAGGCCCACAAAGCCCAGCATCGCCCCAAAAGCCGAGAGCGAAAACATCAGCCAAACCGGATGCAAGCCCACAGAGCCGCCCACCAGTTTTGGGCTTAAAATGTTGCCTTCAAAAAACTGGCCAATGGCAAAAATGGCGGCAACAACACCGATCCATATCGGGTCATCCCAGAATTGGAATATCGCAACGCCAACCGATAACCCGCCACCGATGATAGAGCCAACAAAAGGGATAAACGAAATAAGCCCTGCAACCAGCCCGATCACCGCGCCGAACTGCAAGCCAACCAGCACCAGCGAAATGGCGTAAAAACTGCCCAGAATAGCGCTTACGGTGATTTGCCCGCGCACAAATCCGGCCAGAACATTATCAATGTTTTTGGCCAGCCTGCGGATGGTTGCGAGATGCTCGCGTGGCAGCCAGGAGTCAATTTTGACCACCAGCCTGTCCCAATCCAGCAGCAGGTAAAACGACACAACGGGGGTGACAACCAGAAGAATGAGGAAATCAACCACGGCCAAAGACGAATTTAGCACGCCGTTCACCAGCACAAGCCCCTGATCTTTAAGCATATTTTGCAGGGAAAGCAGCCCCTTTCGCAAAATGGAATCATCCACAAAGAAGGAGGGGAACATCTTCCCGAGCCATGTTTGGAATTGTGCCACCAGTGTGGGCGCGGCTTTGGCCAGCCCCACGAGCTGGTCGATCAAAAGCGGCAGCACAATCAGCACGGCCAAAAAAGCCACCATGGCGGTGAGGGTGCAAATAACTATTGTCGCCCAAAGCCTTGATAAGCCTATCCTTTCCAACCGATCGGCCAATGGGTCAAGGAAGTAGGCAATGGCAGCGGCAGAGATATAAGGCAGCAAAGCGCCGCCCAAAAACCAAAACACCACGATCAGCACGATCGCGGTAATACCCCACCATTTTAGCTGCTTCTTTGCGCTCAAACCCATGCTACACTCCTATTGAAATTGCTCGTTTAACAGCCGCTCTTCCAGCCCGTGACCGGGGTCAAATAGCAAAGCATGTGAAATACTGGGCTCAATGCTGATATCAACCCTTAGCACGTTTTTGACATCGCGGGAATCAGCCACAGCGGAAACGGGCCGTTTTTGTGGTTCCAATACCTCAAAGCTGATGGCGGCATCCATGGGCAGCAAAGCCCCCCGCCAGCGGCGCGGGCGAAAGGCCGCAACAGCAGTCAGTGCCAGAATATTGGCCCCGATAGGCAGTATTGGCCCGTGGGCGGAGTAATTATAGGCCGTTGAGCCCGCAGGCGTCGAGACCAGCGCGCCATCGCATACAAGGCTATTCATCCGTACGCGCCCGTTAATGGATATTTGCAGCTTGGCCGCTTGCGGCCCCATTCTGAGCAGCGAAACCTCGTTAATCGCCAGCGCTTCGGCCTCGGAGCCGTCAGCGCAAAGCGTGTGCATTTTTAACGGGTGGGTTTCTGCGCGTTCTGCCGCCTCGATACGCGCCGGGAGGTCTGCCTCATTGTAATCATTCATCAAAAACCCAACGGTGCCTTGGTGCATACCATAAACAGGTGCCGGCAGGGATTGGGTAGCATGGAGCGTGGAAAGCATAAAGCCGTCTCCCCCGAGCGGCACAATTACATCGGCTTCGCTCTGCTGAGCCTGCCCGTAAACCCCCACCAAGCGGGCCATGGCCGCTTGAGCTTTGTCGGTATCGTTAGCCGTAAAATGTATTTTCTCAAATGCCATAAAGGCTCCCCTATTTGCGGCTATATTTGCAATGATGGGCAGGGTTTACAAGCACGCAATTTCAAAGCTAGCATGGGGGCTCATTTCGACGGCAGGGTTGGACAGTCGCGGCGCGGCGGGTGTGGCTTTGCCTTGCAATGTTGCGCCCGCGCCGCACTTCAAAACCTGCGCTTGTGGCCACGCCCGTATCGGCCCTGCCGCACATATTCACGCATCTGCCGTTTTTTTGTTGTGTCAGAGGGGTGTTCGCCCCTATAGGAAAGCTAACCAGCAACAGGAGCGCGCCATGACCACCGATTCAGGTTTTTTCACCGAAACACTCGACACCCGTGACCCAGAGATCAAAGCCGCCATTACCGGCGAACTTGGCCGCCAGCGCGACGAGATCGAACTGATTGCCTCGGAAAACATCGTTTCCGCCGCGGTAATGGAAGCCCAAGGCTCAGTGCTGACCAACAAATATGCCGAAGGTTACCCCGGCCGCCGCTATTATGGCGGCTGTGAATTTGCCGATGTAGCCGAAACCCTCGCCATTGACCGCGCCAAGCAGCTTTTTGGTTGTGACTTCGTCAACGTGCAACCCCATTCCGGCTCACAGGCCAACCAAGGTGTTTTTAATGCGCTGATTAAGCCGGGCGATACCATTTTGGGCATGAACCTTGCTTCGGGAGGGCATTTGACCCACGGCGCGCGACCAAACCAGTCCGGCAAGTGGTTTAATGCGGTGCAATATGGCGTGCGCAAAGCAGATAACCTGCTGGATTATGATGAAATGCGAAGCCTTGCGCTAGAGCATAAGCCTGCCTTGATCATCGCCGGTGGCTCGGCCATTCCGCGCCAGATAGATTTTGCCAAATTCCGCGCAGTGGCGGACGAGGTTGGCGCTATTCTGATGGTCGATATGGCGCATTTCGCGGGGCTTGTGGCCACCGGCGCGCATCCTTCCCCCTTCCCCCATGCTGATGTGGCCACGACCACAACACACAAAACCCTGCGCGGGCCGCGGGGCGGGATGATTCTCACGAACAATGCGGACATCGCCAAGAAGGTGAACTCCGCCATTTTCCCGGGCATTCAGGGCGGGCCTTTGATGCATGTAATTGCCGCCAAGGCCGTAGCCTTTGGCGAGGCGCTCCGGCCCGAGTTTTCGGATTATATCAATGCTGTGGTGGCAAACGCGCAAACACTGGCAGAGACCTTGAAAAAGGGTGGGCTTGATATTGTGTCGGGCGGGACAGACACCCACTTGATGCTGGTAGACCTACGCCCCAAGGGCGTGAAAGGCAACGCGACCGAGGAGGCTTTGGGACGTGCGGGCATCACCTGCAATAAAAACGGCATCCCGTTTGACCCTGAAAAGCCAATGGTCACTTCGGGTGTGCGGCTTGGCTCTCCGGCAGGCACAACGCGGGGTTTTGGGGTGGCTGAATTCACGCTGATCGGTGAATTGATCATTGAAGTGGTGGATGGCCTGGCTGCAAATGGCGCAGAAAATAACGGCGCGGTGGAAGCTGCTGTGGCTGCAAAGGTAGCCAATCTATGTGCCAAATTCCCTATGTATCCAAATCTCTGAAACACTACATTTAGTGGCTCATCACGATTTTTAGACGAGATTTATGCATTTCGGTAATACTCCGGTAACCTTTCTGAGCGATACCTTAAGCGCAGAAATCAGGACCGGAGGCACCCGAGATGGGATTACAGGCATTAATTTTTGATGTGGATGGCACGGTGGCAGAGACCGCCGACCTCCACCGCGCGGCCTTTAACCGCGCCTTTGCAGAGCATGGGCTGAGCTGGCATTGGGATCGTGAGATTTTTTGCCAGCTAGCGCCCGTTGAATTTTCACTCCCAAAGCTGCGGCTTTTTTCAGTGGCCATGCGGCGCAGTGGTCAGAGGGGTGTGCCCTCTCATAGCGAGCTTGCCACAATTACCAAGCGCAAGGCGCAGATATTTTGCCAATTGGTGCGTGAAGGGGCCGCGCATTTACGCCCCGGCGTGGCGCGACTAATGCAAGAAGCGCTGCATGAGGGGCTTTCTGTTGGGGCCGTGTCAACCTCTAGCCGTGCCGAAACCCAAGCCCTGCTGGTGGCCACGCTTGGCTTTCACAATATGCATTGGATCACCAGCCTGCGCACCGCCGAAGATGCGCAGGTGCCAACGGCTGAGCGCTCGCTCTATAAAGCCGTTCTGGATGATTTTGATATTATCGGCCGACGCGCCTTTGCCATTGATGATAGCGCCAGCGGGGCCTTGGGTGCCACCCGAAATGGCATTCCTGTTTTGGCCACGCCAAGCATGTATACGGCGAGCAATGCCTTTGAAAGCGCCGTGCTCACGTTAAGTGACCTTGGGCAACCAGCCGAGCCATTTACCGTTATTAGCGGGAAGACCTATGGGCACTCTTGTGTAAGCCCAGCGCTGCTTCGGGCGCTTTCAGCGCAAAAATCCAAAGCGGCTTAACCGGTTCTTTACTGAACTATTGCACCTTGGGTATGAAACCAAAGGGTGCAAAATGAAAACCATATTTCCTATTCTTTTCTTTATTATATTTGCACTCCCTGCACAGGCCCAGCAACCGGCTCTCAGCTTTGGCGGCAGCACGCTGGGGGCCACGTTTGAGGCGGGCTATCGGCTTGGCCCGAATTTTGGGCTGCGTGGCATTGCAGGATTCGGGAGCGCTGGCTTTAGCAGCGACTATAATGGCACCCCCCTAACCGGCACTGCCAATATCGGTGGGGCTGGCCTGCTGGCTGATATCTATTTTGGTGGCGGCGGGCGTATAACGGCCGGTGGCATCTCCCAAAACTATGGAGCCGACCTTGCCATTACGGGTGATATTACCGTTGAAGGCACCACCTTTAACAATGTGGATATCGCGGGCTCCATAGATACGGTGAATCGCGTTGCCCCGGTTGTGGCCATCGGATACGAAAAGATCTTTCGTAACAATTGGGGCGTTTCAGCCGATCTGGGCGCGCTATATACTGGCGGATTTTCCCTCACAGCCACCGATAACAGCACCCAGATTCCGCAGGTTGATCTTGATTCCGAACTATCTTCAACCAATGCCGAGCTTGGGCAGATCACCATCCTGCCATTTGTTAAGCTGAGCGTGAGCTTTACCTTTTAGGCCCGCCCTGAGACACCAGCCCGCGCACCATACACAAATAGATTTCCTCGATTTTATCAAGGCTCAAGCGCCCGTCGCCTTTATACCATGTGCTCACACCCGTAAGCATGGCAATGATCGCGTAAGATGAAAGTTTGGTATCACAAAGTGAGAATCGCCCGGAAGCATTCCCGTCCTTCAGGATTTCACCAAGGAGGCCTTCATACGCACGCCGTTTTCGCTCAATCAGGTCAAAATTTTCTTCAGAAAGGTTGCGCAGCTCCATATAGGCAATAAAAATCTCGTCGCCACGGTTGAGGTGAAACCGGATATGAAAGCGCACAAATTGCTCAATTTTGGTCATCGGGTCGCCGTCCAGCTGCTCCAATTTCTCCCGCCACGCTTTCAGGAGGTCATCCATATGCCGGTCCATAATCTGGTAAAGCAGGGTCTGCTTATCTGGGGTATAGAGGTAAAGCGCGCCGGCCTGCACCCCGACTTCGGTTGCAATTTGGCGCATGGAAACGGCAGCATAGCCATATTTTGCAAACAAACGCGTTGCGGCCTCGCGCAACTCGCGCGCGGTTTTCTTTCCGTCTGATCCTGATTTTCTAGCCATTCTGCCCTCGGTTTTCTATAGCTAACTGAACATTCGTTCAAATATCAAGTGAAACCTTGCCAATTTCTGACTTAGGTTACCTAAGATCAAATCGATCAAGCACAAAGCTGCCAGGTGCATCTTCTAACACGCCCGAAACGGCCCCCGCTGCGCGTGCTGCCACCTGTTTGCCGCTGCGCTTTTTCAGCCACTTATCCCAGTCGCCCCACCAGCTCCCTTCGGTTTCATGGGCTTCAGCCAACCACACGGCCAAATCTTCTTGTCCCGCTGTATCGCCTGTCCAATACTGGTATTTGCCTGCCAGCGGTGGGTTGACCACACCCGCAATATGCCCCGAGCCAGATAGGACAAACCGGTTATCCGCATTTGAAAGCATCCGCACCCCGCGATAAACCGAAGCTGCGGGCGCAATATGGTCTTCTTTTGTCGCCACATGATATATTGGGGTTTTTACATCAGCGGGTGACAGCGTCTCTCCCAGCATCTCAAAATCACCATCCGCAAACGCGTTTTCCATATAAAAACGGCGCAAGTAATAGAGGTGCAGTTTCGCCGGCATTCCCGTGCTATCAGCATTCCAGTAAAGAA
Organism: Paracoccaceae bacterium; assembly: GCA_016744015.1. GTDB lineage: Bacteria > Pseudomonadota > Alphaproteobacteria > Rhodobacterales > Rhodobacteraceae > UBA3077. Next base: position 355,933 of record JADGFD010000002.1, on the reverse strand, counting down.
GGTCAAAAGGAAATGGCTCCTTACCCAGCAGGTAATTATTAACGACGTAAGACCAAATAAGATCATTGGCGCGCAGCATATTAAAGGCGCTGGCCATGGTTTGCGCTGGCAAATACCCGTCGGGCATTTGCGTCTCCAAATCCGCCAGGGTTTCCTCATCCGCAAAAATTTGTAGCTCTCCGGCGTCTGAGAATTCTAACTGAGTGGTAAATAATGTGGCCGAGGCCACGCGCTTATCCTTGGTTTTACCAAGATAAGCCATCAAAGTGCCCAGAAGCGTGCCCCCCACGCAATAGCCGCCGATATTCAGGCTCTTTTGCCCAGTTTCTTTCAGCGCGACATCCACTGCATCCAGCACGGCTTGCACATAACTGTCCCATGTTTCGTCTTTCTGCGCTTCCGTTGGGTTGACCCATGAAATGATAAACACCGTATAGCCCTGCGCCACGAGGTATTGCATCAGAGATTTTTTCTTGTTCAAGTCAAGAATGTAATATTTATTAATCCAAGGTGGCACAAAAAGCAGGGGCTTGGCGTGCACTTTTTCAGTGCTCGGGCTATATTGAATGAGCTGTAACACATTGTTTTGCCAAATTACTTTGCCCGGTGTGACCGCCATATCGCGACCAACTTCAAATGCATCCATATCGGTTTGTCGAATTAAAAGCTTGCCATGGCCGCGCTCGGTATCTTCCAGCATCATTTGCAAACCCCGCACGAGGTTTTCGCCGTTTTGGCTGGCGGTTTCCTCCAGCACTTCTGGATTGAGGGCAAAGAAATTGGCGGGGTGGATGGAGTCCACATAGTTCCGCGTATAAAAATCCAGTTTTTTGCGCTCGGCGTTGCTCAGATTATCGGCGTCAGCAACCTGCTGCTGCATCCAGTCAGAGGTAAAAATATAGGCGTTTTTGATATAGTCAAACAGCGCATTTTCAGACCAGCCCTTATGGGCAAAGCGCTTGCCGCCACGCGCATCGGAAGCCGGGGTTTCGGGCCCCGTCCAGCGCTGCATGGTTTCCAGCCACAAGTTTTGCTGGCCGAGCCAATAATCAGTAGACGCCTTCACCAACGCTTCAGGCGAATTCCAGAGCGCTTTGTTTATTTCTTCCAGCGCCTTCATCGGCGAGGCCGCCTCCCCCTGCCCTTCCAGTGCTGCCTGCCAAATTTTTACAGACAGCTCAGCGATTTCGGCAAAATTCTGCGCAGTGGCCGCACCCTGTTTTGCAATTTCTTCCATATCCGTTGGGCTATCTGGCATTTTTCGAGGTCCCCTTACGCGCTTGCACCTATGTCGTGCAGAGATTACATTTGAAGTCGCAAACGCAATTTTATCAAGGGTAAATATCCGGTGCGGACAAAATCGACACTTTTTGTGGCCGTGGTTCTGGCCTTATCGGCCTGCTCGATCAATGATGACCTACGCCAATTTCGCGATACGGTGCCAGAGCGTATTAGCGGCCAAAGCTGGCTAGCGCTGGTACCACTCGGCGCTTTTGACCCGCTCTCGATGCACACAACCCCACCAGATGCCCGCTCTATGGCGGCGCGCGCGGCGACCCTTCGCGTCAGAGCGGCCCAGCTTCGCAACCACCCCGTGCTGGACACCGCCCGCGCCCGCGCTATGCGCGCTGCTTTGAGGCGTTTTGCCTCCTAACCAGTGGCCTCGCTTCATTGAATTTCCCGCTTTTCATGCCATGTCACAGGCCTTATAAGCGCAACAGTTTTATGGGAGCGCGCACGTGACAGACAACCAAGAATTTGACCAGAAAGCCGCAACATTTTATTCTGTTGCCCAGTTTCTGGCAGAGGGTAAAGTGCCCGAGGGTGCCTCTATTGAGCTGGAGTTGTTTTTCACTCCAAAAGACGATGCCGACCAGCCTGCTTTTCTAAAAGCCCTTAAAACCTTTGGGTATCAGGCCGAGGTTGAAACCGAAAACACCGAGAACGGTACGCGCGAGGCTGTGCTTGTGAATGTGCCTACCAAAATGACAGCTGAAGATATTTGGCTGCACGAAGACCGCACAAGCAAACTGGCGCAATCGCGTGGTTTTGCCCCCGATGGTTGGGGTTTTCTTGAGCCGGATGCATAAGGATATTCCCATGAGCAAACCCTTAAAAATTGCCGTAGCTGGCCTTGGCACCGTAGGTGCCGGCGTAATAAAAATGATCCAGACCCATGGGGATTTGTTGGCCCGCCGCGCTGGCCGACCGCTGGAAATTGTAGCCGTTTCGGCCCGCTCCAAAGGCAAAGATCGTGGCGTTGATCTCTCAAACTATGCTTGGGAGGATGACCCCGTGGCGCTTGCCAAGCGGGATGATGTAGACCTGTTTGTTGAGGTTATGGGTGGGGAGGATGGCCCGGCCAAAGCGAGCTGTGAGGCCGCGTTGGCGGCGGGTAAACATGTGGTAACAGCCAACAAAGCCATGCTGGCCTTGCATGGGCAGCCGATGGCTGAATTGGCAGAAAGCACCGGGGCGGCGCTTCGCTTTGAAGCCGCCGTTGCAGGCGGCATTCCGATCGTAAAAGCGCTGACCGAAGGGCTGGCCGGCAATGGCATTGCCCGCGTGATGGGCGTTATGAACGGCACCTGCAATTATATCCTTACCAAAATGGAAAATACCGGCGCGAGCTATGATGACGTGCTCAAAGAAGCACAGGCCCTTGGCTATGCCGAAGCCGAACCGACGGTGGATGTGGGCGGCATTGACGCGGCTCACAAGCTCAGCTTGCTGGCCGCCACGGCCTTTGGCACTCGCGTCGATTTTGGCAAGGTTGAGATTGAGGGGATCCAGCGGATCACGTTGCAGGATATCAAAAACGCCGCCGATATGGGGTATAAAATCAAGCTCCTTGGTGTAGCGCAGCAAAATGAAGATGGCATTGAGCAGCGTATGCAGCCCTGCCTTGTGCCGACAGCCTCGCCGCTGGGGCAACTTGAGGGCGTGAGCAATATGGTAGTGGTTGAGGGTGATTTTATCGGCCAAACCGTTTATCAAGGCCCCGGCGCGGGCGAAGGGCCAACAGCCTCCGCGATTCTCGGCGATATTATGGATATCGCCCGTGGGCTGATTATTCCGGCCTTTGGCCAGCCCGCTGCGGGCTTGGCGCAGCCCAACAGCTCATCCAAGGGCTCCGATGCTGCATATTACCTGCGCTTCAGCCTCACAGATGCCCCCGGCACCTTGGCCAAGCTGGCCAGCATTTTAGGCGCACATGATGTTTCTATCAACCGGATGCACCAGTATGGGCATAACGGAAAAACAGCACCTTTGGTGATTGTGACCCACACCACCCCTCGCGCCGCACTCGACACCGCATTGGCGGAGATTTGCGCATTATCGGCCTCACTGGCCGAACCGGTGGCCTTGCGCATCGAGAGCCTGTAGAACCGATTTCAGACACAAACCTAATTAAGGATTTTGAAATGAAATTCCTCTCTGCCCTTGCGCTCACGTTTGCCGCCAGCATGGCTGGTGCACAAGACGCGTCTGACAATTTCGAGATGGCCAAGCTGGGCATTACCATGAATGGCTATGATTGTGATGAGGTCTTAACCGTGGTGCCAACCGATAATGATGATGTTCTTGAAATCACCTGCAAAAAAAGGGCTGGCTCCAGCGCTGAGGTGGTATATATCTTCACTATAGACGGGGCAGGATTCTCTATTACCCCGAAATAATTTCCGGGAAGGTCCAACATGCCCAACACCGACACGCTTTACTCCGACCGAATGCTATCGCTCGGGCTGGCCCGTGTATCTGAACAAGCCGCCATTGCCGCTGCCAAGCTAGTGGGGGCTGGCGATGAAAAAGCCGCTGACCAAGCGGCCGTGGATGCCATGCGCACCCAGCTTAACAAGCTGGATATTCGCGGGCGAATCGTAATTGGTGAAGGCGAGCGGGACGAAGCGCCGATGCTTTATATTGGTGAGGAAGTTGGCAAGGGTACTGGCCCGGAAGTTGACATCGCGCTGGACCCGCTTGAGGGCACCACGCTTTGCGCTAAAGATATGCCAAATTCGCTGGCCGTTATTGCTATGGGGCCAAAGGGTTCCATGCTCTATGCCCCTGATACTTATATGGAAAAGCTGGCCATTGGGCCGGGCTACCCCAAAGATGTCGTCACGCTTGATATGACCCCCGCTGAGCGGGTTCAGGCCCTCGCCGCCGCCAAAGGCGTTGAGCCAGAAGACATTATGGTCTGTGTGCTGGAGCGCCCGCGCCATGAGGCCATCATTCGCGAGTTGCGCGAAACCGGCGCACATATCCGCTTGATTACCGATGGTGATGTCGCCGGGATTATCCACTGCGCCGAGACCGAAAAAACCGGCATTGATATGTATATGGGCTCTGGGGGGGCACCCGAGGGCGTGCTGGCGGCGGCGGCGCTCAAATGTATGGGCGGCCAAATGTATGGCCAGCTCATTTTCCGCAATGAAGACGAACGGGCGCGCGCCCGTAAAACCGGTGTTAAGGACTTTGATCGGATCTATGCACTGGATGATCTTGTCACCGATGATGTAATATTTGCCGCTACCGGCGTCACCGATGGTTCGGTGGTGTCGGGCGCCCGGCGGGTGGATGGCTATCTGGAAACAGAAACCATCCTGATGCGCTCCAAAACCGGCTCTGTCCGGCGCTTGTTTTACCGCCAGAGGAACCAATAATGACCGAGCCAGCGCAAAAGCCCAAACGCCCACATGCCGTCCTGCGGGCTTTGCTTACGCTATGGCTTTTGAGCTGGTTCCTTGTCATCGCCTTTTTTATTCGCGCCCAATTTGACCCCCAACCGCTTTTTAGCTGGGTGGGGGCTACGGTCTGGATTGGTGTTTCGGTGATTGGCTGGCTGTTAATATTTCGCTTACTCAACAAGCTCCGTCGGCTGCCCCCCGAATGAGCGCCTTTCTCGACGTTGAATCTTCGTTCACTGGCCGCCGCTGGGTTGGCCCTTCGGGCGAGGTCGAGCGCCAAGCCGAAGCCATAGCCCAAGCCACGAGCCTGCCTGATGTGCTAACCCGTGTGCTCGCCAGCCGCGGTGTGCAGCCACACGAGGCCGAGGCATTTCTCGCCCCCTCTCTGCGCGAACTTATGCCCGACCCTTCCAGCCTAAAAGACATGGATAAAGCCGCCGAACGCATCTTTTCGGCTCTTCAATCCGGCCAGCGCATCGCCATTTTCGCCGATTACGATGTAGACGGTGCCACTTCTGCCGCCCAATTGCTGACATGGTTTAAAGCCCTTGGCACCGAGGCCACGCTTTATATTCCTGATCGCTTGAAAGAGGGCTACGGCCCCAATGATGCTGCCATGGAAATGCTGGGCAAAACCCATGATTTGATCATTTGTGTTGATTGCGGCACAGTGGCCAACAGCCCCGTGCAAGTAGCCGTTGACCACGGCGCAGATGTCATCATTCTCGACCACCACCTCGGCGGTGAGACCCTCCCCCCCGCGCTGGCCGTGGTGAACCCAAATCGCCAAGATGAAACCTCGGAGCATACGTATCTTTGCGCCGCGGGCGTGGTGTTTTTGGCGCTGGTCGCCATAAACCGCCACTATCGTGATGCGGGCATAAAGACCCCACCCTTGCTCGACATGCTAGACCTTGTGGCCCTTGGCACCGTGGCTGATGTCGCCCCACTCATCGGCTTTAACCGCGCACTTGTGCGCCAAGGCCTCACGGTAATGGCCGCGCGTGGCCGCCCCGGCCTGGTCGCCCTTGGTGATGTTGCAAAGATCAACACCGCGCCCCGCGCTTATCATTTGGGCTATCTCTTGGGCCCACGTATTAATGCAGGTGGCCGCATTGGGAAGGCTGATTTGGGCACCCGCCTGCTTACGGTTTCAGAGCCACATGAGTCGCAGGCGCTCGCTGAGCGCCTAAACACGCTAAATGCCGAGCGGCGTGAGATCGAGGCCCAAGTGCAAGCCGCCGCCGAAGCGCAGGCCGAAGAGCGCGGGCTAGAAGGTCCGCTCATTTGGGCTGCGGGAAAGGGCTGGCACCCCGGCGTGGTCGGCATTGTCGCCTCGCGGCTAAAGGAAAAGTTTAACCGCCCCGCCGTGGTTATTGGCATTTCAGATGAGGGTGTGGGCCATGGCTCAGGCCGCTCTGTTAGTGGCATAGACCTTGGGGCCTCCATTGCCAAGCTCGCGCGGGATGGCGCGCTTCTGAAGGGGGGCGGCCATAAGATGGCAGCCGGGCTTAGCGTTGCTGAAACGGAGATAGAGCCCGCGATGGCCTTGCTTTCAAGCGCCCTTGGCAAGCAAGGCGCAGGTGAGCAAGGCCCGCGAGACCTGACAATCACCGCTACGCTGGGCGGGGCCACCCCAGAACTGATTGAGCAAATCGAAGCCGCCGGTCCCTTTGGGGCCAGTGCCCCCGCCCCTCGCTTCGCCATCCCCTCTGCCCGCATCCGCTTTGCCAAACCCGCAGGCGAAAGCCACCTCCGGCTTACGGTTGATAATGGCGGCGGCCCGATAGATATCATCGCCTTTCGCGCCTTTGAAAGTGAGCTCGGCCAAGCCCTGCTCAACCATGCAGGCCAAAGCTTTCACTTTGCAGGGCGCTTGGAAATTGATGAGTGGGGTGGCCGTCGGAAAGCCAAAATGCAGCTAGAAGATGCTGCAAAAGCCTAACCAACGCGGCGCGTCTACCTTCGTGTTGCTTTGCAACTTCCCGCCCGCGCCGCGCCCCACCCTTTATGCTTGTGGCAACTAGAAACCAAGTTTCAGAGCGGCGCAAGCCTAACCTCGCCCCAAGCACGATGGTTGACGCGCCGCCACTGCGTCGCACACGCATTTTTTCTGCAAGAAAAAAGCCGCCCGCAGGGCGTATGGGGCGCTGACCATTAAATCTGCTTTACCCTCCAGTCCATTTCCGGCACACTCACCCCCAAAGCCATCATAAACGCGACGCGCCATCATGACCCACATCCTCATTCTCAACGGCCCCAACCTTAACCTGCTTGGCACCCGCCAACCTGAAACCTATGGCACGATTACCCTGAGAGATATCGAAGCCCTCTGCGCACAAGAGGCTGGCCAGCTTGGCGTGACTTATGAGTTCGCGCAGAGCAACCACGAAGGGGCGTTGATAGACCATATCCACAATACCAAAGCACAAGGCATTATCCTGAATGCGGGGGCTTATACCCACACCTCTATCGCCATTATGGATGCCCTTAGCTCGGTCAATAAACCCGTGCTGGAACTACACCTTAGCAACATCCACCAGCGCGAAGACTTCCGGCAGCATTCCTATATTTCAAAGGTCGCCTTTGCTATGGTGTGCGGCCTCGGGGCTGCGGGCTATCCCATCGCCATGCGCGCCATAACCGAGCATCTAGCCCCCTAGTGAAGCCCCTAGCCTACTTTTTATAGGGCCCCCCTCCCCGGGCGTGTTGCTTCTCATGCTCATCGCGGCAGATATCATGGCTGTCCTATACTATCGCCGCGCCTGCCAATGGCGCATTTTGGCACGTTTGATTCCCCCGCCATTCTCGGCGCTGCCTTGGCGTGGTGGTTCCTCTCCGCAACATCGGGCTACAATTTCAGTAAGCTCATTGGCTGGGTGATTCTGGCTATGCTCGCTATGGATATCCTCATTACAGATGGCTTGCGCGCTTTGGTGCGGGGAAAGCTACTCACTGGTATTATCGGCTCAATGGCCGGTGCGGCCTCTATGGTCGCTAATGCCGCGGGGCCTATTTTTGGCATCTATCTCTTGCAAATGGGCCTCAGCAAATCAGGGTTTATTGGCACGCGCAGTTGGTTTTTTCTGCTGGTTAATATCGCAAAACTCCCTTTTGCGATAGGGCTTGGCATTACGACCAGCCAGTCGCTCGCCCTAAATCCTTATTATTTACCGATTATCCTGCTGGGTGCTTTGCTTGGCAAGCAGCTGGTTTCTTGCATAAACCTCAAGCTCTTTAAAATCCTCATCCACGCCGCCGTGCTGGCCGCCGCCACACGCCTCATCCTTGGCTAAAAAAACTTTTGGATTTTGTGAAAATAACCCTTGCGCCCAAACCCGCCCGCGCATAAAACGCCCTCACAAAGAGAGCGATGCGCCCTTCGTCTATCGGTTAGGACGTCAGGTTTTCAACCTGAAAAGAGGGGTTCGATTCCCCTAGGGCGTACCACTCTCTTTGTTAATTTCCTCTTGAATGTCCCCCGTTTCCCGCTAGTTTGGCCGCAAACTACTTAGGGCAGTCCCACATGAAAATTCACCAAAATTATGTCGCTCTGATGGCCGCTCTTGGCTACGCGCTCCTTGTTTTGCTGGCAAATATTTTCCTGCAATCTCCTGCGGGCCTGCTGCGCATGGGCTTTGCCATTGCGCTTTTCCTAATCAGCCGTGATGCGCTGGCAACCGCCAACATAGCAAAAGGCCCGCGCCGCATTGCCAACCCTGCCCGCTGGAACCTTGCCTTTTACTTTGCGCTGTTTTTTGCCACTTTTATGCTGCTGACCCTCTGGCGCGGGATGGGCGGGCTTGCTGGGCTGCTCCCACCCGTTGTGCTTGGCTCAGCGGTGTTTGGCCTGCTGCTTGCCTTCTTGTCAGAAGGAAAGCCCCACCCCTATGCCCACCATTTTCAGACTGAAAAGCCAATGCTTTTGGGGAAAACCGGCCTAATACTTTATTATGTTTCGCCGATACTTAAGCTTGCCGCCATCTGGTTTCTGATCAAAGCTTACCCCGCCACACCAGCCTATTTCTTCTTTTTTATAATTATCATCGGCTTTGCCTTCCCACGCTTTCAACGCGTGACAAACGGCAATTCCCTCTGGGCCAATTTCCCAACACTCATAGGCTACTTAGTGCTTGCATTGCTGATCGGCTTTAACCTTTAGCCACCCACCATCAGCGGCATTACCACCACCTCAGACTCGGGGCCAATAGGCGTAAACCACGCCTCCTTAAACACCTCCCCATCAATCGCCAGCGATACGCCCGCGTCAATGGTCTCCGCCAAAGCGGGGTGGCGCGTGGCCAGCTTCCTCAGCAATTCCCGCGTGGTTTGGGCGTCGATCTCCATCTCGCCCTCACCATCGGTAAAGGCGCGCAATGAGCCAAAGATCACCACGCGCGCCATTTTATAGCGCCTTCAGGATTTTAGGAGGCGACATCGGCAACTCAAACATCCGCACCCCCATCGCCTGTGCCACACCGTTGGCAACCGCCGCCAGCGGCGGCACAATCGCGGTTTCCCCGCAGCCGCGCACTCCATAAGGGTGGCCGGGGTTTGGGACTTCAATAATCACCGGCTCAATCATCGGCAGGTCAGACGCCACGGGGATGCGATAATCAAGGAAGCCCGGGTTTTGCAGCAGGCCATCTTCGCCGTAGATATATTCCTCATTCAGCGCCCAGCCAATGCCCTGCACCGCCCCACCCTGAATTTGGCCTTCCACATAGGCAGGGTGGATCGCCTTGCCGACATCTTGAAACGCGGTATAGCGTTTAATGCTGGTAAAGCCCGTTTCGGGGTCCACCTCCACATCCACCATGTGCACGCCAAAGGAAACGCCCGCTTTATCAGGTGCACCCTCGTGGTGGCCCGCAATCGGCCCGCCGGTTTTGCCGCTGATGGCGGCAATTTCTGCAAGGCTCATGGGCGGAAAATCTCCGGCATTATGCCCTGTTGGCTGGGCTGCGCCGTCAACCCATTCAACCGCCTCCGCGTCGATCTCCCAGATCTTCGCCGCGCGTTTGCACATTTCTTTGATCGCCGCCTTGGCAGCGTTAATCGTGGCAATACCCACAGCAAAGGTCACGCGGCTGCCATCAGTCACATCCGAAAAACCAACCGAGGCGGTGTCGCCCACGATGGTGCGAATGCGGTCATATTCAATGCCAAGCGCCTCTGCTGCCATCATCGAAATTGATGCTCGCGAGCCACCGATATCAGGGTTTCCCTCAATCAGGCTCACCGTTCCATCAGCATTAATCGCCATAGAAACAGAAACTTGACCGCCAAAGTTAAACCAAAATCCGCAAGAAACGCCGCGCCCTGTATTAGGCGCCAACGGGGCCGAATAATGCGGATGCGCCTTTGCGGCCTCCAGAGCCTCCACAAGGCCAATCGCCTTAAACGTAGGCCCGTAGGAGGATTTGGTGCCCTCGCGTGCGGCATTTAGCAGGCGGGTGTCAATCGGGTCCAACCCCAGCTTTTGGCAAAGCTCATCCATCACAGATTCCACGGCATACACCGCCATCGGCGCGCCGGGCGCGCGATACGAAATCATTTTCGGACGGTTGGTCATCACGTCCCAGCCCTCGGCTTGCACATGCTCCAAATCATAGGCAGCAAAAGCGCTCATCGCCCCCATCATCACCATTTGGTAGGGAAACGCCCCGCCTTGGTAGCGCAGCTTTGCGTGCGCACCCTTGATTTTTCCGGCTTTGCTCATGCCGATTTTGACGTCTATCGAGGACGACATGGTTGGCCCCGAAGCTCTGAAAACCTCCTCACGGCTCATCACCAGCTTTACAGGCTTGCCCGCTTTTTGCGAAAGCTTTAGCGCCACAGGCTCAATAAACACTGTGGTTTTACCACCAAAGCCGCCCCCAATTTCAGAGGCGGTAACCCGCAACTGGCTGGCGTCAATCCCGAGGATTTCACTACAAACCTCGCGCACCATATAGTGCCCTTGCGTTGAGCACCAAAGCTCACCGCGCCCGTCGCCGCCAAGGTCTGCCAAGCAGCTATGTGGCTCAATATAGCCCTGATGCACAGCAGCCGTTTTAAACGTCCGCTCGATCACCTCGTCGGCCTCGGCAAAGCCTGTTTCAGGGTTACCATGGCCAAAGCTATAGTAGCCAACAGTGTTGCCAGATACATCATCACCAAGCTTGCGGGCTTTTACCCCCTCGTGTAGCACGGGCGCACCGGGGGCCATGGCCTCGTCAACATCGGTGACATGTGGCAGAACACTGTATTCAACCTCGATCAGCTTTAGCGCTTTAGCCGCCACGGTTTTGCTAATAGCCGCCACAGCCGCCACTGCGTGGCCATCATAAAGCGCCCTGCCCTGCGCCATGCAATTTTGCATGGTGTAGCGGGTCCAGCGGCTTTCCACATCGGCAAAATCATCACCTGTAATCACAGCCTTAACACCGGCCAGTGCTTCGGCCTTGGAGGTATCAATTGACACGATCTCCGCATGAGCATGCGGGCTCCGCAAAATGCGGGCATGCAGCATGCCCGTTACGGATTTATCAGCACCAAACATCGCTTTTCCGGTTACTTTATCAAGGCCATCAGGCCGGGCCGGGCGGGTGCCTAGAATTTTGAAATCCTGTTTCATGCGTTTTCTCCCCGCATTTCGGCCGCAGCGCTCAGTACCGCGCGGATGATTTTATCATAGCCGGTGCAGCGGCACAGATTGCCTGCCAGCCAATAGCGCACTTCGCCCTCGGAAGGATCCGGATTTTGCACCAGCAGCGCTTTTGCGGCCACAATGATGCCCGGCGTGCAGATGCCACACTGCAAAGCCGCATGGTCTAGCAAGTGTTGCTGGATCGGATGCAGCGCGTCTGCTGTTCCCACGCCTTCCACGGTTTCGATCGCGCTGCCGGCAACCTCGGCGCCTAGGACAAGGCAAGAGGCAACAAGGCGGCCATTGAGCGTAACCGAACACGCCCCGCAATCGCCAGTGCCGCAGCCCTCTTTTGCGCCCGTTAGGTTCAGCCTGTCACGCAAAACATCTAGTAGGGTTTCATCTGGCTCACACAAAAACTCAACAGCATCGCCATTTACCTGTGTGGTTACATGTATTTTGCTCATAGCTGACCTCCGGCACGGGTATAGGCGATATTGGCGGCGCGTGTCGCCATTACGCCTGCAATTTTGGTGCGAAATTCAACCGTTCCGCGCCTGTCATCAATTGGGCTGCACGCAGCGGCGCAGGCGGCAGCACAGGCTTCCAGCGCTTGCGCGCCTAGCTTTGAGCCAAGCAGCGCCGCCGCGGCATCTGGCACCACCACCGCCGTTGGGGCCACCGCCCCCAGCGCCACCGTGGCGTCTGCCACTGTGCCGCTTGCATCTAGCACAAGGTTCACACCCGCGCTCGCCACTGCGATATCCATTTCGGTGCGCGGGATAAACCGCAAATAGGCATCTCCCGAATGCTCAGGCCGTGCGGGCAGATAGATCGAAGAAATCAGTTCGGCTTTGCCCAGCTTGGTTTGCCCCGGGCCCTTTAAAAGTTCAGCCACCAGCATATCTCGCGTCCCACTAGGCCCTTCAACGCGGGCCATCGCGCCCGCTGCCAGCATGGCAGGCACCGCATCAGCCGCTGGAGAACCATTGCACAGGTTGCCAACCATAGTCGCGCGCCCCTGCACTTGGGTTGAGCCAATCAGCTCAACGGCCTCCACCACACCGGGCCACATAGCTTTTAGCGCAGCATGCGCGCCCATTTCGGCCCCGTTCACAGCAGCCCCAATACGAAAGCCTCCGTTTTCAGCAAAAATATCTGAAAACCCGTTTATCGATTTAATATCAATAAGAAGGCTAGGTGTCTTATTGCCCAATTTCATTTGCACCAACACATCTGTGCCCCCGGCCAAAAGCCGAGCATTTTCACCCGTGTTCAAGAGCGCAACCGCATCACGGCTGTCTTTTGCGACCACATAGCGCATAGCTGATTCTCCAAGAAATGTTATATTCCGACTTTGCCAACGGCTTTCAGCGCGCGCAAGCCAAAAAGCCTTTTTGCCCATCACCCTTTGCTAAACCTACTATCATATTTAACGATTCTAGTGGGTTGCAACAATTTCTTGTCATGATTATTTGTTCTTAAGGGTTGATTTTTTGCGGTTTTCCGATACCGTTAGCAATGAAACTCCACTCTGAACACATCAGAGAGGGCAATTTAGAGTCTATAGGGGGCGCGCTGTGCCACATATTAAATCTTGTATCGCCTTAATCGGTTCACTCACCACACTCGCCTTTCCAAGCTTCGCGCAAGATGTCTGGATTACGCCGGAATTGCCCTTTATCGAGCTTGAGCTCAATGACGATTTTTTGGTGATCGAGCGCAACCCTGATGTGGATGCGGTTGTTCCGGCTGCCTTTGCCAAAACATCACGCGCCTGCCCGCCGTTTTGCGTGCAGCCTATGGAAATTGCTGAGGGTGTGGAAACCTTTGGAGAGCTTGAGCTATTGTCGTTTCTTGAAAATGACGCTCAGCAAGGCTTGGGGCTTTTGATTGACGCCCGCACATCTGATTTCTTTAAGGCCGGCACTATCCCCGGCTCAATCAACCTCCCTTTTAACTTGCTGAGCTCCGATGTGAGCAATCCTTTTCTTGCGCCAATTCTGGCCCAGCTTGGCGGGGTAGAGCAGAGCAACGGCACGTGGTCGTTCGACAATGCTGCTAGCTTGGTATTATTTTGTAATGGGCCGTGGTGTGGTCAGTCACCGCGTGCTATTCGGAACCTTATTTCCGTCGGATATCCTGCTGACAAACTTAAATATTATCGTGGTGGAATGCAAAGTTGGCTCATGTTGGGTCTTTCTGTGGTTGTCCCTGAATCCTAATTGCGTTCCTCCCGATCGGAGGCAAAATGCAGGTAAAGGCATACATACTAGTAATCAGTGCGTTCTGTGCGGGAGCCGCAATTGCGGACGCACGTTTTACCACCGGCAGCCAAGCACAATTTGGGGCGCCAGGCTTGCTTTATGCGCAGGTTCAATTCAGCGATCTTCCACAAACAGACATGCGCCGCATGATCTTTTACGCTGATCGTGCGACCGGCACCCTACAAAACCTAGTTGAGGGCGCTGAAAACCGCAGCATTTATGAGCAAGAAAAGGTTAACAAGCGCTTTCGCGAATCTATAACCCGCTTGGCGGATGCTGGTGCACGCTCTGGCCTCTCCATGGATCAAGTCGCCGATTTTTATACGCAAGTGGTGTTTGACAATTTTGGGCAGGACTTCATGCAAAAGGTCAGACAGCTCGGCGGCGGGCTTGACTTTAGAACCTTGTTTAGGAATGTTGCCACCGTGCCCGAGGTCAACGAGATTGATGGTGGCAGCTCATTTATTGATGCCCTTGCCGAGGCCAGCCAAGATATTCATCTGGATGTTCCATTTTCCGGTGATATTCAGGTTGCCGCTCCATCAGGTCAAGTCACCGAAATCACTGAAATCGATGGACCAGTGGCCTTTCCAAACGCCAATGCCGTTGAGGTTGACATCGTAAAGCGCGTGCGGGTCAATAATGGCCGCTGGGAATTGGTTGTGCGCACAGGCGATTCGCTATCGACCATCGCATCCGCCATTTATGGCGATGCCCTATCCTACACAACCATCTATAGCGCCAATACCGATGTTGTCATCAACCCCAACGTGATTGAGGTTGATACTTTGCTGATTTTGCCGCGGCCAATCGCAAGGGAATAGCGCTAAACTTTTGGAATAACTTGCAAAAGTGGCAATAGTCGCTTCATATCGGGGCCATGCGCAGCCCCCGTCAGCGCTTTCCGAAGCGGCATGAAGAGTTTTTTGCCTTTCCGGCCCGTCTTTTCCTTCATTTCACTGGTCCAGCTTGGCCATGTGCTCTGGTCAAACGGGCGCGGCGGCAGGGCTGCCAAGGCTTCCCTGATAAATGAGAGGTCCTCATCCGCAATCTCGGGCGAAGTGCCATTTTGGCACAAAGCCCACCATTTTGATATATCGGCACGGGTGTCAATATTCTCGCGCACCGCCAGCCAGAAATCTTCTTGTTGTTCACTGGGCACGCCCAAAATCGTGAGATCATCTGCCACCTCAGCCGCCGGCACTCCGTGGAAATACCGGGCACTAAGTGGTCCGAGGTCCGTTTCATCAAATTTAGTTGGCGACGCGTTGAAATCCTTAAGGTCAAACCCCGCAACCACGTCATCAATATGCTGCCGCAGTTCAACTGGCTTGGAAGACCCAAGCCGCGCCATCAGCGAAAGAATCGCCATTGGTTCTACCCCGTTTGCACGCAAATCTTTAAGCGCCAGCACCCCAAGCCGCTTGGATAGCGGCTCGCCCTGTGGGCCTGTCAGCATGGAGTGGTGGGCAAAGCTGGGTAGCGGGCAGCCCATGGCCTCGATGATCTGAATTTGAGTGGCGGTGTTGGTGACGTGGTCCAACCCGCGCACCACATTTGTGATGCCCATATCGGTATCGTCAGTGACAGAGGCTAAAGTATATAGCACCTGCCCGTCGGCGCGAATAAGAACCGGGTCCGAAACACTGGCCGCATCTATGCTTTGCGCACCCAAAATACCGTCGTCCCACTCGATCCGCTTATGATCGAGTTGAAAGCGCCAATAGCTGCCCCGCTCAGCGCGCAGGGTGTCTTTTTCAGCCTCCGTCAGTTTCAGGGCGGCGCGGTCATAAACTGGTGGCAGGCCCATATTGAGCTGCTTTTTGCGCTTCAAATCCAGCTCTGTTGGGCTTTCAAAACATTCATAAAGCCGCCCCGAGGCGCGCAATTGTGCTGCCACTTCATCATAACGGCCCAGCCGTGATGACTGCGTTTCCAACTGGTCCCATTCCAGCCCGAGCCAGTGAAGGTCTTGCTTTATCCCATCGGCATATTCTGGCTTTGAGCGCACCGGGTCGGTATCATCAAGCCGCAAAATAAATTTGCCACCCTGCTGCCGCGCAATCAGGAAATTGAATAGCGCGGCACGAAGGTTGCCGATATGGAGATAGCCGGTTGGCGAAGGGGCAAATCGAGTGGTGGTCATTTGGATATCCTGCGTTGCTTTCTTTTCTCATAAAAGGTTTGCGAGCGGGGTTAAAGCCGAATTTAGTGCGATAATACCTAACGCAAAAGCGCCATGCATAAAAACATTTCAAATTATAAAGAAAATTTGGGTAATTTGGGCAAAATTTGCTAAAAGGCAAGCGCCCGATAGCCATATCATGTTCTCCACCAAAAAAACCGTTGCCCCTTACGGCGTTAAGACCTAATATCCTGCAAAGAATGCTTACGGGTGACCGTAGGCTGGATTGTCGGAGAGAAAAACTTGAAACATCGCCTATTGCTTAGTGCCGTCGCCATCAGTGCTGTATCGTTTGGGGTGGCCGGCGGCGTTAACCCTGTTTTTGCTCAGGAAACAATAGTCGAAACCAAGCAGTATGATACAGGCGGGATTTACGAAGGCGAGTTTTTAAACGGCAAGCAGCACGGCCAAGGCACCTATCGCCTTCCTAACGGTTACGAATATTCGGGCCAGTGGGTTGAAGGACGGATTGAAGGCGTTGGCGTTGCGCGCTTCCCTAATGGCTCGGTTTATGAAGGCGAGTTCGTAAATGGCCGCCCTGAAGGCCAAGGCAAGATCACATTTTCGGATGGCGGCACCTATCAAGGTAGCTGGCTGGATGGCAAAATTTCAGGCTCCGGCACGGCGTCTTATGCCAATGGCGTTGTTTATACAGGTGATTTCCTGAATGCGGTTCACCATGGCACTGGCACCATGACTAGCCCTAACGGCTATATTTATGCTGGCGCCTGGGATAACGGCGTAAAGCACGGCACTGGCAAAATTACCTATCCTGATGGGGCTATTTATGAAGGCAACATCGCGCGCGGCGTGCGCGAAGGCCAAGGCTCGCTAACCTTGCCAGACGGTGTAACCTATGTTGGCGCATGGCAAAACGGACAGATTAATGGCACAGGCGTGCTGACCCAAGCCAATGGTGACAAATATGAAGGTGCCATGGTCAATGGACAACGCGAGGGGCAAGGCATTGCCAGTTATGCCAATGGTGACAAATATGACGGCGTGTTCGCCGCGGACCAACGCAACGGCCTTGGCACGTTTACCGGGGCCGATGGCTATATCTATACCGGTATTTGGGTAGATGGCCGCATTGAAGGCGATGGCAAGGTCACCTACCCTGATAGCTCTGTTTATGAAGGCAGCTTCTTAAATGACGTGGCTCACGGTCAGGGTAAAATCACCTATGCAGACGGCTCTTCTTATGAAGGCGCGTGGAGCAATGGTGTGATCGAGGGGCAAGGGATTGCTCGCTATGAAAATGGGCTGGTTTATGAAGGCGAGTTCAGAAACGCCAAAAACCACGGCCAAGGCACGATGACCTATCAGGACGGTTATCAATATACCGGCGCGTGGAAAGATGGGTTGCGCGATGGCCAAGGGGTGGCCACCTATTCCGATGGTACTATCTATACCGGCGCATTTGTGGCGGGCCAGCGCGAAGGTGCGGGCACCATCACCATGCCAGACGGGTTTGAATATAACGGCCTATGGGCTGGCGGAGAAATTGACGGCGAAGGCGCTGCTAAATACCCGAATGGCGATGTTTATGAAGGATTTTTCTCCAAAGGCCAACGCCAAGGGCGCGGTGTGATGCGCTATGCCTCCGGCGAAGAATATGATGGCTTCTGGGCCAATGGCAACCCTGCTACAGAAGAAGAAGCCGCAGCAGCTTCCGGCAACTAGGGCAAGCGCCCGTCGTGCTTGAGCACGACACGCGCTGACGAGGTGGCCCGAAGGGTCGCCGAGGAAGCGCGATGCCAGAACTGTCCCGCCGCTCCGGGCGTGCTTTGGCCTCTGCGGGGGTAAACCCCCACTCGGCCAAAGCACATTTATCAGACAAGCTGAAAATGCCTGCCGCTGGCCCGCGCCTCGCTGCGCTCGGTAGTCTGCTTGGTAATTTCAGAAAAAACGCCGCGAGGTGATTTTTCGCTTTAACTCCGCTAAACCCTGCTTATAGTGTCCCGCATGTGTAACACTACGCCGCATAATTTGATTCCGCACGGCAGCATTGCCATTGCTGAAATCCTACTCCTTAGCCGCCTCTGAGCGTGCCGAGGATTTTGGTGCGTGCGCTCAGAGGAGCTTAAATCCGCACCAAACTTCTCAAAAAGCTAAGGACTAACAAAATGACTGATATGACCGATAAATCCCGTGTGTTAATTTTTGACACAACCTTGCGTGATGGCGAGCAAAGCCCGGGCGCGACGATGACCCATAATGAAAAACTCGAAATTGCTGAGATGCTGGACGCCATGGGGGTCGATATTATTGAAGCGGGTTTCCCGATTGCGTCTGAGGGCGACTTTGCCGCCGTGTCCGAGATAGCCAAGCGGGCGGACCGCTCTGTGATTTGCGGACTCTCACGGGCGAAACCTGGTGATATTGAACGGGCATGGGAGGCAGTAAAACACGCCAACCTGCCGCGAATTCATACCTTCATTGGGACATCGCCCTCGCATCGAGCCATTACCGGCATGAACATGGACGAGATGGCGGACGTGATCCACGATACAGTCAGCCTCGCCCGGAATCTGTGTGATAATGTACAATGGTCCCCCATGGACGCTACCCGCACGGAGGATGACTACCTTTGCCGCGTGGTTGACATTGCCATAAAGGCAGGAGCCACGACGATCAATATCCCTGACACTGTGGGCTACACGGCCCCAGCCGAGAGTGGTGACATTATCAAAATGCTGCTGGAGCGGGTGCCGGGGGCAGACGAGATTGTGTTTGCTACGCACTGCCATAATGACCTTGGCATGGCGACGGCGAATGCATTGGCAGCGGTTGATGCTGGCGCGCGGCAGATTGAATGCACGATTAATGGCTTGGGAGAGCGCGCGGGGAATACAGCCTTGGAAGAAGTGGTTATGGCGATCAAGGTTCGCAATGACATTATGCCCTATCATACTGATATTGACACCAAAAAGATCATGGCGATCAGCCGGAGGGTGGCGACAGTTTCAGGCTTTCCTGTGCAGTATAACAAGGCGATTGTGGGCAAAAATGCTTTTGCCCATGAAAGTGGCATCCACCAAGATGGCATGCTGAAAAACGCAGAAACCTTTGAGATCATGCGGCCTGAGGACATTGGGCTGAGTGAAACTTCTTTGGTAATGGGCAAACACTCGGGGCGCGCTGCGCTGCGCTCTAAACTGGAGAATCTCGGGTTTTCGCTGGGGGATAACCAGCTGAAAGATGTGTTTGTGCGTTTTAAGGAGCTGGCGGACCGGAAGAAAGAAATTTTTGACGAGGATTTGGTGGCGCTGATGAATACGTCCAGCGGGCGGCCGCTGGAGGGCGAGCTGAAGTTGGAAAGCTTGCGTGTCGTGTGTGGCACAGAGGGGCCGCAGACCGCTGAGATGGTTTTGAGCATCGACGGGAAAAATCACAAAGTAACAGCCACGGGAGATGGCCCTGTGGATGCGACTTTTGCCGCCATTAAAGAGGTGTTTCCGCACGGTGCGCGTTTGCAGCTTTATCAGGTGCATGCCGTGACAGAGGGCACCGATGCGCAGGCAACGGTGAGTGTGCGGATGGAAGAAGACGGCAAGATTGTAACAGGGCAAAGCGCGGATACGGATACGGTGGTAGCTTCGGCCAAGGCTTATATTAATGCCTTGAACAACCTTGTGGTGCGCCGAGAGAAAACCGCACCAGCTTGAAGCTTGTAGGGGGCGCTCGCGCCCCCGCTGCCTTTGGCAGCCCCCCTGAGGATATTTTTACAATTTGGAAATTGTGGCGAATTGTTGCGGTATATTAGCAGGGCTGGAAATGTGGCCTTTTAACTGCTAAAGCTTGAGCCTATAAGGGCTTAAAAGAAACATTTGGGCAAACTGGCCCGCTCCTACAGGCAAGGATTCGCACATGTTTGGCAATTTTGGCGGCTTATTCTCGGCGGATATGGCCATTGATCTGGGCACCGCAAACACGCTGATTTATGTGAAGGGTAAAGGGATTATCCTCAATGAGCCTTCAGTTGTGGCCTATCATGTCCGCGAAGGAAAAAAACAGGTTTTGGCCGTGGGAGAGGACGCTAAACTGATGCTGGGCCGCACGCCGGGCAGCATTGAGGCCATTCGGCCGATGCGCGATGGCGTGATTGCAGATTTTGGTGTTGCCGAAGAAATGATAAAGCATTTCATAAAAAAAATTCATCGGCGGGCGTGGTTTTTGCCTAAGCCACGCATAATTGTATGTGTACCACACGGAGCCACACCGGTTGAAAAACGGGCCATTCGGGATTCGGTGGTGCAAGCGGGGGCAGGCAAGGTGGGTTTGATTGCCGAGCCAATTGCGGCGGCCATTGGGGCTGGCATGCCGATAACCGACCCGACCGGATCTATGGTTGTGGATATCGGCGGCGGCACGACCGAGGTGGCGGTGCTCTCATTGGGAGATATCGTATATGCCCGCTCGGTGCGTGTGGGTGGTGACCGGATGGATGAGGCTATAATTTCGACCTTGCGACGCCAGCACAATATTTTGGTGGGCGATGCTACGGCGGAGCGAATTAAGACCTCTATTGGCACAGCACGAATACCAGACGATGGGCGCGGCGCCAGTATGGAAATTCGTGGGCGTGACCTGCTGAATGGCGTGCCGAAAGAAACCGAGATAACGCAGGCACAGGTGGCCGAGGCCTTGGCCGAGCCAGTGCAACAGATTTGCGATTCAGTTATGGCCGCTCTGGAAAGCACGCCACCGGATTTGGCAGCGGATATTGTGGACCGTGGCGTGATGCTTACGGGCGGTGGCGCCCTTTTGGGTGATCTTGATCTGGCATTGCGCGAGCAAACCGGGCTGGCGATTTCGGTAGCGGATGAAACGCTGAACTGCGTGGCGCTTGGCACCGGCAAGGCGCTTGAGTTTGAGAACCAGCTTCAGCACATTCTTGATTACGGCAACTAGCGGGGCATTGTGGCAACGGAGCAAACAGGGGCATGGCGGGCCGTTCGGCGGCTGATCATCGGGCTGACTCTGTTTGCATTTTTTGCGCTGTTCATATTGTGGCGGATAGACAGCCCGCGGGTTGAGCGCTTTCGCATGGCGCTGGTAGACAGGTTTGTGCCCAATATGGAATGGGCGCTAGCACCGGTTACGCAATTCACACGCATTGTCTCTGATTATCAATCTTACGCGCAAATTTACCAGCGCAACCAAGAGCTACGGCAAGAATTGCAGCGCATGAAGGGCTGGCAGGAGGCCGCGCTTCAGCTTGAGCAGACCAACGCCCAGCTTAGGGCGCTTAACAATGTGCAGCTTTCCCCCAGCCTTGGTTTTGTGACAGGCGAGGTGATAACCGATAGCGGCAGCCCGTTTAGCCAGTCAGGCTTGCTCAATGTTGGCTCTCTTGATGGCGTGTTTGACGGGCAAGCCGCCGTGGATGGCCTTGGGTTGGTTGGGCGTATTTCGGGTGTAGCGGACCACACATCAAGGCTGGTTTTCCTTAGTGATGTATCGTCGCAAGTGCCGGTTATCATTCGCCCCACGGGGCAAAAAGCTATTGTGCACGGAGATAATACGCTTGCGCCGCAAGTGCTGTTTATTGAAACACCCGATGATGTGCTGCCCGGGATGCGGGTGGTGACCTCGGGCGATGGCGGGGTCTTTCCGCCGGAGCTTTTAATAGGCCAGATCGTGCGGGCGCGCTCTGGTGAAATTCGTGTGCTGCTTTCAGCCGATTTTGAGGGGTTGGAATTTGTGCGGATTTTACGCGCCTCACCCCAAGACCAAATTAGCGGCAGCGGAGACCTCGTGGGTGAGAATATCCTCGAAGACGTGCCAATGACCATTCCCGTTTTACCAAATGATGGCACGGTGGAAAGTCCGCCGGCACGTCGAGGCAGCAATTGAAGGCCTCACCCAAAATCTGGCTTTTCCGCGGGCTGTTTTTGCTGCTTGGCTTGTTCGCTATTGCTTACCCTATTTTGCCGCTGCAATTCACGCCTGAGCGCTGGCCTGCTCCCGCGCTTTTGTTTGCGCTCACCATGGCTTGGGTTGTGCGCCAACCCCAAAGCGCACCATTTTTGCTAGTTGCCTTACTTGCGCTTGTGGCAGATGCCGTTCTTATGCGCCCGATGGGGCTTTGGGCTTTGCTACTGCTTATGGCCTCGGAAACCGTGCGTTTCAGCTATCGCTCCATTCAAGAGCGCGGCTTGATGATGGAGTTTTCCATGGTTGCTGCGCTGTTTCTGGCGATGTTGATTTTGCAAAATCTGCTGCTCTGGGTAAGCTTTTCACAATCGCTTGAGGCCAGGCCGATGCTGCAATTTGGGGTGCTGACCCTGCTATGCTACCCTGTTATGGTGGCTTTTTTGCACTATATAATACGCGTGCGCAAACCAAACACCGCCAACCGCCCCGACAGGCTTGGGAAAATCAAATGAAACGGCCCGCAAAATCCTCCGCCGAAAACAGCCAGCGCCTCACGCGCCGGGCTGTGGTGCTGGGCGGCATTCAGGGCTTGGTGATTGGCACGCTGGCATGGCGGATGCGTGATTTGCAGGTGGCCCAAAGCAGCCAGTTTCGGCTGCTCTCAGATGAAAACCGCATTCGTGATCGGCTGATCTTGCCTGAGCGTGGGCTGATTTTTGAT
The DNA here is from genome assembly GCA_016744015.1 of Paracoccaceae bacterium. GTDB lineage: Bacteria > Pseudomonadota > Alphaproteobacteria > Rhodobacterales > Rhodobacteraceae > UBA3077. The sequence goes on along the minus strand of JADGFD010000002.1, from coordinate 333,558 downwards.
AGGAACGGGCTACCGCTGGCGGAAAACCTGCCGAACTATCGCATTGTGGTGATCCGCGAGCAGGCGGGCGATGTGCGGGCCGTGCTGGGGCAATTGGCCCGCATTATCGAGCTGCCCGTGGAGCAGCGTGAAGACATCGTCAAAAGCCTGCGCCGCTATGGCCCCTCGCAAAAAGTGCCGGTGGTTGAGCAGCTAAGCTGGGAAGATTTTGCCCGCGTTTCTGCCAACGCCCCTGCCCTCCCCGGCATTATTACTGAAGTGGGGCTCAACCGGAATTACCCGATGGATGAGGATTATTCCCACATCATCGGCTATGTTGGCCCCGTAAGTGAGGCCGACCTCAACCGCTTTGAAGACCCTGACCAAATCATCCTTAGCCCCGGTTTCCAGATCGGGAAAACAGGGCTGGAGCGGCAAAAAGGGGCCATTTTGCGTGGTGTGGCTGGCACAAAGCGCGTAGAGGTGAACGCCGTTGGCCGTGTTATGCGCGAGCTGGGGCGCAATGATGCGCTTAAAGGCGCAGATTTGCAGCTAACCATTGACCATGATCTCCAGCATTATGCCCAATACCGGCTGGCGGGCGAAAGCGCGGCGGCGGTGGTGATGGATGTGCACTCGGGGGATGTGCGGGCTATGGCCTCCACGCCGGGGTTTGATCCGAATCAATTCATCCACGGCATTACCACAAAATATTGGAACAGCTTGGTTGAAAATGATTACCGCCCACTGGCCGATAAAACCATTTCAGGGGCTTACCCCCCCGGCTCTACTGTTAAAATGGTCACGGCCCTAGCCGCTCTTGAGGAAGGGCTGGTGGACCCTAACGAGGGGATCATGTGCCGCGGGCATCTTGAGGTTGGCAACCGGCGCTTTCACTGCTGGAAGCGCGGCGGGCATGGGAAGATGAACCTTGCCGATGGGTTGAAGCACTCCTGCGACGTTTATTATTACGAAATTTCCCAGCGCGTCGGCATTGAGAAAATGGCCCTTATGGCGCGGCGCTTTGGCTTTGGGGCCAAGCCGCCCTTGCCCCTGCCCTCGCTCACCAGCGGGCTGGCACCCAATAAGCAGTGGAAATTTGATAATTACAATGAGGAATGGCGGATTGGTGACACGCTCAACGCCTCTATTGGGCAGGGCTTTGTGCTGGCCTCCCCTATGCAGTTGGCCGTGATGACAGCCCGCATCGCCTCGGGCCGCGCCGTAAAGCCGCGCATCATTCAGCGCATTAATGGTGTGGCTGAACCTGTTGAACGCGCACCGTCCATGCAAATCTCGCCAGAAAACCTAGACCTCGTTAAGCTGGGCATGTTCAAGGTCGCGAATGAAAACCGTGGCACCGCCTACAAAACCCGTATTAATGAGCCATCCTTGGCGATGGCCGGCAAAACCGGCACCGCGCAGGTAAAGGGCATTAGCGCCGAAGAGCGAGAGGCGGATTTGGAGAATGACGAAATTCCGTGGAAGTATCGCGACCACGCGCTTTACGTTGGCTTTGCCCCCTATGACAACCCCCGCTTTGCCATTTCGGTGGTGATCGAGCATGGTGGCTCTGGCTCTGCGGCGGCGGCCCCCGTAGCCCGTGATATCATGCTCCGCGCGCTTTATGGCACCCAGCCCCCGCTCTCGGCCTACCCGCGCAACCTGTGGCCCGAAATTCGGGAGCAACAAGCCAATGAGCCGCCGCCCAACCCCAATGCCGTGCCGGATGCGCCTGGGAGTGACCGCGCATGAGTTTTCTGGCCCCCCCCCATAATCAGGCCCCGAGAGGCTGGCGCAAAGTTTTCTATGTAAACTGGCCACTCGTGCTGCTGGTTGTAGCGGTGGCCTGCTTTGGTTTTTTAATGCTTTATTCGGTCGCGGGCGGAGATTTGAGCCGCTGGGCGCAACCCCAAATGACCCGCTTCGGCATTGGCATTATTGTTATGTTTATTGTGGGTTTCACGCCGCTGGCCTTCTGGCGAAGCGTCTCGCTTCTGGCCTATGCAGGCGGCTTGGTGCTTTTGCTTTTTGTTTTGTTTTTTGGCTCGGTTGGCATGGGGGCACAGCGCTGGATAGACCTTGGCTTCTTTCGGCTCCAGCCCTCGGAGCTTATGAAAATCGCGCTCGTCATGGCGCTCGCGCTTTATTATGACTGGCTGCCGCCGGAAAAGGTTTCCCGCTTTGGCTTTGTGCTGATCCCACTCGCCATGATCGCCCTGCCCGCCATGATGGTGGTGGTGCAACCCGACCTTGGCACCGCGATATTGCTGGTGGCCAGTGGCGGAGTGGTCATGTTTTTGGCAGGTGTGAGCTATTGGTATTTTATTGCGGCCTTCAGTGCTGGCGTTGGCACCATCACGGCAGTCTTTATGTCTCGCGGGGCCAGCTGGCAGTTGCTTAACAACTACCAATACAAGCGGATAGACACCTTTCTGGACCCCTCATTAGACCCGTTAGGCGCGGGCTATCACATTACTCAATCCAAAATCGCCCTCGGCTCTGGAGGGCTTTCGGGGCGCGGCTTTATGCAGGGTCCGCAATCCCAGCTCAACTTTTTACCCGAAAAGCAAACTGACTTCATTTTTACCACACTAGCAGAGGAATTCGGCTATATAGGCACCACCTTCCTGCTTATCCTCTATACGCTCATCATGGTTTTTGCCATTTCTGCCGCGATCAAAAACAAAAACCGTTTTGGCGCTTTGCTAACCGGCGGTGTGGCGGCAACATTTTTCTTTTACTTCGCGCTCAATATGTCGATGGTGATGGGCTTGGCCCCCGTCGTAGGGGTCCCTCTTCCACTGGTTTCTTATGGTGGGTCAGCCATGCTAGTGCTGCTTGGCGGCTTTGGCCTTATCCAATCCGCCCATATTCACCGCCCAAAATAGGAGCCCCCATGCCAAACGTTTTATTTGCCGGCACCGATGAAAACTGGAACACCTATAAATCCCTCATCCCCGAGGCCCTAAAGGCACGCGGTGTTTCGGCTGTGTTCAGCCGCAGCCTTCCCCCCGAAGCCGTAGATTACATTGTCTACTCCCCCCTTGGCCCCGTGCAAGATTTCAGCCCTTTTAGCCGCCTTAAAGCCGTGCTCAGCCTTTGGGCGGGCGTGGAGCGGATTGTTGGCAACACAACTCTAAAAGCCCCGCTTTGCCGGATGGTTGATAGTGGCTTGAAAAAGGGCATGGCCGAGTGGGTGGCAGGCCACAGCCTTCGCTATCATCTCGGGATGGATGCGCATATCGTCAACCCAAATTCAGAGTGGCGCAGCGGCACTGCCCCGCCACTGGCCGATGACCGGACCATTGGTATACTGGGATTGGGCGAGCTTGGACAAGCCTGTGCTGAAGCTCTAAATTGCCTTGGGTTCAACGTGATGGGATGGTCCCGTAACTTGAAAACCATCGAAGACATTGAGTGTTACGCAGGCGATGATGGTCTGACCACTCTCCTCGCCCGCTGCGAAATCCTTGTGCTGCTTTTGCCACAAACCCCTGAAACCACCCACATTTTGAATGCTAAAACTCTAACTCAAATGCCCAAAGGGGCCCGTATCCTCAACCCCGGCCGCGGCCCATTAATTGACGACAACGCTCTGATAAAAGTTTTAGATTCCGGCCATATCTCACATGCCACACTCGATGTTTTCACTAACGAACCGCTCCCCAGATCTCACCCTTATTGGGCACATCCTCATGTAACGGTTACGCCCCATATAGCCTCTGAAACCCGCCCCAAAACTGCGGCAAAGATTGTGGCAGACAACGTAGCCCACGGCGAAAGCGGCAAGCCCTTTCTCTATCAAGTGGATCGAGGTCTCGGTTACTAGCCCCGTCGGGCTCGCCCCGACATGCGCCGACAAGGTGGCCCGACTTTATGCGCAATTTTGCATATAAATTGCTGATTGAGGGTCGCCGCGGAGGCGCACCCTCGGGACTGCCGGACAGCTCCGGAATTGCTTTGGCCTCTGCGGGGCTAAAGCCCCACTCGGCCAAAGCACATTTTTCAATAAATTGAAAAACGCCTGCCGCTGGCCGTGGCCTCGCTTCACTCGGCGGGCATAGCCTAAGCGTCTTCCATTGCTTCCAGTTCATCAATCATCCCCGAAATCATGCTCAAGCCCTTATCCCAAAAGCTTGGGTCAGAGGCATCCAGCCCAAATGGGGCCAGCAGTTCGGAGTGGTGTTTCGAGCCACCCGCCTTCAGCATCTCAATATATTTATCCTGAAAGCCCTCAAGGCCTTCTTCGTATACCGCATACAGCGCGTTCACGAGGCCATCACCGAAGGCATAGGCATACACGTAAAACGGCGAATGGATGAAGTGCGGAATATAAGTCCAAAAACTGTCGTAACCTTCCATGAAGTTAAAGCCCTCACCTAGGCTTTCATGCTGCACTTTCATCCATATTTCGTTGATCTGCTCCGGGGTCAACTCCCCATCGGCGCGGGCGGCGTGCAGGCGGCATTCGAAATCGTAAAAGGCGATCTGGCGCACAACGGTATTGATCATGTCCTCAACCTTGCCCGCCAGCAGGCGCTTGCGGGTGGCTTGGTCGGGGGCTTCATCAATGAGCTTGCGAAAGGTTAGCATTTCACCAAAAACGCTAGCGGTTTCGGCCAGTGTGAGCGGCGTGTCAGCTAGCAGCTCGCCTTGGTCAGCGGCCAAAAACTGGTGTGCGCCGTGGCCTAGCTCATGCGCCAAGGTCATCACATCACGCTGCTTGCCGAGGTAATTTATGAGGATGTAAGGGTGAACATCCGTCACCGTTGGGTGGGCAAAGGCACCGGGGGCTTTGCCGGGCTTTACTTCGGCGTCAATCCAGTCACTTTCAAAAAACGGTGCTATAATCAGCGACAGGCGGTCATCAAAGCTCGCGTAAGCTTCCAGCACGGTATCACGAGCTTTATCCCAGCTTATCAACGTATCATCTTCATCCGGCAGCGGTGCGTTCCGGTCCCACATTTCAAGCTTATCAAGCCCCAGCCACTTGGCCTTTAGCGCGTAATACCGGTGCGAAAGCTTGGGGTAAGCGGCGACCACCGCATCTCGCAAGGCTTGCACCACTTCGGGCTCGACATGGTTAGCTAGGTGGCGACTCATTTGCGGCGTTTCCAGCCCGCGCCAGCGGTCCTCAATCTCTTTTTCCTTGGCCAGCGTATTGGTGATACGCGCGAAAAGCGGCAGGTTTTTGCTAAACACGGCGGCCAGCGCCTTGGCGCCGACCTCACGCCGCGCGCGGTCAGCATCACTGAGCAGGTTCAGCGTGGCCTCTAAGCTGGTTTCTTCGCCATCCACATCAAAGGTCAGGCCCGCCATGGTTTCGTCAAACAAGCGGTTCCAGGCCGCGGCACCCACCACCGAGTTATCATGCAAGAACTTTTCCAGCTCGTCAGAAAGCTGATAAGGCTTCATTGCTCGCATCCGGTCAATCACCGGCTTATAGCGTGCAAGGCCCTTATTTTCAGCCATCAAGCCTTCCAGCACGCTATCGTCAATCCGGTTCATCTCTAAGCTAAAAAACACCAAGGGGTTGCTTAGGTCGGTAATCGCGCCTTGCATGTCAGACATGAATTTGGCGCGCTCACCGTCTGAAGTATTCTGATAATAGCTCAGGCCAGCATAGGACATAACCCGCCCCATGATGTTGTTCATCACCTCATAGCGCTCCACCACACGGAGCATTTCCGCCGCGCCCTGCCCTGCAAGCTTGCCCTCGTAATCGGCGGCAAAGCTTGCAGTCTCGCCTTTGAGCCACTCCAGATCACGCTTGATTTCAGCGCAATCAGGGGCGCTATAAAGGTCACTCAAGTCCCAGCTCGGGAGCACTCCTAAATCTGCACCGCCCGAAGGCTCGCGATTGTCATGTGTTTCGGGGTGATTGAGGGGGATGGCAAACATGGGATTCTCCGAATTGGTTTCCTCCTAGATAAGGAGGCCATCACCGATTTGCAATTCACACGAGGCGATTAGTGCCACCGCGCTAATCATCGGCGCGGTGGCAAGAGATGGTTAAAGCTTTTCGAGCTTGGTCAAAATTTTCTCAGCCGCTTTTACGCGCCCTTCAAATTCCGAGTACTCATCCGCGGCAGCCGAATAGTGCTCCAGCGCCGCTTTAGTTTGCGGCTTGGCATCAAGCCCAGTCACAGATTTTACCCTTTTTTTTAGGGTACTAATACCAATACCCATGGTTTTGAGCTTGCCGCGCGCCTGTTTCGCAGCACCCTTGAATTTCGAACCATAGCTCAAATACATCTTCATCACTTTAGGGTCTGGTGCGGCTCTGGTATTTCTCTCCCCCTCAAGCATATCAAGCGCGTTGCTGCACGAGTAAATGTAAGTACTGACATCAGTTCTACCGCGCTCCATACGTCCGACAATACCATCAATATCGGCGAGAGCCTCGGTAAGGCTATCTTCCATGTTCAGGCGTTTGCGGCCCATTTTGATATAGTCTTCAGCGCGTTTGGCATATTCCTCCAGACGACGGGTAATTTGAATGGTCATCGCCCCGACTTTGATCTGCCGCCCACGGGCATCCTGCAAATCATCAACTGGGCCTGTGTCAAACATGGCGCTACGGGCGATGGTGATCCATCCGTCCTTGCGATACTGCGGGACCAAGGCGCTGTTCAGGTCAGAATTATCGCGCTTTACGGCGTTCAAGCCCGCAAAAATTTCGCCTGACATGTCTTCAATCGCATTCATTTCGCGGCCGGAGAATTTCTTGCTTTTGAGCATGCTTTCTATATCGCGCATTTTGGCTTGGCACTCACGGCGGGTCTGATCACCCATGCGCGCATTTTCTGCGGTCCAATCCGCAGCAAAAGCCGCAGCTTTTTCAAGCGCAATTGCGATTTGGCTATCCCAGTCGGTCTCATTGCCTTCATATTCCCCGGCTTTTTTGGCCTTGTCGACCAATGCTGCAAATCGCTCTGAAATTTGTTGAATTTTTAGTAATTGATAAGCCATCTTTGTTCCTTTCACATAATCGCATTATAAAATTAAAGTAACTTAGGGGGGCATGATAAACGGATATTTAAGCATCGGGATAGGTAAAAAAGCGCCATTTCACCAAGATGTATACAAAACTGTTAAAAACTTTACAGGTCGAGATCAACACACACCGGAAAATGATCAGACGCCGTGAGCAATGCATTTTTGAGCGGGTCATGGGCAAAGCATTTCGGGTCATCAAACGGGTGATAAATGCGCCAAGTGGCGCGCTCGGCAATATCAGGCGAAAGCATGATATAATCCAGCAATGTGTTCACATACCACCCCAGCCCGGCATGGTAAAATCGCGCTGACGAGAGCGCCCAGCCCTGCATTGGATCGAGCCAAATTTGGGCATTCGGGTCTTTTAGGTGGGTTGCTGGCTTGTTGGCATCCCCGAGCACTACCTCAACGCCTGACTTTTTGAAGCTTTCCTCCAACCCGTCCTGCTTGGGGCCGTCGTTAAAATCACCCAGCACAATCACACTGTCACCCGCTGCAATATGGTCTTCCACCCGCTGGCGTATCCAGACACATTGCGCCAGTTGCTTGGTGCGGTTTTCAACAGCGATTTTCACTGCCGCTGCCCCTTTGGCCCCATGCACCGCCTTGCTTTTGGCATGTACACCAATCAGCCGCAGCGCCTTGCCGCTGGGCTTGTGGATAAGCGCAACTTCCAACGGAGGCTTGGAGAATGTATGCACCGCACGCTGGCCATCCACTCCCAAATCATACCGAAACTTGCTATCAAAACGCGGGGCGCGGTCTATGGATTGCCCGTTTGAGCGCGCGCCTTTTGGGTTGTGGTATGCCGTCACCACATCAGGGTCATAAAGCAGTGTAATTTCCTGCCGCGTATGGCTTTCAAAGCCGCTGAGCGCGTGGGATTGGCGCAGGCCATAGGCCTCGGCAAAATTTTGCAGGGCGCGCACAGAATTGCGGTCGCCGCCGGTATCCGGTGCCTCGATGATCATAATCGCGTCGGCATCAACAGCCTTCAGCACACGGGCAATCGCCATGAGCTGCGCCCGGCGGTTTACTTTATAGCGGCTTGACCATTTATCATCGGCTTGCAGCACATCATTGCGGCCAAACAGGTTGGTGAACCACTCGATATTATAAGTGGCAATGCGCAGGCTAGGCTGGCTCGGGCTGTCGCTCGGCACGCAAGTTCTCCCATGCTTCATTGATGGTCATGAGGCGGTTAGTCGCGATCTGCACCGCCTCTTCAGGCAGGCCGCGGGCGATCATCGCGTCGGGGTGGGATTCTTTAATGAGCTTGCGGTAGCGGGCGCGGATAACATCATAGCAATCATCCGGGGAAACGCCGAGCACTGAATAAGGGTCTGGCATCATGCCAGGCACGTGGCGGGCGCGCAAGCACATGAATGTGCGCTGCTCAAGGCCAAATATCTCGGCCACCCGTAGCAAAAATTCGTCTTCTTTCGGGTGGTATTCGCCATCGGCCATGGCGATATGGATCAGCCCTTCCAGCAGGTCGATCAGCATTTCGCTATCATCTTTAAACATATTGGCGATCTTTGCGGCATAGGCCTCAAAGCCCGCCACGTCTTGTCGGGCGAGGTCAAACACCTTGGCGGCGGCGGCCTCATCTTGCGCGGGAAGCTGAAAGATTTGCCGAAAAACAATCACCTCATCACGGGTCACTTGCCCGTCAGCTTTGGCCATTTTGGCCCCGAGCGCGATAATGGCAATGGTAAAGCCGATTGAGCGCTCCGGCGGGGTGCGGAAAGTATCAAACAAGCTGGAAAGCCCTTCGCCAGAGGCAAGGGCTTTGAGCGCATCAGAGATTCGGGTCCAGATTGACATGGCGACAGTATAGAGCACGAAACACCACAATGCGATTTCAATTTTTCGTTAGTATAACTGCGGTGTTGCACCGAGCAGAAATTCCACCTAACCCTAGAGGAAAGCGATTCAGGAGAGCTAAAAAATGGCGTGGGATTTTTGGGTAGACCGTGGTGGCACCTTTACGGATATTGTAGCGCGTGATCCCAAAGGGGTACTGCATACGCGAAAACTGCTCTCGGAAAACCCCGAGCAATATGAAGACGCGGCCCTGCACGGTATTCGCGGATTTTTAGGACTGGACGCCACCGCGAAAGTGCCGGCCTCACTGGTGAGCTCTGTAAAAATGGGCACAACCGTTGCCACCAATGCCCTGCTGGAGCGCAAAGGCGACCCGCTGGTTTTGGTGACCACAAAAGGCTTGCGAGACCAGCTTCGGCTGGCCTATCAGGCCCGCCCCGATATTTTTGCACGAGAGCTGATCAGGCCTGAAATGTTGTATTCAGAGGTGATCGAAGCGCGTGAACGCGTGCGCGCCTCGGGGGCCATTGAGGCCCCGCTCGACGCGCCTACGCTAGACGCGGATTTGCGCCAAGCTTACGCGCGCGGCATTCGGGCCTGCGCGATTGTGTTTGTGCATGGCTACCGTCACCACGAGCACGAGGCCGAAGCGGCAGCGATTGCACGTGCGGTTGGCTTTACGCAGGTTTCTGTGAGCCACGAGGTTTCGCCGCTTATGAAAATGGTTTCTCGCGGGGACACCACGGTAGTGGATGCTTACCTCACGCCGATTTTGCGGCGTTATATTGACCGTGTAGCGGCTGCTTTTGAAGGCGATACCGCCGGAAAACTTATGTTTATGCAAAGCTCGGGCGGGCTAACGGATGCGCAGGCTTTTCAGGGAAAAGACGCTATTCTTTCGGGTCCCGCAGGCGGCGTGGTGGGCTGTGTGCGCACCAGCCAGATTGCGGGCAAAGAGCAGGTGATCGGCTTTGATATGGGCGGCACCTCCAGCGATGTGTGCCATTTTAATGGCGAATTTGAGCGGGTGCTCAACACCGAAGTCGCGGGCGTGCGGATAACCGCTCCGATGATGAATATTCACACCGTGGCCGCTGGCGGTGGCAGCCTGCTGACCTATGACAACGGCCGGATGCAGGTGGGGCCGGAAAGTGCCGGCGCCAATCCGGGGCCGGTGTGCTATGGCCGCAATGGCAAGCTAGCGGTGACCGATGCCAATGTGATGGTTGGCAAACTGCGACCCGAGTTTTTCCCCTCCATCTTTGGCCCTCAGGCTGACCAGCCCTTGGATATAAGCGCCACACAGGCGGCTTTTGCCGATCTGGCTGCGCAGGTTGGCCGCGCCCCTGAAGAGGTGGCCGACGGCTTCCTGCGCATCGCTGTGGAAAACATGGCCAACGCTATTAAGAAAATCAGCGTGCAGCGCGGCTATGATGTGACGGAGTATTGCCTAACGGTGTTTGGTGGCGCGGGCGCACAGCACGCTTGCGCGATTGCGGATACCCTTGGCATGACCACTTGCCTAATTCACCCCATGGCCTCCCTGCTTTCAGCTTATGGCATGGGCTTGGCCGATATTCGTGCCAGCCGTGTACAGGCATTAGAGGCTGATCTTTCAAGCGAAACCCGCCTTGAAGCCGCCGCCATGCTGGATGGGCTTAGCGTGCAAGCCATGGGCGAGGTTGAGGCCCAAGGGGTAGCTGAATCTGATATAAAGCTGCAAACCACCTTGCACCTCAAGGTGAAGGGCACCGATACCAGCCTGCCCATTGCCTTTGACGACGAAGCCGTGATGCGCGCCGCCTTCACCACCGCCCACAAGGCGCGCTTTGGGTTTTCGCCGGGAGAAAGCCCCTTGGTGATCGAGACCGTGAGCGTGGAAGCCATTGGCACGGCCACCGATCTTTCAGAGCCAAAGCTGGCGCTGAGCACCCGTGAAGAGGTATATGATACTGCGCTCGCCGCCCCCGTTTATTTTGGTGGCACATGGCATGACGCCCGTTTTGTAAAGCGAGAATCCATGCACCCCGGAGATACCCTTACCGGCCCCGCTGTGCTGGTAGAACCCCACACCTCAATCGCAATCGAGCCCGGTTGGCGGGCGCAAATCACCGCCCATAACCATGTGGAGCTGGTGCGCTTTGAGGCCAAAGCACGGGACCACGCCATTGGCACAGAGGCCGATCCGGTGATGCTGGAGGTATTTAACAACCTTTATATGTCTATCGCCGAGCAAATGGGCGCGGTGCTGGAAAACACAGCCGCTTCGGTGACCATCAAGGAGCGGCTTGATTTTAGTTGTGCAGTGTTTGATGCCGAAGGCGATTTGATCGCCAACGCGCCGCATATGCCGGTGCACCTGGGCTCGATGGGGGCCAGCGTGCAGGCGGTGATAGCGCAAAACCCTGTGATGAAAGCGGGCGACGTATATGTGCTAAACGCGCCTTATAATGGCGGCACTCACCTGCCGGACATTACCGTGGTAACGCCGGTTTTTGGCGATAATGGCAAGGTGCTGTTTTATACCTCGGCGCGGGGCCACCACACAGATGTGGGCGGCCTTACGCCGGGCTCTATGCCGCCTGATAGCCGCAGCATCCATGACGAAGGCGCGCTGATTGATAACTGGAAACTGGTGGATGAAGGCCACTTCCGCGAGGCCGAAACGCGCGAATTACTGCTCTCGGCGAAATATCCTGTGAGGGCGCCAGACATCAATATTGCAGACCTCAAAGCCCAAGTGGCAAGCTGTGAAAAAGGCGCGCAAGAACTGCGAAAAATGGTTGATCATTTCAGCCTGCCCGTAGTGCAAGCCTACATGAAACACGTGCAAAACAACGCCGAAGAATGCGTGCGCCGCGCCATTACCACGCTGAAAGATGCCGAATACACCTATCCGATGGACCCGGATTTTGACGGACAGCCGCGCGAGATAAAGCTGAAAATCAGCGTTAATAAAGAGGCGCGGACGGCCACCATTGATTTCACGGGCACCACGGGGCAGTTGGCCACCAACTATAATGCGCCCGAGCCCGTTACGCGCGCCGCCGTGCTCTATGTGTTCCGGCTTTTGGTGGATGATAATATCCCTATGAACGAAGGGGTGATGAAACCGCTGAACGTAATTTTGCCGAAAGGCACCATGCTTTCGCCGGAATATCCGGCGGCGGTAATTGCGGGGAATGTGGAAACTTCACAGGCCGTAACCTCGGCGCTATTGCTGGCGCTTGGCGTGCAGGCGGCCTCGCAAAGCACGATGAATAACACCACATGGGGCAATGATACTTACCAGTATTACGAAACCATTTGTGGCGGCTCGGGCGCAGGCCTGCGCCATGATGGGACGGGCCATAACGGCACCAGCGGCATTCATACCCACATGACCAATTCGCGGTTAACAGACCCTGAAGTGCTGGAATGGCGCTTTCCAGTGCTGCTGGAAGAGTTTTCCATCCGCGAAGGCTCGGGCGGTAAAGGGATATTTAGTGGCGGGAATGGCACCACGCGGAAGATCCGATTTTTGGAAGATATGACCGTTGCTGTGCTCTCGGGCCATCGGGTCACCCCGCCACCGGGGTTGGATGGCGGTGAATCTGGCGGCCTTGGACGCACGCGAATTATACGCGCTGACGGACAGATTGAAGAGCTGTCCTCCGCAGATAAAAGCGAGATGTTGGCGGGTGATACTTATTGGCTGGAAACCCCCGGCGGCGGCGGGTTTGGTAAGGGTTAGCACCTAGCCAGCCTGCCTTTGCTTCGGAGAGGGTTGGGTGCAGAAAAAATGTTCAGCCCAGCGCCCCTCAGGGGGGAGCGCGTGTGCGCGAGGGGGCGGAACGCCCCCGCCGAGCGAAGCGAGGCCACGCCCAACTGCTGGTGTCGTTTGCGAAGCAAACGGCGTCCAGCAGGCGGGAGCCGCTAGCCTAGCCGCCAGACTTTGCCTTTTGCACCCAGCTTCCATTTTCCTGCGCCCAGTAAACCGCGGGGAGTCCGGCCTCTGTCACAGCTTTCCAGTCTTCCCGCGCTCTGGCCACGGCCCTTTGGTCGGCACCATCAAAAAACAGCGTGACAAGATCAAACGCTTCCATGCGTTCCGGCGCGGCGCGGGCGCCGTCTATCAGCATCAGCACCCCAGCATTGTTGGGGTTGCTCTCCGAGGTTGTCAGCCAAATTGGCTGTGCGGCTCCCTCCCCCTCCAAGCCATGCGGCAAAAAGCTGTCATCCGCAAAACTCCAAAGATGCGTATCCAAAAACACTAGCCTCGCCTCATCCCCCCCCTGCACAATCACCCGCCAGCCGCGATCTAGCGATTTGGCGAGCAAGCCGGGCAAGGTGTGCTCCAGCGGTGATTGCGTCAGATGATAAAAGCGAATCTCGGGCATTTAGGCCTCGTAATTATCGGCAATCAGGCGATTGAGCGCCTGCACACCCCAGCCCGTAGCTCCCTTGGGGGCCATATCCGTTGGCCCCGGAGACGCCACACCGGCGATGTCTAAATGAATCCACGGCATGCCCTCCTTTACAAAGCGCTGCAAAAATTGTGCTGCTGTAATAGAGCCCGCCATCCGGCCGCCGGTATTTTTCATATCGGCCATGCGAGTGTCGATCAGCTTATCATAGGCCTTGCCCAGCGGCATCCGCCATGCGCCCTCGCCCTCAGCCTCGGCGGCTTTCAAAAAGGCATTACACAGCACATCATCATTGGAAAACACACCGGCATTTTCATGCCCAAGCGCCACTAAAATCGCGCCCGTTAGCGTCGCGAGGTTAATCATCCCCTGTGGCGCAAACCGCTCTTGGGTATACCAAAGCACATCCGCCAACACCAAGCGCCCTTCAGCGTCGGTATTGATCACCTCAATCGTGTCACCTTTCATCGAGGTCACCACATCACCAGGCCGCGTGGCTTTCCCATCGGGCATATTTTCCACCAGCCCAACCACGCCCACAACATTGGCCTTGGCCTTGCGGGCCGCAATCGCGTGCATAACGCCCGACACCACGCCGGCCCCGCCCATGTCCATGGTCATGTCTTCCATGCCACCCGCAGGCTTAAGCGAAATCCCGCCCGTGTCAAAAACCACCCCTTTGCCGACCAGCGCAAAGGGGGCTTCATCGCCGCCGCCCTGCCATTGCATCACGGCCACTTTCGAAGGGCTTTCCGAGCCTTGGCCGACACAGAGCAAGCTGCCCATGCCAAGCTTTTCTAGCTCAGGCTCATCGAGCACTTCCACCTTAACCCCCAGCCTTTCCAGCGCCACGAGGCGGTTGGCAAATTCAGTTGTTGTCAACACATTCGCAGGCTCATTCACGAGGTCTCTCGTAAAATGCACACCCTCCGCCACCGCCGCCAGCGGGGCAAATTTGGCCTTTAAGGCATCAGCCCCGTTTGCCATCACAGCGGCTTTCCCCGCCACTTCTTTTGGCTCAGATTTGTGCCTATCAAAGCTATACATCCGCAAAACAAGGCCATTTAGTAGCTCCTCAGCACGCGCCTGTGTTGCCAGCAACAATGTCACCGCCTCTTTCCCGGCAAATTTCGCCGCTTCAGCACCAAGCGTGCGCGCGAGTTTAACACTTGGGTTGCGTGGGGCTTTAAGCACCAGCAAAGCCGAGGCCGTCATCCGGTCCGGCACGTTGATAACCACGCCCTTGCCCTCGCTCAACTTCTCCCAAGCCTCGCCCTCACCCAACCGCTTTAGCGCGCCGCGCGTCAGCGTATTGGCTTTGCGGGTGAGCGTGTTCATGCTGCCATCCGGTCCCATGACCACGGCGATTTTTCCGGTTATATCTGCCAGTGCATTGGCGTCGGTTTCGATGAAGGTGATGTCCATAGGGAGCCTCTTTGGAGTTAAGAATCTGTTGGCCTCGACCCTAGCGCCTCTAGCCTCCCTTGACCAGTTCAGTGATTGCCAATAGGCAGGGGCCATATGCTAAACCGACTCAACAGATATTTCCTCGCCCAGCTCATCGGGCCCTTCGGGTTTTTCTCGCTCGTAATCGCGGGGATATTGTGGCTGGCGCAAGCCCTGCCGCTGATTGATAACGTGATCGAAAGTGGCCAATCTGCTGTGGTTTTCCTTGAGATCACCTCCTATCTTATACCGCGCGTGCTTATGGTTGCACTGCCCATTTCAGCACTGGCGGCCTCGCTTTATGCGCTCAACAAGCTTTATACCGAAAGCGAGTTGGTGGTGATGATGACAGCGGGGCTTTCCCCAATGGCGCTGGCGCGGCCTGTGGCGATATTTGGCACTATGGTCATGGTGATCATGGCTGTCATTACGCTCTATCTTGTGCCCGCCTCGCAAACGCAGCTCGGGCAGCGGCTGGCGGATTTTCGCTCTGACTTTGCCAAAACGCTTGTGAAAGAAGGCCAATTTATCCACCCTGTTGATGGGGTCACGCTGTTTATCAAAGATACCTCAAAAGCCGGTGAAATGGCGGGCCTGTTCCTGAGTGACAGGCGGGACGAGGCCAACCCTGTGATTTACACCGCCCAAAAAGCGCTTTTACTTCAAGATGAAGGCGGGATCAGGATTGTGATGGTTGACGGCAATATCCAGTATTTGCCCGCTACCACTGCCCAGCTTTCCACCGTGCATTTTGACCAGTTTTCCTATGATCTCGGGGCGCTGCTTTCAACGCCCGTTGAGCTAACCCGCACTCCGTTTCAACGTTTTTTGCCAGAGCTTTTATGGCCGTCTGATAGCATAACATCCAACGGTTTATGGGATAAAGGCGACTTTTTGGCAGAGGCCAATCACAAGCTTGCCATGCCGCTCAGCGCTTTGGTTTTGCCGCTTATTTCACTGGGCGCCATATTGGCGGGCGGCTTCCGGCGAGGCGGCTTCATGGGCCGCGTTATGGGGGCTGTCGGGCTTGGGCTGTTTGTGCAGGCGGGGCTCGGGATCACCAAATCAATGGTGCAAGCCAATGCGGGGCTCTATCTGATTATGTATCTTCCGGCGCTTATTGGCCTTCTTATGGCGCTGCTTTTACTGCGGCGCGCCGGGCGCGTGCGCAAGCGGGTGCTCGCATGAGAATGGCGCGCTATATTCTGGTGCGGTTTTTGCTGAACCTGCTTAAGGTTCAAATGGCCTTTTTGGTGCTGGTTTTTGTGATCGACGGTGTGGAACAGGCGCAGTTCCTTTCGCCTTATGATCTGGGCGGATTTGAGGTTTTGCATCTGATCGCCCTGCGAATGCCGCAATTCTTAATGAAAATCTTCCCGCTGGTGCTAATGCTGGCCTCCCTCACCACCTTCGTTGGGCTTTCGCGCAGCTCTGAACTTGTGGTCATGCGGGCGGCGGGGCAATCTGCGCTCAAAATACTCATGGTGCCCGTAATGGCAACCATCATCATCGGGATTTTGGCCACAGCCGTTATTAATCCGCTGGTTGCGACCTCCATTCGCCGCACCGACGCGCTGCTGGCCGCGTATAACGTCGGCGGGCAATCTCTGGTTTCGCTCGGGGCCAAGGGGATATGGTTGCGGCAAGGTGGCGAAGAAAGCCAATTTGTCATTCAGGCCGACCGCACCAGCTTTAACGGCTCCATCCTGTTTAAAGTCAACCTGTTCGAATTTACGCTAGATGGCTCGCTGACCCGCCGAATACAGGCCGAAAGCGCGCGGCTGGATGAGGGCGCGTGGCTTATGCGCAGCGGCACCGAATGGCAGTTTGATTATAGCGGCGATGAGACCGTATCCACCGCGCAAGCCTTTGAGAAACTTCCGTTGGCCACGAGCCTGACGAGCCAAGAGATTTTGGAGAAATTCGCATCGCCCCAAGCCGTGCCCATTTGGGAGTTGCCCGCACTTATTGCGCGGCTAAATGAGGCTGGGTTTGCCTCGCAAAGGCAAAGGCTGTTTTTGCAGTCTGAGCTGGCGCGGCCGCTCTTATTGGTCGCCATGGTGCTTATTGGCGCCGGGTTTTCCATGCGCCACGCCCGCTTTGGCCAAACCGGGCTCATGGTCCTCATCGCCGTTTTTTCAGCCTTTTTGCTTTATTCACTCAAGTCCATCGCCGAGGCGCTCGGCGCGGCTTACGAGATCCCGATTGAGCTGGCAGCCTGGGGGCCGCCCGCCGCCGGAATATTGCTGACCATGGGCTTGCTGCTCCACCTTGAAGACGGCTAATATGGCGCATATTTTCCGGAGCCTCGCTTGCCTATTTTAACCCGCCTATTTCTAACATGCCTCATTTTGCCGTTGCTCATGGCCCTGCCCTTGCGCGCGCAGGTGATTGGCTATTCAACCATGACCGCTGATAATGTGTCTTATAACGCGGCAGCAGGTATCCTCACAGCTTCCGGCCAAGTGGTTGTTATTTATAACCAAACCAGAATGGAAGCGGAGAGCATTAGCTTTAACCGCACCACAGGGCAAATTGAGGCCATCGGCCCGCTGCGCATCACAGACCCGAGCGGCGCTGTTTTTACCGCCACCATAGCCTCGCTCAGCGCGGACCTCAGCGCGGGAATCATTCAGGAAGCGCGGTTGCTTTTGGCCAACCGTTTCCAGATTGCAGCGGCAGAAATTCGCCGAAGTTCTGATCGGTTTAACATCCTATACCGCACTGTTGGCTCCACCTGCATCATTGATACCAAAAATCCGGTGCCGCTCTGGCAAATCCGCTCGGAGCGCATCATTCATGACACAGAGGCTGAGCGGCTATACTTTGAAGATGCCCGTTTTGAGGTGCTTGGCGTGCCGATCGCCTATATCCCGAATTTGCGGTTGCCAGACCCTTCGGTGCAGCGCGCCACGGGGTTGCTCTACCCACAGATCATATCATCCGAAATTTATGGCTACGGCGTTAAATTGCCATATTTTTTAACCTTGGGAGACAGCGCCGACGCCACCTTCACGCCCTTTGCCACCACCAATGGTGCCTTTTTGCTAGAGGCCGAATATCGGCGGCGCTATGTAAACGGTGCGCTCAATATCCACGGTGCGTTTGCCATCAGGGGCAGCGCCAATGATAGCGGCGATTCATTTCTAAAAACCGATCTCAGTTTTACCCTGCCCAGCACCTTAGAGCTTTATCTTGATCTTTCCCTTGCCAGTGATGACGCCTTCATGCGCCGCTATGGCTATGATGACGCTGACCGCCTCGTGAGCCAAGTGGGTCTGCGCCGCTTTGACCCTAACCGGTTTTTAGAGGCCGGCGCAGTGTTTTTCCAAAGCCTTCGGGATGACGAAGTGGACGGCGAAGTGCCCTTTGCCCTGCCCTTGATAAATTACCGCTATACCTGGGAGGAAGACCTCACAGGTGGCCGCATAGGCATAAATGCCTCAACCTTGGGGCTTATCCGCACGGCTGGTCGCGATGTCGCGCGGCTGAGCGCCTCGGTTGATTGGCGTAAAGACTGGGCCGCCCCGCTGGGCATTCAGGCTACCACATTTGCCGAAGTGCAAGGCGATGTTTATCGCGTGTGGGATGATGTCGGCTTTGGGGATGATTTGCTATTCAGAGCCACACCAACCATCGGGGCCGATTTCAGCCTGCCGCTCTCCAAATCCACCAAATCCGGCGCGCTGATGGTGCTTTCCCCCGTGGCGCAATTTATTTACACACCCGAGCTTGGCTTCAATGATGCCGTGCCAAACGAAGACAGTTTGCAGGTGGAATTTGATGAAACCAACCTGTTTGGCCTCAGCCGCTTTCCCGGAGAAGACCGGATCGAAACCGGATTTCGTGCCAATGCTGGTGTGAGCTATCGCCGGTATGATCCGGCGGGCTGGACTCTGGGTGTTGACGTGGGTCAAATCTACCGAATTTCGGCTAGTCCGCAATTTTCAACCGGCTCCGGTCTTTCAGGAAAAAGCTCTGACATTCTGGCCGCCGTTAGTTTTGAGCTCCCCACGAAATACCGGTTGGTTAGCCGCCTTTTAGTAGCCCCGAATGTAGGCATCCGGCGGGCAGAAACCGAGCTGGCGCTCGACCTGGATCGGCTGGACCTTGAAGCCACCTTTGTTTTTCTCGCCGCCGATGTGGTCGCCGATTCTCCCGTTGACCGCTCTGAGGCCAATATCGCCATGGGCTATAAGATAAACGAAAACTGGTCCACATCAGCCGCTCTGCGCCGGGATTTGCTGGCAAACGAGAATATTTACGGCGAGTTCGGGTTAATCTACGCCAATGAGTGCGTCGAGGTGGCGGTTTCTCTCTCGCGCCGCTTTACAACATCAAATAATGTTCCCCCCGATACCAATTTTGATGTATCAGTTAAATTGGCCGGATTCGGCGGCGGAACTTCTCCACGCGAAAGAGCCGGCACATGCAGGCGCATAGAATAAAAAAGGGCAAGAGTATGGTTTTGTTGGGTAAACGTTTGTTGCTTCTCGGAGTGCTGATTTTTGGCATGGCCCTTTCGGCCACGGCGCAAGGGGCCTTTTCCATCGCCTATCGCGTAAATGAAGCCGTAATTACAAATTATGACATTGACCAAAGGGTTCGACTTATGCGGGCGCTCGGGGCCAATGGCGGCAATATGCGCCAAGAGGCCATTGACGCGCTAATAGATGACCGCCTAAAGCAAGAGGAAGCCACCTCTTTTGGCGCAAATATTGACCGCGCAACCCTTGATCAAGCGATCGAAAATTACGCCCAACAACGGAATTTAACCACCCAAAGCCTGATGGCCAAGCTGCGCCGCGCAGGCGTGCAGCCCGAAAGCTTTGACGAATTTCTCTCAGTTTCGATCATCTGGCGCAATATTTTGCGCTCCCGTTTTGGCCAGCAAGCCGCGCCCTCTGAAATTGAGTTAAACGCCCAGCTTAATACCTTTGCGATTTCCAGCTCCCGCACTATTCAACTCGGTGAAATTGTGCTGCCTTACTTGGAACGTGGGCAAAACGCTACCGTGGCCTTGGCCACTGATATTGTGGCGCAACTTCGCGCCGGTGAGAATTTCTCCAAACTGGCGAAAGAGTATTCGCGCTCCCGCACGGCCGAGCGCGGTGGGGCGATCGGCTGGGTGTCCCCCAATAGGCTGCCCGCGCAAATTGGCGCAGCTATTCGCGGGCTCAGCGCTGGGGGTGTGGCAGACCCGATCTATATCCCCACGGGCATTGTGATCATCAAAGTGCTGGATGCCCGCACGGTTACGCGGCAAATCGAAGTGCCCGTCAGCGTTAACCTCACCTATGCAGAGCTGGTTATCCCCTATGCTGAGGGCGGTGGCCGCGAGGCCGGGCGGCAGGCACAAAGGCTTCGGCGCGCGCTTGATGGCTGCCGCGGGCTTGAGGCCCGCGCCGCTGAGATAGGCAATGGCAGCGGTTTGTTTGGGCCGGTTTCGCTCGACAGTATTGATGCTGATGTCGGCCTAGCCTTGGCCCGGCTGGACCCACGCGATAGCACCGTAATGCAAGGCCATAACGCCCTGCGCGTGCTGGTGCTTTGTGATCGAGTTTCTGAAATGAGCCCTGAAGGGCGCGCAACATTGCGCAACCAGTTGGCCTCAAGGAATTTTAATGCCCTCTCCGAGGGTTACCTCCTTGAACTGAGGCGAAACTCGGTGATTGAGCGCAAATGAGCTTGGAGAACCTGCCACCGCTGCGTGAGGTCATCACGACCCACGGGCTGGCAGCGCGCAAATCCTTAGGGCAAAATTTTTTGCTGGACCTGAACCTGACCGGCAAAATCGCCCGCCAAGCGGGAAGGCTTGATGGGCATGACGTGCTGGAAATCGGCCCTGGCCCCGGCGGGCTCACACGGGCCTTGCTGGCCGAGGGTGCGCGCAAGGTTGTAGCCATTGAGGCCGACCCGCGCTGCCTTCCGGCCTTGGCAGACATTGGCAGCGCAGCCCCCGAGCGCCTGCAAGTGCTGAGTGGCGACGCGCTCAAGCTTGACCCATCAGCACAGCTAAATGCCCCCGTAAAAGTGGTGGCGAATCTCCCTTACAATGTTGGCACCGAGCTTTTGGTGCGCTGGCTAACCCCCAGCGCATGGCCACCTTTTTGGGAAAGCCTGACCTTGATGTTTCAAAAAGAAGTGGCCGAACGGATTGTGGCGGAGCCTGGTAGCAAGGCCTATGGCCGCCTTTCCGTGCTGTCGCAATTCCGCTCTGACCCGCATATCTGCTTTGATTTACCGCCACAGGCCTTCAGCCCGCCGCCAAAAGTAACCTCAGCCGTGGTGCATATTAAAGCCTTAGCCGAACCGCGCTTTGCAGCCGAACCTAAACTGCTTTCCGAAGTCGTGGCGCGGGCCTTTAACCAGCGCCGAAAAATGCTGAGGGCAAGCCTGAAAGGGATAGTGCCCGAAGTTCAAGCTGTGCTGGAAAGCGTAGGGATAAACCCGACGCGGCGCGCTGAAACGGTGAATCTTGAAGAGTTTTGCCGCTTAAGTGAAGCCATTCGTAAAGCACGCGCTTAACCCACTGTCGCAAGAGACCTTTTTTTGCTTGCAAAAAACCTGCTTTGGCTGAGGCGTGGGCGACTATCTTGCGCGATGTTACAGACAAATCGCTGAGAGAGCCCGCCCCGAAGTCAAAGCACACTCGGAACTGCCGGACAGTCCCGGGCACGCACCTCTTCGGGGAGCTAAAGCCCCCCTCATCGGCGCGGGCTGTGCAAGCACAGCCGGTGCATTATTCAGCGGGTGAGGTAGACGCCTCATCAGCGGTCGCGGCGGGCTTACGGGTTCGCGGGCGCGATTTACGTTTAACCTTTGGCTGCGGGCTATTTTCAGGGGTTTCCACAAGCTGGGCTGGAAGCTCTTCAGGCTGCGGGGCCTCTGCCGGGTTGTTGTCTGGTTTTGGTGCATTTTGCTGCGCGCGCTGTTCATTGCGTTGGCGCTGCTGCTCGGCCTGCTCGGCTTGGCGCGCGGCATGTTCTGCCTGTTTTTCCGCTTGCTCTCGCTGCGCAACGGCCAACATACGCGAATAATGCTCTGAATGCTGCATAAAGCTTTCAGCCGCCACGCGGTCACCTGAAAGCTGGGCGTCGCGCGCAAGTTGGGAATATTTTTCCACAATCTGCTGTGGCGTGCCCCGCACCTTGCCTTCTGGCCCGGCGGAATCAAAAACCCGATTCACAATATTGGTATTGTTATTGTTGTTCTGGCGACGGTTGCCACCTTTGTTACGCGAGCGCGATTTATTCGAAGGTCTCATGCTTTGGTTTCTATCCTTATCGGAGCCATCAAGCCCTGTGGCTTGGAATTTGGGTATTAGCCGTCCGATTTTCGATTAACATATCTGCGCTTAACTGGAGAGCCCTAGGTTCAATCCTTGCAGGTTCGATATAATAACCGGAAATACACATTTAAAACAAGCTCTTTCTTGCTATTCGTAGGCAAAATATGGATTATTCGGCATTTAGTGCTATTACACGGTCATGGCCCGAAAGATCAGGCAGCACCTTGAGCTGAGTAAACCCTGCACTGGTAAATATTTCCCTAACATCAACGGCTTGGCGGTAGCCGATCTCAAAGAAAGCGCGGCCTCCTGGAGCGAGAACAGCCTTAAGGCCCTGCGCGATACGCCGATAAGCGTCCAGGCCATCCCCACCCGGCGTGAGCGCCAAATGAGGCTCCCAATCACGCACCTCGGGCGCAAGGTCTTGCATCTCAGAATCGGCAATATAGGGCGGGTTACTCACGACCAAATCAAACGGGCCAGAAACATTCTCAAACCAATCTGATTCTTTAAACTGCACACGGTCGGCCACACCTATACGGCCAGCATTCCGGCGTGCAATATCCAGCGCTTTGGCGCTAATATCCGTAGCCACGCCCATGGCCTGCGGGCGCTCTGCCAGCAAGCTGAGCACAATCGCGCCACTACCTGTCCCTAGATCCAACACATTATTAAACGGTTGCTCAAGCGCTGCGGCAACAAGCGTTTCGGTATCGGGGCGCGGGTCTAGCACGTCTGAATTCACCATAAATTCATGGTTCCAAAAGCCGCGCTTGCCCGTAATATGCGAAACCGGCTGGTGCAAGCTGCGCACCGCCACCACTCGATCCATGCCATAAAGCGCTGATTGGGGAAGCGGATCATTCATCCGCGCCATCAGACTGGCTTGGTCTATCTCCATCACATGGGCAAGCAGCACACGGGCATCGCGATCGGGGCCTTCAATGCCCGCCGCCGATAGCATCATCGTGGCGCGCGCTAATGTGTCCGCAACGGTTTCACTCACATCGAAAGCTCAGCGAGTTTGTCGGCTTGATCCGCTGCAGTAAGCCCGTCGATAACTTCGTCCAGCTCGCCCTGCAAAACCTGATCAAGCTTATAGAGCGTCAGGTTTATCCGGTGATCCGTTAAACGGCCCTGCGGGAAATTATAGGTGCGGATGCGCTCTGAGCGGTCCCCCGAACCCACCTGCCCTTTGCGCGCGCTTGAGCGTTCATCATCCAGCTTTTGCTGCTCAAGGTCATAAAGCCGTGTGCGCAGCACTTGCATGGCCTTGGCGCGATTGCGGTGCTGGGATTTTTCGGAACTCGTGACCACAATGCCCGTCGGCAGGTGAGTGATCCGCACGGCGGAATCGGTGGTATTAACGTGTTGGCCACCGGCGCCAGAGCTACGCATAGTATCAATGCGAATATCAGTATTGGGTATGTCGATATCAACCTCCTCCGCCTCGGGCAGCACCGCCACCGTAGCGGCTGATGTATGAACCCGGCCCCCGCTTTCCGTCGTGGGTACCCGCTGCACACGGTGCACGCCGCTTTCAAATTTCAGCCGCGCATACACGTCTTTACCGTTAACATTGGCAATCACTTCTTTATAGCCGCCGATTTCAGTTGGCGATTCCTCAACGATTTCGAGCTTCCAGCCGTTGTTTTCAGCAAAGCGCTGATACATGCGCAAAAGATCCGCGACAAAAAGTGCGGCTTCATCACCGCCGGTGCCAGCGCGCAGCTCCATAATGGCGGGTTTTGCGTCGGCCTTATCTTTTGGCAAGAGCGAGAGCATGACTTTATGCTCGGCTTTGGGCAGAGCCTCACGCAGGCCCGCAAGCTCCTCTTCGCCTAGCTCTTTCATCTCTGGGTCGTTCAGCATCTCTTCGGCTTCAGCCTTATCCGCCAGCATCTGGCGATAGGCGTCTATCTGCTCCACCACGGATTTAAGGTCGGAATATTCTTTAGACAGCGCCGCCAGTTCACTGACCTCGGCACCCTCATTCAGCTTAGCTTCCACAAAGGCAAAGCGCTGGCGGATTTGCTCCAGTTTTTCGTCGGGTATCATGATTTACTCTTCAAATGAGGCCAGAGATTGCAACCAAAGATCAATACGCGCTTTATTCACGCCCATATCGCCATAGCCAAAACGGGAGCGGGAGTAGATCGCCATAGTGGACCGCCCACCTTCAAGATCAAGGAATTTTACGGTGATATAATCAGGCATCTTGAGCGTTGGCGTGCGCTGCACATAGGTTGTCCAAAGCCCGTCATCACTAGCCAAAACGGTGCTCGCATTGGGTTGCGTAAGCACATAATCGTTAAAGGCTTTGGCCATAACCGTCGCTGGCACCGCGTAAATGGGCGCCTCAAGCGCAACCTGGGCTTCCACCAGGCTTTGCGGCGCCACATAATAAGTATTTGGGGAGCTTGGTAGCTCTACCAGTAGCGGGTCTATATGCCACTCAGCGGGGTCATGGCTTGCAGTAACCGCACGCACATAAAAAGCACCGATCACCAGAATAATTGCCAACACCATATAGATAGCCATGCGTTGCATCTATTTCCCTTCCTCAATCAGCGCAGCCCGCGCTTCTACCAGATCAACAATATGGTCGATCATCGACTCGTTATCTAACTTGTGGTCTTGCTTGCCTGCCACATAAACCATACCTGCACCCGCGCCGCCACCGGTAAAGCCAACATCGGTCATCAAGGCCTCACCGGGGCCATTTACCACGCAGCCAATGATGCTGAGGCTGATGGGTGTCCGAATATGCTCCAGCCGCACTTCGAGCGCTTCCACAGTTTTGATCACGTCAAACCCTTGGCGCGCACAGGAAGGGCAGGAAATGATATTTACACCTCGATGCCGCAGCCCGAGAGATTTGAGAATTTCGAATCCCGCCTTCACCTCGCGCACAGGGTCAGCCGAAAGCGAAACCCGCAAGGTGTCCCCAATGCCCGCCCACAAAAGCGAGCCAAGGCCGATGGCACTTTTCACCGTGCCGGAAACCAGCCCGCCCGCCTCGGTAATGCCAAGGTGGATAGGCGCATCGGTGGCCTCGGCCAGGCCCTGATAGGCGGCGGCAGACATAAATACGTCAGAGGCTTTTACGCTGATTTTGAAGTTATCAAAGTTGTTGTCGAGCAAAATACGGATATGGTCGAGGCCGCTTTCGATCATCGCATCGGGGCAAGGCTCGCCGTATTTTTCCAGCAAATGGCGCTCGAGGCTACCAGCATTCACCCCAATACGGATAGAGCAGCCGTTATCTCTGGCCGCCGCAACCACCTCACGCACGCGTTCAGGGGAGCCGATATTACCGGGGTTAATGCGCAAGCAAGCCGCCCCCGCCACTGCGGCTTCAACACCGCGCTTATAGTGAAAGTGAATATCCGCCACCAGCGGCACGGGGCTTTCCGCCACAATATCCTTAAAGGCCGCTGTAGAAGCCTCATCAGGGCAAGACACCCGCACAATATCAGCACCGGCCTCGGCACAGGCTTGCACTTGCGCCACGGTTGCCGCTACATCGGATGTAATGGTGTTGGTCATGGTTTGCACGGTGATCGGGGCATCGCCGCCAACGGGCACGTTCCCAACCATTATTTGGCGGCTTTTCCGACGCTCTATGTCGCGCCATGGTCGAATGGGGTTATGTGTCATATGGGGGCTTGGCCACTCTTCAAATTATACCTATGAGGTAGATGTATCCTGTATGGCGCGGCTTGTCACCACACCCATTGCGGGAGGTTTGCTAGTATTCGTCGCTAAGGGTCGCGGCGCGGGTAAGCTCTTCGGATACGCTGCGCATTTCGGCGGTCAGTGTGCCCAGCGGCGCATAGCTTTGCACAATATCGGCGGCGGCAAGCGATACATCGCGCGCCACGCCGTTGGTGCCGTTCACTGGTCCAAAGACCTGCCCGTCAACCATCAAAAAGAGGTGGCCCGCATTGCCCGCGCGCAGGCTGGAAACCTCGGCGCGCTCTGGCAATGTGTATTCTTCGCCAGCGCTTAGCAGCTTTTCAAACAGGATAGACCCGTCAGCCGCGCTCACCCGCACCCACGCTTCTTGCTGGGCAAACAGGCTAATCAGCGGCGCTTTGTCAGCCACGGTCACCTGCGGGTCGCCAATTTCGGCCAGCGTTTCCACAGCCGCAACAATAGCCGCTTGTGGAGCTTCTGCTGTCTCAACACTCGCCACTTGTGGAACAATCGCTCCAATCGGACCATCACGCGGGGTGACCACCGGCACGCTCAGGGCGCGGTTGGAATAAAGCCGGTTCAGGTCCATTGCTTCGCCCGCCGTGCTTTCGGTAAAGGCGCTATCGGCGGCATCGGCAAAGCCGGCAAATTCAACAGTGTCCAGCACCACGGGTGATTGCTCCACTGGTGCAATATCAACCCGCTGAATATCTTTCAGCAAGGTCCAGCCGCCAAAAATCAGGCCCGCAATCAGGGCAATAATCACAAACAATGGCCCAAGTGCCGAGAAATCAGACATGCGGGCATTGCCAACAGCGGCCCGCCCAAATATCGGATTAATGTCATTCACGGCCGAGGCGCTAATGGCCGCAACGCGGGCGTTGCTGCCCCCCTCACGGCGGCGGCCAAGGTCTGCATGAGCGCCTTTAAAGTTGGATTCAGCACAAAAGCGAGCGTACGTAGCTTCAGGGTCCAGCTCCAGATAGCGCGCATAGGAGCGCACGTAACCGGCTAAAAACCCAGTATTCTCAAAGACGGAGAGATCACAATTCTCAATCGCGGCAATGTAAGACGCTTTGATCCGGAGGTCACGCTGAACATCAAGCAAAGACTTCCCAAGCGTGGCACGCTCGCCACGCAGTTCATCACCAAGGCGCAACTCGAAGGAGTCAAAACCCTGCAAATCTGCGGTGTCTGCTTCAGTGGTATTCACTGTACTGCCCTTGTGTTCGCATTGCGCCAACTCATAAAACGAATCACTTCTTACCGAAGTCTTACCTCGCTAGTAACACTTTATTGATTGTTTTTAGGCGTTTTTTTACTGGCTGTCCAGTGGCTTAAGCGGTTTTACGCGCACGCCTAGCAGGCTATCGGCTTACGGGCGAGTTCGCAATGCCTCCATAAGCTATCAAGTGCATTTACCAGCTCATCCATCATGCCGGCATCGTGCACCGGTGAGGGGGTAAAGCGCAATCGCTCCGTGCCCCTTGGCACGGTCGGAAAGTTGATCGGCTGCACGTAAATTCCAAAGTCATTGAGCAGCGCATCCGAGAGCATTTTGCACTTGGCAGGGTTGCCCACATGCACCGGCACAATATGGCTCGGGCTATCCATAACCGGAAGGCCCATCGCCTTTAAACGCATTTTCAGCACCTTAGCAGCCTCTTGCTGCTGGTCCCGTAACTCCTGATGCTCTTTCACATATCGGATAGAGGCCGTGGCCCCTGCCAAAACAGCGGGCGGTAAAGACGTGGTAAAGATAAAACCCGGCGCGTAAGAACGCACAGCGTCAACCATTTTGCGAGAAGCCGCAATATAGCCGCCCATCACACCAAAAGCCTTGCCCAGCGTGCCGTTAATAATATCAATCTCGCCCGTCAGCCCGAGTTGTTCCGAAACCCCGCCACCGCGCGGGCCATACATGCCCACCGCGTGCACTTCGTCCAAATACGTAAGTGCGCCAAATTCCTTGGCAAGATCAACCACCTCTTGCAGCGGGCCAAAATCACCATCCATCGAATAAACCGACTCAAAAGCGATGAGCTTGGGCGCAGCCGGATCAGCGGCCTCAAGCAACGCACGCAAATGCGCCACATCATTATGCCGCCAAATGTGCTTTTCGCCTTTACCCCGGCGCAAGCCCTCGATCATCGAAGCGTGATTCAGCTCATCCGAAAAAATGATCAGCCCCGGAAAAAGCTTAGGCAGCGTAGAAAGCGTGGCGTCATTGGCAATATAGGCCGAGGTAAACACCAGCGCGTCTTCCTTCTGGTGCAAATCAGCAATCTCGGCCTCTAGCGCGTTATGATAAGCCGTGGTGCCGGAAATATTGCGGGTGCCACCAGAGCCAGCCCCAGCACCCTCAATGGCGTTATGCATGGCTTGCAAGACAACATCATTCTGCCCCATGCCGAGGTAATCATTGCCGCACCACACCGAAATATCTTGCACTTCGCCATCAGGCCGGTTCCACTTGGCGCGCGGAAACTGGCCTTTTTGGCGCACAATATCCATAAACACGCGATAGCGATCTTCGGCATGCAGCGCCTCAAGGGCTGTATCCAAATGCGCGTTATAATCCATGGCACGGTCTCCGACTAAATACGTGCAGCATTCTTAGACGAGGTCAGACTAAAAATCACCCTGCAAAATGCCGCATCGCGTGTTATTAGCCGTTTTATTTTAATAATTCACTAGGTAATTTGGTAAAATACACTTTTTTGGAGCATTATCTGCATATTGACGGGCCGCAAGCGGTATGAAAAGACAGGTAGACCCCTCGCATTCAAGGCCAAAAATGAACACTTCCAACCCGCCCCCCGTGCTTCACCTCGAATCAGAGGCCAAAACTGCCAAGCTGGCTGCTGCTTTTGCGCAGAACATGCAGGCGGGTGATGTACTGTTGCTCAATGGCGGGCTGGCCGCGGGCAAAACCCTTTTTGTGCGGGCTGCCGTGGCGGCTCTTGGCTCGGAAGATGCCGTGAGCAGCCCCACTTACACGCTGGCCAATATCTATACCTGCCCCAAGGGGCCTGTGGTGCATATGGATGCTTATCGGCTGGAAAGCCCCGCTGAATTTTCTGACTTGGCGCTGGAAGACGAATTTGCCCGCGGTATGGCGTTCATTGAATGGGGGGCGATGCTGGCAGGCGATTTTGACGCTTATGTCAGCCTCACGCTGGACATGGATCCGTCCTCCGCACAGGCCCGCATAGCGCGCCTTAGCAGCGAAGGCCCACGCGGGGCCGCACTGCTAGCGCAAGCGTTAGAGGCGCTCAAAACATGAAGCTTTTTTTACAAACCTCCTCTGGCAAGCCCTCACTGGCGCTCTGGGAAAACCGCGTGGTTTTTGAGGTCGAGTATGGCCAGATGCAGCGGCTGGATTATGGCACCGAGCTTCGAGCCGCGCTAGAAAGTGCTGGCTGTGCCTTGGCTGACATCAGCGAAATCATCGTAGATATCGGCCCCGGGCGCCTTGGCTCCACCCGCACAGCGGTGGCTTTTGCCAACGGGCTGAGCTATGCACTTGGCGTGCCCATTGTGCCACTTAACACCTTCATATTGCTGGGGGTTTATGCCGAAGCAACCCTTGGAAAACCCTGCCTGATCCTGCGCAGTGCGGCGCGCAAACAATACCATTGGGGGGTGGTGCAAAACGGGAAGATCACCGAAGCTGGGTTTGCGCCCGATGCAGCAGTGAGCCCCGCTTATACAGGCCCGCTTTGTGTGGTGGGCGATGCCAGCCCAGAGCAAGTGCAGGTGCAAAATGCTGAATGGCTGAGCCTTAATTCTGTCCCCGCCAGCGCACTCAGCCAGCTTGCGCCGCACCTAGCTCCCGCAACCGGCCCCGTTGTGCCGCTCACAGATACTTCGGGGTTGATAGATGGATAAAGTCGCCAAGGTATTATCAAATGGCGGCGTCGCCCTTTTGCCCACTGATACGGTTTATGGCCTGTGCGCCAGCCCGCAGTACCCCGCAGCCATTGCCAAAATATTTGCCCTCAAAAACCGACCCCGCGCTAAAAATCTGCCCGTTTTGGTGGCGGACATCGCACAAATTTCCGCGCTCGGCGCAGAACTTCACGGCCAAGCTCGCGCCTTGCTGTCCTCCCGCTTTATTCCCGGCGCATTAAGCGTGGTCTTGCCGCTAAAAAATGCGCCAGACTGGCTGTCAGGGCGGCCAGAGGTTGCCGTGCGCATCCCCGATGCCCCCGACCTAATCACCCTCCTGCGCCAAACCGGCCCTTTGCTGGCCACAAGCGCCAATGCCAGCGGGCAGGCAACCCCAGCCAATGTGGCCAGCATCCTCACCCAGCTAACCGGCGCGCCGGATATTGTGGTGGATGATGGCCCAAGGGTGAGCGCACCCTCAACGCTGGTCGACACCCAAACGACGCCCCTCACGGTGATCCGCCGTGGCGCCCTTAGTGATGACGACCTCAAGGAGATACTGGCGCTATGACTTTGATTCTTGGCATAGAAACCTCCTGTGATGATACCTCGGTGGCGCTGGTTGATGAGCACGGCCATGTGCTCGCCTGCAAAACCGCCTCGCAGGTTGAGGTGCATGAGGGCTACGGTGGCATCTACCCTGAATTTGCCAGCCGCGCCCATGTGGCAGCCATTATTCCCACCCTTGAAGCCACGCTAAAAGCGGCGCGTGTGACCCCCGACCAGCTCAGCGCCATTGGTGTTACCCGAGGCCCCGGCCTGATCGGTTCGCTGCTGGTGGGCATCCACACCGCCAGCGGCCTTGGCGCGGGCTGGGGGCTGCCGACCTACGGTATTAACCACTTGCGCGGACACCTGCGCTCGGCCCTTCTAGAAGGTGGCGAGGTTAACTACCCTGCGATTGTGCTACTGGCCTCTGGCGGGCATACGCTGCTGGCCTATATGAAAGACGCTTCCAGCATGGAACTGCTCGGCACCACGCGAGATGACTCGGTGGGTGAGGCCTATGACAAGGTTGCCCGCATGCTTGAGCTTGGCTTCCCCGGCGGGCCAGTCATTGACCGCGTTGCCCAAACTGGCACTGCCACCACCCGCTTTCCCCGCCCCATGCTGGGCAAGGGCTTCGAGTTTTCCTTTTCCGGCCTTAAGTCCTCTGTCCGCCGTCATATGGAGCAAAATCCCGAGGCCCATGTGCCAGACGTGGCCGCCTCATTTGTGGCGGCCTGCATGGATGTGCTGCTGGGCAAATGCAAAGCCGCGATTGAGCAATACACCCCCGCCAGCCTCATCGTTGTCGGCGGCGTTTCCGCCAGCCCACAACTGCGCGCTGGCATGGCAGAGCTTTGCGCTAAAAAAGGCGTCCACCTCGCCCTGCCCCCACAGCAATGGTCCACCGATAACGGCGCCATGATTGCCATGGCCACATTTGATTACCTCGGGACCACGCCGGATTTGGAAGTGAACCCCAACCTGCCTATAAGCACGCTCTAGCGCGCAACCGCCACATAAGCCCCACCTGCGATATACAATACCCCGCTTACGCCCATCACCCTGCGCTGAGCACCCCCCGAAGAAATGCGCCGCCGCAGCTGGGCCGCCAATAAGGCATATCCGCTGAGCACCAAGCCAGCCACACAGGCCGCCGTGAGGATAAGGGCCGCATATTGCAGCGGCAAAGGGCGGGTAACATCAACAAACTGGGTGAGAAACGCCAGATAAAATACCAACGACTTTGGGTTCAGAACCGCTGTGAAAAAACCTGCTTTGAAGCTGCCGCCAGCGCCCGAGCCAGCGCTGGCCTGTTCAGTTGGGTTGATGGCTGCCCACAGCGCCTTAAGCCCGATGTAAACTAGAAAAGCAACGCCAAACCCCTTCAGCGCCAAAAACGCTAAAGGGGAAGCCGCCAGCGCAGCGCCAACGCCCAACAAGGATACAAACATCAAGCAAACCCCGCCAAGCAGCTCTCCCGAAATACAAATGAGCGCAGATTTTAACCCATGAGTCACGGCCTGCCCCGTGACAACCAGCACGCTCGGCCCGGGAACAACCGACAAGATGAATGTTGCAGACACAAAAGCGAGCCACATATGAACGTCCATAGTCTTTGCACCCCTATTTTCTTCCCCACAAACGCCAACGCCCCAGCGCGGCGCGTATGCAACCTTGCCAAGCACACTGCCATTTCCGCGCCGCCACCGCCAGCAGGAAACCCTCGGCTCGCGATCATTTGCTGCGCAAATAATCCCTCGCCATTGGGCGGTGGCCTCGCTGCGCTCGGTGGGCCAAGCCTCACAAAATCTCCGAAAGCATAACATTGCTTTCCACCTCACCCACACCAGGCAGTGTCATAATCCGTCGCCTTAAAATACGTTCAAAATCGCTCAAATCCCGCGCCACGACCTTAAGACGGTAGTCATACACCCCCAGCACATGCTGGACCAGCTGCACCTCTGGCACCGCACACACAGCGCGCTCAAAATCCTCAAGGCTTACCCGCCCCTTTGCGGCCAGTTTCACGCCAAGATAAACTACCACGTCAAAGCCCAGCGCTGTTTTATTCAACCGCACCCGCCGGCCCAGTATCACCCCGCCCTCTTCCAGCCGTTTTATCCGCCGCCACGCCGAGGGTTGTGTAAGGCCCACAGCCTTACCAACGTCCCCAGCGTTCAATCCGCCATCTTGCCGCAATGCCCTAAGGATACCGTGGTCTTTCTCGTCCAGATCCATCATATCGGCAGAGCCTCGGTGTTTTTGACCTCCGAAATCAGCATGAGGGCTTCGACATCATTGATGTGTGGCAGGGCCAAAATCCTCTCCTTGTAAATCTCCTGATAATGCGCCAAATCCCGTGCCCGCACATCCATGCGGATATCCACCCGCCCGAGCAGGGTTTGAATGCCGCCAACTTCGGGAATCTCTCTCGCCGCCTTTATGAACGCGTCAAAAGCATTGCCTTGGGTTTTATCCAGCGTGATGCGCAAAAAAACCTCCACGGCATAGCCCATGGCGCGGTGGTCAATTACCACTTCGCGCCCCTCAATCACGCCGGAAGCCTCCAGCTTTTCCACCCGCCGCCAACAGGTCCCTGCACTAAGCCCCACCCGTGCGGCCAACTCACCCATGGTCTGGCTACCGTCCTCTTGAAGGCGGCGCAACAACCGGCGGTCAATATTGTCGATTTGCATAGTATTTCTACCAATTCTATAAATTTCGTATATTTTTCCCGAAATAACGCATAATATTCATTTATTCAAAAGGTATTTTCCACAAAACCCGCTATTCTGCCTTCAGTTCAACCCCAACAAGGATAAAAACCATGCGCGTATATTACGACCGCGATTGCGATATCAACCTGATCAAAGACATGAACGTGGCCATTCTGGGCTATGGCTCCCAAGGCCACGCACACGCGCTAAACCTGCGCGATAGCGGCGCCAAAAACGTTGTAGTCGCCCTGCGCGAAGGCTCCCCTTCGCAAGCCAAGGCCGAGGGCGAAGGTCTGAAGGTTATGGGCATTGCTGAAGCCGCTGCTTGGTGTGACCTGATCATGTTTACCATGCCAGATGAGCTGCAAGCCGAAACCTATAACAAATACGTTAAGGATAATATCCGGGAAGGCGCGGCCATTGCTTTTGCCCACGGCCTTAACGTGCACTTTAACTTGATTGCCCCGAAAGACGGCGTTGATGTGATCATGATGGCCCCCAAAGGCCCCGGCCACACCGTGCGCGGCGAGTTCACCAAAGGCGGCGGCGTGCCTTGCCTTGTAGCGGTTGATACAGACGCTTCCGGCAAAGCCATGGAAATCGGCCTGTCCTATTGCTCTGCCATCGGCGGCGGCCGCTCCGGCATCATCGAGACTAATTTTCGCCAAGAGTGCGAAACCGACCTCTTTGGCGAGCAAGCTGTGCTTTGTGGCGGCATTGTTGAGCTTATCCGCATGGGCTTTGAAACCCTTGTTGAAGCTGGCTACGAGCCTGAAATGGCCTACTTTGAGTGCCTGCACGAAACCAAGCTGATCGTGGACCTGATCTATGAAGGCGGCATTGCCAACATGAACTACTCTATCTCCAACACGGCGGAGTATGGCGAATATGTTTCCGGCCCGCGCGTTCTGCCATATGCTGAAACCAAGCAGCGCATGAAAGACGTGCTGACAGACATCCAAAACGGCAAGTTTGTGCGTGACTTCATGCTCGAAAACGCCGTTGGCCAGCCAAGCTTTAAAGCGACGCGCCGCATTAACGACGAACACCAGATCGAAAAAGTGGGCGAAACCCTGCGCGGCATGATGCCGTGGATTTCAGCAGGTAAAATGGTTGATAAAGAAAAGAACTAAGGCGCAAAGCTTTTTCTTCTCATATAGGCTCCGGAATTTCCGGAGCCTATTTTAATTGCTATCTGGGTTATAATTGCCTAGGCAATTAGTATTACTGATTATCGTTTTGTAGTGGATTCACCAAAGCTAGTCAGGAAATCGCATGGCCTTCATCTGAATATCCAAATTAAGATACGCAGCTTTATTGGTGCTCACCCTAGCGGCCTGCGGCGAAAGCCCCCCCGCCAGACCCAGACCCTGATCAAAACCCCGACCCGACGCCCTGCCCCTCAGACCCAGCCGCCAGCCGTGGCAGCTCTTTTTTTGGCTCATCCGAAAAATTTAACCGATATTACACAGATCCCAGCTGGGCTCCGCTACGCACGCTTTATGTCGGACGCTCCGGCACAAATGCAGATGCTGGAAGCAATTCAGCGCAAAATCCGGCCTCAACAACCCAGATCGCTAATATGATCCTCCCCGTAGATATGGTGATATTTCTGGATGGCGGCGGGGCTTATAGCAACGTGAATATCCAGATTCCGCAGGAAAAAGGCGGCACCTATCAAGACCCTATTGTTTTTGTGTCCGCCAGCGGCAATGGCGTGCATTTGCAGGGCAGCATAGGGGGCAGCAACGCGAGCGCCAGCTGCTTTAACCTTGCTGGAAGCCGCAGGGCGGCTTACCCCGCGCCGCGCGCCAACACGCCCACAGGCTGTGGTGCGCGCACCAGTGCCGCATACACCGCGCGGCGAGTTGGGGCGGCCAATGCTATAAGTGATTCTTGATAAATCATAACTTACGGCAAGCCTACACCTACTATAAACCAAGCCTTTTCCCTTGATTTCCGCCTGCAAAACCCCGATTTAGAGTTAACCAACCATAGCGAGGGCCAAAATGCTTAAAAAAATGCTGATCCGATGGGCCGCTGCCCTCATTCTGGTATTCATCACCTATAACCCTACCAGCCTCAACTATGTTCGCTGGGCCATAGAAAGCTATACCTCCAACCTTTCGGTGGTTATCTTGCTCGGGCTGATCCTGTTTGTAGCTTACGCAGTTTTTGTCCGCGCAACTTTGCAATCTATTGGCAAAATCGGCATTGGCCTTGTGTTGGCCGTAATCGCCGTGCTGCTCTGGGTGCTTTATGACAAAGGGCTGCTTGACCCCGCCAACGGCACGATAATGACGTGGATTGGCTTGATCGCGCTCTCCTTCGTTCTTGGCCTCGGCCTAAGCTGGAGCATTATACGCCGCCGGATTTCTGGCCAGCTCGACGTGCGGGATTCCGATACCGATAATGATACCGACCATCTCGGTTGATTTCCATTCGACATCCCCCAAATTAGGCGTTAGATAGCCCCGACCCTTTAAAGACCGAAAGACCGTATAATGGAAAACATCGTTCTCACCATCCACCTGATTTTGGCCCTTGGCCTCATCGGGGTTGTGCTGCTCCAACGCTCTGAGGGCGGCGGGCTAGGCATTGGTGGGGGTGGTGGTGGCGGTGCCATGAGCGGCCGTTCAGCGGCCACCGCACTGGCAAAAGTAACGTGGATTCTGGCTATTGGCTTTTTAATCACCTCGCTGACGCTCACGGTTATTGCGGCCAATAATGCTGGTGGCGGTTCGGTTCTTGATCTGCCGGGCAGCAATGCTGCCGCACCCGTAGAAGACGTGCCGGTGGTTGACCCGAATGCGATCCTCATCCCCGATCTTGGGGATCTGGCAACGCCATCAGGCAACACGGCAGCTCCCGCAGCCACCCCAGCTGGGCCAGCGACCCCGCCAGCATCAGAGTAGTAGTGGTGGAGTAAAATCCACCCTACGGGTAAAGCGCATACTGCACCCTTTCCAGATACGCCATCAGCGGCGCGTCATCATTAACGCGCTTGCTCAGCAATGTCTCGGTTGGCGAGCCCGCGATGGCCGCCAGCATTGGCGCTGCCGAGGCATCCGCTGCCGTGGGGCTCCCCCCAAACAAAAACGATTTATCACCAAGCAAAGCCACTATAGCCCGAATATCCTTATCAGCCCGCGTCAAACGCTCCTCAACCGCGTGCCGCCCCATTCCTTGCGCCTGCATACTAGCCCGCACTTGCTGTCTGATTTTCTTGGTCACAAACCTGCGCACCAGCTTGGGGATCATGCCAAAAAACTCTTCCCGCAAGATTTCCCAATTGGCATCAATTAACCACCGGTCACAGACCAGCGCAAAGTAGAGATGCTCATCACACATGCGGATGATAGCGCGCGAAACAGCCCTTTGCTCGGCGCTTAGGCCCTCATCAAAATCCACGCTAAAGCGCTGCTCAAGGTAGCTGCGAATATCCTCGCTATCCGGAATTACTGTGTGCCCATCAACCAACACCGGTAATTTACCTTTGGGGGCCTTGCGCGGGTCGGCACTGCTGCCCATTTCCCACTCGGCCCCTGCCATATTAAGAAAGCACATGGCCTTCACTCCAAATGGGCTGGCAGAGGGGGCACCAAAGGCCGCGGGATAGGTCGTAAGTTTCAACATTAGATTTCTCCGATAAATATACTATGGCTGTGCTACAGAGACTTACTGACAATTAATGTCAGCAGGTCATGCCATGGTGATAAAATGTCCAGAAGCCACCGCCTCATGCAGCTCATGCAACTGTTCAGAAGCCTGCCTGCACCCGTGCGAGCGCAATCATTGGCTGATGAAACCGGTGTTTCCCTGCGATCGGTATATCGAGATATTGATGCCTTGCGCGGGATGGGGGCCGTGATAGACGGGGCCGCAGGCTATGGCTATACGCTGATAGATGACCCCGCCCTACCCCCTATGAGCTTTTCGCAAGACGAGATTGAAGCTTTGGTGCTCGGGCTGCGCGAAGTGCAAGCCGTGGCCGATCCGGTGCTATCAAAAGCCGCGCAAAATGCCTTGGGCAAACTGCGCGCAAGCTTGCCCGCATCCCAAAGGCACCAATTGGAACATGCCAGCCTGCACGCCAAACGGTTCCATAATCGCCCGGAGATCGTCATAGATGTGGCAGCGCTACGGGGCGCCATTCGGGCTGAGAATGTTATCCATATCCTTTATGCAGACCAAAACAGCGTGAAGAGCAAGCGAGATGTTTACCCACTCGGCATTGTCTTTCTCGAAAGCACCCTCATGCTGGCAAGCTGGTGCACGCTCCGGCAAGATTTCCGCGTTTTCCGGCTGGACAGAATCGAGAGGTTCACTGAAACAGGCCAGAGCTTCCGGCCAAAACGTGTGCCGCTCCTACGCGAAATATTCGCAAAATTCAAAGCCGAGCGAAAAGCTACGGGTTAGACTGGTCGTGCTTGCACGACCCGCGCCAACAAGGTGGCCCGAAGGGTCGCCGCGGAGGCGCGTGCCCAGAGCTGTCCGATAGCCCCGAGTTTGCTTTGACCTCTGCGGGGCTAAAGCCCCGCTCGGCCAAAGCACATTTTTCAGCAAGATGAAAAATGCCTGCCGCTGGCCCGCGCCTCGCTTCGCTCGGTGGCGCTTGCCGCAAGGTTTGCGAATTTAGCCTAAGTTATCCACAAGATATTGCCCCTGCCCCCTTGCCCGCCGCCCCTTTCATCTGTAAGAATCAAACCCCGTGATAGAGCGAAAAGCCACAAAGGCACGTTCACAATTAAAACGATTCTCACGGGAGCCAAACAGGCATGGCACGATACATTTTCATTACAGGCGGTGTGGTTTCTTCCCTTGGCAAAGGTCTCGCTTCAGCGGCCCTTGGCTCACTCCTGCAAGCCCGCGGCTACACCGTGCGGCTTCGCAAGCTTGACCCTTACCTCAATGTTGACCCCGGCACCATGTCTCCCTTTGAGCATGGCGAGGTGTTTGTAACGGATGACGGTGCCGAAACCGACCTCGACCTTGGCCATTACGAGCGCTTCACCGGCGTTTCTGCCCGCAAAACTGATTCCGTTTCCTCGGGCCGCATCTACTCCACCGTGCTGGAAAAAGAGCGCCGCGGGGATTACCTCGGCAAAACCATTCAGGTCATCCCACATGTCACCAATGAAATCAAAGACTTCATTGCCATTGGCGATGATGAAGTTGACTTTATGCTTTGCGAAATCGGCGGCACTGTGGGTGATATCGAGGCCCTGCCCTTTTTTGAAGCCATCCGGCAATTCAGCCAAGAGCGTTACGGCGAGTGCATTTTTATGCACCTCACACTGGTGCCTTATATCGCGGCTGCCGGCGAGCTTAAAACCAAGCCCACACAGCACTCGGTGAAAGAGCTCCGATCTATCGGCATTGCGCCCGACATCCTAATGTGCCGCGCCGAGCGGCCAATTCCGGAAAAGGAGCGCGCCAAGCTTGCGCTTTTCTGCAACGTGCGGCCTGAAGCCGTCATTCCGGCGCTCGACCTCAAATCCATTTATGAAGCCCCGCTCGCTTACCATCGCGAAGGCATGGATAAAGCCGTGCTCGACGCTTTTGGCATCACCGATGCGCCCGCGCCTGATATGGAAAAGTGGGAGGAGGTGATGAACGCGATCACCCTGCCTGAGGGCGAGGTGAAAATCGCTATTGTTGGCAAATATACCCAGCTTGGCGACGCCTATAAGAGTATTGCCGAAGCCCTGACCCATGGTGGCATCAAAAACCACGTAAAAGTCAAAGCCGAGTGGATTGACTCAGAGCTTTTTGAGGGTGACGACGATGTGTCGCCCCACCTTGAAGGCTTTAACGCCATCCTTGTGCCCGGCGGCTTTGGCGAGCGCGGCACCGAAGGCATGATCAATGCCGCCACCTATGCCCGCACCCATAATGTGCCCTATTTCGGCATTTGCCTTGGCATGCAAATGGCCGTGACCGAAGCCGCGCGTAACCTCGCGGGCATTGATAACGCCGGCTCGGAAGAATTTGACCACGAGGCTGGCGAAAAGCGCTTTACCCCGATCGTTTATCACCTGAAAGAGTGGCTGGAGGGCAACCGCACGATCCAACGCGACGAAGGCGACGACAAGGGCGGCACCATGCGCTTGGGCGCCTATAATGCCAGCCTCACCGAGGGCAGCAAAATTGCCGAAATCTACGGCAGCACGGCCATCTCCGAGCGCCACCGTCACCGCTATGAGGTTGATATGAGCTACCGCGATAAGCTTGAAGCGGGCGGGCTGGTGTTTTCCGGCATATCCCCGGATGGCAAACTTCCCGAAACGGTCGAGATCAAAGACCACCCCTGGTATATCGGCGTGCAATTCCACCCCGAGCTAAAATCCCGCCCGTTTGAACCACACCCGCTGTTTGCCAGCTTTATTGAGGCGGCCGTAAAACAAAGCCGGTTTGTTTAATGTGATCTCGCTCGCTATTGCATGGGCCCTCTGATGAAAACGGATTTCCCGACCATCAGGTTCGCCCCTGCTGGACAACCCGACAGGGGCGAATTTTTGCTCGTTCTACACATCTTAGCCTCACCTTTTGTAACAAAAGCAAAAAATACATATTAACCGGCTTAAACTTTCCTAAATATTCCTCCAGTTTTTATGTTAGTATTTGTCTAGGCGGCTAAAAAAAATCGAGGTTTACACATGCGCTTTATATTATTGGCATTCGCTCTAATCGGCGTCGTATTTTTTGTGTCAAACCCTCAAGCATTTGGAATGAAAAAGAAATTTGAATTTTCAGTGGGCGGAAAGGTTGAGCGTAACGAGACGGGCGGTGCAAATATTGATTTTTCAGAAATTGGGCGTTTCGGCGCGGAAATGTTTGGTTTTTTAAAAACTGAGCCAGATGATTCGCCCTCGATTATTGCGCCTAAGGCTGCAAGCTCACAGAGCGAAGCAATCCAAAGTAGCAACGAGTCCCAAATTCTCAGCTCCATGAATACCTCTGATTTAGGCACGCATGCCGGGCAAATGGCGGCAATTTCCAGCGCACTTCAGGCAGAGCCAATTGCCACCGCAAAACATATGCAAACGGCAATGCAAGCTTGTTTAACCGAAGCATCCCCCCCACCGTTGACCAACTATTTTGTCGGGCTTGTGCAAGTCGTTTCCCAAACCTCACAGCTTCCCGAGGCTCAGCAGGCTGAAAGTTTTGCACAATATAGCGCGCCGCTCACACAGGCTCTTAAAACATGGCTCCAGTTTCTGCCGGAAGATCAACGCGCGGCCCATACATTGATTTTGGAAACATGGGCAGCGCAGCCTCAGGCGCTTGTGGCCTGCAATCAGACCTGGCTCAGCGAACGCTAGTAGAACACCAAATGCCACGGGACCTTTAGCTTAATCAAACACTCGCCCAAGGGGGCTTTCAATGCTCAATTTCCATGTCTTAGATGTGTTCACCAAGCGTGCCTTTACCGGCAATCCGCTCTGTGTGGTGCTGGGGGCCGATGGTTTAACCGATGCCCAAATGCAGGCAATCGCCCGTGAGTTCAACCTCTCCGAAACCATTTTTGTGCAAGAGCCGGATGAGCCATCACGCACCGCGAAAGTGCGTATTTTCTGCCCAGCCTGTGAGCTGCCTTTTGCCGGACATCCCACCATTGGCAGCGCAATTTTGCTGGCAGAGCGGGCGCATGAAGGCGATTTTGAGTGTGAAATAACGCTGGAAGAGGCGGCTGGTTTGGTGCCGGTCAAGGTGGTCCGTAACGGCGAGGATATCTCGGCCCAGTTCGTCGCCCCTGTGTTGCCCGTGGCCGCATCCGGCACCCCACCCACCGCCAATGAGGCCGCCGCCGCGCTTTCGCTCCGCCCTGAAGATATCGGCTTTGGTGCGCACGTGCCGTTGCACTGGCAAGGCGGGCCAGATTTCCTATACATCCCGATTGCCACCCGTGACGCATTGCGCAAAGCCCGCGCCAGCGCCAGCTTTTCAGGCATGACAACCAAGGCCAACACCCAGTCTGTTTACCTCTACTGCCCTGATGCCAAAGGCTATGCCGCCCGCATGTTTGCCCCCGAGCACGGCATGCCGGAAGACCCCGCCACCGGCTCCGCAAGCGCCATTCTGGCCGCTCAATTGCTGGCTTCAGGTGCATTGCCAGAGGGGCAAACACACATCCCGCTATCTCAAGGAGAGGATATGGGGCGGCCAAGTGCGATCGAGCTCACGGTTGATATCCGCGCTGGCGCTTTGCAAAAAATCCGCATTAAAGGCTCTGCTGTGCGCGTGCATCACGGGGTTATCACCGCCTTGCCCTTGTAACCCGCACAAAAACCGCTAGGTTTCACTTATGTTTGACACCCTCTTCAAGCGCCTGCGCGCCGAACCCGCCTCTGATCCGCTCGAAACCAATGATGCCCGCCTTGCCCTTGCGGCCTTGTTGGTGCGCCTCGCCCGCACTGATCATGATTATGCCGAAAGCGAAAAGGCTATCATAGACGAGCTGCTTGCCGACAGATATGACCTAACACCTCCTGAAGCCTCAGCCCTGCGCGCGGGGGCAGAGGATGTTGAAACCACCGTCGGGGATACCGTGCATCTCACGCGGCTTATCAAAGCCGCGATTCCCTATATTGACCGAACAGCCCTCGTCTTTGACCTTTGGCGCCTCGTTCTGGCCGATGGCACCCGTGACCACGCCGAAAACCAGTTTCTGCGCTTGGTGGCAAAACTGGTCGGGGTAAACGATGTCGATAGCGCCATGGCGCGGCAGGAAGCCGCCAAACACGCGCCCTAAATTTCCAAATTGAATAAATATCCCGGGGTGAGCGCCGCTATGGCGAAACCCTGCGCAACAGTACCGAGCCCACAGAATACCCTGCGCCAAACGAGCAGATCAGCCCCAGCGCGCCATCTTCAATATCTTCAGAATATTGCGAAAAGGCGATAATCGACCCCGCCGATGACGTATTGGCATAGTCCTGCAAAATATTGGGTTGCTCGCCCGCTTCCGGCGTGCGCCCGAGCACCTTTTTGCCAATAAAATCGTTCATCGCTTTATTGGCTTGATGCAGCCATAACCGCTTCAATTCATCCGCACTATGCCCAGCCTCGTCCAAATGCCCAAGAATGTGCTTTGACACAATCGGCAGCACCTCCTTAAACACTTTTCGTCCGTTTTGCATAAATTGCATATCACGGCGGTCAGCCACGCCATCGGGGCGATTACGGCGTAAAAAGCCGTTATTATTTCGGATGTTATTGGAGAATTTTGTAAGGCATTTGGTTGAAATCACCTCAAAATGCGGCCCCGAAACATCCTCTTTTCGCTCAATCAACGTCGCCGTGCACACATCACCAAAAATAAAGTGGCAATCACGGTCCCGCCATTCCAGATGGCCGGAGGTAATCTCTGGATTAACCACCAAAATAGCCTTGGCCGAGCCAGACCGCACCATATCGCTCGCCGCCTGAATGCCAAAGGTCGCTGAAGAGCAGGCGACATTCAGATCAAAGCCAAAACCCTCGATGCCAAGCAGGTCCTGCACTTCAATCGCGATTGCCGGATAGGCCCGCTCCATATTGGAAGCGGCGACAATCACCGCATCCACATCGGCCGCAGTTTTCCCCGCTTGCGCCAGCGCTTTTCGGCAGGCATCCAGCGCCATTTCAGCCATAATCCCCGGCTCGTCATCACTGCGCTGGCGCAAGGTCGGATACATCCTGTCAGGGTCCAGCACGCCGGATTTATTCATTACATAACGCTGCTCAATCCCGCTGGCCGCAAAAATAAATTCGCTTGAGGAGTGGGGCTTGGCCTCCACCTCCCCTGCCGCAATTTCATCGGCATGTTCGGCGTTAAACCTATCGGCATAGGCATTAAAAGCCACCACTAATTCGTCATTGGTGATCACCTCTTCAGGGGTAAAAACCCCGGTGCCAGAAATTACGGGTTGGTGCATGTTTGGCTCCTGTTTGCTGCCCGCTATATGACCCTATTTCGCCCCAAATGGTCAAGCAATCATCCGAAACAGGGCAAAACCCTGCGGTTCCGCGCCGCGCCGTATGAAAAGGGCTATGAATCGCGGGCAATCCTGCCTAAAAGAGCGCGAATCCAAAGCGCAGGAGATGTCCATGCCCACCGAGACTGCCGCCGAGCCGGTAATCACCACCGAAATCATCCGCAAGCACGGGCTGAATCAGGCTGAATTCCAGCTTATTCGGGAGCTGATTGACCGCGAGCCAACATGGACCGAGCTGGGCATTTTTAGCGCGATGTGGAACGAGCACTGCTCTTACAAATCCTCCAAGCTCTGGCTCAAAACCCTGCCAGTGGATGGCCCGCAAGTCATTTGCGGCCCCGGTGAAAATGCGGGCATTGTCGATATTGGCGACGGCCAATGTGTGGTTTTCAAAATGGAAAGCCACAACCACCCGAGCTATATCGAGCCATACCAAGGCGCGGCCACTGGCATTGGCGGCATTCTGCGCGATGTGTTTACTATGGGCGCGCGGCCCATTGCTGCCATGAATGCCCTGAGCTTTGGCGAACCCTCCCACCCCAAAACCCGCCAGCTTGTGCATGGCGTAGTGGAGGGCATCGGCGGCTACGGCAATTGCTTTGGCGTGCCCAATGTGGGCGGCGAAACCCGCTTTCACAAAAGCTATAATGGTAATTGCTTGGTCAATGCCTTTGCGGCGGGACTCGCCAATACCGACGAAATATTCTACTCTGCCGCCTCTGGCATTGGCATGCCCGTGGTTTATCTCGGGGCCAAAACGGGGCGTGATGGCGTGGGCGGGGCCACCATGGCCTCGGCAGAATTTGACGACACCATCGAGGAAAAACGCCCCACCGTGCAGGTGGGCGACCCCTTCACCGAAAAACGCTTGATGGAAGCCACGCTGGAGCTGATGCAAACCGGCGCGGTGATCTCCATTCAGGATATGGGCGCAGCAGGCCTAACCTGCTCCGCGGTTGAAATGGGCGATAAAGGCGGGCTTGGCGTGGTGCTGGACCTTGAAAAAGTGCCCTGCCGCGAAGAAGAAATGACCGCCTATGAGATGATGCTATCGGAATCCCAAGAGCGGATGCTGATGGTGCTACGGCCTGAAAAAGAGGCTGAGGCGAAGGCGGTGTTTGATAAATGGGACCTCGATTTTGCCATCGTTGGCGAGACCATTGCCGAGGACCGTTTTTTGGTGCGCCTCCACGGCGAGATCAAGGCCGACCTACCGCTCAAAGCGCTCTCCGGCGAGGCCCCCGAATATGACCGCCCATGGGTCAAAACGGCCCCTGCCCAGCCTTATGCCGATGTGCCGGACATCTCCCCCGCCGAGGCCCTTCTGGCGCTTATCGGCTCGCCAAACCATGCCAGCAAAGCATGGATATGGGAGCAATATGACCACATGGTGCTGGCGGATACGGCCATCCGCCCCGGCTCTGATGCCGGCGTTGTGCGGGTGCATGGCACCGAAAAGGCGCTGGCCTTCACCAGCGACGTTAACCCCCGTTTTTGCTTTGCCAACCCCGTTGAGGGCGGCAAGCAGGCTGTGGCCGAGGCTTACCGCAACCTTTGCGCAACGGGTGCCAAGCCCTTGGCCACAACCGATAACCTAAATTTCGGCAACCCCGAAAAACCCGAGATTATGGGCCAGCTTGTTGGCTGTATCAAAGGCATTGGCGAGGCCTGCTTGGCACTTGATATGCCTATCGTTTCCGGC
The DNA here is from genome assembly GCA_016744015.1 of Paracoccaceae bacterium. Taxonomy (GTDB): domain Bacteria; phylum Pseudomonadota; class Alphaproteobacteria; order Rhodobacterales; family Rhodobacteraceae; genus UBA3077. The sequence continues at coordinate 289,069 of JADGFD010000002.1, read as the reverse complement.
AATGTTTCGCTTTATAACGAAACCGACGGCACCGGCATTCACCCCACGCCGACCATTGGCGCGGTTGGGCTGCTGAGCAACCTTAACGAAATCATTCGTATGAAGCCGCAAAGCGGTGATAAGCTGGTATTGCTCGGAGAAACCCACGGCCATCTTGGGCAATCCGCCTTGCTTGCTGATGTGTTCCAACAAGAAATTGGTGACGCGCCAAAAGTAGATTTGAGCGCTGAGCGTAAAGCCGGAGAGCTGGTGCGTAACCTGCATAAAACCGGGCTGGTTTCAGCCGCACATGATGTGTCTGACGGCGGCATTGCCTTGGCCGTGGCCGAGATGTGCTTGGCGGAAAACACGGGCGCTGAAGTGGCAAATGCAAGCGCCCTACCGGCCATCCAGTTCCTCTTTGCCGAGGATCAAGCGCGTTATCTTTTAAGCGTGCCGGAAGCCAAGTTGACAAGCCTTTTGGAAGCGGCTGAAAAAGCTGGTGTACCGGCCCAAAGCCTCGGCCATTTTGGCGGAGATTTTGTGGCCCTTGCCGATGCTTTCATTCCGCTCGCGGCTGTTAAAGACGCATTTGAAAGCGGATTGCCTGAGTTAGTTGGCTAAAACTGCGCCAAACCGCCCCTTGAACCGCACCGCAAACTGGCTTAATTAACCTACTAAATTAGTAGGAGTATCCATATGGCGATTGAAGCCGAAAAAATCGAAGCCCTGATCAAAGAGGCCTTTCCCACCGCTGATGTGCGCATTGATGACCTCGCCGGAGACGGCGCACATTATGCGGCCAGCGTGGTGGCAGAAGAGTTTAAGGGCCTGAATCGCGTGAAGCAGCATCAGTTGGTTTATAAAGCGCTCAAAGGCAAAATGGACGGGCCCGCGGGCGAGCTTCATGCCTTGGCGCTCACCACCAAAGCGCCAGAATAATGCTTTTGCTGCGCATGATCGTTGGGGCGCTTATTGCCATTGGCCTCGCCACGCTGGTTGAATACTGGTTCAAACGCGGCAAAACCCCACGGCCACTCGCCAAGCGCATGCGCAGCGGCATGAAAGAAACAGCAGACACAAAAAAGCCGCTCGGCATGGAAGCCACTGACCTTGAAAGCGTGGAGCGCGCCCAAAGGCTCAGCGAGTTTTCCGCGCTTAAAAGCAAAGATGTAAGATTCAAATAGAACCGAAAAGGAAGACAAAAATGACCACCCCAGCCGAGCAGATCCAAGCCGATATTTCAGCCAATGACGTTGTGTTTTTTATGAAAGGCACTTCTGAAGCCCCGCAATGCGGCTTTTCCAGCCGTATCGCAGGTGTGCTGAATTTTATGGGCATTGAGTATAAAGACATTAATGTGTTGGCCGATGAAGGCATCCGCCAAGGCATCAAGGATTTTTCTGACTGGCCAACCATTCCGCAGCTTTATGTAAAAGGCGAATTTGTGGGTGGCTGTGATATCGTTACCGAAATGGTGCTTTCCGGGGAGCTCGACACACTTTTGGAAGAAAACGGTGTGGCCTTTAGCAAAGAAGCCGCTGACAAGGTGCGCGAAGCTAACGCCTAGCGCCGCCGAGCGCAGCGAGGCCACCGCCCAATCGTCTTTGTTCTGTTGCGCAGCAACAGGGCTTGGACGGAGGGTTTCCTGCTGACTTGCTGGCAAAGTATCCAGCCTCAAGCCAGGCGCGCCTTTGCTTCGGGGAGGCCATTTAGGTTGGTCTTTGGAGCAAGTTTCTGCCCTGCCCCCCGCTCAGCAAAGGCGAGTTTTTGCACGCAAAAACATTTGCCCTAACGGGCCGTGGCCTCGGCTGCGCCTCGGTGGGGATAGACTAAAAGCATTTGAAAAGGCCGCGCCATTATAGTGCGGCCTTTTTGCAATTATGCGGCTGTAAACAAGCGCGGCGTAAACAGCCCGCTGTTTTTATATTGGTGCAGCATTTTTGCAGCAGCCAGAATGGCAAGGTCTACCAGCGGCTCCAGCAACACGACCAGCATGTAAGCCGCACCAAATGAGGCAACGGATACGAGGTTTTCCGCCCCAAACCCTTGGCCATATAGCGCCCAAAAGGCTACCCAGCTTACAATGCCTGCCTGAAAGGTGGTCGAAAGCTTAAGCGCCTGCATGTAGGAAATATCCTTATAGGCCGTGCCTTTTGGGATAATCCGCGCCGCCAGAAGGCTCATCACATAGAGCGGCACAAGCAGCGTGGTGAGGTTAATGCCGTATTGCGGCAGATCTGTCGGGGCAAAAAGCAGCCCTTGCAGCAAAAGCCCCGCGGCGAGGCCGATCATGGCCGGCGCACGGCCAAACAGCAAAAATAGAGTAGAGCCTAGGATGAGGTGCACCTCAGAAACGCCCACGGCATGGTGCGGCAGCACCTGAAAAAAGCTAAACACAGCGGCGGTGCTGATAACGCTCCGCGTAGCTAGCGAAACAAGGCCGCTTTCTTTGGCAGCATCCACCGCAAATTTGGCCGTAAGGCCAGCGGCCCCAGCAGCCGTTGCGGCACCCAGCGCCATTTTTGCACCGTCTACAATGCCCGGTTCGATATGCATGATATGTCCTTTCTTTGGCGCACGACCCCGCGCACCGGTTGAGAGAAGCATGCGGGAGCGGATGGCCAAAGCCATAGGAACCGCCCGCCGCAGTGCCGTTTTACCATATGGCCGGTCTCCGGGCTTATGCGCAGCTTTCGCCAATTTGGCCGCCTTCCCGTGCTTGCCGCACAGTGACATATGGCCAGTTTTACGCATCTACCGTTGCGGGGGCAGCGTCGGATTTGCCATAAAGGCGCACCGATCTTCCCGTTTCACCTGAGCGGGTATCCCGAACAGGCACCAAGTGGATGCACAAGGGTTACGAGAGGAGCGGGGTTGTGTCAAGAACCCTGCTTTAGGGAGATTAAGCCGAGGTATCAATCATAGCTTCAATTCTGGCCACGCTTTTGCTGAAGCTCGCTGAAACCTCTTCGCTATTGCTAAACAGGTCCTCTTCCGCTGGTTCAGGCTGCTTATTCATTTCAACAGTCATCGCCGCCAGTTTGGCTTCGCTTTCCAGCAGCCGGGCTTCCAGCGTTTTGAGGCGTGTATCGCTAAGCTGACAGGCGGTTTCCATCTCTTTTGTGCGGTCCGCCAGCATCAGGCCCGCCATGAGCAGCATACGAGATTCCGGCACACGCCCAATGGCATCTTCCAGCCGCCGCGCTTCCACGGCCAGCATTTCTGCCGCCATTCTCAAGCTGCCTTCTTCACCGGAGTCACAGGCCAGCGTGAAGCTTCGCCCACCAATTTCAAGCACGATCTCAGGCATTTTCTTCGGCCTCCATCAAGGGTTTTAGATGCGCGAGCAGCGTGTCCAGCTCGGCCATGTCAGCTTTGCGCTTTTCCTTCAGCATCTCAAGCTCGGCCCGCAGATCAAGAATTTCCCGCGCGTCGGCTTTGCTTTGCAAAGCCAGCGTATCCACCGCTGCCTCCAGCCGCTTCGCCAGTGTTTCCAGATCATCCATGCGCGCCTCCCTCAACCCGAATCGTGTTATCAGGCCATAATAGCGTGAAAATCCGGATTTGCCGCCTTAATTTGCGAATTACGGGTCGCCAACTGCTTGACGCCCCCATTCCGCCTGTTAACAAGGCTAAAACCAACCAGAAACCGGAGATCCCCGTGGAAATAGCTGACCTGAAATCCCGTCACCCCAACCACTTCACCAAAGCCACTGCCCTGCGGATGCTGGCGGTTGACGCTGTGCAAGCCGCCAATTCCGGCCACCCGGGCATGCCCATGGGCATGGCTGATGTGGCCACGGTGCTGTTTTCCAACCACCTGAAGTTTGACGCCAGCCAGCCAAACTGGCCAGACAGGGACCGTTTTGTGCTCTCGGCCGGCCACGGCTCCATGTTGATCTACGGACTTTTGCATCTTACCGGCTACAGCCAGATGACCATTGAGGAAATCAAGAACTTCCGGCAAAAGGGCGCGCGCACAGCGGGCCACCCAGAATATGGCCATGCTGAGGGTATCGAAACCACAACCGGCCCTCTCGGCGCAGGCCTAGCCACTGCCGTTGGCATGGCCATGGGTGAGGCCTCAATGCAGGCGCGCTACGGCAAAAAGATTGTGGACCACCACACCTATGTAATTGCCGGTGACGGCTGCCTGATGGAAGGCATTTCCCAAGAAGCCATCGCGCTCGCTGGCATGCAGCGCCTTGGCAAGCTGATTGTGTTATGGGACGATAACGGTATCACGATTGATGGGGCGGTGTCTTTGTCGGACACCACCGACCAGCTCAGCCGCTTTGAAGCCTCGGGCTGGAGCGTGTTCTCCTGTGACGGCCATGACCCAGACGCCATTGACCGCGCCATCACCCAAGCCAAGCAATCTCCCCTGCCCTCGCTGATTGATTGCAAAACCCATATCGGCTTTGGCTCGCCCAGCAAGCAAGATACCGCAGGCGCCCACGGCGCCCCGATGGGCGAAGACGAAATCACTAAAATTCGCGCTGCGTTTAGCTGGCCACACCCGGCCTTTGACATCCCCGCTGACGTCCTCTCAGCTTGGCGCAATGTTGGGGCGCGCGGCCAAACAGAGGCCGCAGCTTGGGCGGGGCGTCGGGCCGCGCTCTCGGCGTCCCGCCAAGCCGAGCTGGACCGGGTTATCGCGGGCGATGCGCCCAAAAAGCTTTCTGCCGCCATCAAGGCCTTTAAAAGGAAAATCTCCGAAGACGCCCCCAAACTGGCCACCCGCCAATCCTCGCAAAAGGTGCTGGAGGTCATCAACAAGGTCATGCCCGAAACCATCGGCGGCTCGGCGGATCTTACCGGCTCCAACAACACCCTGACTGAGGGCCTTGGCATATTTGATGAAAGCAACCGCAAGGGCCGCTATGTCAACTATGGCATCCGCGAGCACGGCATGGCCGCCGCGATGAACGGCCTCGCCCTGCACGGCGGCTGCGCCCCTTATGGCGGCACTTTTATGGTGTTCACTGACTACATGCGCGGCGCCATGCGACTCTCCTCCCTCATGGGCCTGCGCGTGCCATATGTGCTTACGCATGATAGCATCGGCCTTGGCGAAGACGGCCCAACCCACCAGCCGGTCGAGCATCTCGCGATGATGCGCGCCACGCCCAACCTCAATGTTTTCCGCCCTGCGGATACGGTGGAAACGGCTGAAGCGTGGGAGCTGGCCATGACCAGCAAAACCACTCCTTCGGCACTGGCGCTCACCCGCCAAGGCCTGCCAACCGTGCGGACTGAGCACAAAACCAAAAACCTGACAGCACAAGGCGCTTATGTGCTGGCAGATGCTGAGGGTAAACGGCAGGTGATCCTGATGGCCTCCGGTTCCGAGGTAGAAATCGCCCTAGCCGCGCGCGATATGCTGCAGGCCAAAGGCATTGGCACCCGTGTGGTGTCCATGCCCTGCTGGGAGCTGTTCGAGGCGCAAGACGAGACCTATCGTAGGCGCGTGCTGCCTGCTGGCCCTGTGCGCGTGGCCGTTGAAGCCGGTGGCCGCTTGGGCTGGGATCGTTGGCTTTGCGGCGAGCGTGGCAAGCATAACAAAGCCGCCTTTGTGGGCATGGAGAGCTTTGGTGCCTCCGCCCCCATTGCCGAGCTTTACGAAATGTTTGGCATCACGGCTGAAAATGTTGCGGCGCAAGCCGAAACATTGCTATAGTTTAGCGATAAACCTTCCCCCGCGCACCTTGTTGTGTGCGGGGGAAATCTGCTAATCCGGCCACACGCTCAAAGAGGGGTGCGACATGAACACACGCTGGGCACTCGGTATAGTCCTTTTAATTATAGGCGTTTTTGCGCTAGACCATTTCTATCTGGAATGGAACTTGCCTGTAATTCTGGGAACCCAGCTTGTGCGTGTCCTTGATTGGATGGCCATCTGGCGGTAAGTCCGCAGGCAAAACGGGAGTGTAAAATGAGCTGGAAAACTTTGGATGATCTATCGCTAAACGGCAAAACAGTGCTGACCCGCGTGGATATAAACGTGCCGGTTGAAAATGCCCGCGTGACCGATGCCACCCGCATTGAGCGGATTAAGCCCACGATAGACGATATTCTAAAAGCCGGCGGTAAGCCTGTGCTGATGGCCCATTTTGGCCGCCCCGGTGGCAAACCGGTTGCTGAGTTCAGCCTTGGCCAGCTACGCGAGGCCGTTGCGGAAACCCTCGACCACCCCGTAGAATTTTGTGATGAAACCGTAGGCGACAAAGCCGCCGCTGCCATTGCCGCCCTCCCCGCTGGCACCGTGCTCTTGCTGGAAAACACTCGTTTTAACGCAGGCGAAACCAAAAATGATGCCGGTTTTGCCGCCGCCCTCGCCGCCCTTGGCGATGTTTACTGCAACGACGCGTTCTCGGCCGCGCACCGCGCCCATGCCAGCACCGAAGCGCTCGCCCGCCTGCTGCCCGCCTGTGCGGGCCGCCTGATGCAAGCAGAGCTGAGCGCACTGGAGGCCGCGCTTTCCAAGCCCGAACACCCTGTGGTGGCCGTGGTTGGTGGTGCCAAGGTTTCCACCAAGCTGGACCTTCTGGGGAACCTCATTCCGAAAGTGGACCAGATCGTGATTGGGGGCGGCATGGCCAACACTTTCCTTGCAGCCCAAGGCATAAACGTTGGCAAATCCCTTTGCGAGCATGACCTTGCAGACACCGCACGCGATATTATCGCGCGCGCTAAAGCCGCCAATTGCGAGCTAATCTTGCCCGTTGATGTGGTGGTGGCATGGGAATTTGCCGCCAATACCAAAAACGAAACCGTAGCCGCAAATGCCTGCCCTGCCGACGCCATGATCCTTGATGCCGGCCCACAATCAGTTGCGGAAGTCGGCAAGGTTTTTGCTGCTGCCAAAACCCTTGTTTGGAATGGCCCACTGGGAGCGTTCGAGATTGAGCCTTTTAATATGGCCACCGATGCTGCTGCGCTCAAAGCCGCAGAACTAACCCGCGCAGGCTCCCTGCGCTCGGTGGCAGGGGGCGGTGATACCGTCGCCGCACTCAACAACTCCGGCGCGGCGAAAGATTTCACCTATATCTCCACCGCTGGCGGGGCCTTTCTTGAGTGGCTTGAGGGCAAAACCTTGCCCGGCGTGGCTGCGCTCGAAAGTTGATTAGCTGGTTCGCCTCCATTCGGGGCGAACCATAATTGCAACTAATTGCATAAAATTGTCGATTTGGGATTCACAAAACGAATCACTTCTGTCATGATTCGCTTTATCCGGCATTAGATCGGGAATTTGAGGCAGTGTAATGAATGAAACCGGTAAATCTCGGAATGTGATCGGCTACCTGACATCTGTCGGCGTTGTAGCCCTCGTTGCCTATTTTTCATACTCGGCCATTCAAGGCCCTTACGGCATGCTAACCCTCTTCAAAATCGAGCAAAAAGAGGCGCGGCTGCAATTGCAGCTTGAGGCTTTGCAGCTTGAGCGCACCACAGCGCAAAACCGTGCTTATCGGCTTTCGGATGAATATCTGGACCTCGATCTACTGGATGAGCAAGCGCGCAAGGTGCTGGGCCTTATCCGTGGTGACGAAATAATCGTTCAGTAACACCCTCTTCCTCGCAGCTTTATTGTTTTACATGCCGCCATGCAAAAAATGCATGTGACAAGCTGTCCACCTGCTGTATACTGTAGTTTAGCGATAAACTACCCTCAGGAGGCCCGCATGGCCAAAGCCAAAAAAGCAAATGTAAATGCCGATGAATTGCTGGAATTTTACCGAGAAATGCTGCTGATCCGGCGCTTTGAGGAGAAAGCGGGCCAGCTATACGGCATGGGGCTTATTGGCGGGTTTTGTCACCTTTACATCGGGCAAGAGGCGATTGTGGTGGGCCTAGAGGCCAATGCGAAAGAAGGCGATCAGCGCATCACTTCTTACCGCGACCACGGCCACATGCTGGCCTGCGGCATGGACCCAAACGGCGTGATGGCCGAGCTGGCGGGGCGCGAAGGCGGCTATTCGCGCGGCAAAGGTGGCTCGATGCATATGTTCTCGAAAGAGAAAAACTTTTATGGCGGCAACGGGATTGTGGGCGCGCAGGTACCACTGGGCGCGGGGCTGGCTTTTGCCAACTGGTATCGTGAAAATGACAATGTGAGCTTCGCCTATTTTGGCGATGGCGCGGCCAACCAAGGGCAGGTTTATGAGACGTTTAACATGGCCAGCCTCTGGAAGCTCCCCTGCATTTTTGTGATTGAAAACAATAAATACGCCATGGGCACCAGCCTTCAGCGGGCCTCTTCAACCCCTGATCTCTATACCCGCGGCGCTGCTTTTGGCATCCCCGGCGAAAAGGTCGATGGTATGGATGTGCAGGCGGTGAAGGCCGCTGGCGAGAAAGCCGTGGCGCATTGCCGCGCGGGCAAAGGGCCGTATATATTGGAAATGAATACTTACCGCTATCGCGGGCACTCCATGTCTGACCCCGCCAAATACCGCCCTCGTGAAGAGGTGCAAAAGGTAAAGGAGGAGCGAGACCCGATTGAGCACGTGCGCGATTTGCTGGTGAGCGGGAAGCATGCCTCGGAGGCCGACCTGAAGGCCATTGATAAAGAGATCAAGAAGGTGGTGATTGCGGCAGCAGACTTTGCCACCGCAAGCCCCGAGCCGGATGTTGCCGAGCTTTACACAGACATTTTGGCGGAGGTGAACTAATGGCCATTAATATTCTCATGCCCGCCCTTTCGCCTACCATGGAAGAAGGCACGCTGGCCAAATGGCTGGTGAAGGAAGGCGACACCGTTGAATCCGGCGATATCCTTTGCGAGATCGAAACAGATAAAGCCACGATGGAATTTGAGGCCGTTGATGAGGGCGTGATCGGCAAAATTCTGGTGGCTGACGGAACCGAAGGTGTGAAGGTAAACGCCCCAATCGCGCTGCTGGTGGAAGACGGCGAAAGTGCCGATGCGGCACCCGCTGCCGCCATGCCCGTGCCCGTTGAAGCCCCTGCCCCCGTGGCCGCTGCGGCCCCCATAGCCAGCACGCCGGTGGAGCAAGACCTGCCCGCCGGCACGACCTTTAAATCCCAAACCGTGCGCGAAGCCATTCGGGACGCGATGTCTGAGGAAATGCGCCGCAGTGGTGATGTGTTTTTGATGGGCGAAGAAGTCGCCGAATATCAGGGAGCTTACAAGGTTAGCCAAGGGATGCTAGAAGAATTTGGCCCCAAGCGCGTGATTGATACTCCAATCACCGAACACGGCTTCACCGGCGTTGCCATTGGCGCAGCCTTTGCTGGCCTGAACCCGATTGTGGAATTCATGACCTGGAATTTTGCTATGCAGGCGATTGACCAGATCATTAACTCCGCCGCCAAAACCCGCTATATGTCGGGAGGGCAAATGACCTGCCCGATTGTTTTCCGCGGTGCTAACGGCGCGGCCTCTCGCGTGGGGGCGCAGCACAGCCATGATTATGCCACCTGGTATGCCCAAGTGCCGGGCCTCAAGGTGGTGATGCCCTATTCGGCATCTGACTATAAAGGCCTGATGAAATCCGCCATCCGCGACCCGAACCCTGTTGTGGTGCTGGAAAACGAAATCCTTTATGGGCGCTCGTTTGATGTGCCTGAAATCGAGGATTATACCGTGCCCATCGGCAAAGCCCGCATTTGGTGCGAGGGTGATGATGTGACGATTGTGAGCTTTGGCATTGGCATGCAATATGCGCTTGAGGCGGCAGACAAGCTCGCCGAAGAGGGTATCTCGGCGGAAGTGATTGACCTGCGCACCCTGCGCCCGATGGACACTGAAAGCGTGATCAACAGCGTGAAGAAAACCAACCGTTGCGTGACGGTGGAAGAAGGTTTCCCCGTGGCCTCAATCGGTGGCCATATCTCGGCTACCATCATGCAAGAGGCGTTTGATTACCTCGACGCTCCGGTGATCAATTGTACTGGGAAAGACGTGCCAATGCCTTATGCTGCCAATCTCGAAAAGCTGGCGTTGGTGACCACTGATGAGGTTATTGCCGCCGTTAAATCAGTAACTTATCGCTAGGAGCGGACCATGCCAATAAATATTCTTATGCCCGCCCTTTCGCCTACAATGGAAGAAGGCACGCTGGCCAAATGGCTGGTGAAGGAAGGCGACACCGTTGAGAGCGGTGACGTGATGTGCGAGATCGAAACCGACAAAGCCACGATGGAATTTGAGGCCGTTGACGAGGGCGTGATCGGTAAGATCATCATGGGAGACGGCACGGAGGGCGTAAAGGTTAACGCACCGATTGCGGTGCTGCTTGAAGAAGGTGAAAGCGCCGGCGATATCAGTGATGCGCCTGCGCCTGTTGCGGCCCCTGCACCTGTGGTGGAAGCCGAAGCTCCGTCGGCATCCCCTGCCCTAGCAGCCCCTGCCGCCTCTAAAGGCGACCGCGTTTTTGCCTCTCCGCTTGCTCGCCGTATTGCGGCCCAAAAGGGCCTTGACCTGAGCGCGCTCAAAGGCTCTGGCCCCAAAGGCCGGATCGTGAAAGCCGATGTTGAAAACGCGACAGCTCAGCCCGCAGCAGCCCCACAGGCCCCCGCGCCCGCGCCGCAAAGTGCGGATGCCAACAGCGTTACGGCTATGTATGCTGATCGCGAATATGAGGAAATGCCGCTGGATGGTATGCGCAAAATCATTGCGTCTCGCCTTACTGAGGCCAAGCAAACCATCCCGCATTTTTACCTCCGCCGCGATATCCAGCTGGATGCTTTGCTGAAATTCCGGAGTGAGCTTAACAAAGGCCTTGCTGACAAAGGCATCAAGCTTTCTGTCAATGATTTCATCATCAAAGCCTGCGCTAATGCGCTGCAAGAAGTGCCGGATTGCAACGCCGTTTGGGCCGGAGATCGTATTCTGAAGCTCAAGCCATCAGATGTTGCCGTGGCCGTTGCCATTGAAGGTGGGTTGTTTACGCCTGTGTTACGTGACGCCGAGTCGCGCACCCTTTCCAGCCTATCCACCGAGATGAAAGACCTCGCCGCGCGGGCCAAGGCGCGCAAACTCGCCCCGCACGAATATCAGGGTGGCAGTTTTGCGATTTCCAATCTCGGGATGATGGGGATTACCAACTTTGACGCCGTTATCAACCCGCCCCATGGCTCTATTTTAGCCGTAGGGGCTGGCCAAAAAATGCCCGTGGTAAATGCAGACGGAGAGTTGGATGTGGCTACCGTTATGTCGGTAACGCTCTCGGTCGATCACCGCGTGATAGACGGTGCTTTAGGCGCGCAATTCCTAACTGCCATCAAGAAAAACCTCGAAAATCCAATCGCAATGCTGGCCTAGTGGTTGGTGGGGTAAAACCCCACCCAACAGCTTACCCAATTGCATTTCTTAGTAATTGGTTCATCTCGTTGGAAGGCTGGTCACAGCCTGCCTCTCCCACAACCTTGGCCGGCACCCCTGCCACTGTTTTGTTCGGCGGCACATCCCGCAGCACAACAGAGCCCGCCGCCACGCGTGAGCAATGCCCTACCTGAATATTCCCCAGCACCTTGGCGCCCGCACCCAGCAGCACGCCATTACCAATTTTCGGATGCCGATCTTCGTCATCCTTACCCGTGCCGCCCAGCGTAACAGAATGCAGCATAGAAACATTATCACCCACCACAGCCGTTTCCCCGATCACGATCGAATGCGCGTGGTCAATCATCAGCCCCTTGCCAATACGCGCGCCGGGGTGGATATCAATACCAAACACTTCAGAGCTGCGCATCTGGGCAAAATAGGCCATGTCTTTGCGCCCCTGCACCCACAGCCAATGGGCTATGCGATAAGCTTGGACAGCCAAATACCCTTTAAAATAAAGCAGGGGCTGGATGCTACGATGGCAGGCCGGGTCGCGGTCCAGCACCGCACCAATATCCGCCCTCGCCGCTTCGCCAAGGCTTGCGTCGTGGGCATAGGCCTCCACGCACACCTCGTTTACCACGCTCTCGGTCATATCGCCCGAAGCCAGCTTTTGCGCAATCCGGTAAGCCAGCGCTGATTCCAGCGTTTTATGGTGCAACACGGCTCCATAAACCACGCCTGCCATTGCTGGCTCGGCGTTAATAATCTCTTGCCCTTCAGCCTTGATTGCATCCCAAACCGGATCAACCGTGCTTATATGTGCCTGTTTTTGACCCATGATCTCACTCCATTGCCGTTATTCTTGGCATTATCAGTTATAGATCATAGCACGAGCGCCAATTTACAAGCAATAACGGGAGGTAAAAGTAGATACGGATACAATATTTCGTGATCACCGCCAAGAAACGCGTTTCTTGCGTCCATTTATGAGCTCAAGAAAATCACTATATATCCGGCAGAAAGCAGCAAGCAAAGCGGTGCAAAGTAACGCCGGTCCAGCGTACGAAATGGCTCAGCCGATGCGCGCAACGCCCCAAAAGGTAAATAGGTTGCCACGCCGCGCACGCCAAATATCGCAGCGCCCCCGAGGAGCGCCCAGCCCTTTAGCTCTGCAAAAATTGGCAAAGCCACTCCCCCGGCCCCCCAAAGCGCTACAACCCCAAGGGCCAAGATTGCAAAGGCAACGGTTACCGTCAATAAAGCTGACGGCATCGGTGTCCCTTTGGGCAGCCCTACCACTGTTGGCACCAGCATTTCCCGCGTTTTTGCGGGCCACGCGATGCCAAATGCCCACCCTAGGTGCACCAGTGAAACTAATAGCAAGACTGCAAAAATAATATATGAAATTAGCGCCATAGCCCAGCCCCTATCAAAATTGAAATGAGCAGAAATGCCGACCATTGAGGCATGGTCCAAATTGATTTCAGCCTTATGACTCCACAAGCCAGAAACAACCCAACAAAGGCGAGATACTGTAGTGCAATAACAATCGCCATGCCGTCGCCATGCCCGATGGCCGCCACGAAAAGCACTGCAGATCCAATGCCAAGTATGGCACTAATCGCATGCCAAATGACCGAGGTGTAGGCCTTGAGTAGGCGGCTCATATCACTCTCAAGCATTGGCTTGTGCACGTCTTTGCCCCCGCCCATGATATGCGCAAAAAATAACAGGGCGGAAAGCCCGCTTGCCGACAAAATCCAATAATTCACATCCACCTCCATACGGTTGCGTATGTTCAAACATCTTGCGCGCGCACTGTCAATACGCTACCGTATGGTATGACTAATTCTTTGACCAAACTGGATTGGCTTCAAGCCGGTTTTCGAGCTTTAACCCATGCTGGCCCACAAGCGCTCAAAGCCGAACCGCTGGCCAAATCTCTTAACGTCAGCAAAGGCTCTTTTTACTGGCATTTCAAAGATATAGGCGCATATAAAGCCGCCATGATCTCCTATTGGGAGCAGGCCGCAACCGCCGATGTTATCTCCCAAATCAGTGGCGGCACGGCAAACCCTGCCGAAAAACTTTTTACGCTCGCCCAACGCTCTACAGAGCTACCCAGCGCAAATTACGGCGGTCCTTCCAGCGAATCAGCCATCAGGGATTGGGGGAAATATGATCAGGATATTGCTGAAATCGTCTCAAAAATTGACGCCCGGCGCATAGCCTTTACGGAGTCACTTTTTCTAGAGGCCGGGCACAAAAAAACGCAGGCAAGCCAATCAGCCCGCCTGCTTTACAGTGCCCTTATCGGGCTGCAAATCCTTGCACCTGCCGAGCTGGCCGCACCACCGCAAGATCTTACCAAGCTCGTTGAACTGCTCCTTAAACAGCCCGCGGCACGCTAAGCTCAACATAATGCACGCACAGCCGCACAGTGCCGCTCGCAAACGTCCCCGCATCCGGCGTCAGCAATAGCGGTGTATTGGCATAATAGGTCTGCGGCTGCCCGCTCAGCCCTTTCGCCCAAGAATTCAGCCCAAGCCCCAAGCCCGAACCATATCGGTCCACCGAACCCGCCACCCCAAGCTGCCAGCTTGCAATTCCCGTGCCACTAATGGCCGAGGCCACCCGCCCCGTCACGCCGATCACCTGCGCCCCGTTCGGGATCACATTCACCGTCGTTGAATCGGCACCCGCTAATATCACATGGTCAATTTCCGCCGTCCGCCAATGCGTCCCCGCGCCACCAGCGCTCACCGCCACCGCATCGCCTTGCCAGTTCACACCATCATAAACCACGGCTTCCCCCAAGGTTTCGTCCCAGCCGCGCCAGCCAAGCTTAGGCACTAAAAACACCCAGCCGCCATTGGCCTGCACCGCAACTTCGCCATCATGGCCTGTCCAATCGCCGCTCGCCCCCACGCCAATGCCAAAAGCCGTGCCATCTACTGCCACCGGCGGCACCGTTACATCACGCGCTTTCAGCCGCATCTGCGCCACCGCATCCGCCCGCGCCACCGCCTCATTCATCGTCACATGCTTTTGCGCCTGTGCCGCATCCAAAAGCGGCATGCCAAAGTTATACGTATTAGCCATTTATGGTTATCCTCGCATCGGGGCCAGCCCCATAAGTTGTTGAAATTTGAGCAACCTCAAGGTCATATGGCGCCACCGCCCCATCTGCCCCTTGCATTGCCACCGTGTAAGTAAAGCTCGGCGTGCTTAGCGTTTCCTCGCGTAAACTCACGCCGCCCTGCACCACCCGCAGCCGATACGCCTCGCTCTCTTCCCCAAGCGGCACCTCCAGCCCCGCCCAGCTATCGCCGTCAACCCGCGTGCGCCGGGTCCAGCTCACCGCCAAATCTCCGCTGCCCTCAGCCGCCATGTGCGCTGGCGCATAGGGTCGCAGCCCAACGCCCTCAAAACTCTCAACCGAGTGAACATAGCGCGGGCTGTCATACCCCAGCTTTGCTGGCCCGATCCGATAATGCCTCGGCAAGCCTCGCCAAGACCCTGGCACATCCAGCTGCACCTGCGCTCCGTCAAGCAACACAAAATCAGCCCCCGCAAACCAGATATCCGGCATAACCCCATCAGTGCCAGCCTGCCCGCGCAGCAGCCCCTTCAGCCGATACTCATCGGGGGCAACCAGTTCAGCATCGCGAAACTGCAACACCTCCCAATCCTCGCTGCCAGCCCGCACCGCCGCCAAATTGGCCCCGTTCAGCACCTCGATCTCCGTGCGAGACTGCAAATCCCCCCCAGACACCCGCACCAAAACCGAAGCCTCGCTCCAGCGTCCGGCGTCAACCCGCACCAAATCTTCCAGCAATTCCCCCATAATAGCCCGCCGTGGCACTAGCCCCTCCAGCGCATAGCCCGCATCCTGCGGCGCCGAAAGCACCGCCATTTCGCCGGGCCAAGGGGTCGCCGTCACCGCGACCGTCGGCGCATGGGGCAGCTCATCTCCGCGCAAAAGCGGCAGGTCCATAAATTCCGCATAAACCGGCCCTGCTGAAATTGGCACACCACGATCAAACACACGGTCCTCCGCCAAAACAGGCGTATAAACCCCCGGCTCCACCCGCGTTGCACTCACCTTGCGCAAGCCATAATCCTCAACCCGATCAATCCGGTAGCGTGTCTCCATGCCACCATCATCCAGCGCCACTACATCACCCGCCGCCAGTGCCATCCGGCTCGGCGGCAAGGCAAACTCCACGCCATCCCGTGCAATCCGCGCCTCTGCCAGCCAACGCGCGGCCACCGCGCGCGCCTGCCCGTTTGATAGCGCCAAAGGCAGCTCCGTGCTGCTTACGCGCGGTGCCACCTCATCCGGAAACGCCGCCTCGGCCGCCCCGCCCTGATAATCGTTCATCGGCTCCAGATAGCCCACGCGCACCCGCGCCGCCGTTTCACTCTCGGGGTTTCGCGTCAAGCTCACCGCCGCCTCGTCGCTTTCAATCGCAAAATCATCTGCCCCCAAAGCCGCTTTAGCGCGCCCATCCAAGGTCCGAAACACAATCTCGCCACCACTCTCAAAGCTCTCAAAGCCATAAGCCAGCATAAGCGGCTGCAATCCCTGCCGTGCCGTTTCATTCCGGTCCAGCAGCGCACCGGATACCACGCCATAAAGCCCATCCGTCTTCACAGCCTCCACGCCACTGCGTGCGCAAATCTCGCGTACAACCCCATCCAGCGGTGCCGCCGTCATTCGCCCAGAAACCCAGTGCCCCCGCGCAAAATTCGCACCGTCAGACCAAATGCTTCCCCTTGATGGAAAGTCCGGAAATGGCCGCGCATCCCACGCCCACACATGGGCGCGCCCCATCTCGATCATAGGCGCACCATACACATCCGAAACCGGGTTGTTTTCATCCCAATAACCATAAAGCGCCCGCAAATATTGCACCTGCACAAAGTCATCCCGCCCGCCATTACTAAAATACGGCAGCTGAGATTCCACTGATTTCGGGTCCAAAAACACATTCGGCTGGTTGGTGCCCTTATCAATGGCAGGGCAACCAATTTCCGTAAACCATATCGGCTTGCTCTGCGGAATCCAGTCGGTATACGCCACGCTCTGCACGCCCCCAATCCGGTTCCTATGCCCCCAGCGCCACCAGTTCTCAATATCCTTGTAGCGGAAGACCCAGTCCTCCCCATAAGCCCCATCGCTTATCGGCGAGCGCACCTGCAAATCCCGCGCTTCGGCGTTGGCATAATACCAATCAAACCCCTCGCCCCCAGCCACGTTGCCCTTCAGATACTCAAGATCATAGATCGACCCATGCCTCGCATCCGCGTGGTCTTCCCCCTCGCGCCAATCCGAAAGCGGCATATAATTATCAATGCCAATAAAGTCGATCTCATCATCCGCCCACAGCGCATCAAGGTGAAACAGCACATCCCCCGAGCCATCGCTCGGCTGATAGCCAAAGTACTCCGACCAATCCGCCGCATAGCCAATCTTGGCATCAGGCAAAATCGCCCGCACATCCGCCGCCAGCGCCTGTAAAGCCGCCACCACCGGAAACACCTCCGCCCCCGAGCGCAGCTGCGTTAGCCCGCGCAGCTCCGACCCAATGCAAAAAGCCTCAACCCCGCCAGAAAGCGCACATAAATGCGCATAGTGCAAAATAAAGCGCCTGTAAGACCACTCCACAGGCCCGCTATAAGCCACGCCCACACCGCTAGGCGTAAAATCCCCCACGCTCGCCGTGCCAAAAAACGCCGCCACCTCAGCATCCATCGCCACCGTCTTGTCCGGCGTCCCCACGCCCCCCGGCGCAACAGAGGCCGTTATCCGCCCCCGCCAAGGAAACGTAGCCTGCTCTGCCTCGCCATATGGGTCCGCCAGCCCGTTGCCACTCGGAATATCCATCAGCACAAACGGATAAAACATCACCACTTTGCCCTGCGCTTTAATCGCTGCAATGCTCTGCAATACAGATTCATCACAAGGCGTCCCGCCAAAGTTCGGCCTATCCTCATCGTCTCGGCTCATCAACGGCACCGCGCCCCGCGCAGCCCCGCTCACCTCCCAAGCCATCGGGTCGCCATCCACCTCAGCCTGCTCCACCTTGGGCGCAATCGCACATGCTCCACAGCGCAAGTCATCGCCAAACCAGCTCACCACCAAAGACACAGATTCACAATTCGGCAAATCCCCCGCCATCTGCCCGAGCGAAACCTCAAGGTCCGTCCCCCCCGCCTCGTTATTCACATTCGCCGAGCGGCTCAAACCCTTGCCTTCAGGATAGTGCACCGCATCCGTCGCCAAAGCATACTCCCCCGAGCCAGGAATAAGCGCCACCGCCTTCACCTGATCTGCTACGCTATCAACCCGCGCACGGATAACCTCAAAGTTAAACTGCGGCACGCGGTTGCCAAATTGCGTCAGGTCCAGATCCTCAAAAACCACATAGGCCACGCCCCGATAAGCCGGCGCATCCCCCTCCACGGCCACAATCGCCGGGTCCGCCATCTGGCTCTCATCCCCCACATGCAACCGCCAGTTAATCTCGCTCATATCCAGCCGCTTGCCATCAGCCCACACGCGACCGATCCGCGTAACCTCGCCCTCGCAAAGTGCAATCGCAAGGCTCACCGAATAGCTATAATCCCGCACCTTCGGCCCGCCGAGCCCCTTGCCCCCGCTCGTCGCCACATGCTCCAAAAACCGGCTGGCCCAAATCACCTGCCCGCCAACCCGCATCGCGCCATATACCTGCGCCATAGGCCGCCCCTCAGCCGCCCCTTGCACCCGCAAAGTATCAACCCGCCCATGCTCCACAGGGGCCGAGCCCCCCAGCAACCCTTGGTCAATAATATTCCCGATCGTGCCGCCCACAGCACGGCCAATCACAGCCGCACCCAAGCCCAGCACCGAGCCACCTATAGCCGAGCCAATTGCCCCGCCAGCCGCCGCCAATAAAATCGTCGCCATTTAAGCTCTCCCCTCAGGAATTCGAAATCTTCCAGCTATCCGCCGCGCCCAAGCAGGCGTGAGCGGGCTTTCCACCACCCCGCGCCCCGAATAGGCATGTATAATTTTCTCTGCGCCCACAGTGTCATCCGAAA
This sequence comes from Paracoccaceae bacterium, assembly GCA_016744015.1. GTDB lineage: Bacteria > Pseudomonadota > Alphaproteobacteria > Rhodobacterales > Rhodobacteraceae > UBA3077. Next base: position 270,702 of record JADGFD010000002.1, on the reverse strand, counting down.
GGATCGCCACATGCTTCACCACGCTCCGCCCCAGCCGAAACAACAACACATCTCCCGCCTCTGCCACTTCAATCTCAACCATATGCCGCCGCGCCGCTGGTAAAAGCCGCTCAACCCCGTCGGTTTCCGATAGGTCCGGCGTATACGCCCCCGGCCGCTCCGGCTCACGCCCGTGCAGCTCCCGCCACACCCCACGCAAAAGGCCGAGGCAATCCGCCCCGGCCCCTTTACAGCTCGCCTGATGCTCATACGGCGTGCCAATCCACCCCCGCGCCAGCGCCACCACGCGCTCACCCATTCAGCAGGCTCCCGCCAGTATTCTGCCCGTCAGCACGGGGAAAATCAGTGACCCAGTCTTCGCCAGGAATCGTCGGAAAGCCCCTAAAATTCAGCATATTTCCAAACTTGGCTCCACAAGTGCCATGCCGCTTGTCACAGCCCACCACCAGTTCCACCACATCGCCAATTTCCACCGGCGCACGCAACTCTTCCCAAAGCTCCATATCGCGAAAATCCACGCCCGCCGCATCAACCTTCACAATCGAAACCACACCCGCATTACCACCGCTCACCCAGCGCATATGCCCATTGGCAAACCAACCAGCATCTGCACCGATCACCGCATCCACCAGCACCCGTCGCGCGTTCACAACCGAAGTTACACTCACCGTTTCCAACCGCCCGGAAACCCCAAGGTCCACCCCACAGCGTGCGTCCCCCAGCACAGCATCACAGCCCGGCACATACCCCCGCCCAAGTGGTTTATTCAACCCCTCAGCCAATGAGCGCAGTTCCACCTCAAAGGCACTTTCACCCCGGCGAATTTCACCAAGCGCCCCGCGAAACACCGTTTCACGCACGGCCACATCTTCCCAGTTCACCAGCCACTGCACCACTTCAGCGCGGTCAAATTTCCCCGCCAAAATGTCGGCGTCCTGCAAGCCAACTGCGCTCAATGCCCCCACAGCCTGCCCGTTATCCACGCTTAGCCCCGTGCTACTTTCCAGCGCCGAGGCATCCATCCCAGAGCCAGCCAAATAGACCTGCCCACCAAATTCAAGATCCAGATCATGGTCCGTAAATCCAAACGTCACTCCATCTTTTCGCCGCAACTGCCAGCACCGGCAAATCGTCGTTGCGCCACCATCCAGCAGCGCCTGAAACTCAGCCGAACCCCCCATCATACCCGCACCTCCACCACCGGAATCGCCGGAATTTCCCCCGCCGCAAACGCCCCCGAGTTCGCTTCAATCCGATCCGTGTCAAACCGCACCGGCACATCAAATTCATAGCCAGCCGTCAAAATCGCCTCCAGCGGCGGCGGCGTCACAAAGCTGACAACCCCCGTGGTATAATCCACGCTAAAATGCACACCCTCGGCCAGCACATCACCGGCCAAAGCCACCGCCACACGGCCCTCCAAAGGCTTGCTAATCACCCGCTCATAATTAAACGCCCCCGAGCGATAATTCTTGATCAGCGGAAAGTCAGTCCGCACCCCGTCGCCTTCACCAAACTTCTGGTCCAACGGCCCAAAATTCTCCGAAGGCACACAAGATTTAAAGTCAGTCCAGTCCTTCCAGCGAAAGCCAAAAAGCTGCCCCCGCCGCGCTTCAAAAAATGAAAACACGTCAGACAAATCATCCAGTGACCGCATTCCAAGCCCCGCATCATAGCGCCGACGCGACTGCGCCCAAGGCGAGTTCCGCTCCTCAAAACCATTTGACAACGACACAATTTCGGTGCGCCGCTCCGGCCCACCGCTTGAGCCAAACGACAAAGCTGTCGGAAACCGAACCTCATGAAAATTCATGCTAACCTCCCAAAGTATTAAAGGGCTTCAACAGCCCGCGTCACACCGCAAAAACGCACCTTACTAAACTAGTTTAGTAAGGTGCGTTTCATTTCATATTTTATCTTTATATCAAGATGTTACGTCGTTATTTCGTGTCATTTTTACGCCTACAAATTCCGCTGGCCTCGCGCCAAAGCCCGGCTGTATTGCGCCGCAACCTGCGCCTTCGAGCGCTGGAAGCTCGCCACATCCGGCGTGCTAATATTCATCGTCACATTCACAGCACCACCGCCGCCGCCACGCACGCCAAGCTTGCCATCAGCCCCCCGCGCCAGCGGCATTATCGCCTCCGGCCCGGCCTCACCCATCAGCCCCATGCCTCCCCGCATAGGAAAACTCGTCGCCTGCGAGACTACACCGCCTTTTGCAAACGCCTGTACACGCCCACTCGAAAACGCCGCTCCGTTTTCAAAGGGTAAAATCCCAGAAATCAGGTTTTGCAAACCGCCGCCAATCAGGTTTCCCAGCCCGCTTGTCACCGGCTTCAGCACCGAATCTAGCGCCGAATCCGCAATCGAGAGCGACAGCCCCTTCAGCACATCCGTCAACTTGCCGCCATCAAACACCAGTGCGTCAAACGCATTGCGCAAGCTCGTGCCCACCGAGCGTTGAAACCCCGTCGCCTGCGCACTCGTTGCGGTCATCACCGTGGCCACCCCCGCCAGTTCCGCCCTAAACGCCGCCGTCACCGCCTCGGTTCCGGCGATTGAGCTCGCCAGATCCCCCAGCGCCAAATCCAAATTCTCAACATCCGCTGTTACATCAGCCATTTTATTCCCCTTTATCAGGATACATTGCCATCAGCTCCGCCAGCCCCGAACGCCCCATCACCCGCGCGCCCTCAAGCCCTGCCATCAGTCCCAGCTCCGCCGGAGTCAGCGCCCAAAACTGGTCTGGTGGCAGCCGTAGCTGCCCCAGCCCCAGCCGCATCAGCGCGGGCCAGTCAAACCGCTTCATCGCTCACCGAAAAAGCCCGCTTTAGCAAAAGCGCTCCCGCCTTCGCTGCCGCTACCGGCCCACCCTCAATCGTGCCCGCCATCAACGCAGCCCGCTCAATTTCCAGCCCGCCACCGCGCAGCCCCGCCAACAAAAGCGATATCAAATCCGAGGCGCTAAACGCCCCGCTTTCAAACCGCTCCACCAGCGCCAGCATAGAATCCGCCCCCAAGGCGTCCTCCAGCTCTGCCAGCGCCCCAAGGGTGAGTCGCATACAATGCCGCTCCCCATCCAGCACCAGCGCCACTTCGCCACGATATGGGTTCATAGGGATGGCCCCGGAGGTGGCGGCGGTGGTGTCGCAATAATCTCGCCCCCCGAAGTCAGCGTAATTTCATACGTCGCCTCGCCGTCATAATTTCCCGCCAATTCAAGGCTGGTAATCTGGAATGCCCCCCGAAACACGCCCAGTGCAGGCACAATAATCTCAAATGTCGGGATATCCGCATTAAAAAAATACGTCTGCGCCCGCTCCACGGTATTTTCATCCAAAAACACCCCCGAGCCGCTCACGCTTGCTGAGCGAATGCCCGTTGCAGGCAGCAATTCCCGCCACCCTCCTGCACTGGCAATATTGGTAATATCCACCGTTTCCGAGTTAAACGAGATCCGAGAGGCCCGCAGGCCAGCAAAGGTTGTGTAACTCCCCGTGCCGTCCATATCTATCTTGATCAGTAGGTCTTTGCCCTTTTGAGCTGCCATTTTAAAGCGTCCTTATATTGTGCCATCATCAAGAATTGCGCGAAATACCAGCGCAATCCGGCGAGTTTCCGGGGCCGCGCCTCTGCGCGTCCGCGATTTCAAAAATTTTAGGTTCACAAGCGACCCTCGGCTCAGCCCAAGGTCGGCCCAGGCCAAAGTGTCCACCACTTCAGCCGCCACGCCCTTGGCCACACTAAACCCCGCAAAATCCGAGTGGATATTGACCTCAAAATCCAGCGTCACCCCCTTATGGCTACCGCTCGATCTATCCTTCGCCACCTCGCCTCCGAGCGTGATATAGGTGCCAACTGGCGGCGTGCCATCGCTCCCCGGCGGGGCATCATAAATGCCGTTCAGGGCCGCAATCAAAACCGGATTTGCTGAAAGAGTATTAAATACAGCCTCTTGCAGCGCCGCGCTCATAGCATAGCTCATAGCCGCCCCTCCTCTGCCCAAATCTCAAGGAAGTGCCCCGCATCGTCATATTCGCCCACGGCCAATATATCGAACGTCCGGCCACCTTCTCTAAAGCGCTGGTCCGGCCGTGGCCGGCTATCAGCCCCAAAAGGCGCCGCCCGCGTGATAATCTTGAATTTACTCACAGAAAGCGTCCGCCCACCCACCTGTCGTTCTGCGGCCCCGCGCGCGTCAAGGTTGGCCCATAAAACCCCTTTCGAGACCCAGCTTTCGGTAAAGCCGCCCATGCCGTCTGGCACGCGCAAAAGCTCTTCCAGCGCCAAGCTGCGGTTTAGCTTTGGCGCACTCATCGCGCCGCTCCCAACCGCACACGCTTATATGGCTCCAGCAAAGCCGACACCCCAAAAGGAATTTGCCCGCCGCCATTTATCATGCCATCACGGTTTTCATAATACGACGCTGCCAGCATCAGCATGGCATTTTGCAAATCTGCTGGCACATGTTCCCAGAATCCATACCCCGCATACATCGAAACCTCAGCAGATCCCCCCGTCTCGATCGCCGGGAATGACCGCTTAAGCGCCACGATTTTTGGCCGATGGCTGTCCAGCTGAAGCTTGTAATCCGCAGAATCAATCGTGGTAATTTCACCACCAGCCGCTATCATGCGCAGATATAAAATTGACGAAACCGGTGCAAAAGGCAGGGCCTGCGTGTCCCCGTCCATTCGCCAGTTATAAATATTCCACTGAAACCGCCGGCGTAGCAAAATCCGGCTTGTCCGCGCTTCGATGGCCCCCATGGCCGCGCGCAAACAAGTTTCCAGCAGGCCATCCTGCGCGCCACTATCCGTAAATCCGGTGCCCAGCCGCAGCTGGTCCTTTAACTCGGCAATCGGAAAATCAGCACTGCTCAGCGTTGTTGTTTCATTCAAATTCATCGAGGTCTCCACTCATTTTATCCGCCGCAATCCGCAAGATCACCGCCTGTTTCAGCACCCGCTTGCTGTCTGTGCCCACGGTGCAGGTCAGCAGGTAAACCTGCCCTTCCCCGCCGCCCGTTAGCACTACCCGCGAGCAGCTTGTCTTGATCGTCTGTTCAAGTATTTTCAGGCAGTTCGGGTCATCATCGACGGGTTGCACCGTCCACCCCAGGTCATCCACCACCTGTTCATGTTTCAAAAGCCCACTGGCGCGCCAATCAATCGCGAAAGCCAGCTCGGAGTTCGGGTCTTTAAGAATTGTGCCGCGCATTTAGGTCCAGTCTTTTGATAATGGTAAATCCCCCGTGCCGCCCATACGGAGGGAGGAACAGCTTACCGGAAAGCACGAGGGGCCAGCCGCCCCAAGGGGCGACCTATTGCAACGCCTAGGCTTGCGCCTTAAGACAAAGCAAATTTCAGCAGCTTGATGGCTGCAAAATCACTCACATCACCGCCAACACGCTTGGTGGCATAGAAAAGAACATGAGGCTTGGCGCTAAACGGATCGCGCAAAATGCGCAGATCAGGGCGCTCAGCCACGGTATAACCCGCGCCAAAATCACCAAAAGCCATCGCCAATGAATCCAGCCCGATGTCAGGCATATCCTCGGCAATCAGAACCGGATAGCCCATCAGGCGTGCCGGCTCTCCCGCGGCAAGGCCGTCAGACCAAAGGAAGCGGCCATCGCCATCCTTCATCTTGCGCACCGCACCCGCTGTTTTTGAGTTCATCACAAAGGACGCATTGGCGCGATACTGCGCGTTCAGCGCATACACAAGGTCAACAATCGCGTCGGCAGGGTCCACGCTGTTAAAATCACCCAGCTCACCGGTAGCGACATAGCCAAGGTTGCCCCAGCTCCAGCTGCCATTGGCAACCGCAGTATGGGTCAAAAAGCCCGTTGGCTTGTCCACGCCGTCACCGGCAATAAACGAAAGGCTTTCCGCACGGGAGAACTTGTCCGCAATGCGGCCCGCCAGCCAGCCTTCCACGTCAAAGGCGCTATCATCCAGCAAGCGTTGCGAGGCTTTAGGCAGCGCCGAAAGCTCGTGCAGCGGAATCGAAATCCGGTCTATCTGCGGTGTGCCCGTTTCCGTGGTTGAAGAGGTTTCATCTGCCCAACCCGCGCCGATATCAGTCTGGTCAACCAGCACATCATACGCCGTGCTTTCCACCTGCACCACGTTGGCAATCGCCCGAATGCTTGAAGCACCGCGAAGCACCGAAGTGATTTGTGCCGCTGTTTGCGGGTCTACCAAAAAGCCACCATCAGCCGATACAGCCGTAGAAAGCGCTTTTTCTTCCATCGGAAGGCCGCGCAGCGCGTCATCATCGCCCGAGCGAAGATAAGCCGAAAAGGCCTTCTTGTGCGGCATGTCAAGGTCAGCAGCCGTAGAAAGTGCCGGGCGGGAGGGTGAGATAGATTTACGATCAAGCATGTTCAAACGATTTTCCTGTTCTTTAAGTTTAGATTTAAGCTCGCCTTGGAACTCATTGAATTCAGACAAGAACCCTTGCAGTGCAGCCTTCACTTCCACAGCCGGGCCTTGCGCCTTGGTTTCGGTTTTACCCATTGGTCATCCTTTAAGTTAGGCTGGCACTAAGCCAGCATGTCTCTGGCAGCCCGAAAGGTCTCCGCCAGATTTTGCGCCAACGCCTCTTCATCTGAAGAAGGCTGCACACGCGCCTCTTGAAGCATCGGGAACGTCACCAGTGACACCTCCCAAAGCTCAATCTCATGCAGCAAGCGCCCCTTCTGGGCCTTCTCGCTGCGCTTGGTGCGGTAGCCAATTGACAGCCCGTCAATCGCCCCCGCTTCCAGCAACACCTGCGCTTCAAAGCCAGCCTGAACCTCAGTCAAAAGCCGACCAGAAACCCGTAAACCCTTGGCATCTTCCACAATCTCGTCCCACACGCCTATTGGCTTGGTCGCATCGTGCTGCCACAGCATTTTTATCTTGCCGCCCTTGGCCGCGAGCTTTTTCAAGCACGCTTTATACGCCCCCGGCTGCACCACATCGCCGCCTTGGTCCGCCGCGCCAAACAAGCTGGCATAGCCGGTAATCACGGCGCCATTCACCGCCGCTTCCTCCAGCGCACAAAATTTGGTTTCGTAGGCAGGGCCCACGAATGGAGAATAATTCATCTCAATCCCTTTCGATATTTTGAAATCCGTAGGGTGGGTGCTTGCACCCACCACTCACCCCTGCAAAAACGCCACCGCGACATTCGCCAAAAACAAACTCGCCGCGCCATAAACCGCCAGCCACATCCGCTTTTCCAGCCGCTCCAGCATGGTTTCAATCCCGTTCAGCCGTCGCTCAAGCCCCTTCCAGCGCTCGTCGGTCACCCGTTCATGCGCCTCAATCCGCGCCTGCGCCGCATCAAATGGCTCATAAAGGTATCGCGACCCCCCCGCCTTGCGCTCATTCATCGGCAGTCGCCGGTAGGCCAAGCATGGCCCGCTTTTCGGCATCGGTCAAAAAGCCCGCATTCGCCACGCGCCGCCATTGCGACTCCCGCTCAACACTCAGCGCCGGTACGCTATCAAGATCCGCCTTCAGGCTTAAAACCTCGCCATAATAATCCGAAAGCCAGTTCCCCAGCGCTCCGCAAAGCTTGCCCACCAGCGGCAAAACCGTCTGCCGGTAAAACGCCCGGTTCGCCTCCGCATAATTCGCATAAGCCGCATCTCCGGGCAGCCCCAGCAGCATCGGCGGCACGCCAAAAGCCAGCGCAATTTCCCGCGCGGCACTCTCCTTGGTTTTCTGAAACTCCATGTCAGACGGGCTAAACCCCATTGGCTTCCAGTCCAAACCGCCCTCAAGCAGCATAGGCCGGCCCGCATTCCGCGCCCCCTGATGATGACTCTCCATCTCATCCACCAGCCGGTCATACTGGTCTTCCGCCATGCTCCCCATGCCGTCAGCACCCTTATAAACAATTGCACCACTAGGCCGCGCCGCATTGTCCAAAAGCGCCTTGCTCCAAGCACTTGCAGAGTTATGTACATCCATCGCCTTCTGCGCTGCCGCCATCGGCGAAAGCCCGTAATGGTCATCCGCAGGGTGAAACAGCTTCACATGCAGCACCGGCTTCACCTCGCCGCGCATATCAAACCTGTGTTTCTTGCCCCCCACCGCATATTCATACGCCACCGGCCAACCATCAGCCCCGGGCACCACCCGCATCCGGTCAGACCGCAGCACAAAAAGCTCCTGCGGCAGTCCCGCTTCATCCAGCCCCGCCGCCTCAAGGTAGCCATCCCCCGAAAGCAACAGCTGCCCAAACAGCGCCTCAAGCAAATCCGCCCGCCCCTGCGCCCCATTAGGCCGCGCCAATAAGCCCAGCATCGGGTGCGCCTCATAGCGGCGCTCCGCGTCGCTCAAAACCAGCCCCACAGCCGCCGCTGCCTCGGCAATCATCTTCACACAGCGAAACCCCACAGGGTTCCCCACAAACCCGTTGCGCGTCAAGCTAGCCGTGTCTTGTCCCGTCCAAGCCACACGCCCCGCGCCCTGAAAAGCCACAACTCCGGCCACCGCGCTAGACTTCTTTTCACTCGCGCCCTTAGACGCCTTAAAAATCTGCAAAACCATAAAGTTATGCCCCCATTTTATCGCAAAACATTACCGCTTAACTGACCTCATTAAACCAGTTTAGTAAGGTCAATTAAACACTCGAAATCCGTAGGGTGGGTACTTGCACCCACCACCTACAACGCCCGCACCCGAGGCGCCAAAAACACCCCCGCCGGGTCAATCATCAAATCCGTTATCGCCCAGACCAAAGCGTCCACCCTGTCAGGGCTGCCACTGCCCTTAAACCCTTCGCCGGTCATCAAGCACATCTGGTCTTCAAGCCTCTCCAGCCCCTCCAGATGCGCCACACGCCCCTGCTCGTAAAGCGCTGCCACCGGCTCCGCCCGCGCAATTTTCCCGCGTGAGGCCCGCACTGCGCGATAAGCCACCAACGGGTCAATCTGCCGGATTAAACTCTCCACCAGCTCGCCCCCTTGGTTCACCTCCGCCACCAAACGGTCCGCCTCAAAATCCCTAAAAACCTCTACCGCGCGGCTCGCCCAAGCCTGCGGTGAAGCCCCCTGAATACTTGCATCCTTCAGCACCACAGCCCGCCATTCCGTCGGCGGCCCCTCAGCCACCACCCCAACCACCACAATCCCACACAGGTCAGCCTTCTCACCACTCGTCACCGGCGGGTCCACTGCCACAACGATCCGGCTAAACGCCTCAGCCTTTCCCCGCTTAAAGCCCCCATGGCTCCAAAGTGCGCCCTCTTCCGCCGTCAAAAGCTCCCCCTCAAGCTCCTGCCGCCCCAGCCTCGTGCCTTTATATTTCGCCGTCACATACGTCAAAAACGAAGCCGCCAAATTGGCACTATTTGCACTCGTCGCCGCCGAGGTTTTCACCGTCGCCGCCTCTCCCAAAATCTCCTTTAGCAGCTCACTATTCCGCGGCGTTGTCGTCACCACCTGCCTAGGATTCTCCCCCAGTCGCAGCGCGAATTGCAGCATGTCCCACGCCTCACGCCCCTTTTTCCACTTTGCCAGCTCGTCCACCCAAGCCCCGTCAAATTGCGGCCCCCTAAGCCGCTCGGGGTCAAACGCCGAATAAAGCTCCGCCACCGCCCCGTTGGGCCACAGCAGCCGCTTCCGCGTTGCCTCATACACAGGCCGCCTATCTGGCGGACTGCATGCTAAAATTCCGCTTTCCCCAAAAACCATAACCTCACGACATTGCTCAATCGTCTCGCCCACCAGCGCCATCCGGCGGCAAAGCCCCTTGTCCAAAGGCCCCGCCCCCTCAATCTGAGCGCGAACCCATTCAGCACCGGCCCGGGTTTTACCCGCGCCGCGCCCGCCCAAAATCACCCAAGTCGTCCAGTCGCCTTCCGGTGGCAGCTGATGTCCCTCCAAGGCCCAAAACTCAAAGAGCCAAGGCAGAGACACCAGCGCATTTTCACTCAGGCCATCAAGCGCTTTCGTCAGCGCCTCCGGCCCCAGCCCGCTTAAGTAGTCGATCACAGATCTCGCGTCTTGCCGCGTCAAGGTCGAGCGCGGTTGCCCCGCCGCCCGTTTGCTTTTCACGTTTTCCAAGCGCCAACTCCATATCAACAATTTGTTGCAAGGTTTTGAAATGCCCGCTTATTTGCTTCTGAACAGCCGTCGGGTCCTCAGACTCCAGCCCGCCTTCCAGTCGCTCTACAAGCACCTGCAATCCCCGCGCCAACCGTTTGTAAACAAACCGTGCCGAGCGCAGCGTATCCTCGCTGGGCTTCCCAGCGTTGGACGATTTCAATGTCATATGTTCAGCCTTCACCTGCCTCCGTATGGGGGCAGAAACGAAAAGAGCGGCCCACCCTTCGGTAGTCCGCTCGCCCATTTCTTCCAGCTTGCTTAGAGTTATACCCAACACCGTTCGCAAAGTCAAGCAATTTGCACGCCATACGTGCGTTCGCCACGCAACACTTCGCGTTAACGAATCACTAAGCCGTTGAACTAAAGCCTAATTTCCAGCCGCCCGCCATTTGGCCACGTTGGCATTGTGCTCTTCCAAAGTCGCGGCAAAAGCATGCCCCCCTGTGCCATCCGCCACAAAAAAGATAAATTCCGTCGCCTCCGGATTCGCAGCCGCTTCAATGGCCTCCTTGCCGGGGTTGGCAATCGCCGTCACCGGCAAGCCCGGAATTACATAAGTATTATAAGGCGTTTCGCCCCTAAGCTCACTTACCCGCAGCCCTCGCCCCAAAATCTCTTTGCCCAGTGTGATGCCATAAATCACCGAAGGGTCCGTTTGCAGCCGCATCCCGCGCCTTAGCCGATTGGCAAAAACGCCGGCCACCAGCCCGCGCTCCTCCGCAATACCGGTCTCTTTTTCAATGATCGAAGCCAAAATCAGCAAATCCCCGGGCGAGTCTATCGGCAAATCCGTTGCCCGCGTGGCCCAAGCCGCCGCCAGCCGCTCCTCCTGTTTTTCCACCATCGCGGCCATCAGCGCGCCACGGTCGCTCCCTGCACTCACCGCATAACTATCGGGCGCCATCATACCCTCTTGCGGCAAAACGCCAACTTCGCCGGACAAAAACTCCGCCTGCCTTAAGGCCTCAGCCACCAGCCAAACGGTTGAGCCCTCAGCCATTTGCACTCGATACTCCGTGGCATCATCAGCCCGCAAGCGGCTGTATTCGCTCGGCAATTCACCGCTTCCCAGCACATAGCTCGCAACAGTTACCATCCGCTCCGTCGAAGGGTCCACCTCCCGCATCTGCAAATCGCTCCGCGTCACACCCACCCGCAGTACAATCTCGCTACCGCAAGTTGCCGCGCCACTCTGAGTCAACTCATCCGTGATCTCGGCCATCGAGGCCCCCTGCCGCAACACAAAAGTCCCCGCCTTCAAGTCACCAGATTTCCCGCTATTGCGCACGCCAATCCGGAAAATCCAAGGCGTTTCAATCGCGCCAGCCTCCGCCAGTTGCTCGCTCACCTTGCTAAAGTTAGACCCGCCCGGCACGGTAAAACAAATCGCCTTCGTCAGCGGCCCCACGGCCCCAAATTGCGCCTTGCCCCAGCCTAGCACCGCGCCAAAGCCAATCAGCCCGACGATCAAAAACATCAGTGCATTCGAAACCAGAGCCTTGCGCATTTAGCTATCCAACTTCTTGAAAACAACCGAAGCATTGGTGCCGCCAAAGCCGAATGAATTGCTTAGGGCCACGTCAATCTTCCGCTTCACCGCCTTATTCGGCGCAAGGTCCAGCCGGCTTTCCACAGGAGTATCAAGGTTAATCGTTGGCGGGGCAATCTGGTCCCGTATCGCCAGTATCGAGAATATCGCCTCAACCGCCCCTGCGGCCCCCAGCAAGTGCCCGATCGACGACTTCGTGGAAGACATCGTCGCTGTGCTCTCCTCGCCCAGCAGCCGCTCCACGGCGCCCAACTCAATCACGTCCGCCATGGTTGATGTCCCGTGTGCATTCACATAATCCACATCCGCAGGCGCGAGCCCCGCCCGTTTCAAAGCCGCCTTCATCGAGCGGAATCCGCCATCACCATCAGCCGCAGGTGCGGTTATATGAAACGCATCGCCCGAAAGCCCATAGCCAACAACTTCAGCATAAATCGTCGCGCCGCGCGCTTTCGCGTGCTCCAGTTCTTCCAGAACCACCACGCCAGCGCCCTCGCCCATCACAAAGCCATCACGGTCTTGGTCATAGGGCCGCGAGGCCTTTTCTGGCTCATCCGCTCGACCGGTTGAAAGCGCCTTGGCTGCATTAAAGCCCGCAATCCCGATACCGCAAATCGCCGCCTCGGCCCCGCCAGCCACCATTACGTCCGCATCATCCAGCATAATTAGCCGCGCCGCATCGCCAATAGCATGCGCGCCGGTTGAGCAGGCCGTTACGACCGCGTGGTTTGGCCCCTTAAAGCCATATTTAATCGAAACCTGCCCCGAGCACAGGTTAATCAGCGACCCCGGAATAAAAAACGGTGACACCCTGCGCGGGCCTTTTTCCGCCATCATCAGCACAGTCTTCTCGATCAACTGCAAGCCACCAATGCCAGAGCCGATCATAACCCCCGTGCGCTCGCGGCTTTCCTCATCTTCAGGCTGCCAGCCCGCGTCTTCCACGGCCTGCTGTGCCGCCGCCATGGCAAACATAATAAACGTGTCCACCTTGCGCTGTTCTTTCGGCGCCATATAGGTGTCAGGGTTAAACGTCCCGTCTGACCCATCTCCAAAAGGCACCTCGCAGGCATAGGTCGTTTTGTGCCCCTCGGTATCAAACCGCGTAATCGGCCCCGCGCCCGATTGCCCGTCCAGCAACCGCTCCCAAGTTTTATCCACACCATCCGCCAAAGGAGAAACCATCCCCAGACCCGTAACTACAACTCGACGCATATCAGCCCCACCTTATTCTATTTTCGCATGTTTTACCCCAAGCCAAAGCCCAAGGGCAAGACCTATGGTATCTGTATCTGCGCGCGTTCGAAGGTCACTTCCTGAATGTCGCCGTCATCATACATCATCATGAGCGTCACCGCATGAATAGAGCCGACAGGAAAGGTCATATAAGGCGGATATTTCACTGGGTCCATCGCCGCAGGCGCAGCGGTGCCTTCATAGCAAGGTTCCAGTGGCAACGGCACGCTTGGCACCTCACCGTTTATCCCAAAAAATACTTCTTCAAGCCCACAGCGAAAGGTCACCAAATGGGTGAAATAGAGCAGGTCATTTCCTTCCCAAACGCGAACTCCCACCCAGTTCCCCTGAGTCATTTCCAAAATCGGCTTCACCTCGGCAGCTGTTAAAAACTGCGCCTGCGCCCCGCTGCCCAGCCCCAAAGCCAGTGCCGCCGCACTAAATATCGCTCTAAATTTCACAATCAATCTCCCAAACAAAAAAAGGCACCCAGCCGCGCTGGATGCCGTTTTATCATACCTGCACCAAAAAATCAGGTGTTTTTGGTGATGTAGCTCACCGCGTCGCCGAAAGACTGAATAGTCTCTGCTGCGTCGTCAGGGATCTCAATGCCGAACTCTTCTTCAAAAGCCATAACCAGCTCAACAGTGTCAAGGCTGTCAGCGCCCAGATCATCAATGAAGGACGCGCCTTCAACAACTTTGTCTTCTTCCACGCTCAGGTGCTCGACAACAATCTTTTTCAGGCGATCTGAAATGTCGCTCATGGTTTCATCCTTTTATCAGGTGAGCGGCGAACCACTCTGTTGTTAGGTGTCATTAGCGATCCGCCAAATCTTCCATTAAAAAACTAAAAACTACCCGCAGGGCAGAGCCTCCGGTGAATCCTTTGGGGGCTATAGCATACTCTCACAAGTTGGCAAGCACTTTCACTATTTCAATAGCCTCACGTGCTTGCCATAGTTGTTATGGCAGTTTTTCGCCACAAAATGTGGCGCGTTGCCCGTTTTACACTATTTCGTGGCCTACCTACCGCAAGTTAGAGCGGCTATCTGGCAACCGAAGCCACACTTCAACACGGCGATTTCGGGCACGGCCAACCTCTGCGTCGTTACAAGATAGCGGCAATAGCTCACCATAGCTTAGCGGGGTTAATCGCAGGTCACGAACAGTCTCAGGCAATAACGCTCGCTGCAAGATATTGCGCACCGCATTTGCGCGGCTTTCCGCCAGCCTTGTATTGCGCACCCGGTCGCCAACGGAATCTGCAAAGCCAACCAGCAAAACCTCTAGCCCCTCAAACTCCCCAGCATCCATACGAGCTGCCAGCTCCTGAATATTACGAATAGATTCAACATCCAAATTGCTTGATCCGGTCGTAAACCGGAATGAAATACTAAGCCGGTCAGCCCCGCGCAACTCACGCATCATAGATGAATACTGAGCACCATTAAAATCAGGCTCAACAGCCGCTGTATGTATTAGCATCATGCCCATATCTTCAAGGCGCATGCGCTCCAGCTCACGGTCAATGAAATTGCTTTCCTTAATGTATGCCTGAGCTTCGCTTGTTGCTGTCCAGTCCAAAAATGCCTGCGCTTCAGGGTGAATAGACCCAGGTCGCGTATATCCATAAAGACGGCGAGATAACGAGTAACCTTCTATTTTCATACGAAAATCTGTCGGCGGAGAAAGCAGACCACACGTCTCGCGAATTGTTAACAAATTCACATCATTTGTGCGCGCCAACCAGCGCCCCACAAAACCAATCCCGCCTGGTTCAGCCATGACGGAATCAACCATATCCTGATAGGCACCCCAGCGCGTAACATCCGCGTCTTCATCACGGCCATTGGGGCGCACCAGCGCGTCCATCATGACCGCGCGGTCACCAGAGCCTTCTCCGAAGGAGTTAACCAGGATCGGAACATTGCCGCCGCCAAGCTCAAGCCAATTTGTAATCTCGCCTGACCATATTTTGGCGACATCCATAGACGAAAGATTTCGCACAGGGTTATTCGGGTTTGTAATCATTACAATCCCGTCTACACCCAATACATTTTCGTTTTCAGTGTCTCGCAAATCAGGCACGCCCAAAGCGGCTATTTTGGCTACGTCACTGTCCTTCATGCGGCGGTCAGCAACGCCAATATCGGCAAACCCTTCCGCAAGCGCCGGGAACGCACTGCCAGAGCCACGGGATTGAAGGTCTATTTCGGCACGAATTGAGCCATCAGGGTTGGTCAGAATAATCACACGCTCTGCTGGGTCATCTGTGGCCACCAATTCGTAGCTCGCGCCAACAGATTCCGCATATCCGCGTACCAAGTTAGGAATGAGCGTGGTGCCAACCGTGCGTGAGCCGTAAATACCAAATTGGGGTTCAACCGGGTTCAACCACTCGCAGCCTGTTAAACAGGTCACCAAATCGATACGAACTTTCATCAGCCCCAATGAAGGCACATCCAGAAAATAAAACCCGTCCCTAATTTCCTTCAATTCACCCGTCAGTTCAAGGCCACCATCATTCGCGGAAAGCGTTACCTGCGACTGACCCTGTGCAAAGGCCGCTCCACCAGAGAAGGTGACCCCCACCATTGCTGACGTTACAATTGCGGCACGCCTCAGCACAAAGCTAAAGTTCAAAACCCTAGACAAAACCATCTTCAATACTCCTAGTTACTAGTTACCTAAAGGGTGCCACTAACATAGTTATATCTAGATGTATACAATCAAAAAGGCGGCACTCAAACGATGTTGCCACACCCCAAATATTCTAATTCGAACAAAGCCACCCTCAGTAAAACGGATTCGTAAACTCAGTGGAAGCTGAATCTTACTTTCCCAAGTTGCAAGTGCTTTCCGAACTCAGGGCTGGTGAATAAATATTATTGCCACAGCCCCAACTCCACCATAAGTTAGCGCTTTATTTTCATTTCCACTTTAGGACGTATTATGCCTGTAAAAAAACTATCTGCGCCGGTTGGCGAAAGCAAACGCATTACCGAAGGAAAACCCGTTAAAAACGCCAAAGCCGATATTGAATTGGTTCAGCAAATGCTGATCGACAACAATATTTCCGGGGTCACAATTACCGGTAGATGTGATTCAAAGCTGATAAGCTCCATTAAAAGCTTCCAGAAATCATCGCTCGGCTACAAAACGCCCGACGGCATTGTAGATCCGGGCCTACCCACCGAAAAAAAGCTGACAACAAAATATTCCACGGCCCAAAAAAAGCGGGATGCAATCAAATACAAACGCGTAACCCTAAAAGGTAAATGCTATATTGTTACCGAGGCCGAGTTTAAAACCCTTGTGGCTGACGCCATTAAGAAACTCAAGCCAATGGTGGAATGCTACCGCAAGCAGTATAATACCTGCGAAAGCATTTATGAAGAACACCTGAAAGTCGGCATGCTGGAAAAGGGCTATCTGGCTGCGGTTTCCAATATGCTGGTTATGAAATATAGCGGTGCCTCCCTGCCCTCGGCGAGCTATGCTAGTAAAGCCAGCTCTGAGGTAAGTAAGGTTGAGCGCGCTATTTCGGCGGGCAAAGTGGAGGATGTATACAAATATCTTCCGGCTGCCGAAACGGCTGTTAATAAATTCACCAGTGAAATGCTAAAATACCTGAAGAGCTATTCCAATAGTGCCAACACTATTGGCGTTACGCTTGGGTTAACCACGGCTGTGGGCTGGGTTGTGGTCGGGGCGATTGCCGGGCCAGTATTGGTAACGGGTGCGGGCTTAACCGCCGTAGAGGCGGCCATTGTAGCAGGGGGCACAACCTCAGCACTGAAATCGCTTTCAACCGAAGTGGGAAAAGTCGCCATGAGTGACAAGCCCGCCACACCGGGAGACCTGCTCGACGCGGCTTTTAATGTGGCCGTTGATACCCTCACAGGCGCAGCCACCGGAGCGCTTGGCTCCACCATAAAGCTCAAGTTTGTCGATGATATGGCCAAGAAAGTTGCACCTATGGTCGTTAAAAAAATGAGCGGGGTCATATCGGAAAAGGCCGTGCAGCTATTGCTTAAAACGTATCTGGCCGAAGCTGGGAAGTCCATCCTCACAGGCGCCGCCGAAGAAGCCATATCGCTGTTTGGCAAATCTGCCAAATCAGGCAAAGTGCCGAGCGAAAAGGACCTTTACGATTCCGTTGCCAATATCTTATTTAAGGCCCTCACGGCGGGCTTGGTAAAAAACCTGCAAGGCTTTAATGCAAAATGGTCACTGGCCGCGCGTGATGCTGTTGCCAAAAAGCTGGGCGAAAATGCCATTGGCAAGCTGACAAAAGACAAAGATATCGGCAGGATGGTGCAAGCCAAGCTGATCAAAAACATCGGCAATGGGGCTATTGGCGGAGTGGCCGCCAAATTTGGCTTTGATAAAGCCATCGAGGCCGCCAAAGGCAGTGAAAGCGTGGATAAGCTTTCAGCCTCCGCCGAAAAAGCCGTGCTGGCAGATACCAAGATCAAGAAAATGGTCGATGACCTGCTTCAAGATATGATCATGGAAGAGCGCACGCAGACGTCGGAAATATAGCGGCTAAAGCTTTCCGGCTTTAATCATTTTGGGCGGGTTATGGCGCTTGGCAAGCGCTATATGCCCGTCCGGTTCCGGCAGCTTCAGCGCCTTTGGCCTCATCCCCTGCGCCGCCAGGATTTTAGCAAGCATAAGCGCGCCAAACGCCCGATTCATATGCAGTAAATCGTCTTCGATCGTAGGAGTTGCGCCGGGCAATGTGGAGGAATTGGGGCGATATTCGCCAACAGCATATTCGACCTTGGAGGCAAAAGCCCCTTCAATGGTATTATCCGGCTGGCCATATAGGCGGGCATTATAAGCCTCTTGCAAGTAAGCGTTCAAAATGTCGATGGTGCCTTGATATGAATACCCCTCCATCCAGTTTTCGCTAAGGCTTCTAAAGGCCCGAAGCGGATTGAGGGTGATATCAATCGGCAGATCGGACAGCAGCCGAATTTTTTTAACCAACAGGTGGATGTGTGAATTTTCATACCAGTCGATAAGCGCTGTGCGGCGCACCTGTTCGGAATATGTATCAAAAAGCGCGGCTTGCAACTTCACGCCACCCACAATTAAACACTGATCAAAATTGTTAATGCGCACATGCCCGTCGCCCCCTAAAAGGTGAATAAAACGGTTGCGAATAATGTCTTTTTCCATCCGCAACAGGCCTTCTTCCGGCACGGGGGTAAAGGTTTCGTAATATAACCCATGGAATGGATAGATCGTGAGTTCTACCTCTGGATAGTATTCGGAAATCGCCAACCACCCAGACTTAATACTGGCAGCATGGCTGTTTCCGATCACGCATATCTTTATCATTTCATCTACCCTCGCTATCATCGGGCTCAAAAGCCGCCAAAAGCGCCTCTTCGCAGGCCAAATCCTCTTCGGGGTCTTGCGATGCTTTGCTGGGGCTGGCAGGCGCTGCCATTGCCAAGTCTGGCAAGCCTAAATCATGGAAAAAGTTTTCCATAACCAGCTTCACGCCCGCCGGATTCACGCTCCGCAGGTTTGGCTCAAAAAATGTGCCTTTAAATACCGGCGAATTAATAATCTCGTAGGACGGGAAATAATCTACATAGTCAAAATTAGCCGCCACTGCTCCCGCAACTGTCCGCAGAATTGATTTTGACAGGCTCGTCGCCACCAATACATGTTCGCCGGAATTCGTGGCCGTAAGCGGCACGGGCGAAACCGTAAGCAGCACCTTAATATTTTCGTTTCTTTGCCGCAAATTCTCTATGGATTTCAAAAGGTTTTCCATAATGAAATCATAATACTGCGGCACAAAAATATGTTTCTCCGCGTCAAATTCTCCTGCCACAGTGCCGGGGCACATTGGGTATTCATAGCCGCCATCCTTGTTCATCCAGGATTCCGTTAACCCCAGTGTAAACACAAACAAATCGGTTCGCCGCAGCGTCCGGTTTAACGAAGATACCGTGATATCCCGCATCTTTCGCATTTCTTCAACCGATGCAAAACCGTCCGGCTCAATATTTGGCCGAAACGGGTCATAAATCCGCCCGTCCTTCTCCCAATACTCATCCGGTTGCACTTGGTCTCGCTTTGCCCAGTCCAACCATTGCCGTAACAGTGATGTCGTATAAATATTGCCCGTGCGCCCGCTAAACTGGCCAAAACCAAATTTCTTCCGGTTTTCCGCCGTTAGGTCTGTTGGCGCTGGCTCCCCATCAATCCACTTACACCCGCGGTCGCGCAAGGCATGGCCAAAATGCTGGGCAAAACAGGAGCCGAAGGTCGCGGTGCCCATATCCGGTGTGATCGCAAATTTCGGCGTCCACAACCCGCGGATATCAAACAAGCTCACATCCGCCACGGCTGCCCGCCAAAATGCCTTTTACGGCAAGGCTTTACAGGGGTTCATCCTGCGCTCCTAAAACATCGCCATGCCGCCATTGACGTGCAGCGTTTGCCCGGTCACATAGCCCGCCTCGTCACTCGCCAGATAAAGCGCCGCAGCGGCGATTTCGTCTGATGTCCCCATCCGCCCCATCGGCACGCCCGCAAGCAGCGCGGCCTTCTGTTCATCCGTCAACACATCGGTCATCGCGGTTGTGATAAACCCCGGCGCAATGGCATTTACGGTAATCCCGCGCGAAGCCACTTCTTGCGCCACAGATTTGCCCATGCCAATCACGCCTGCCTTAGACGCCGCATAATTCGCTTGCCCGGGGTTTCCGGTTACGCCAACGATCGAAGAAATATTAATAATCCGCCCGCCCCGCGCCTTCATCATGGGCCGCATCACCGCCCGCATTAGCATCATGGTAGAGGTCAGGTTGATCTCCAAAACCGTGTCCCACTCCTCGTCCTTGAGGCGCATAAACAGGTTGTCCTTAGTGACCCCGGCGTTATTCACCAAAATATCCAAGCCCCCCGCCGCATCCATTGCCGCCTTGGGCAAAGCCTTCACCGCCTCACGGTCGCTCAGGTTACACGGCACCACATGCGCCCGTTCGCCAAGCGTGGCCGCCAAAGCCTCCAGCGGATCAACCCGCGTGCCAGAAAGCGCCACCGTGGCCCCCGCCCCGTGCAAAGCCGTTGCAATCGCCCCGCCAATACCACCCGAAGCGCCCGTTACCAGCGCCGTTTTCCCTGTCAGATCAAACATCTTTTCCCTCTTACCTTGAGATTCACCTAGCACATGGATACTGTGCCCCACGCCTTTGGTAAATGCAAAAACAGAAATGGCTCCAAAACTATTGACCTCAGCGCCAAAATATCAACAAAAAACAGTATGGTTCCTGCTTGCGCTTTACGGCGTTAACCTTACCGGAATGTTGATATGGCCCGATCAGTGGTATATTTTGAGCAGCCGACCAAGCATATTTCCTAGCCTTTTCCAGCTCACATACTATGCCGTCATCCTCAGCGCACTCCCCATAACAATTCTGGCGCTGGCCATCCTGCGCGCGCCCCATATGGTATTGGCAGGGTTATTCGTCGCCATATCCGGCTTTGCCTTGCTTCCTGCCCTTTTCATAGCCGCCGTCAGCCTTCCGACATTTGGAAAAATCACCCTGATATCGGTGCTTAATTTTTCGGTTTTGTGCAATATTGCCGCCATGGCCTTGGCCAAGAAAGATATAAGGAACGCCGCAAAATTCCGCTTCCTTCTAGGTGCCGCCTTTATCATGCCAGCATGGTCTATTCTTTCGGTTCCGGTGCTTTATGCCCAAGCCGCCTTAACGGCCAATGGTCTGCCCTATTGCGTTGGCTTCCCCAGCGCCACAAATGAACGCGTATATACACCAAATTACAATTTTTGGGCCTTGCGCGGCACTTCACTGGCGGCAAAAGAAACAATAACGACAGGGTCGCAGGACTTTCAGCTTTCTTTTCATGCCCTTCTAAAGGTGGAGGGTGCGGCGCAATATTGGAACTGGTCCAAAACCACTATGCGCTTTGAGCCTCTTCAATTTCCTGAATTGTGGTCTGATCTCCGCGTGGAGTGCACAAAGCCCCCCGAGCCAACCCGATAGAATGGCCACTATTTCTTGCTGGGCGATAGTTTTGGCCCGCACGTTCCAGCCAATATCCGCCAACACCCACACCAATCGCTTTATCCAGTGATAAAATCAGCTAACATGCCCCATGCGCTTCGTCATTTTCCTCACCCTTGCCGCCTGTGCCTCAACCACGCCCAGCCACCTGCCCAATCCGGCCCTGCTCCCTTTACTTGCCATCGAAAATGGCCTCTCGAATGCCGCATATAATGCGCGCCGCAGCCGCGTATCCCGCTTTGTAACCCTGAATTTTGAAGCTATAAAACAAGAGCTGAGCGCCACGGCCCGGCCGCTTCTAACCCAAGCCATGACCCACGCAAAAATTCCGGAATCCCGCCACCCCGCGCTCTTAAACGAGCTGCGTCAACACCCCGAAATCTACCAAGTATCAGATCCAGAGCCGCTCATTGTCGCGCTCATGGTTTATGGCCACTAGCCTGCCTGCCTAATTTTGCTGACACGCCTCAATAACCTGGCTAATCGCCTCGCGAGATCCCGTTAGCTGAACCACGCTTTCCAAGCCAAAATTCGGGACGGATACCACAATTTCACGCCCCGATTGTAGCGCCCCAAACAGCGGATGAAAATTGTCCCACGCCACGCGTACAAAAGCAAACTGCCCCGTTGCGCCCATATAGTAAGCGTAATCCGCGTATTGGAAATCATCAATCGTCAGGTTTATCGGCCAATGCTCGCCCCCATCCGGGTCAGCTAGTAGCGCGCCTTGAGTCGGAGAGTATGTCACCATCAATGCCGGGCCAACGCACAAAACGCCAACCGAACCTGTTGGCTGGCAAGGGCTAAAAGCCTCAGGCGCATCCGCCTCAAACCCGCCATCGGCCACAAATCCCCAGCTATTTTCACAGCTTTGCGCCTGCACATTACCTGCCCAAAACATGGCTGCAATCGCAGCCAAACCTAGTTTCAAATTCATGCGTAACCCCTTGTAAATGTGCTTACTTTACCGTTCCATATATGCCACAATGTCATCAGGCGCGCCAACATTGCCCACCGCAATGCTCCGGTCTATCCGCCGCACCATGCCACATAGCGCCTTGCCAGCGCCAATTTCCAAAACCTCGGTCACGCCGTGTTCAGCCATAAACATAACCGACTCCCGCCAGCGCACAGAGCCCGTTACCTGATCCACCAAAAGATTACGGATCATCATCGGTGTATGCACATCCGCCGCGCTCACATTGGCCACCAGCGGCACCTTTGGGGCCGCTATATCCACATGGCTCAGCGCCTCCGCCATCGCCTCGGCAGCAGGCTGCATCAAGCTGCAATGAAAAGGCGCACTCACCGGCAGCATAACGGCCCGCTTAGCCCCGGCTTCTTTTGCCAGCGCCGCCGCCCGCTCAACAGCCGCCTTATGGCCAGAAATCACCACTTGCCCCGGGTCATTGTCATTTGCCGCCGTGCAAACCTCGCCCTGCGCTGCCTCTTCAGCCACCGCCTGCACCGCCTCAAACCCAAGCCCAAGCACAGCCGCCATGGCCCCCACGCCCACAGGCGTTGCCGCTTGCATCGCCCTGCCCCTAACGCGCAAAAGCCGCGCCGTGTCTGCCAATGTTAATGCGCCCGCAGCGCAAAGCGCCGAGTATTCCCCCAGCGAGTGCCCCGCCACATATGCCGCATCCTCAACCGAAATCCCCTCGGCATTCAAAGCCGCCATTGCAGCCATCGAGGTCGCCATTAATGCCGGCTGCGCGTTTTCCGTCAGGGTCAGCTCCGCAATATCTCCCTCCCAAATCAAGGCTGAAAGCTTTTCGCCCAGCGCCTCGTCAACTTCATCAAAAACCGCCTGCGCCGCGGGGTAAGCCTCTGCGAGCGCCTTCCCCATGCCAATAGATTGCGCGCCCTGCCCCGGAAAAATAAATGCTTTTGTCATCATAGCCTCACGTTTGATTTATCAAACTATAACCGCCCCCCAAACCTTTTTACAGCCCAGATTTTAGCTCAAATACAAATACCTCCCCAGCCAAGCGCCCCGAGCGCAGCGAGGCCACGGCCCGTAGGGCAACGGGCGGCCTGCCGCCCCGCGCCGCTGAGGTGGGCTGAACAAAGGAAGGCGAAGCCGACGACTTCAGCTCGCCGAAGCGGCGCGACACCAGAGCCATTCCGCAGCGCCGAGCTTACTTTTTCTCCTAGGAGGGTTACGCACAGCAATTTGCATGCAAAATTGTGCATCAAACCACCCCCCGTCAAAAAAGCACATTTTTCAGCAAGCTGAAAAACGCCTGCCGCTGGCCCTAGCCTCGCTACGCTCGGCAGCACTCAGCCGTCAATCCCTGCTCATTGTGCCTTACCTCAATACCCGCCCCGCCAGATATCCGATTGACCACATATTCAATTCACCGCATACGCAACTATGAAACAAACAACCCTCTTTTCACATCCTCAGCGATGATACCCGCCTCCGCGCTCTTGCTCTTATGCACAGTGCTGGCGAAGTCTGCATTTGCGAGCTTGTCCATGCTCTTAGCCTTCCACAGCCCAAAATATCTCGCCATATGGCAGCGATGCGGGATGCCGCCATTGCTATCGGGCGGAGAGACGCCCAGTGGGTGTTTTACACACCCAATCCAGCGATGCATGACTGGCAACAGCAGGTTATCAGCGTCACCCCAAGACCTCGCCCGCCTGGGTGTCGAAGTTGTGCATGCAGGCGGCACGCCACCGCCCGCCCAAGTTGAGGAAGGGGGGCAGAGCTGTAAGTCCGTCTATCTACAGCTTTAGGCTTGACATTAAGTGCGGGAAACCCAGAATTGGGGCCCGCATAATGGCCACCCTCCAATGCCCGTTTCTTCTGCTCATCTTCAGCATAGGCACAATAGATTGACCAATCCCCCCGCCGAAACTGACCCGCTCATAACAGAAGTCCGCGCCCTGCGCGCCGAAATCGAAATCTTTAACACCCATCGGTTTGTGCGGATACAAAACAAACCGTGGCGGCTGTTTTTCAATCGTTTCCTAATGGGCATTGCCATGGGGTTTGGCACGGTTTTTGGCGCGACCGTGCTGGTTTCTGTGGTAATTTACTCTCTACAAGGCATTGACTGGCTGCCCATTATCGGTGACTGGGCCAGCGAGATCGCAACCCAGATGCAAGGGGAGGTCGGGCAAAACTCTCAGCCCTGATTTAAGGCACCATAAAGCAAGTATTCGAGGCTCCAAGTCGTCCCCCCACCCTGTGGCAAACATAACACTTAACTTTAGCGCAGAGGTAATATATAGTTATTTGAATACTTTGTTATGTGTCTATTTTACAGTCGTAATCATGAATGTATTGCGCGCGCATCTAAGGCTGACTTGAGCCACCCGCCTGCCAAGGGAGTGTCGAATGTATCGACGTGTCAATTCTGGCCGCTTTATTGGCCTGACAACATTTCTGATTGTTGTCGTAATGGCGGTGTTTACTTGGGTTATGTGGGGCATGGCCAAGCAGGTTTTTGTGCTATCAGATGTGATGCTTGAGATGAACGAAAGCATTAAATCCATGAATACAGCCGTTGTGGGCATGGGGGAGAGCGTCACCACCATGAACACGACCATCAGCGCGATGGCCACAGATATTCATACCATGAGCGGCTGCGTTGTTTCGATGGATACCTCCATCACGGGCATGACCAGCGATATTTCAGTTATGGCAACGTCCATTCCGCAAATGAACGAGATCATGCTCAACATGTCTCAATCCGTTAATAAAATGTCCTACGATCTGGGTTTGGCCGCCTATGCGTTTAGCCAGCCAATGTCCTATATGTGGGGGAATGTGATGCCCTTCTAGCTCAGTGGGGCAAATTGCCATGTATTCACATTCAAATATATCTATATGGTGAGCGCAACCAAATGAAACAGGGTGGCTGTAAAGAATAGATTTGTAAATAGGGCCGACTATATTAGATTTTAAGACGCCAAAAGCGGCGCAAGGCTATGTAAGGGGAGAGGGATGCGGGTAAATGTAAGGCTTTCAGGGTTGATGGGTGCTGTTTTGCTGGCAGCATCAAGCTTGATCGCGCAGGAAAACACTGCGCATCAATTTCAAACCGCGGTTGTGAGCACAGCGCAAATCGGTGGCTCGGCCACGGTGGGCGGCACGGTTATCCCCTTTAAAGAAGTTACAATTTCAGCACAAATCCCCGGCGCTGTTACTTCAATGGCTGGCCTTGAAGGCACGCGCGTGGCTGAAGGCGAGACCCTGATCACGGTTGATGACGCTGATATCGTCGCCCAGCGCAATGCGGCACTGGCGCGGGTGTATCAAGCCCAAGCCGCCCTGCAAAACGCCCAAATGCAATATACGCGAGAGCTTTATTCCCCCCGTAGCAACTCCCTATCTACCATGCCCGGCATGGGCATGCCCGGCATGTTTGACCAGTTTTTCACCCGTGGCTTTTCTGATGCCATGGGCCAAAGCGATTCAGCGCTGGAGCGCCAAGCCGATCTTTATGCGCAAACCTCGGGCGTAGACCAAGCCCAAAGCGGCGTGATGCAGGCGCAAGCCATGCTCGAAGCACTAGACGTGCAGCTAAGGGACGCCACGCAGCTTGCCCCGTTTGACGGCGTCATCATTCAGCGCATGGTCGAAGTTGGCGATAACGTCCAGCCCGGCATGCCGATGCTGAAATTCGCTTACACCGATTATTTGCGCGTAGAGGCCGATGTGCCGGTCCGCCTCGCCGCTGGCCTAACTGAGGGCGTCATCGTGCAAGCACGGCTGGATATCGGCGGCGGGCCAATTGAGGCTCGCGTAGCGCAAATATTCCCGATCGCTGACCAAGCCCGCCATACGGTTAAGGTTAAGTTTGACCTCCCCTACGGCACCCCCGGCGGCCCCGGTATGTATGTTGAGGTGACCGTGCCGGACACCTCCATTCCCGTGCAAGGCCAAGCGGCGGTGCCCACGGCGGCATTGGTGTGGCGCGGCTCGCTGCCTTCGGTTTTTGTGCTAATAGACGGCCAGCCTTCCTTGCGCCTTGTGCGTGTGGGCTACCCCAGCTCCGCCAAGCCAAAGCCAAGTGGCGGCGTAATCTGCTGATGGGTGACGGCGTGGCGCTGGGGCTGCCGCCATAGGGCATTATGTCCACCTTCAGTCTCTGGCCCCCTGCCGAAGTGTTTTCTACCAACTGGATCTCTGCCAACTCGCTCGATATCGCAGGCTTCGGCGTCGGCATCGCCATCCTCGCACTCGCCTTCCACTTCTGGCTGCGCGGCAACCTCGCCCGCAAGCTCACGCCAAAATACGGCCAGCTAGATCTAAACCTGCGCGCCGCCTTCCTGAAAACCTCGGGCTGGATACACTCCATCTTCACGCCCGAGCCCGCCGGCTGGGGGAATTACCCACCCAAGCTCTTGCTCTCAGACTAATTACTCCACCGCAGCCCCACTAATCACCCGCCGCCAGCGGTCCATAATATCCAACGGGGCCACGTTGCTATTAAGCACATCCGTCATCGCATCTTGCATAAACAGGCTTTGCTTTTCGGCTGTCCCAAATGGGTCAGCGCAAGGGATCACGGCAATGCCATCATAAACTCCGCGCGCAATCGACTGGAGGTTAGGGTTTTGCCAGCGGGTCGCCCGCAGCTCATTCATAAACGCCAAATCACAGCCGCAATCAAAGCGACCCGGTTGGCGGTGCAGATATCATGGCGCATACAGGCGGCGCCTAACGCATTTACCGGTGGGCCAGCAAGTGCAGGGTTGCTCGGGTGGTTCAGCCCGCACCAGTTACCATATACTGGCACGCTCTGCGCCATGGTGCCCAAGGGCCACAGCAGCGCGGCAATCACAAACAATCGTTTTCCCAAAAAGCCTCCCATGATAAGCTCCTATATGAATATATGCATTCTAAAGAATCACCCAGTGAAATAGCAAGCACAGGGCGCGCCGCAAAAGGTCACAGTATGAATATGGAAGCTACGAAGCCCGTTCTCACCAGCAAATGCTTTGACGAATCCTTTCGGCTTGCCATTTACGAAAGCGGCCATGCCCTTACGGCGCGGGCGCTCGGGATTGATATTATCCATGTGCGCATGCGCCCCCGCCCCCCGTGCTGGCTTCTGACAAAACCATCAGCGGCAACGGGATTGACGGTTTACTCAAAACCCTGGAAAACCGTGTGGTAGAGCTGTTTGGCGGCCAAATCGCGGAAGACCACGTCTGCGGCACCAACGATAAAGACGACGTCTGGTTTGAACTGGAAGATACCGCTTTAGAAATCTTCAAAAACCAAGCCTACCGCGATGCCATTCTTCCCATTGCAACCTTCTTGAATGATCAGGTGGAAGCTGGCGCGACTGAGATCAACGGCGCGCTGATAGACGCTGAGCTCAACAAACACCTTCCCGATGCCCCCAAGAAAAAAACTGGCCTCGGCGGCTTTTTTGGGGGGCGGTAGTTGTAGCGGCAAGCGACCTATTTATCCGCCTGTCTAACGCGCATATTTCTGTTGGCATCACGGCGCCAAAAAAGGGATACTCGTTTTGCCTCAAGCAAAGCTTTCAGACAGGGTGCTCCTCGCGAAACTCAAGGAGATTTCCAAGGGAAAGCTCTATTTTTAGCCGTCGGCCTCTTCCTCCTTTATAAAGCTTTGCCAACCAGTTGGCCTATTCTCAGGAGAAAATGTCCGCACAATTATCTACATCGGGTGATGTACCTTCTATGAGCACCCCAGCCTTGGAGATATGTGCATCCTTTGTATCGAAATATCATCCCCAAGAAACATATCTGGGCGATCGCGAAAAGTCCTAAGCTCATCAAACAAAAATGACATTGGTTTTGTCCTTATGTAGGTCGGGTTTAGCCCTGTTCTCAGATAAAAATGTGGATGCGCGCTCTAAATTGCGCAACACAAGTCGGCATGCCAGTTGAATATGCAATGCCGCCTATTCAACCTGCCAACATTCACGCTTTTTAAGCTGCCGCGCGACATGGCTCGCGCCTAACACTCCATCAACCACCCTCTTCGGCTTGAAATTCTCTTCCCAAGATGGAGCACCCCATACCAGCCACCTTTGGTCTTTAAGATAACTAGATTCCTAGGTATCTAGTTATCTATAGCCCTGTTATGCCATTTTTAATCAAAGCGTTAGTATCTTTGCTCTACATTCTAAATCAAAATTTTCTACCAAACCCGCGCGGCGAATCTCCACTTTCTACTTGTATTTCGCCACGTTTCCCCCAATCTTGTATCATACCAAATCCGCGAGCAAAATCATGAGCCCAACCTACCCCCGCGACCTCGCTGGCTATAAAGGCCAGCCGCCCCATGCGCAGTGGCCGAATAACGCCCGCGTCGCCCTGCAATTTGTTCTCAACATTGAGGAAGGCGGCGAAAACTGCGTGCTGCATGGGGACCAAGCCTCCGAGACCTTCCTCAGCGAAATCATCGGCGCGGCCCCCTTTGAACACGCCCGCCATATGTCTATGGAAAGCCTGTATGAATACGGCCCCCGCGCTGGCGCATGGCGGATTTTTGACCTGTTTAAGGCCCACGGCCTTCCCCTCACAATTTTCGCCGTCGCCATGGCCGCCGAGCGCACCCCGTGGCTCATTGAGCGCGCCCTAAAAGATGGCCACGAGATCGCGAGCCATGGCCTGCGCTGGGTTAACTACCACGGTATCTCGATGGAAACCGAGCGCCAGCACATGCAGGAAGCCATGGAAACCCTCACCCGTGTAACCGGTGAGCGCCCCCTTGGCTGGTATACCGGCCGCACCTCGGCCAACACCCGCAAGCTGGTCGCTGAATACGGCGGCTTCCTTTATGATGCCGACGATTATTCCGACGATCTCCCCTTCTGGAGCCGCTATGAGCCCAACCATCTCGTCGTGCCCTACACGCTGGACACCAACGACATGCGCTTCGCCAGCGCGCAGGGTTTTAATTGTGGTGACCAGTTCTACACCTATCTGAAAGACGCCTTTGACGCCCTCTACGAGGAGGGCGAAACCGCGCCCAAAATGCTATCTATCGGCATGCACGCCCGCATCCTAGGCCGCCCGGGCCGCATTCAGGCCCTTAAGCGTTTCCTGAAATACGTTGCGACACATGACCATGTCTGGGTCGCCCGCCGCGATGAAATCGCCAAGCATTGGCGGGCGCATCACCCAGCGCCCTAACGCGGCGGGCGCGGGCTCTTCCGCAAAAAGCCGACTCATTTCGCGGGAGCGGTTAGGCGCGTTTCCAGTCGCGCGTTCCAGCTGCTGAGTGATGCGCTGCGTGCGCCGGAGTATCCTGACAATCTGGGTCATTTGCTCGTTTTGCAAACCAAATACATCCCAAGCATCCGGGTCTCTACGGTTAAGATTGGCCGCCCTTTCAAAAGCCTGCATATGGCCCCATGCGGCGGTCAAATGCCCGTGGGCATCATGAAGCCGTCTCAAATTTTGCATAATCGTATAAATAGACATTTTTTCTCCAAAATTTAATAAATGACGTTGCGTCACCTACGTCCCGCATAGCATGTCAAATCAACTCCGTAAGCTGATTGCAGAGCTTAGCGCAGTTCGATAGACTTGGACACGATCAAGAAAAGGACTCAGGATGAGCAAGCGCTATTATTCCCCGAATGGCGGGCTACCGTCGCAAACCGCTATGATGACCGATCGTGCGGTTTTTAAAGACGCCTATGCGCTGATCCCCCGCGGTGTGATGAGCGATATCGTCACGTCCAACCTGCCGTTCTGGAACAACACACGGGCATGGATCCTCGCACGCCCCATGTCTGGCTTTGCCGAGACTTTTGCCCAGTATATCGTCGAGGTCGGAGAGCAAGGCGGATCTTCCGCCCCCGAACCTGATTTAGGCGCTCAAGCCGTGCTTTTTGTGACCGATGGCAGCTTTACGCTTTTTATTAATGAGCAGCCCCAC
The DNA here is from genome assembly GCA_016744015.1 of Paracoccaceae bacterium. Lineage (GTDB taxonomy): Bacteria > Pseudomonadota > Alphaproteobacteria > Rhodobacterales > Rhodobacteraceae > UBA3077. Next base: position 240,863 of record JADGFD010000002.1, on the reverse strand, counting down.
AATATGGTCGCGGGCAATTATGCATACATACCCGCCGGAACCCCTTGGCAGGTGCATAACGCCTCTGGCACAAAGGCCACCTTCCACTGGATTCGCAAAAACTATGAGGCCGTTGAAGGCATTGCCCCCCCCGAGGCTTTTGTGACTTCCGACACCGACACCCCCGCCATTGAAATGCCCGATACCAACGGCGCATGGGCCACCACCCGCTTTGTGGACCCGAGCGATATGCGCCACGATATGCACGTAAATATCGTCACCTTCCAGCCCGGTGGCATCATTCCTTTTGCCGAAACCCACGTGATGGAGCATGGGCTCTATGTGCTTGAAGGCAAAGCGGTTTATCGGCTCAATGATGACTGGGTTGAGGTTGAGGCTGGCGATTTCATGTGGCTACGCGCCTTTTGCCCGCAGGGCTGCTATGCGGCCGGGCCAGCGCCCTTTCGCTACCTGCTTTATAAAGACGTTAACCGCCACCCCAAGCTGGGGCCGCTGGTTAAATGATCATCGCCATGCCGCTTAGCGCCAAGGCCTTTGCGCCCTACGGTGATGTAATTTCTGCGGAGGGAGACCCCGACTTTTACATCAATGCCGATAAATGTGGCCGTTTTCATGACCTCGCAAATACCGATTTTGGCGAGGGTAAAGCCGGCATCAGCCTTGCCCATGGCACGCCCTATGCGCTGCCCTTGAGCCTAAGCATGATCGAGCGCCATCCGCTGGGCAGCCAGATGTTTATGCCGCTGAATGATGCGCCGTTTTTGGTCGTGGTATCGGATGACCACGAAGCCAGGCCCAAGGCTTTTATCACCGATGGCAAGCAAGGTGTAAACTACCACAAAGGCACGTGGCACGGCGTGCTCACCCCACTCAACGCCCCGCAGCCGTTCTTGATTGTGGATCGCATAGGCGAGGGCAACAACCTTGAAGAGCACTTTTTTGAAACTCCGTTTCAGGTAAATATCCCCAATGCTTAGCCCTATCCTGTTTGGCAACGGCGCGATTGATCGCGCGGCCCACCTACGCAATGACGAAGCCGCGCAAGCCGCTATGCAAGCCTCTGATGAGGCACGCTTCATGGCCATGTGGCGCGGCAATGTGCTGGTGAACGGTGCGCCCGAAATTGCGTGGCTTAGCAAAGACGAGGCCGAAAAAGCCAGCCCGCGCGGCGATCCGCTTTTTCTTGGTCTACTTGATGGCCAGCCACGCTATGCGGTCGAGATCCCCGACTGGGAAGAGGCTGGTAGCAACGAGAACCAGTTTGAGGACAGCGAAGCCAAGCACCCTGCCCTTTCCGGCACATTCCGCGATTTTCGTAGCCTGTTTTTCAGCCTGCCAAATACCAGCCTAGGTGACGCTGCCACCGCCAAATCTCTGCTGCACTGGCACAATTCCCACCGCTATTGCGGCTATTGCGGCAGCAAAACCAAGCTGACCCACACAGGCTGGCACCGGAACTGCCCAAACTGTAAGCGCATGGGATTTCCACACATTGAACCCGTCGTGATTATGCTGGTCACCCGTGGTAACCAAACCTTGCTTGGCCGCTCGCACGGCTGGCCCGAGGGTATGTTTTCCCTGCTCGCGGGTTTTATGGAACCCGGCGAAACCATTTCTGAGGCGGTGCGCCGCGAGGTGATGGAAGAAACGGGCGTGAAAATCGGCAAGGTCAAAGTGCTGGATGATCAGCCCTGGCCCTTCCCCAGCTCGCTGATGATCGGCTGCCATGCCGAAGCGCTTTCAGAAGAGATCAACCTTGATCCGGTAGAGCTGGAAGCTGCACAATGGGTGAGCCGGGAGCGGGTAATGGAAACCCTTGATGGCTCTGACCCAAGCTTCCAACCCGCCCGCAAAGGCGCGATTGCGCGGAATTTGCTGGATAGATGGCTGGCAGATTGTATATAAGTAGTGAAACGATGTAAGGGTTTAAGATGGAACTGTCCTATAGCAATAATATCAACGTCCCGCAGGATTTTGCCTTTGAGCGCGCCACCGATTTTGAGCGCTTTGAGAAGGACGGTTTTGGCAACCTCGCCCCATTTGAGCCACGCAACGATATTCGCGCGCCTGAACTTGGCGCGCGCTGGCGCACAGCGGCTGAGTTTCAAGGGCGGCCCCGGCGGTTTTCTTTGGAACTGCTGGCGCTGGAGGCACCTGGCACAATGGTGCTTGGCAATAAATCTGAAAAGTATGATGTGGAAGCACGGTTTGCGTTTGCAAGGTCTGGCGACACGGAAACTGAATTTACCTTTAGCCTGAACGCCAAGGCCCAGTCGATCACCGGGAAGTTAATATTGCAAACCATCCAACTGGCCCGCGCGCGGATTGTTAAATCAATGCAGCAGGATTTTGATGCGATGGGTGAGCGGATGGAAGCCGCGTATCAAGCCAACTCGTAAAGCCTGAGCTTTGTCTTAAGCTTTATATCCGCCGCTCCGCAGCGGACCGCGCCTCGCTACGCTCGGTAGCGGCGCGTCAATTATTGTGTTTGTCGCTAGGCTGTGCGCGCGCCGCATTGCGGATGAAATGCTTGCTGAGAGCGGGTTAAGGGGGCGCTGCCCCCTCGCATCAAAGATGCTCACCCCCGGGATATTTAAGCAATTTGGAAAGGTTATTGGCGTTTTGTTGAAATGCATACCTTGGCCAGCCACAAGCAGTGGCCTCGCAGCGCGGCGCGAGAGCGCATTTGCCAAGCAGCACGAAGGTTGACGCGCCGCACCGAGCCGCAGGCGAGGCCACGCCCAACTGTCGGCGTTTTGCGTAGCAAAATCGTCCGGCAGGCGGGAGGGCTACGTTTGCTTTTCCATCAGGTATCGGCAGGACGGCCTATGCCAGCGTTTCCCGAAACTCGGATTCAGGGTATGTGCCCAATATGCGCGTCATGGTTGTGAAGTACCTCAGCTCCTCTAGTGCTCGCTGCACGGCGGCATCTTCTGGGTGGCCCTCAATATCGGCATAAAACTGCGTGGCGTTAAAACTGCCATTTAGCATATAGCTTTCCAGCTTCACCATATTGACGCTGTTGGTCGCAAACCCACCCATGGCTTTATAAAGTGCTGAAGGAATGTTGCGAACCTCAAATATCAGAGTTGTCATCATTTTGGCTGTGCGCTCCACCTCAACCGGCTTGGGCGCTGTCACCAGAAACCGCGTGGTGTTATGGGTATTGTCCTCAATATGGCGCGCCAGCAGGTCAAGCCCGTAAAGCTCTCCCGCCAGTTCAGACGACAACGCACCCATGCTGACATCCCCCGCCTCGGCCACATGTTTGGCCGAGCCAGCGGTATCCGCGCCTGCAACCGGCTTAATGCCATGCTCCGCCAAAAATCCTCGGCTTTGCCCCAGTAGCACCGTATGGCTCATAGCTGATTTTATATCCGCCAGCTTTGCGCCTTTCACCCCAAACAGGTTCACATGTACCCGCACAAAATGCTCGCCAATTATATGCAGCCCTGATTCGGGCAAAAGCGCATGAATATCGGCCACGCGGCCATAGGTTGAGTTCTCCACCGGCAGCATCGCCAAATCTGCCCGCCCCTCTTTTACGGCCGCAATCGCACCTTCAAAAGAGTGGCAAGGCAGCGGGGTATCACCCGGAAACACCTCAACACAGGCCTGATGAGAATAGGCACCAAGCTCACCCTGAAAGGAAATTATCTGATTCATAACGTTTTTCACCCAAATTGGTCGTTTAGTCGCGCTATCTACACCTTGATTTCGCCACGAAGATACGGCTAAAACCCCTTGGAGCAAATCACGATGGGCGCGACCCAAGCAAAAGTAAGGTATTTCATCCGATGAACACAATGGAAATCACAAAAGTTGTTGGCGGCCTTGCGGGCGCGCTGTTGGTTCTCTTGCTGCTGAAATTGGGCGCAGGGATGTATTACTTTCCCCATGGTGGCCACGAAGAGCAAGGCTATACCATTGCCGTTGCCGATGAAGGCCCCGCTGAAGAAGTGGTTGCCGTGCCATTTGCCGAAGTGCTGGCCACAGCTGATGCAGGTGCAGGTGCCCGTGTGTTTAATAAATGTAAGGCCTGCCATTCGATTGATGCGGGCGTCAGCAAAGTTGGCCCCTCGCTGTTTGGCGTGATCGACCGCGCACAAGGCGCAGAGGAATTTGGCTATTCCGATACCCTTGCCGGCCTTGGTGGCAGTTGGACCGTTGAAGACCTCAACGAATTTCTGACCAAGCCTTCTGACTATGCCCCGGGCACATCTATGAGCTTTGCCGGTTTGCCAAAAGAAAAAGACCGCGCCAATATTGTGGCCTACCTTGCAACCTTGCAATAGGTTCACCGCACCCCCTAAAAGCCGCGCTCTTGGCAAAAGAGTGCGGCTTTTTTCTGTTTAACGCCTTGTTCACATAATCGCGTCTTGCGCTGGCTGGTTTAGGCGCTACGATATTTCCAAGCAAATTGGAGATGTATCATGATCAGCCACACACAAAGCAAAGCCCGCGCCATTGCCCGCACCAAGGTGCCGCTCTGGAAGGTGTTTAGCGTGCTTTTCATCGCCGCCGCGCTTACCCTGGCCGCTGGCCTCACCCGCGCGCAAGATACCACCACTTCCCACGGGCTTTCGCAATTTGGCGAGCTTAAATACCCCGCCGATTTCCCCCATTTTGATTACGTAAACCCAAACGCTCCCAAAGGCGGCGAATATTCCACAGGGGTTTTTGGCAGTTTTGACTCAATGAACCCCTACATTCCCAAAGGAACTTCCGGCGCTGGCGCATCGTTTTTCACCGAAACCCTAATGGCACGCAACGCAGATGAGCCGGATTCGGTTTATGGCCTGATCGCCGAAAGTGTTGAATATCCGGCAGACCGCGCATGGGCCATTTTCAACCTGCGCCCCGAAGCGCGGTTTTCTGATGGCACGCCTGTTAAGGCCTCTGATGTGGTGTTCACTCATAGTGTATTTCTCGAAAAGGGCATCCCGAGCTACCGCGCGATTGTAGAGGCCGAAATTGCCAGCGTTGAAGCGATTGGCGATCATCAAGTTAAATTCATCTTCACCGCCCCGTCAGACGACAATTCCAACCTCTTGCTGGCCGCCGGCACGCCTGTGCTCTCTGAGGCCCAGTTCGCTGACCGCGATTTTGCCGAATCCACGCTTGATCCGCTTCTGGGCACCGGCCCTTACACGCTGGAAAGCATGGATGTCGGCAAACAGCTGATCTATGTTTACAACCCGGATTATTGGGGCGCTGACCTGCCGATCAACATCGGCAACAACAATTTTGCACACATCCGCTATGAATACTACGCTGACCAAACCGCTGTTTTTGAAGGCTTTAAGGCTGGTGAATTCTTATTTCGAAACGAAAACTCCTCGCAGGCATGGGCGCAAAACTATAGCTTCCCCGCGGTTGAAAACGGCCATGTGGCCAAAGAAGAGCTGCCAAACGGCAATATCGGCCAAGCGCAAGGGTTTTTCTTTAACCTCCACCGTGAAAAGTTTGAAGATCCGCGCGTCCGCGAAGCCATCGGCATGGCGTTTAATTTTGAGTGGTCCAACAAAACCCTGTTTTTCGGCCTTTATACTCGCGTAGACAGCTTTTTCAAAAACTCCGATCTTGAAGCCCACGGCATGATCCCCGACGATGAGCGCGCCATTCTGGAGCCTTTTGCCGCAAATCTCCCCGCCTCCGTCTTCACCGAGCCGGCCTATTCCCCGCCCGTTTCCGGCGAAAACCAGATTGACCGTTCTGTCATCCGCGCCGCTGGCAAGCTGCTGGATGATGCCGGTTGGACCATTCAAGACGGCGTGCGCAAAAATGCAGCGGGCGAGCAGCTCACCATCGAGTTCCTCAACTATTCCCCGATGTTTGACCGCATCATCAACCCCTACCTTGAAAACCTAGAGCGGCTCGGAATTGAAGCCACAAACAACCGTGTAGACACCGCGCAATACACCGAGCGCAGGCGCGCCCGCGAATTTGACATCCTGATCGGCACCTACGGCAATTCCATCACCCCCGGCCTTGGCCTGCGCCAAACTTACGGCTCTGAAAACGCCAACGTGCCCTCGCGCAACCGTGCAGGGTTGGAAAACCCCGCCATTGATGCCCTCGTAGAGCGCATCATCGCCTCTAAAACCCGTGAGGAGCTAAACCTCAACACCCGCGCCTTGGACCGCGCCTTGCGCGCCCTGCACATCTGGGTGCCACAGTGGTTCAAGGATATTCACAGCGTGGCTTACTGGGATGTTTACAGCTACCCAGACCCGGCCCTTTCCCCCTTCGCCCTTGGCACCAGCAGCTATTGGTGGTGGGACGAAGAAAAGGCCGCCAAGCTGGAAGCCGAGGGCGCGCTCTAAGCTATGGCCGCCTATATTTTCCGGCGATTGCTGCTCATAATCCCAACACTATTCGGGATTATGCTGATCAACTTCGCCATTATCCAGTTCATACCCGGCGGGCCGGTTGAGCAAGCCATTGCCAACCTAGAGAACCTAGGCGCGGGCTTTGACGCGGTTGGCGGCTCGGCTGGCGATGCGGGCATAGCCATTACCGATGAAGATAGCGGCTATAAAGGCCGCGTCGGTCTGTCGGAAGACTTTATAAACGATCTCAACAAGCAATACGGCTTTGATAAATCCGTCACCGAACGCTTCTGGATCATGATGAAAAGTTACCTCGTGTTTGATTTTGGCGAGAGCTATTTCCGCTCGATTTCCGTGGTGGACCTCATTATTGAAAAGCTCCCCGTGTCCATCACTATCGGCCTCTGGGCCACGCTTATCACCTATATCGTCGCCATTCCGCTGGGTATTCGCAAAGCCGTGCGCGATGGCTCGCGCTTTGATACTTGGTCCACCACCATCCTCATCGTCACCTCCTCCATCCCCACCTTCCTCATCGCCGTCGTCCTCATTGTCCTGTTCGCAGGCGGCTCCTTCTGGCAATGGTTCCCGCTGCGCGGCCTCACCTCCAGCAATTTTAGCGAGCTATCCCTCTTTGGCCAAATCAAAGACTATTTCTGGCACATCACGCTCCCCGTGCTCGCCATGTCCATCGGCAGCTTCACCACGCTGGCGCTGCTCACCAAAAACTCCTTCCTCGACGAGATCAAAAAGCAATATGTCGTCACCGCCCGCGCCAAAGGGGCCCCCGAGCGCCGCGTGCTTTATGGCCATATTTTCCGCAATGCCATGCTCATCGTCGTCGCCGGATTCCCCGGCCTGTTCATCTCGGTTTTCTTCGCCGGCTCGCTCATTATCGAAACCATCTTTTCGCTTGATGGCCTAGGCCGCATGGGCTTTGAGGCCGTTGTCCAGCGCGATTACCCGATCATGTTTGCCACCATGTATTTCTTCACCCTCATCGGCCTCATCGTCAAAATCATATCCGACCTCACATTCGTGTGGATAGACCCCCGCATAGATTTCGAGAGCCGCCGCGTATGAACCTTTCTCCGCTAAATCGCCGCCGCCTCAGAAATTTTCGCGCCAATTCCCGCGCGCTCTGGAGCCTGCGTATTTTCCTCGTCCTTTTCGGCCTGTCGCTCATTGCCGAGCTGCTCGCCAATGACCGCCCCCTTTTGGTATCCTACCAAGGCGAGCTTTATACCCCCTTCCTCAACACCTATTCCGACGCCCAGTTTGGCGGCGATTTCCAAACCGAAGCCCAATATACAGACCCAGATATGCAATGCCTGATCGCCACCGGCGGGCTGGAATCCTGCTTTGATGACCCTGCGGGCGTGCAGGCAACAGCCGAGCATACAGGCTGGATTATCTGGCCCCTCATCCCCTATAGCTTCAACACCGTTGACACCCACAATGTCGCCTATGCCCCCGGCCCGCCTGACCAAAACCACTGGCTCGGCACCGACGACCAAGCCCGTGACGTTGGCGCACGTATCATTTACGGCTTCCGCATTTCCATCCTGTTTGCCCTCGCGGTCACCATTCCCAGCGCCGCGCTTGGCATCCTTGCAGGTGCGCTTCAGGGCTACTATGGCGGCTGGGTTGATCTCCTCTTCCAGCGCTTCACCGAGATCTGGGGCTCGCTCAACATGCTTTACCTCATCATCATCCTTGCCGCCATTTTCACCATGAACTTCTGGATATTCGTCGGTATCCTTGTGCTTTTCGGCTGGAACGCGCTTGACAACGTTGTCCGCGCCGAGTTCTTCCGCGCCCGCAATTTCGAGTATGTCCGCGCCGCCAAAGCCCTTGGCGTGCGTGACCGCACCATCATGTTTCGCCACGTTCTGCCCAATGCCATGGTCGCCACCCTCACCATCATGCCCTTCATGCTGATCGGCGCCATCGGCTCGCTCACCACGCTTGATTTCTTGGGCTACGGCCTGCCCGGTTCCTACCCGTCCTTGGGCGAGCTTTCCCTGCAAGCCAAAGCGCACCTCACCTCACCTTGGCTCGCCGCCGCGGCCTTTTTCACCATCGTCACCATGACGTCCCTCCTCGTCTTCATCTTTGAAGGCATCCGAGACGCGTTTGATCCCCGCAAGGTGTTCTCATGAGCGCGCTTTTGCAAATCTCCGGCCTCAAAGTATCCTTTGGGGCGGCGGTCGCCGTTAAAAGCGTTAGCCTTGAAATTGCCGCCGGAGAAACCGTGGCCATCGTTGGTGAAAGCGGCTCGGGAAAGTCCGTTACCGCCCTCGCTACCGTGTCCCTTCTGCCCGATGGCACCCATGTTTCCGGCAGCGTGAAATTCGACGGCGAAGACCTGCTAAACGCCCCCACAAAGGCACTCCGAAAAATTCGTGGCAACGAAATCAGCTTTATATTTCAAGAGCCGATGACCTCGCTCAACCCGCTGCACAGCATTGAAAAGCAAATGCGCGAGGCCATTTCGCTGCATCACCCGATGCCGAGAAACGCCGAGCGCGCCCGCATTCTGGAGCTGTTGCACAAGGTTGGCATCCCCGATGCCGAGGCCCGCCTGCCTTCCTATCCGCACCAGCTTTCCGGCGGCCAGCGCCAGCGGGTAATGATAGCCATGGCCCTCGCCAACCGCCCCAAGCTCCTCATTGCCGACGAGCCGACCACCGCGCTTGATGTTACGATCCAAGCCCAAATCCTTGCGCTTCTGGCCGATATCCAGCGCGAGGACGGCCTCGCCATTCTGTTCATCACCCATGATCTTGGCATCGTGCGGCACATCGCGAGCCGCACCTATGTGATGAAAAACGGCGAGGTGGTCGAAAAAGGCAACACCGCCGAAATTTTCGAAAACCCCGCCCACAGCTACACCCGAAAGCTCATGGATGCTGTGCCCACGGGCACGCCCAACCCTGTGGCAGAAAGCGCGCCAGAAGTGATGCAAACCGAAGATCTCCGCGTCTGGTTTCCCATCCAGCGCGGGCTGTTCAAGCGCACCGTGGGCCACATAAAAGCCGTTAACAAAGTTGATTTTTGCCTGCGCAAAGGCGAAACCCTCGGCATTGTTGGCGAGAGCGGCTCAGGCAAAACCACGGTGGCGCTCGCAGTGCTCCGCCTCATCGCCTCTAGCGGCGAAATAACCCTGCTAAACAACCGGATAGATACCCTCGCCGGCCAAGCTCTGCGCGCCAAGCGCCGCGATATCCAGATCGTGTTCCAAGACCCCTTCGGCTCTCTTTCCCCCCGTATGACGGTGGCAGAAATCGTCGCCGAGGGCCTATCCGTGCATAACCTGCCCGGCCAGCCGGAAAAGCTGGTAGATGATGCTCTGAAAGAAGTGGGCCTAGACCCATCCACGAAATCCCGCTACCCGCACGAGTTTTCCGGCGGCCAGCGCCAGCGCATCGCCATCGCCCGCGCCCTCATCCTCCAGCCCAAGCTTCTGGTGCTAGACGAGCCGACCTCAGCCCTCGACATGACCGTGCAACTGCAAATCATAGACCTGCTGCGCGGCCTCCAAAAACGCCACGGGCTTTCTTATATTTTCATCAGCCACGACCTGCGCGTCGTGCGCGCCCTCAGCCACAAAGTGCTGGTGATGAAAGACGGAGACGTGGTTGAATCCGGCCCCGCCCAAGCCATATTTGATGCCCCGCAATCGGAATACACCAAAGCCCTGCTCGCCGCCTCCCTGCGCTAAAGCATAGTGAGCGAAGTGCCTTCCAGCAGCCGCTCCGTTGTGGCCTTTTCACAAAGCTGGCTGCCCGGTGTCATCACCGCCGCCGCCGCCGTGGCCGTCGCCAACTTTCCGGCATCTTCTAGGCTTAGCCCGCGCGCCAGCCCCAGCGTAAGCCCGCCAACAAAGCTATCCCCCGCGCCCACTTTGCTCACCACCGCCCCCTTAGGCGAAACGCAATGAAAGCGGCGCTCAGCGGTCGCAAAAACCGAGCCCTCAGCCCCCCGCGCCATAATCACCAGCTCAGCCAGCCCCTGTATGGCGATTGACTGCGCAAACCGCGCCGCCGCCTGCGGGGTTGCCAGTGTTTCTCCGGCTAAAATCTCGGATTCATGCCTGTCCATCCGCAGCACCTTTACCAGCCCATGCCCCGCAGCCAAAATCGCCTGTTGCGCCACGCCTGAGGTATCCACAATCATCTCAGCCCCCGCCGCTTTAACCCGCTGGCCAAGCTGCACATAAAAATCATCTGGCACCCCCGGCGGCAAGCTGCCTGTGGCCACTACCAGCATGTCGACTTCCAAAAGTGCTTCTATCCCAACCATCGCCCGCGCGGCATCTTCCGCCTGCCACAAAGGCCCCGGCTGGCCAAACCTGAATTGCCGCCCGGTGCTAACCTCCAGAATCGCCGTGCTTTGGCGGGTCATCCCCGGCCCGCCAAACCGCTGCACATTCACGCCATGCTCTGCCAGAATCTCCGCCATCATGTTGCCCGTAGCGCCCCCCAGCGCTACAAAGGCACGGCTTTCCCCGCCCAAAAGCGTAATCGCACGCGATACATTCACGCCGCCACCCCCCGGCTCAAGGCTCGGGTTTTCACAGCGCAGCTTTAGGTCAGGCACAACCTCCCCGACTTCAGACGCTGAGTCCAAGGCCGGATTAAGCGTGATCGTCAATATTTTTCGCATCTTGGTCTCCAGCATATAAGCGCGGCAGCCCCACCGTAAAGCAGAGCTGCCGCAAGTATTATCCAGCAAAAGGGCCGCATTTAGGCCGGCGCTTTGCTCATTCCCGCCTCAGCCGCCAGCTTTTGCATTTTGCTTTGCAGCTTTTCAAAGCCCCGCACCTCAATCTGCCTAATCCGCTCGCGGCTCACGTTATAAACCTTGGAAAGCTGCTCCAACGTTAGCGGGTCTTCACTCAAGCGCCGCTTGGTCAGGATATCCTGCTCACGCTCGTTCAGGTCTTCCATCGCCTCGGCCAAAAAGCCCATGCGAATCTGGTGTTCGTCTTTCTCGGCATAATCGCCGGCTTGGTCGGCGTTTTCATCTTCCAGCCAGTCCTGCCACTGTGCCGCGCCTTCGCCGTCTGACTTGATCTGCGCATTCAGCGAGGCATCCCCGCCCGACATCCGCCGGTTCATCGAGGTTACTTCCGCCTCTGTCACATTCAGCTCTTTGGCAATCTGCGCCACGTTTTCTGGCCTCAAATCACCCTCTTCCAGCGCGCCGATCTTGTTTTTGGCTTTGCGCAGGTTGAAAAACAGCTTTTTCTGCGCAGATGTCGTGCCCATTTTCACCATAGACCACGAGCGCAGCACGTATTCCTGAATGCTCGCGCGGATCCACCACATGGCATAGGTCGCCAGCCGGAAACCCTTTTCAGGGTCAAACCGCTTCACCGCCTGCATAAGCCCCACATTGGCTTCAGAAACCACCTCAGCCGTTGGCAAGCCATAGCCGCGATAGCCCATCGCAATTTTGGCGGCCAAGCGCAGGTGGCTGGTTACCATTTTATGGGCGCTTTCGCTGTCTTCGTGGTCTACCCACGCCTTGGCCAGCATATATTCCTCTTCCGGTTCCAGCATCGGAAATTTGCGGATTTCCTGCATATAGCGTGAAAGGCCTTGCTCCGGCGAAGGCGCCGGTAAATTTGCATATGTCATCTGTCTCTCCTCGCGCTTTTCATTTGTGCGTATGTTCTCAAGATGGGGTTAACACCACGCAATTTCAAGGGGATCACCCATTTGTGTTCTCGTTTTGGGCGGGATTTGGCGCAAGGCAGATGCCAAAGAAAAGCCCAACGAGCAAAAGCGTTTGCGGGAATACATATATGCCGGTGAAAAACGAATGCGCCAGCAGCGTAAACAGGGCAAAAAGCGCTGGCAACCGGTCACGATCCACATCGCTCCGCACCCGGACAATGGATAACCATGCCCCCTTGAGCGACAAATAGATAAACACACTACCGCCAATGAGACCCAATGCCAAAAATGCATCCAAAACCACGTTGTGCAGATGGCGATACATCAAAAAATCAAGCGGCAATGCGCCCGTTTGGCCATTCTCCTGATCAAGAAATATATAGTCCGGCCAAAGGTTGGAAAATTGTGAAAACCCGTGGCCAAGCCATGGATGCTGCCCAATCAAGCCAATCGAATCCGCCCAGCGTTCCATGCGCTGGCTGCCTATTTCATTCGCCGTCGCTTGGGTGGTTTTATCCAGCATATTCCACAGGCCAAAGCTAATGTCATCAGGTGTCCAGATCAGCAATGAGAGCGCGGCCCCCGCCGCACCCGTTATGACAAGCACCAGCCATAAGCGCACAGCAATTTTTGGGCGAACGACCGAAATCAGGGCCGTTGCGACCAGTATCGAAAGAATGCCGCCCCGCGCCCCGCTCCAGATCAGTATGGTCCAGAACGCCAACACCACAAGCAGCAACCCCGCACGCTTCCCTTGGGCGCTGGCCAAAAGCGCCAGCGCAATCACCAGCGCCGCTTCCAGTGCGGCCCCAAACACCCGCACCGGCCCCAGCCCCGGCATTTGCCACCTTATGGCATCGCCCAATATGCGGGCCTCCGGCACGGTATATAAAAAGTAAAGCAGCGCTGGAATCGTAAGCATCATGCCCGCTAGCAGCACCGCATACACCGGCTTTAAAAACCGCGCACCATAGTGGTGCATGGCATAGATGCTTGCTACCCCCGCGCCTAGCCCCGCCAAAATGCGCAGCATATGCAGGTTGGCCGTTGCCGGATTAGCTGCAACCGTTTGCCCAAGAATAAACGCCTGCAAAAGCAGCAAAGATATCAACAGAACATCAAGTTTTGAAAGCGTAAGCCAGCGTTTTCCGCCTTGCCGAAAATCTATAATAAATGCCAGTTGCAGCACCAGCGCCAGCCAAAGCCACGGCAGGTTCCATAACTTCAACCGCCCCTCAAACGACACCAAGCCAAGCAAGGCCACATCAGCCACGGCCAGCAGCCCAGGCAGCAACCCGAGCAGCACAAAGCCAAAAACAACCGGAGAAAGTCCTTGCTTCACACGGTAACCTCGCTGGCAACGGTGGCGAGGTTAAAAAACACTCCAGTGGTCTTTGCGCTATGCAAACGGTTTACCGGGTTCATTCTGCTTCCCTCACATACGAAAACACATCTTGCAGCGGCACTTCAAACGCCGCCGCTATTAAAAAAGCCAATTCAAGCGAGGGCGCGTATTTTGCATTTTCAATGGCCACAATGGTTTGCCGCGTTACCCCTGCTTTTTCCGCCAGCGTTTTTTGCGTCATCTCGCCCGCATCAAAGCGCAAGCGACGGATGTTATTTTGCACAAGACACTTGCCCATGGTTAATGCCCTCGGCGGTATAGGCAAAGCTGCGCAAGCGCCTCGACAAAGGCAATAACAGCACCACCGACGACCAGAATGTGAAACACCGCAAAGGTGCTCCACCCCATCGTTAGGGCAATAATTGTTAGAAAAAACACCAGTGCCATAAGGTTATAGGCCACCTTCAAGGCCTTAAGCTCAATTGTCCGGTCGCGCTCATCTATCAAAAAACTGGGGTTGGGGTTATTGGTCATAATCGCTTGCAGAATGCTAAACAGAATCATGCCGACAATTTGCACCAAAATGCCGGCCACGATTAGGGTCAACAGCGATTTACCAACTTCAACACCTGCATTTGGCCCATCAAACACGCCATCAGCATAGCGCCCGGACACCCACCAATAATAGGCACTCATAACGATTATGGTATTCACGAGGGATACATAAATTGATTTCTGATGAAAGCTCATAACTGACTCCTTGGTATGATTTATCATACCAAGTGTATGATAAATCATTCTATATGTATAGTATTTTTTACCATAAATCAAAATCATGTTCACCCCATTGAAAACGCGTAGTTTTTCAGCCCAAAAGTTTCACAAGATCCGCCAAATCGGTGGGCAATGGGGCCTCAAAGCTTAAAGAATCACCACTCACAGGGTGCACAAAGCCCAGCGTTGCGGCGTGCAAGGCCTGCCGCGAGAAGTCGCGCAGCGCTTCGGCTTGCTCAGGCAATAGCGCATCCTTCGGGATCGCCCGTTTGCCGCCATAGGTTTGATCTCCCGCCAAAGCATGGCCGATATAAGACATATGCGCGCGAATTTGGTGGGTCCGCCCCGTTTCCAGCCAGCAGCGCACCAGCGCGGCCACGGGCTTCATTTCTGGCCCAAAAGTCTGCTCCGATTTCAACCGCGTTATCGCGTGTTTGCCGCTGTCTTTTACCACGGTCATGCGCTTTCTGTCTGTGCGGTGCCGCGCGATGTTGCCTGATATCCGCACCACATTTCCCGGCTCAAAGCGCACGCCGTTAATGCCTTTCAGGCGCGGGTCCATTGCGCTGGGGTGGCCCCAGCATATCGCCAAATACGCCCGCTCTAGCGAGTGATCGGCAAATTGCGCCGCTAGCCCTTGGTGGGCGGCATCTGTTTTAGCCACCACCAGCAAACCGCTGGTATCCTTGTCAATCCGGTGCACAATCCCGGGGCGCTTTTGCCCGCCAATGCCCGAAAGACTATCGCCGCAATGGTGCAGCAGCGCGTTTACCAGCGTGCCGGTTTCCGAGCCGGGCGCCGGATGCACCACCATTCCCGCAGGCTTGTTCACCACAATCAGATGCGCGTCTTCAAACACCACTTCAATCGGAATATCTTCGGGCTGCGCCTCAAGCTCCACGGCCACCGGCAGCGCGACTTCCCATACTTGCCCCACCTCTGGCACCGCTTTGATATTGCGCACAATCTCGCCCTCACAGCTCACTTGCCCCGCCACAATCAGCGCCTGAATGCGGGCGCGCGAAAGCGTCACGCCCTCGGGCACCGCTTGTGCTAGGGCTTTATCTAAGCGCTTGGGCAATGTAACACCTAAGTGAAGCTCAATAATGTCGGAGTCGGCCATGGATGCCCCTAATGAAGACCCACCGCACCTGCGAACCCTAAGACGGTTGGTCAATGCTTTGACCGTGGTGTTTATCCTTGGCTTCATAACCATTGTAATTGTGATTGTCATGCAGTTTGCGCGCACAAATGCCGTGCCCACCGGCCCCGAGCTGCCCCCCTTCACCTCGCTGCCCGAAAGTGAGACCGCCCAAGCCGTGACCTATGGCGCAGAATGGATCGCGATTGTTACGGTTGATGAAGACGGAAATGAGCGCATCCGCACCTATGGGCTAGACGGCATGCCGCGCCAAACCATAGACATTGAGCATTACGAATGAGCCTGCCCGACGGATTTCTGGATGACCTGCGCACGCGCCTCTCTATTGCGGATGTGGTGGCGCGCAAGGTTACGTGGGATGCCCGAAAGAGCAACCCTAGCAAAGGCGACTATTGGGCTCCCTGCCCCTTCCACCAAGAAAAAACCGCGTCTTTTCATGTGGATGACCGCAAAGGCTTTTACTATTGCTTCGGCTGCCACGCCAAGGGCGACGCCCTCGGCTTTGTGCGCGAAACCGAAAACCTGGGCTTTATGGAAGCCGTAAAGCTGCTGGCCGCAGAGGCCGGAATGCCCGTGCCAGCCAGTGACCCCCGCGCCGCCGAGCGTGAGGCCAAGCGGGCCACGCTGGTGGACGTTATGGAAGCCGCCGTGCAACACTATAAGCTCAACCTCAGCACCGCCGCCGCCCAAGGTGCACGCACATATTTGGAGCAACGCGGCCTTTCCCCCGCCATCATTGAGCATTTTGAAATCGGCTTTGCGCCGAATTCCAACACCCTTTCCGAGCACCTAAAAGACAAAGGCTTTGAAGAAGCCAAAATTATCGAGGCAGGCCTTTCGATAAAATCAGACCGCGGCGGCCCGCCGTATGACCGCTTTCGCGGCCGCATCATCTTCCCGATCAGAGACCAGCGCGGCCGCGCCATCGCCTTT
The DNA here is from genome assembly GCA_016744015.1 of Paracoccaceae bacterium. Classification (GTDB taxonomy): domain Bacteria; phylum Pseudomonadota; class Alphaproteobacteria; order Rhodobacterales; family Rhodobacteraceae; genus UBA3077. Next base: position 224,633 of record JADGFD010000002.1, on the reverse strand, counting down.
GGTGGCCGCTCACTAGACCCAGACGCCCGCGCCAAATACCTCAACTCGCCGGAAACCCCACTTTTCGACAAAGGCCGCAGCCTTTACAATTTTGGCCCCGCCCGTGCCGCCGCTGGCAAATCCGGCGCACTCGTCGTCGCCGAGGGCTATATGGACGTGATCGCCCTACACCAAGCCGGCTTTGCCCATGCCGTGGCCCCCCTTGGCACCGCCATCACGGCAGACCAGCTCGGCCTCATGTGGCGCGCCCACCCCGAGCCGATTATCACACTTGATGGCGATACCGCAGGCATTCGTGCCGCCATGCGGCTGATAGATGTGGCCCTGCCGCTGCTTGAACCGGGAAAATCCTTGCGCTTTGCCATAATGCCCGAGGGGCTGGACCCGGATGATTTAATCAAGTCAGCGGGGGCATCCGCCATGCAGGATTTGCTTGATAGCGCCCGCCCGATGGTCGACCTGCTGTGGCAGCGCGAGACCGAAGGGCAGGTTTTTGACAGCCCCGAAAGGAAGGCGCTACTCGACAAAAACCTGCGGAGCTTGCTGAATAAAATAGAGGATTTTTCGATAAAATCCCACTACGGCCAAGAGATCAAAAACCGGCGGCAAGGGTTGTTTTTTCCACAACAACAGCAACAAGGCCGAAAATCGGGCTTTACCCCGTGGCGCAAAAACGCCCCGCAAAACGCCCTGCCCGACACCAAAAACTCCCTCCTCGCCAGCGCCAATAAAGGCCCCGAGGCCGAAGCCCGGGTGCGTGAAAGCGCCATCCTGCTGGGGTGCCTCAACCACCCCGACCTCGCTGAAAAACTGGAAAGCCAGCTAGAGCGCCTGCCCTACCTGTGCCCCGATCTACGCCAGATCGGGAATGCCCTCCTCAACGCCCTCCCCGAAGCCGTAGGGCAGGATTTTAACGCCGCCGTATCCATAAAGATGGGCTATGATGTAGCGGACAAATTGCTGTCTATCCGGCAAGTGGCAAGCAATTTTCACCTGCGCCCCAATGCCGAAAAAGACCTAGCCGAGCAAGCCCTGAGCGCCGACATCGCTCGCCAATTTGCCATTGTCGGGATCATTGAGGAAATGCGCGATGCGGAAGCTGAAACAGACCCCGACGAAGGCCTGACATGGCGGCTGAAGGAAGCACGAAATGCAGTGCATGATGCTAATCAGGGCGCGCTGAAAGACGAAGATAACTCTGAGGATGACCGTGAGGCGGCGGACAAGTTACAGTCTTTTATTGATGGAAAGATTTGGGAGAAATAGGCAGAGACAGAATGGGGGCGCTGCCCCCTCGCTGCGCTCACCCCCGGGATATTTGGACAATTTGGAAGCAGTTTAGGCTGGATTCTACGATGATTCGCTTCGAATCAAAATAAACATGCTCTACCCCCTTGCGAATCAGTGATTCGAACCCCAGATTCGCTGCACTGATTCGCATCGCGCGTATTTCGAGCTTAAGGGATTATTTCATGGCTGGTAAAGACAACGGTAACTCCAAAGATCTCCCCGGCCCGCTGCTCGATATGAGCCAGGCCGCTGTGCGCAAGATGATCGCGCAGGCCAAGGAGCGCGGCTATATCACCTATGATGAGCTGAACGAATTTATGCCCGCCGAGCAGGTGTCATCCGAGCAGATCGAAGACATTATGGCGATGCTCTCAGAGATGGGCATTAACATTACCGAGGGTGACGAGGCCGAGGAAGAAGAGGAAGCCTCTGATGCTGAGGAAATTGGCGCGACGACCTCTCGCGAGCTGGTAACGGCCTCTGCCACCACCGAAACGCTGGACCGCACCGACGACCCTGTGCGCATGTATTTGCGCGAAATGGGCACGGTGGAGCTGCTTTCCCGTGAGGGCGAAATAGCGATTGCCAAGCGGATTGAGGCGGGGCGCAACACCATGATTGCCGGGCTGTGTGAAAGCCCGCTGACCTTTCAGGCGATCACCATTTGGCGCGACGAATTGCTTGCCGAAGAAGTGATGATGCGTGATGTGATTGACCTTGAAACCACCTTTGGCCAAGCCATGGGCGAAGACGAGGATGATGACGACGAGGTAGAAGAGGAAAAACCGGAGGCAGCGGAGACAGACGAAACAACAGCCGACGCCACGGATGACGATGACGACGAGGATGATGACGAGGACGAGGCCGCGAACCTTTCCTTGGCCGCGATGGAGGCGGCGTTGAAGCCGCGCGTGCTTGAGTCTCTTGACCAAATCGCCTCGGATTACGAAAAGCTTGCCGAAATGCAAGACAGCCGGATGGATGCAACCCTTTCGGACGGGGGCACGTTTACCTCGGCTCAGGAGCTGGAATACCAACGGTTGCGGGCCGAGATCGTAACACTCGTGAACGCGCTACACTTGCATAACAACCGGATTGACGCGTTGATCGACCAGATTTACGGCATCAATAGCAAAATCAAAACGGTTGATAGCGCCATGGTGAAAATCGCCGATAGTTCGCGCATAAACCGGCGCGAGTTTATTGACGAATACAAAGACAGTGAGCTGGACCCGGCTTGGATGGAGCGGGTGACGGCAAAAACCACGCGCGGCTGGGGCACGATGCTGGAAAAGCATGGTGAGAAAGTCACAGAACTGCGGGATGAAATGGCCGAGATCGGCGCCTATATCGGCGTTGATATTTCCGAATTTCGCCGCATAGTGCAGCAAGTGCAAAAGGGTGAAAAAGAAGCCCGCGCCGCCAAGAAAGAGATGGTTGAAGCCAACCTCCGCCTCGTGATTTCAATTGCGAAAAAATACACTAACCGTGGCTTGCAATTCCTTGATCTTATTCAGGAAGGCAATATCGGCCTGATGAAAGCGGTGGATAAATTTGAGTATCGCCGGGGCTATAAATTTAGCACCTACGCCACGTGGTGGATCCGCCAAGCGATTACCCGCAGCATTGCCGACCAAGCCCGCACCATCCGGATTCCGGTGCACATGATCGAGACGATCAACAAGCTGGTGCGCACCGGCCGCCAGATGCTGCACGAAATTGGCCGCGAGCCCACGCCGGAAGAGCTGGCCGCCAAGCTGCAAATGCCGCTTGAAAAAGTGCGCAAGGTGATGAAAATCGCCAAAGAGCCGATTAGCCTTGAAACCCCGATCGGGGATGAGGAAGACAGCCAGCTCGGTGATTTTATCGAAGATAAAAACGCCACCCTGCCGCTGGATAGCGCCATTCAGGGCAACCTGAAAGAGACCACAACCCGTGTATTGGCCAGCCTAACCCCCCGCGAAGAACGCGTGCTGCGCATGCGCTTTGGCATCGGCGTAAACACCGACCACACGCTAGAGGAAGTTGGCCAGCAATTCAGCGTGACCCGTGAGCGAATTAGGCAAATTGAGGCCAAAGCCCTGCGCAAGCTAAAGCACCCAAGCCGAAGCCGGAAGTTGCGGAGTTTCTTGGATCAGTAGAGGGGTTGAAAATGGAGGAAGAGACCAGGTTTCATTGGGTTGAGGGCATGAAGTATGCGCTAGAAGGAATCAAAACTTCTTTCCTACTAAATGGTGCCGCAACAGTGTCAGTTCTTACTTTTACTGGGAACAGTGAAAACAGTTCCAATCTACTTGTGATTGCGATGGGCTTATTTGCATTTGGCGCAGTAACTGGCCCTATTTCGTATTGGCTAGCTTACATAACACAGCTTAAATATGGAAATGCGGCGATGGATGTTTCAAACCCAGTAAACGACTGGGCCCAAGCTACCCAAATACACAATCGAGTATATATTTCAGTTGCTTTGGGGATAGGGTTATTCTTTGCTGGCGTCCTTATTGCGGGCATTTCTCTTTGGGAATGCTCCTCTATTACGCCAAACTGATACAGCGGGGGACTCACACTAATCTTGACTCCCCGTACGCATTCACGTACACTCACCCCATGAAACACACCTCCTCCACCCAACTCCGTGCCAATCTGTCCAAGCTCATGGACCAAGTGAATGACGACCACGAGCCGCTAATCGTCACCCGTGCCAATGGCAAGCCCGTCGTTATCCTCTCGCTTGAGGATTATGACGCCATGGATGAAACTGCCTATCTGCTCTCGTCGCCCGCCAATAAAGCGGCGCTTGAAAAGGCGATTGCAGAATCAGACAAAAATACATTCATCACCAAAACCATGGAAGAGCTTGAGGCCATGGAAGGCGCGTGAATCTGACATTCAAACCAACAGCTTGGGAGCAATATTGCTATTGGCAGGCTCAAGACAAAGCAATATTTAAGAAAATAAATGCGCTTATCAAGGAATGCCAGCGCCACCCGTTTGAGGGCAGCGGCAAACCTGAACCCCTGAAAACAAACCTGTCTGGATACTGGTCCCGCCGCATCAACCGCGAGCATCGCCTTGTATATCAAGTCACACCCGAAGCTATAATTATAGTCCAATGTCGCTACCACTATTAACCATCCAAACCAACGGCCCCGGCCTATACGAATTCACCGCCCAAGCCCGCGCCCTTACCAAGGGTAGCGGCCTGCTGACTCTCTTCATCCGCCACACCTCCGCCAGCCTGCTCATTCAGGAAAACGCAGACCCAGAGGTGAAAGCCGATCTGCAAGCCTTTTTCCACCGCCTTGTGCCGCCTACAACCACCCCTGAAATGGCCTACCTGACCCACACCTATGAGGGGCCAGATGATATGCCGGCCCATATCAAAGCCGCCCTGCTGCCCACTCATCTCAGCATTCCAGTGCATAACGGCCAATTGGCCCTCGGCACATGGCAGGGCATTTATCTTTTCGAGCATCGCAATGCGCCGCACAGGCGCGAAGTGGTTGCGCAGCTCACCTAACCAGCGCTAAACTCCCCTTATGCGCCGCCTGCCAAAAAACCTCCCCCCAAACCTCATCGTCTTTGATGGTGAATGCGTGCTCTGCTCTGGCTTTTACCGCTTCATGCTCAAACACGACCACGCCCAGCACTTTGCCTTTGCCACCGCACAATCCCCCATTGGCCAGCAGCTCTACCAAGCGCTCGACCTCCCGACAAAAAATTTTGAAACCAATCTTGTGATCACAAACGGCACCATCTACCAGCGGCTAGATGCCTTTGCCGCCGCCATGCGCACCCTTGGTGGCATTTGGCACCTTCCCGCCCTGCTCCGCATTCTCCCCCTTTGGCTGAAAGATTTCGCTTATCACCGCATCGCGCGCAACCGCTACCGCATTTTTGGCCGACACGATACCTGCATGCTGCCTACGCTCGCGCACCGTGCCCGCTTTGTAAAAGGTGGCTTCTGATGGGCGCGTTCACCCAAGCCCTCGGCGAAAGCTTCCACAGCCTCCCCGCTGCCGTGCAGGCCTTTCATAGCTCCGGAAATCGCCGCTATGCGGGCCTTGCCGACATTACCCGCAGCCGCAGCCCTTATGGCGCGCTTATCCTCAAACTTGCGGGCTTTCCCCCTGCGGGCCAGGCTGTGCCAGTTACCGTCACCGTTGAGGAAACCGATAAGGCCGAGGTTTGGACCCGAAATTTCAACGGCCACCTCACCCGCTCCACCATCCGCTTCACCGGCACCCCCGGTATTATTGAGGAGCGCCTTGGCCCCCTCACCCTGCGTATGAAGCTCACGCCCTCCGCCAAGGGCCTGCATTACGGCATCCTTTCGGCTGCGCTTTATGGCATAAAAGCCCCGCGTTTTATGCTGCCCGCCAGCGACACATGGGAGACCGAAGACAGCGCCGGAAATTTCCATTTCAATGTAACCGCCACCGCCTTTCTCGCCGGACGGCTCATCCACTACCAAGGATCGCTAACGCCGCAATGAAAACCGTGCTTATCCTCGGGGCCACCGGCCTGTTTGGCGGTCACCTTGCCCGTCAGCTTATCGAAACAGGCCGCTTCGATGTCATCTGTGCGGGCCGCACCGAGGCCACGCTGAAAGCTTTTTCAAATGCCCATGGAGGCCGCTATATTGCCTTTAACCGTAGCAGCCCCGAAGCCTCTCTAGCCCAAATTAAACCCTTCGCCGTGGTAGACGCCGCTGGCCCTTTCCAGAGCTACAACAGCTACGCCTTCGCCCGCGCCTGCATCACCGCCGGTGCACACTACCTAGACATCGCCGACGCCCCTGATTTTGTGCAAAACATCACCAGCCTTGATGCCCTTGCCAAGGCCAACGGCCTCACCGCCATTTCCGGTGCCAGCACCACGCCCGCGCTCACCTCCGCCGTGGTGCAATCCTTCAACATGCCACAAATCGACACCATCGAGACCACAATTCTCCCCGGCAATCAAACCCCGCGCGGCCTCAGCGTTATGCGCGCCATTTTAGGCCAAGTCGGCCAGCCAATGCAGCTTTGGGAGGGCGGCGTCTGGCAGCCCGCCCACGGCTGGTCCCGCCTGTCCCGCACTGCGCTCAAAGTCGGCAGCACCCAGCTAAAACCCCGCCCCGCCTCACTGGTCAACACTCCAGACGCCCTCCTCGCTGCGCATTTTAAGGCCAACACCGTGATCCCCCGCGCGGGGTTAGAGCTGGGCTTGTTCCACCACGCCCTCCGCCTCGCCCGCTTCCTGCCCTTTCCGCTCGGCCGCCTCACCAAGCCCGCCCACACGGTTGCCGGTTGGTTTCAATCCTTCGGCTCAGACCTCGGCGGCATGCGCGTGCGCGCCACCGGCGGGGGGATAACAAAAACATGGGATATCATCGCGCCCGATGGCCACGGCCCCAAAATCCCTGTGCAACCTGCCGCCCTCTTGCTCGACACCCTCGCCAATGGCCAAGTGGCTAGCGGTGCTCGCCCGTGCATTGCCCAAATTTCACTTGAAGATCTTGAGAAGGTCATGGCCAAGTTTGGTGCACAAACAGAAACTCGTGTCGCGCAAAGCTAGGCAGCACACCCACTAATTTCTGTTGGTTTGCATAGAATTGTGATTCATTTCTATCCACGCAACATACGGGAGCAGAAAATGGCGCGTTCAAACATGGGCGATTTAGGGTGTGTAAAACGCGGTGCAATATTGGTCCACAGAAGCGATCAATGGCATTTTCTACGTCCCTCGTGCAGGCATACCTTGGGCTGATCTTCCTGTGCAATATGGTCCGTCGACCACAGTCTATAATCGCTTCTATGCGGGCCACGGGGATCAGATTAAGGCGGCCATCGCCGACGCCCACAACATTGATATGGTCATGGTGGATGGCACATCCATCCGCACAGCACTGCGCGACCACGCTCAAAAAACGCCCCGCGTCGTTGCCTCGGGCGCTCACGCGGCGGATTAGACACGAAAATTCATGCCGTTACCAATCGGTTTGAACTGACGCCCGCAGGGGCCCATGACGCGCCGCCCTGCAAGCGCCTTCCGGACGCTCTGCAACCGGGCCAATTCGTGCTGGCTTTCCAGCTATTATTGAATTGGGTCGGCCGCCACTCGTTACGTCGTGCACATCCAAAATATGATGGTTGGAATTCTGGGCTTTCAGGCTTATGTGATAGCCGCACTACTCAGGGGGCAAAATTGATCAAAGGATTAAAATGGGTGTGTAAACTAAAGCTTATGCCAAAAATCAGGCCTTTCAAGATGCCAAAAACAAGACTATCGGGGAACAGGAATCCTGCACATCTATGCAAGATCGCGCCCAAATAGCGCCCGCGTAGAAACTGGTGGCGCATTAGCAAAAAAAGGCAGCGGTGGCCCCGCTGCCTTTTTTATCTGTAAAACCCGTTCTATCAGCGAAGTGGCTTAAAGCCCTTCGGTGCAAAGGGTTGCATAGCCAGGCCCATCAGGCGTTTCCAGAGTCTCAACAATTTTGGCCTTACAATAAGCGGCACCCGTGTCGAGTGCACCAATTGTAATTTCAGTGTCTGGCGACAACCCTTCTGGAACGCCGCCCTCACCAATTACGATGATAACCTGATCGCCTGCTGATCCTCCCGATTTTCCGTTAAGCCAGCTTGTGCCGTAAACCGTCCCACCAATTATCCCTGTCATCCAGAGCACGGCGCCTACAATTGCAGCCAGAACGACCGCACCAATAGCAATTTTCATTAATTGTCCTTTCGAGTGTTAACTTTGACCATGCTATCGCTTGGGTTGATTCAAGGCAATGCGAACCTGCCCTAAGCGCATCATTTACTAGCCTTCAAGTTCCGGCATATTCTCAAACAATTTCAGCGCTTCGGGGTTGGCCAGCCCGGTCAGGTTGCGCACAGGTTGGTTGTTTATCACATCCCGCACCGCCAGCTCCGCCGTTTTGCCAGACATCGTGCGCGGAATATCTGCCACGGCAATAATTATTGCCGGTACATGTCGCGGAGAGGCATTTTTACGGATACCTATTTTGATCCGTTTAATAAGCGCCTCGTTCAAGGCGGCCTTTGCCCTCAGCATAACAAATAGCACCACGCGGGTGTCATCATTATAGCTTTGCCCCACCACAACCGAGTCCAATATCTCGTCAATATCCGTAAGCTGCCGGTAAATCTCGGCCGTGCCAATACGTATCCCACCGGGGTTCAGCGTCGCGTCTGACCGCCCCAGCACAATAAACCCGCCATGTTCCGTGCGCAGCGCAAAATCGCCCTGCACCCAAATATCGGGGTAAGTCCCGTAATAGGCCGCGCGATATCGCGCATCGTCAGGGTCATTCAAAAACCGCGTTGGCATAGAGGGGTGCGCATTGCGGCACACCAGCTCGCCCGGCTCACCGCTCACGGGTTGGCCATCTTCGCCCAGCGTCGTTACGTCCAAGCCCAAAGCCGCACAAGGAATCTCCCCCTGATACACCGGCAAAATAGGGCAACCGCCCACAAATACGCCCAAAATATCGGTGCCGCCGCAAATCGAGGCCAGCTGCACATCGGCTTTCCAGTCAGCATACACATGCGCAAACCCCTCGGGCGAAAGCGGTGAGCCGGTGGAAAGCACCACCCGCAAATCGCTCAGATCATGCATGTTTGGCTTATGGTTCTGCTTTTGCACCCCGTCGATATACTTTGCCGAAACGCCCATATGGGTAAAGCGCTCGCGCTCTGCCAGCGCAAAAAGCCGGTCAATATCGGGGTAAGCCGGGTTGCCGTCATAAAGCACAATTTCTGCTTCAGAGGCCAGCGCCGCCACCAGCCAGTTCCACATCATCCAGTTACAAGTGGTGTAATAAAACACGCGGTCACCGGGTTTGATATCACAATGCAACTGGTGTTCCACCATGCTGCGCAAAAGCGTGCCCCCGCCTGAATGCTCAATGCATTTAGGCTTGCCCGTGGTGCCGGAGGAAAACATCACATAAAGCGGATCGCGAAAGCCCATCGGCGTGCATTCAAGCGGCCCTGCATCGACCTGCTTAAAATCTTCATAGCTGCTTTCGCCCCCGTCAAAGCTCCACGTCACCACCTTTTTCAGGCTCGGTAAACGCGCCACAATTTCAGCCACCGAGGCCGCCGTTTCAAACCGCTTACCGCCGTAATAATAGTGGTCCACCGTAAACATCAGCTTCGGCTCAGTTTGGTCAAACCTGTCCACCACCACATCCGGCCCGCTTTCTGGCGCGCAGGATGACCACACAGCCCCGAGGGAGGCTGCCGCCAGCATTGCCGCTACCGTTTGCGGCATATTCGGCACATAGCCCGCCACGCGGTCTCCCTTGCCGATGCCCTCTGCTTTCAGCCCGGCAGCAAGCTGCTCAACCTCGCGCTTCAGCTCCGCCCGCGTCCATTTCATCCGCTGGCCGTTTTCGCCAATAAACGAAATCGCAGGCCGCTCGTCGGCGTTTTTAAGAAAAGTCTCCACCACATTCAGCCGCGCCTCAGGGAAAAACTGCACCTTGAGTGGGTCAGCATCACGCACATAGGCCTCGCCCCCCTGCTCCCCTTGCAACCCGCAAAAGTCCCACGCCAGGCGCCAGAAATCGGCCGTTTCGGCAACCGACCATGCGTGCAGCGCCGCATAATCAGCATGGCCCGTCAGCGCCATAAAGCGCTCAATCAGCGTATCTGCGGGTTTTGGTTGCCAAAGCGGGGTTGCCTGCGTCATGAGATACTCCTGTGCAAATGGGTCACTAACTTTTCAAGCAGTTTGCCCCGCAATTCAACCATTTTCCTCGGGCCAATTGCGGATAATTACCCCGCCTTCACACCCATGCGCCCTGCAAGGTCTGTCACAAACTGCCACGCCACGCGCCCCGAGCGCCCGCCACGGGTTTGCTGCCATTCAATCGCCTCCGCCCGCATGTTTTCGGGCATAAGCCCCATATCGGCGCAATAGCCCTTGATCATCTCAAGGTATTCATCCTGCGTGCAAGGGTGGAAGCCAAGCCACAGCCCAAAACGGTCTGACAAGGAAACCTTCTCCTCCACCGCTTCGGAAGGATTAATGCCGCTTTGCTGCTCATTATCAATCATATCCCGCGGCATTAAATGTCGCCGATTCGAGGTGGCATAAAAAAGCACATTACTGGGCCGCCCCTCAATGCCGCCGTCCAATATCGCCTTGAGCGATTTATAATGGCTGTCATCATGGTCAAACGAAAGATCATCGCAAAACAGCACAAACCGCTCGCTCCGCCCGCGTAAATGGTTCATCAGCCGCCCAATGCTCGGGATGTCTTCCCGCTGGATTTCCACCAGCTTCAGCCCGCCCACCTCAGCATGCACCGCCTTCACGAGTGAGCTTTTCCCCATGCCCCGCGCGCCCCAAAGCAGCGCATTATTGGCAGGTAAACCCTTGGCAAACTGGCGCGTATTCGTGAGCAGCGTATCACGGCTCCGGTCAATTCCAACCAGCCGCGCCATCGCCACACCGTTGATCTTGATCACGGGTCGTAAAGCATCCGGCTCGGTTTCCCACACAAAAGCACTGGCAGCGGCAAAGTCAGGCGTTGCCATCGGCGCAGGGCTGATCCGCTCCAGCGCCGCCGCAATCCGCTTCAACGCCTTTTTACTCATGTCGGCTTGTTTTCGTCGTCAAACGCATCGGCCTCAAAAACGTCATCTTCATCTTCAATAATTTCAAGTATCGGCTCATCTACCTTCACAGGTTCCGCCTCATCTTCTTCCTCATCATCATAATAACCGTCTTCACGCAGCTGTGCCTCGCGCTTGTTATCCACGATTTTCACCAAGATAATCGACAGCTCATAAAGCCCGTAAATCACGGTAAACATGATGATTTGCGTAATCACATCCGGCGGCGTAATCACCGCCGCCAAGCCCAAAATCGCCACAATCGCGTATTTCCGCGTGCTGGTCAGCGATTTCGCGTTCAGCATGCCCGCTTTCGCCAATAGCGTCATCAACACCGGAAGCTGGAAGGTCAAGCCAAAGGCCAGCACAAATTTCATGGTCAGCCCGAGGTATTCGTCAATCGTGCCAAGGAAGGTAATCCCCACCGCGGCAGGCCCATCAAGCGCCTCCGCGCCCTCGGCTCCAAGGTCTTGATAGCTAAGGAAAAAATCAAACGCCAGCGGCAGAACAGCGTAAAAGGCAAACGAAGCGCCAATGAAAAACAGCACCGGCGAGGCCAGCAAAAACGGCAAAAACGCGCCCTTTTCTTTTTTATAAAGCCCCGGTGCCACAAACTGCCAAAGCTGCCAGCCGATAACCGGAAACGCCAGAATAAACCCGCCAAACATCGAAATGCGTAGCGCAGTGGTAAAACCCTTTTGCAGGCCGGTAAATATCAGCCCGCACTCGCCCGTGGCTTCAATAAGCTGCGAGCAGATCGGGCCAGCCAAAAAATCAAAAATCTGTTGCGAAACGGAATAGCTAATCAGCATCCCAATAACAAAAGCAATCACAGATCGGATAAGACGGTTGCGCAGCTCCGCCAGATGCTCAATCAGCGGTGCGGCGCTGCTTTCCACTTCACTATCGCTCATCTATGCGTCTTTCTTGGCCGGTGTCTTAGCGGCGGGCTTTTTGGCGGGGGCCTTGGCGGCTGGTTTTTTAGCGGCTGGTTTCTTAGCTGGAGCCTTCTTGGCCGCCGCCTTTGGCGCGGCTTTCTTCACCTGCGCAACGTCGTCCGCCCGCGCGCCGGGGTCGGTATCCGCCTCGGCTTCCATCTTTGCCAGCCGCGCCGCTTTGGCGTCATCGTCCAGCATGTTATTGTTCTTAATCGCGTCTTTGGTCATAGATTTCAGGTCTTTATTGAAATCCGTCGGGTTAAAGCTGGTGGCCTTTTTTAGCCCACTCGTCGCAGATTTAACCCCATCCATGGCTTCACTCACGCCAGCATCCTTTGCCGCCGAATCCATAGACCGCTGAAACTCCCGCGCCATGCCCTTCATCTTGCCCACAAAATTGCCAACAGTGCGAAACAGCCCCGGCAGGTCTTTTGGCCCGACGACGATCAACGCCACCATGCCAATGACAAGAATTTCCATCATGCCCAGATCAAACATTCTGGCGCATCCCCGCTTTTAAAGTGTTAGCGAGGCCTTAGGCTTCGTCTTTTTTCTCAACAGGCGTCACGTCAACAGCTTCGTCTGCTGCCGCTTGCTCAAGCTCGGCTTTGCCTTCGTTCACGCCCTTTTTAAAGCTCGAAATGCCTTTGCCAACTTCGCCCATAAGCGAAGAAACCTTACCGCGCCCAAAAAGCACCAGCACAACAACAGCCACAAGGATCAGGCCCATAGGGCCAATATTGCCGATAAACAGCGTCGTAGTCATTCTCTCTCTCCCAATTTGAGATATACAGTTCTTATCTAGGTGTTTTGGCCCTAAGGTTCAAACCCTAACGCCCTAATCGGCGGAATTTTTCTCCATATAGGGGCTTTTCACGCGGCTCTGGTTCTCACACGGGAACACAAAGCAGCGGTCGCGGCGCAGGCTTAGCCATAGCGGCGTGCCCTCACCGGGCAAGAAAACCCCCGGAATCGTCGCGCTCAGCACCGACTTGTCATAATCCATTTCCAGCTCCACAAGGCTTTCATTCCCCATAAACCGCGCCCGTTTAATAACGCCGCGCGCAGGCACCCCGTCTTGCGGTGTGGGCAACGGCCCTTTGCCCTGCCGGTCAAAATCAATTTTTAGGTGTTGTGGCCGCACAATTATTTCCACATCAGCCCCATCCACAAGGTTGGGCGTAAAGAATTGCCCAAAGGGCGTTTCGGCCTGCATATTTTGCACAATACCGTGTATAACATTGATATCGCTAAAAAATCCGGCCACACGGCAATCAACCGGCGCGTTATAAAGGTTATAAGGCGCGCCATATTGCACCACCTTCCCCGCCCGCATCAGGGCAATATTATCGGCCATCCGCATCGCCTCTTCCGGCTCGTGCGTTACAAGCAAAACGGCGGTATCCATCTCTTTTAGAATGGCCAGAGTGTCATCTCTGATCCCGTCACGCAGCCGGTTGTCCAGCCCTGAAAACGGCTCATCCATCAACATCACGCTCGGGTTTGGCGCCAACGCCCGCGCCAGTGCCACCCGTTGCTGCTCCCCACCTGAAAGCATGTGCGGAAACCGCTCGGCGGCGTGCTTTAGCCCCACTTTCTCCAGCAAGCCCAGCGCGGTGTCGCGCTTATCACGGGTTTTCAACCCAAAACCCACATTATCCACAACAGATAGGTGTGGAAACAGAGCAAAGTCCTGAAACATCAAGCCAATCGAGCGCCGCTCCGGTGGTAAATGCACAGAATCATCTGAGATCACAGCGCCGTCAAGCAGCACCCGCCCGGCGTTCTGCCGGTCCACACCCGCCGCGATCCGCAGCGTGGTAGATTTCCCGCAGCCAGAAGGCCCCAGCAAGCACGTCACCTGCCCCGGCATCAAACTGATCGACAGATCATCCACCACCGTTACGGCGTCAAACGTGCGAGAAATATTTTGCAATTCAAGCTTGGGCGTCACAGGCTTTCCTCAAAAGGTCTCCTTCAGATACCAAGCCCACCGCCAGCCCGCAATAGCTGACTGCGCCGCATTTTGCTCCGCCCACTATCGGCGAGGCACGGTCAGTTGCATATATTTACAAAACTCAGCAATAATTTGCGCCAAATATTTGAGTGTAAATATTTCCATCACATTCAAATGCCGAGTGGCCGCGCTCTCACAATAAACCAAATCCCCAGCACAATTTCATGAAGCGCCGTTGGCGTATTCAGCACAATATATTCTGTTGTGACAACATCAATGACCTGAAACAGGACCAGTAAACTTGCAGCAATGGATATGGCTGCGGCGGCGAGTCCGGCAACTGATAATGCGCGTGGAATGAAGCCTGTCGCGTAAAGGATTGTGTAAAGCAGGATTTTACCTGTGCAGAGCGCGAACACCATATATCCGTGATTGATGAAATCACGAGATATCTTGAGAACATGGCCAACGGCGCTGGCCATCGCGGGGTCTTGCACCGAATTGCGGGCCAACTCCTGACTAAACAGCAATACGGCGGAAATGATAACACTGCCAACAGCTATAAGCGCAACCGCTATTGCCGTCAGGGATAAATATCCGATTGCGCGCTTCATCCCGTGCCGAATAATCATGGGGAAAATCAGCACTGAAATTGCGAGGTATAACAAAGCAATTACGAATTGGAGGACACCACTCAGTGTGACCTTTGCTGAGTTTTGTGCAGCTGCCGTCAGGAAGTCGGCCGAATCCACATCCGGTGAGATGCTGAGAATGCCAATCGCAACGGTTAACAGCATGAAGATGCCAATCACCTTTGTGTCGTAAGTCTTTGTTTGCATGGGAGGCTCCTTTTTTCCTAAATAGCACTCTGGCACAAACATCTTCTTATGCGTAAAGTTTGTAAATTGCATAAAAACTGATATGATGTATACGTATTTGCATGAATGGGATCGACTGGAATTTCTTACGCGGGTTTCACGCGGCGGCTACAACCGGCTCGCTATCAGCGGCAGCACGTAAACTTGGATTAACTCAACCAACCTTGTCGCGACAGGTAAAATCCCTCGAAGACGCTTTGGAGCTCAATCTATTCGATCGTGTCGGTCGTAAGTTGGTCTTAACGGAAACGGGTGCAGACCTTGTGCGTTACATTGACAAAATGGCGGATGCAGCACAGTCCGTCATGCTATTCGCAAACGGGAGTCCAAAGGCCATCAGCGGGCGTGTGCGTATTAGCGCAAGTGATAGCTATTCTGCCTATATTCTGCCGAACATAGTTGCGCATCTGAAAACCAAAGCGCCGCTGGTTTCAATTGAAATTGTTGCCTCCGATGCGCTCGCAAACCTTCACCAGATGGAGGCAGACATCGCGATCCGCCATGCGCGCCCGGAACATACTGGTCTGGTCGGCCATCACATTGGCAATACAACAGCTGATTTTTATGCGTCCACCTCTTGGGTGGCGCGCAATGGTTTGCCCAGCGGGCCAGAAACGCTAGCTGGGGCAGACCTACTCGGATTCGGAGATACCGAGCGTTTAGCGACCATGCTTCGCAGCTTGGGCTTCAAAGTTCAGCCGAGTGATTTCCGGATCATGTCGGATTCATCCGTTGTTGTTTGGGAGATGGTGAAACAAGGTAAGGGTGTTGCCGCAATGGTGCAGGAAATCGCGGCGCAGACTCCGGATATTGTGAATATCTTCCCGAACAAAGCGCCCATTGTATCCCCAATTTGGTTGGTCACACATAAAGAGTTGCAATCAAGCCCGCGGATACAGGTTGTGCACAATCTTTTGGCGCAAGAACTGGCCAATTTGGTAACGCCCAACAAAACGTAAACCCGCTACCAATAGGGTTGATAAGGGGCGCAGGTGAATGGCCTAATCCTTACAGTGCCCTATCTATTTGCATGATGCGCCCGCGCAGGCAGCATAAGACTCCGCTTGCGCAAATGGCATTCCACCGCCACAGCCCGCAAACACCCCGCGATGCTCGGCAAAACTGCCGCTAAATTCGAAATACGGCGCAAAGCGGCTATCTTTCAGCATGAGATACGTGTTTCCGCAAACGGGCACTTCGTCCCCTGCCGCAAACACATGGTCCTTATCCAGCACAAATTCAGCGCCACCACTCGGCATCGTGCCCCTATAGGTCACGCTCAGCCCGTAATCCTCACAGGTTGGTTCCAGATCAAGCTTAAACAGCCGATACGTCGCCGAATAAAACCCGATCCCGCCAAGCTTGGCCTCGATTTCGGGGTTTTCAATCGTCAGCACACGATCTTCCACCAGCCGAGGGTCCGCAA
The DNA here is from genome assembly GCA_016744015.1 of Paracoccaceae bacterium. Taxonomy (GTDB): domain Bacteria; phylum Pseudomonadota; class Alphaproteobacteria; order Rhodobacterales; family Rhodobacteraceae; genus UBA3077. The sequence goes on along the minus strand of JADGFD010000002.1, from coordinate 208,512 downwards.
ATCCGGCCTCTTTGGCCAGCGTCAGGAAGTCATTCCAGTAAAGCGCGCCGGAAAGGCACTCGCCATAAAGCACGGGGTCATCCAGCAATTCTTGCGGCACACGGCGGTCGGCATAGACATCCGAGAAATAAAGCTCCCCGCCCGGTTTCAGCAGTCGAAACGCCTCCCGCAGCACGGCGGGCTTGTCAGGCGAAAGGTTAATCACACAATTCGAAACGATGATATCAAAGCGGCCATCCGCCAGCCCCAGCTCACCCAGCCGCTCAATATAGCCCTTTTTAAAGCTGGTGTTGGGCTTGGCATAGCCAAAAGCGTCGGCGTGAAAATCCTCATGCCGCCACGCTACATCCAGCTGCGCGTCGGTCATATCCACGCCCACCACAGAGCCACTTTCGCCAACCAGCCCCGCCAGCGCATACACATCGCGCCCCGAGCCAGAACCAAGGTCCAGTATCGCCGCGCCCTCAAGCGCCATAGGGGCCACAAGCCCGCAGCCATAATATTTTTCGGTCACCTCGGGGTGGATTTTTGCCAGCACCGCCTTCAAATAATCCGGCACCCCGTCAGGCGTGCAGCAGGCATTGGTCTGCAAATCATCCGAGCCTTGCAGCACCTTGCCATAATAGTCTTTTACATCATCATGCTTCATGTCAGCTCAAACTCCTGCGCGCCAAACTTTTGGCCGTTAATTTGCATATAAATCAAATGCGTGCCGGGGAAATGGGTAAACGTGCTCGCCCCCTTCAAAAACCTGTGATTTTTGGTGAGGTTAACCCGCGCGCCCGCCTTCATATCCAGCTTTTTCAGCTTAAAAACCTTAGGCCGCCGCGCGCCGTTCGCCTTCACAAACTCGATCACATAATCCACCATCAGCCGCTCATCTTGCTTGGCTTCGATATTCACCTCCAGCACCCCAATCTCGCCTATTTCCACAGCTTCACTAAAGCGCATCTCCACCAAAACCTCCGGCGAGGCCTTATACCCCAGCCGCTCCAGCGCGCCCGCATGCCCCTTTTTCACCAAGGTTCGCAAGGCGTGCCGCTCTAACCAATCCATTTCATGAACGTCCTGCTTGCCCTCAGCCCGCCAACGCCCCAGCGTGCGCAACACAAGCTCAGGGTCTTTCTTGGTAATGTCGTTCAGGTGGTTCGCCACCGAGCGCGTCACAAACCGCGTTTTGTCATAATAAAGCTTATCCAGTAGCCCAATCGGCTCTTCCAGCGACAGTCCGACCTTTACGCCCCAAGGCAAAACAGGCCGCGTGCCTTCGCTGGCCAACCGCCGCACATGATAATTATCATCATCGGCCCATGCCTTCAGCACCACCATCGTCAACTCCGGATGTGCATTCAAAAAATGCCTAATATCATATTCCACGGTAAACCGCTTAGTGAGCTCCCGCAAAACCGGCAGGGCAATATCTGGCCGCGCGAGCCCGCGCGACGCCACGTAAGCCCCCAAAGGGGCATGGATAAACTCCCCAAAATCATCATCGCTCAAGCTCGGGTCCAACGGCGCGGGCAAAGCCACCAGCATAACCTCGATCGCTGCGGAAAAGTCATCCGGCAGATGCGCCGCCAGCACCTCCGAAATATGCTCAATCCGCGCCTTCAGCTCCAACGCTGGCAGCTTCACCATCACCTCGGAAATAAAGCGCTCTTCGTCAATAGTGCTGCCAAACAGCCCCGCCAAATAGCGCACCTTGTCCTCGTTAAAAAGCTGGTCCTTCAAGCTGAATCCACTCATAGCGCCACCGTAAACTTATAGGCAGACCACCAAAGCGCCGCCGTTGCGGCCACCGCCAGCAATATGCCAAACCAGCGCCAACCGCCCACGCTCTTCGCCGCCATTCCGGTTTTAATAACCGCCGGCAGCGTGGCGCTAAAGTAGAGCGCATAAAGCACCGTCATCACCGCAATGGCTGCCTCCATCCTGCCCGGCACCGCCGCCACAAAAAAGCCCGCGACCACCACGCCCACAGGCACAAAAACAAAAGCCGGTCCAAACATGCCGACAAAAAACGTATCCCCAAATGAGAACTGCCCCGCCCAAAGCTGCCGCAGCCAGCCCGCCGAAAAAAACGTCATTTTACCCTCAGAGCGTTGCATTCACCGCACCTCCGTCAAGCAAAATATTTTGCCCGACAATAAACCCAGCCTTTTCAGAGCACAAAAACGCACACATCGCGCCAAATTCTTCCGGAGTGCCATAGCGCCCCACCGGAATCGTCGCCGCCCGCTGCGCCTTGGCCTCGTCCATGCTTATCCCCTGCGCGGCCACCACGCCTTGATCAAGGCTGACCGCCCTGTCGGTCGCGTGAATGCCGGGTAACAAGTTGTTAATATTCACGCCGCTACCCGCCACCTGCCGGCTTGTCCCCGCCACATAGCCCGTAAGCCCCGCGCGCGCACTATTTGAAAGCCCCAGCACCGCAATGGGCGATTTCACCGATTGCGAGGTAATGTTCACCACCCGCCCCCAGCCCTTGTCCATCATGGCAGGCAGCACGGCCTTCATCATCGCAATTGGCGCCAGCATATTCGCATCCAGCGCCTTGATAAAATCCTCACGCTCCCAGTCATGCCACATGCCCGGAGGCGGCCCACCGGCATTGTTTACCAAAATATCGGGGGTTGGCATCGCCGCCAGCACCGCCGCGCGCCCCTCTTCGGTGGTGATATCCGCAGCGACAGGCGTTACGTTCACGCCATATTTCGCCGCGATTTCAGCTGCCGCCGCTTCCAGCGGCCCCGCACTGCGTGCGTTGATCACCAAATCAACCCCAGCCTCTGCTAACGCCTCGGCGCAACCACGCCCCAGCCCCTTTGACGCCGCGCACACAATTGCGGTTTTACCTTTAATACCCAAATCCATAACAAGCCCCTGATTCCATCTAAAATGAGCCTAACCCAGCGGTTTCCAAAGCGCCAGCTAGCCGCAATAGGCGCGCAGAATAATGTCGTCACCATCAAGCTCAAAGTTAATGCGATCAGGGCTGAAATCCATTGTCATCGCGCTCCCCGGTGGCAACCAGCGCACCGGCACGGCTAGGGTGACACTGTCCAACTCACCCTTTGCCATCCCGACAAACTGTGTAAGTTGATCGACGTCACACGTGGCAATAATGGGGTCAGCCTGAAGCGTCGGCGCGCACGCTGACAGCAATCCAACAAGCAGCGTGGGTCTCAAAAAAATCTTCATATCATCCTCCGTTACATTCCACCCTATCTTGAATCATACCAGATATCTATCATCCAGCAGCTCCCGCCCGCCGATCGGCCTTTTGCTGCGCAAAACACCGCCGACGGTTGGGCGTGGCCTCGCTTCGCTCGGGTACGGCGCCCCAATCTATGCGCTTGTTGGAAGCTCCCACCAGCGCCGCGCCCTAACCTTGCGCCTGCGGCCTCTCCCTTGAGCGCTGTCGTTCCAGCGCAGCGCGCGCCTGCCCTCGCCACCAGCGCAGTCCCATCCGCGCTGCTCCCGCCTTGCCCTTGCCAATCCGCTCGCTTATACCGCCTACATGACCAATTCATCCCCCCTCCCGCCCGAAGTTGCACGCCGCCGTACCTTTGCCATTATCTCGCATCCCGATGCGGGCAAAACCACGCTGACAGAAAAATTCCTGCTCTTTGGCGGGGCCATTCAAATGGCGGGCCAGGTGCGCGCCAAGGGTGATGCGCGGCGGTCCAGGTCAGACTTTATGCAAATGGAAAAAGACCGGGGTATTTCCGTGTCTGCCTCAGCAATGTCCTTTGAGTTCAAAGACTTCTGGTTCAATCTTGTAGACACCCCCGGCCACTCGGATTTTTCCGAGGACACCTACCGCACCCTCACCGCTGTAGACGCCGCCATCATGGTGATAGACGGCGCAAAAGGTGTGGAAAGCCAGACCCAAAAGCTATTTGAAGTCTGTCGCCTGCGCGACCTGCCCATCCTGACCTTCTGTAATAAAATGGACCGTGAAAGCCGCGAAATACTTGATATCATTGATGAAATCCAAGAAAATCTCGCCATTGATGTTGCGCCTATCACTTGGCCCATAGGCGTGGGCCGTGATTTCATTGGCTGCTACGACATCCTGAATGACCGCTTGGAGCTGATGGACCGCGTGGACCGTAACGTGGTGGCAGAAAGCATTAAAATCAACGGGTTAAACGACCCCGAGATCGAAAAGCACGTCGCGCCTGACTTGCTGGAAAAACTGCGTGAAGATCTAGAGATGGTTCGTGAACTCATGCCCGCCTTTGATAAAGACGCCTTCTTGCAAGGCACCCAAACCCCGATCTGGTTTGGCTCGGCCATTAACTCCTTTGGCGTGCAAGAGCTCATGGACGGTATCGCAAATTATGGCCCTGAGCCGCAGCTTCGCCCCGGCACGCCGCGCGATGTTTCTCCTGCTGAATCAAAGGTTTCCGGCTTTGTCTTTAAGGTTCAGGCCAACATGGACCCAAAGCACCGCGACCGTGTAGCCTTTGTCCGCTTATGCTCCGGCCACTTCAAGCGCGGCATGAAGCTCAAGCATATTCGCAGTGGCAAACAAATGGCCATTTCCAACCCCGTGCTCTTTCTGGCAAACGATCGAGAGCTGGCCGAAGACGCATGGGCCGGTGACATCATGGGTATACCAAATCATGGCCAGCTCCGCATCGGCGATAGCCTGACCGAGGGCGAGGCCATCCGCTTCACCGGCATCCCCAGCTTTGCCCCCGAGCTGCTGCAATCGGTCCGTGCGCTGGACCCGCTTAAATCCAAGCACTTGGAAAAAGCGCTCACGCAGTTCGCGGAAGAAGGCGCCAGCAAAGTCTTCAAGCCGATGATCGGCTCGGGCTGGATCGTCGGCGTGGTAGGCGCGCTGCAATTTGAAGTGCTCGCCAGCCGGATAGAGCTGGAATACGGCCTGCCCGTGCGCTTCGAAGCGACGCAATACCAATCGGCTCGATGGATAAACGGTGAACCGGATAAGGTGGAGGCGTTCGTTAACGCCAACAAGGGCCAGTGCTCCACCGACCATGATGGAGACCCTGTATTTCTCACCCGCCTACAATGGGATATTGACCGTGTTGAACGGGATTTTCCTGAACTAAAGCTGACAGCAACCAAAGAAATGCAGGTTTTGTAATGCACCCCCTCAAAAAGCTAAATCCAACGGGAACGTGTAAAGCCTTAGCGAGTGGGTGGCTATTTAAAAATCCAACGGCAAACGTTCCCTTGAACATTTACCGCACCATCAGGATAGATCTTGATGAGATCAGCTACTTAGGCGAAAACAACCCGATTGAACTCACAATCGATTGGCTTTTTTTTGATGGTTTTACCAAGAAAATGATGTTTAATTCTGAAGAGTCAGGGGGCGAATGTTCGTTTTACCTATATGAACACCACTCCGCCAATCGCTGGTCTTTGGAGATTCAAAAACCGAATTCGAGCGACTTGGTTCCGTTTTCATTTGAGGCTGTTTTTGACTTTGCCGGCATTGAAGATGATCCGATTCAAGGATTGGTTCTTTCAGGGTCTGGCCTCATTGAAGTTGGCGAAATCAGTGTTATGCCTGCCAATTTCACTCCCGCCCCAAAAGACATTCATGAAGCAAGGCACTGGCTAAAAGCCTTTATTCCAGACATTAACAGCTACCAAGGCCAAAAGCGAAAGCTTCCTTTTGCACTAGATGACACAAGTTTCGCATATTATTTTAAGAAATAACGAATTACAGGCAAAGGCTTGTACCCTCAGCCCTTAATCTACAAACGCCTTTTCAATCACAAACTGGCCCGGCTCGCTGTTGGAGCCCTCTTCCATGCCCGCCGCCTTACAAATCTCTTTGTGCTCGGCCAGCATTTCCATCGAGCCGCAAATCATCACGCGGTCAGTTTCAGGGTTCAGTGCCAAGCCCGTCGCGGCTTCAAAACGGCCATCGCTTAGCCAGTCGGTCATCCGCCCCATCTCGGGGCTTTCCTCGCGAGTCGTGCTACAAATAAAGCGCAGCTTGTTGCCCACGACTTCTTGCAGCAGCTCATCTTCGGCGATCTCCGCCATCAGGCTTTTGCCATAATCCAGCTCTTTAACCTCGCGGCAAGTTTGCGTCAGAATCACTTCGTCAAACTTGTCATAGGTCTCTGGATCCCGCATCACGCTGGCAAAGGGCGCAATGCCAGTGCCTGTCGAAAACATAATCAGTCGTTTACCGGGAATCAGGGCGTCATGCACCAGCGTTCCCACGGGCTTGGGCCGGATCAGAATATCCTCCCCCACCTTCAGGTGTTGCAGCTTACTGGTCAGCGGGCCATCGGGCACTTTGATGGAGTAAAACTCCAACTCCTCCGCCCAGTTGGGCGAAGCAATAGAATAGGCACGCAGCAAGGGTTTATCCCCATTTGGCAGGCCGATCATCGCAAACTCTCCAGAGCGAAACCGGAATGACGCTGGCCGTTCACAGGTGAAGGAAAACGTCTTATCCGTCCAATGGTGCACCTTGCTCACCTTAAGGGATTCCAGCCCGCGATAGGCCTTTGGCAGTTCTGTCGTCATAATCATTCTCCTTCAGGCCGCGTATATCGTGGTTTCTCCCGAGGTAAAACCGCAAATTTCAGGCAACATAGCCATATACCCCCTTATGACATTGACCTACGCCACAGTTCAGGTTAACAAAGCCTCGTAAGGAAGGCGCAATTCGGTGCCTTTTAGCCGCGTTTATATAGCGGCGTTCAAAACCGCCGCAATAAACGGATAAACATGACCAAATTCAGTGACTTGAACCTTGATGAAAAGGTTCTCAAAGCCATAGCCGAAACCGGCTATGAGACACCAACGCCAATTCAGGCCGAAGCGATTCCCCATGCCATTATGGGCCGCGATGTGCTAGGGATCGCGCAAACCGGAACGGGCAAAACAGCCTCCTTCACCCTGCCAATGATCTCCATTCTGGCCCAAGGCCGCGCACGGGCGCGCATGCCGCGCTCGCTTATCCTGTGCCCCACGCGTGAGCTGGCAGCGCAGGTTGCCGAGAATTTCGAGAATTATGGCAAGTATCACAAGCTTTCCATGGCGCTGCTTATTGGCGGCGTTAGCTTTAAGGACCAAGACCGGTTGATTGACCGCGGCGTTGACGTGCTCATCGCCACCCCGGGCCGCTTGCTGGACCACTTTGAGCGTGGCAAGCTGATGCTGACTGGCGTGCAAGTGATGGTGGTAGACGAGGCTGACCGGATGCTCGATATGGGGTTCATCCCCGACCTTGAGCGCATTTTTAAGCTCACGCCTTTCACCCGCCAAACCCTGTTTTTCTCCGCCACTATGGCACCGGAAATCACGCGGATCACTGAAGAGTTTTTGCATAATCCCGTGCGGGTAGAAGTGGCGCGGCAAGCGACAACTTCGGAGACCATTACGCAGCTGGTGTGTGAGCACACCCCAAGCCGCCGAGACCGTGCCGCCAAAGAAAAACGCGACCTGTTGCGCGCGCTTATGCTGGCCGAGGGCGAGGCCCTGACCAACGCCATTATCTTTTGTAACCGTAAGGTTGATGTGGATATCGTTGCAAAATCGCTCAAAAAGCATGGGCTAGATGCGAACCCAATTCACGGTGACCTTGAGCAATCCATGCGGATGCAAATCCTGAATGCGTTTCGTGATGGCGAGCTGAAGTTCCTTGTGGCGTCTGACGTCGCCGCCCGCGGTCTTGATATCCCGAATGTGTCTCACGTGTTTAACTTTGACGTGCCGATCCATGCCGAAGACTATGTGCACCGCATTGGCCGCACCGGCCGTGCAGGCCGCTTGGGCAAAGCAATAACGCTCAGCATGCCGGTCAATGAAAAGCACCTCGATGCGATTGAGGACTTGGTAAAAGCCAAAATCGACCGGATGGAGAACCCACTGCAAAAAGCGCAAGCTACGCCCGCCAAGCTTGATGAGGCTCCGGCCCCTGCCGAGAAAGCAGAAAAGCCAAAACGCACCCGTGCACCTCGAAAAGAGCGCGAAGAGCCACAAAAGCGCGAGAACAATCGCCGCAATGATACCCGTGGAGACAAGCGACAAAATAATCGAGGCGATAACCGTCGAGGCCCTGTCGGCATGGGCGACCATATGCCCGCGTTTTTGACCCGCGAATTCCTGCCAATGCCGGAAGAAGCGCCAGAAAAGCCAAAGCGGATTCGCAAGCCCGAAGCCGCAGCAGAAGTGGCTGAGGTTATGGAAGCAGTAGCGGTGGCCGAGGTCACGCCAGAGGCCGAAGCCCCAGCGGAAAAACCAAAGCGTAAGCCGCGTAAATCGGCTAAAGCTGTAATTGAACCCGCACCTGAGGAGGCCATGTCTGAGGCGCAGCCCGAGGAGATGCCCAAAAAGCGCCGCACACGCACAAAAGCGCCCGCGCCAGAGGCTGCTGTTGAAGAGCCCAAGGCTGAAGAAGCGCCAGCAAAGCCCAAGCGCAAGCGCCGGACCAAAGCGCAGATCGAGGCAGATAATGCTGCCGCCGAAGCCGCTGGTGAGCCGATAAAGCCAAAGCGCAAGCCGCGCAAAAAGGCGGCACCAAAGCCGGAGGCTCCGGTTGCTGACACAGCCGCAGAGGCCCCTGTCGAAAAGCCGAAAAAACGCGTGCGCATTACCGCGCCCGCGCCTAGCTCGGAATAATTATTCGACGCATCGGTTGAAATAAGATAGTATTGCCTCACTTACGCAATACTATCTTATGGAACCTAAACCGATGTCCAAAAACCCCAAGGCCACGACTGAAAAGAAAATTGCCAATGCGGCCTATGAGCGCGAATTGGAGCGCCTTCAGGTTGAGCTGGTGAAAATGCAGGAATGGATTAAAACCCAAGGCCTGAAAGTTGTGGTGATCTTTGAGGGCCGTGATGCGGCGGGCAAAGGTGGCACCATCAAGCGGATCACTGAGCCGCTTAACCCGCGCATTTGCCGCGTGGTGGCCCTACCCGCCCCCACCGAGCGCGAGCAAACCCAGTGGTATTTCCAGCGCTATGTTGCGCACCTGCCTTGCGCCGGTGAAATGGTGATCTTGGATCGCTCATGGTATAATCGTGGCGGCGTTGAGCGTGTAATGGGCTTTTGCTCAGATGAAGAGCATCAGGATTTTTTGCGCTCCTGCCCAGAGTTTGAACGCATGTTGGTGCGCTCGGGCATTCAGATTATAAAATACTGGTTTTCGGTCAGTGATGAGGAGCAGGAGCGCCGCTTCCAAAAACGCCTAAAAACCCCAACCAAACGTTGGAAACTCTCCCCGATGGACCTGGAATCCCGCAAACGCTCGGTGGACTATTCTAAAGCCAAAGACATGATGTTTGCCCATACAGACATCAAGCAATCGCCGTGGTATGTGGTGCGCTCTGACGTGAAAAAGCACGCGCGGCTAAATTGCATCACGCACCTACTTGGGCAAATCCCCTATGAGGATATCACCCCCGAGGAGATTGTGCTGGAGGAGCGCCCTGCCCAGCAAGGCTATGTGCGCCCCCCCATGGATGATCAAACCTTCGTTGAGGAAATTCACCTCAAACTTTAGGCAACCATCCGGTTAATCAAAACGGTGCAAACAGGCTTTTTCCCAATCGCCTTTTTGCACACCCGATTGCAGGCCTGAGCCACCAACTTTTCAACCGCTTCGTCATCGCCAAGTGCGCCGCGTTTGGCCTTTTCAAGGTCACGATTCATCGCCTCTTCCAGTATCGCATCAAGCTCGCCATGCCTCGGCGCTGGCAGCCCGTGGCCCTCGGCCCACACGCCATCACTCAAACGGTTGTTTTCGTCTATCATCACCGAAACCACCACATGCCCGCGCAGGGCAAATTGCAGCCGCTGCCGCACAACGCCGTCCATCGCGCCGATCAGCACAGTGCCGTCCAAATATGTCCGGCCCGTTTCGATATGTTCAACCACTTTGGCTTCATTCGTCAGGTCAACCATCACACCATTCGGCGCGATGATAGACTTCCGACCATTAGCCTCGGCCATTTCAGCATGCTCCCGCAGGTGGCGGTATTCGCCATGCATCGGGATCACCAGATCAGGGTGCAGCAGGGTTTGTAGTCGGTCCAAATCAGGCCGGTTGGCGTGGCCAGACACGTGATAGCGGTCATCCTCGGCCACAACCACCACACCCTTTTGCGCGAGTTGGTTATGAATGCGGCCCACGCCCACTTCATTGCCCGGGATAGTTTTGCTTGAAAACAGGAAGGTATCACCCGCCTTCAGCTCCATGCCTTGGTATTTGCCGACAGAAAGCTGCGCACTCGCCGCGCGGCGCTCGCCTTGTGAACCCGTGGCCAAAACCATCAGCTTATCGCGTGGTTTGCTCTTGGCGTCATCAATACTGATAACCGGCGGAAAGTCTGTCAGCACACCCGTGCTTACAGCCGTCTGGGTCATCACGTTCATTGCGCGCCCCACCATAACCACTTCACGGCCAGCATCTACCGCCGCCTGCGCCAGCGTTTTTAACCGCGCCACATTGGAAGCAAATGTCGTCGCTACAACCATACCCGTTGCATGGGTCATCATCTCGGTAATTGCTGAAGGCAAGCTCGCCTCTGAGCGCCCCGGATTGTGGTTAAACACGTTGGTGCTGTCACACACAAAGGCCTTAATCCCGTCTTTGCCGATCTCTTTCATCAGCTCGGGGTCAAAGGCCTCACCCACTTGCGGGTCGGGGTCGATCTTAAAATCGCCCGAGTGGAATATCCGCCCCACGGGTGTATCAATCACCAGTGCCGAAGCCTCGGGGATAGAGTGGGAAATGGGCGCAAAGCCCACCGTAAACGGCCCCGCTTCCACGGTTTCAGGCCACATGCCCACCTCGTTCACCGCGCTAGAGTCCGCCCCTTGGCGCTCCATCTTGTTGCGGGCAATCGCGCTGGTAAAGGCGCGGCAATAAATCGGTGCTTGCAACTGCGGGTATAGCAGGCCGAGCGCGCCGATATGGTCTTCATGGGCATGAGTAATAAATATCGCCTCCAGCCGATCAGCCCGCGCAATAATATAGCTGGCATCCGCCATAATCAGGTCCACACCGGGGGTGCTTTCCATATCAGGGAAGGTAACGCCTACATCTACCAGTATAAATTTCTCGTTGCCCTTAGGGCCGTATCCGTAAAGATACATATTCATGCCAATTTCACCAGCGCCGCCGAGCGGCAGGTAAATTAGTCTATCATTTTTCTTAGCCATTATTGTTCTTTCTATTAAGGCTCGCAATCAACACCAAGCCATGCACGGTCAAATCCGTATCCAAATGGTCAATCACTTGGGTGCCTTGCGCAAATAAGGTTGAGAGACCGCCAGTGCCGATGATCTTCATCTCCTGCCCGCGCTCCTCTTGAATACGCTTACATATGCCTTCCACCAGCCCAATGTAACCCCAAAAAATGCCGGATTGCATGGCGCCCACCGTATTGGTGCCCACAACCTTGTCCGGCATGGATACATCCACATGCGGCAGCGCGGCGGCGGCATGGTGAAAAGCCTCCATCGAAATATTCACCCCGGGGGCGATCACACCGCCGACATAGGCGCCGTCATGGTCGGCCACATCAAAAGTCGTGGCCGTGCCAAAATCAACGATAATCAGGTTCCCGCCATAGCGGTCAAACCCCGCCACGCAGTTCACCAAACGATCAGGCCCAATGCCCACTTTCGGGTCCACCCGCGGGGGCGTGCCAATGTCCACATCGGGCTTGCCCACCACCATCGGGCGGCAGTTAAAATAACGGTCAGCCAACACGCGCAGGTTATAAACCACGCGCGGCACGGTGGAGGAAATGATAACCTCGTTAATTTTGCCGCTGATGCCCTCATGGTTCATCAGATGGCGCAGCCACACAAAATACTCGTCCGCCGTGCGGGCATGGTTGGTAGAGCAGCGAAACTCGCCTACGAATTTTTCACCGTCATGCACTGCAAACACAGCGTTGGTATTCCCTACATCTATTGCGAGCAGCATGGGGCAGCTCCTTTCAAAAAAGCACTTCGGCGGCGGGCAACACGCGCGGCCCGTTAGGCGTGCCCAGCACCAGCGCACCCGTTTCATCAATGGTTTCGAATGTGCCGGAAAGCGTGGTCTCTGGCAAGCGGGCATGGATCACCTCACCAATGCGCGCCGCCTTGTCCAGCCACGCGGTGCGAATTGGCGCAAAGCCATAGCTCCGCATTTGGCGTTCGTATTTTAGGAAGGCATCGGCCAGCAGCCCCAGAAATTCTTCATCACTCGGCGGAGAAAATAGCACTTCTTTCAGCGAAATAGGCGCCACCGCATTTTCAGGCAAGGCCGCCGGATGCGGCACCGCCACAAGGTTCACCCCCATGCCAACCACAATGGCCCCTTTTGAAGAGGCCAGCAATATCCCCGCCAGCTTGCGCCCCTGCACCAGCACATCATTCGGCCATTTCAGTGAAATATCGGTAACGCCAAGGCCCTCAAGCACATCGTGCAATGCCAGTGCAGCCACAAACGAGCGTTGCGCCAGCGAGGATAGAGGTTCATTCGAATGCATCAGGAGGGACGCTGCAAAATTGCCCTTCGGCATATCCCAGCGCTTGCCGCGCCGGCCAACCCCAGCGGGCTGCGCCTTGGTCAAAATCCAGCAATCGCCCTGCCCCACACGGCGCAACGCCTCCAAGTTGGTGCTATCCACCGTCTCAAGCACCACGCGCCCAAGTTCCGGCGGCCAGCCCATCTAGCCGAGCAACGCACGGGCCGCGCTCAAAGCATAGCCCTCAACGCCAAACATATTAATGATGCCAAATACCATCGCCGCCGCCGAGGCTGCCAGCAGCCCCATATGCAACATTGGAATTTTGCCGTCCAGCGCCTCTGACGCCTCGCCAAAATACATCAGATAAATGATGCGCAGGTAATAAAACGCCGAAATCACCGAGGCCACAACCCCCGCAATCGCCAGCCAGCCAAGGCCAGCATCAAACGCTGCTTGCAGCACGTAAAGCTTGGCAAAGAACCCGACCAGTGGCGGAATGCCCGCGAGGCTAAACATCAGAATCAAGAGCGCAAAAGCCCGCCCGGGGGCCACACGGCTATAAAGGCTCAGCGCCGAAATATCCGTTACCGCACGGCCATCTTTTTCCATGTTAAGAATAAAGGCAAACACCCCGATATTGGTGGTGACATACACCACCATATAAATCAGCATATTCTGCACGCCCGCCTCAGAACCAGCGGCAAGCCCCATAATCGCAAAGCCCATATGGCCGATCGAAGAATAGGCCATCAGCCGCTTAATGTTCGTCTGGCCAATCGCCGCCACCGCCCCCACAAACATGGACAGCAGCGCCAGTAGCGCTAAGATTTGCTGCCAGTCAGAGATAACGCCGCCAAAGGCATCAAACAGAATGCGCGTAATCATCGCCGCTGCTGCCATTTTCGGCGCGGTCGCAAATAGCGCCGTTACCGGCGTTGGCGAGCCTTCATAAACGTCAGGTGTCCACATATGGAACGGCGCGGCCGATACCTTAAACGCCATGCCCGTAACGATAAACACAAGACCAAACAGCGCCCCCAAAGGCAGCCCTTCGGCCGCAATCACGTCGGTAATTTCAGCAAAACCAAGCGCGCCGGTATAGCCATAAACCAGCGACATCCCGTAAAGCAGCAAGCCGCTTGAGATCGCGCCCAGCACAAAATACTTAAGCCCGGCCTCGGAAGAACGCAGAGAATCCCGGTTAAACGCCGCGATCACATAAAGCGCCAGCGATTGCAGCTCCAGCCCCATATAAAGCGCTATCATATTGCCAGCCGACACCATCATCATCATGCCAACCATCGCCAGCGCCACAAGCACAGGAAACTCGAATTTCATCAGCTTGGCGCGCTCAAGATAGGGCTTTGAAAGCAGCAGCACCGCTGCGCCAGACCACAGCATGGTGATTTTTGCAAAGCGCCCAAAACCGTCATTAATAAACATGTTATTAAAGGCCGCATCTGTGCCTCGGCCTGTCAGCGCAATCCACGCACCCACGCCGATAAACAGCGCCGAAATCGCCCAAAGCGCCTGCGCGCCAACCTCGCGCTTGCTAAACACGCCCCACATCAGCACGGCCATAGCCGCGCCAACCAGCACCAGCTCGGGCAAAACCACGTTTACATCATTGCCTATCATCATCTCACCCGCCTAATGCGAAGCAAGGGCTGGCGCTGCATCCATCAGCCCCGCCGTTGCCTCGTTAAAATTCGAAACCAGCGCATCTACACTTGGCCCGATCAGATCGAGCACAAAACCTGGGTAAATACCCAGCACCAGCGTGCCTGCTACCAGCGGCACAAAAAGCACGCGCTCACGTGTGCTCACGTCTTTAATGCCCTGCAAGCTCTGCTTGATAAGGTCACCAAACGCCACCCGCCGGTAAAGCCAAAGTGCATAAGCCGCCGAAAGGATAACCCCCGTAGTGGCCCCCGCCGCAACCCATGTGTTGGCCTGAAAAGCGCCAGCAAGCGTCAGGAATTCCCCAACAAAACCGGAGGTTCCCGGCAAGCCGACATTGGCCATCGTGAAGAACATAAACATCAGCGCATAAACCGGCATCCGCACAGCAAGGCCGCCATAAGCACTAATTTCGCGCGTGTGCATCCGGTCATAGATCACGCCAACGCCCAAAAAGAGCGCGCCGGAAATAAACCCGTGGCTGATCATCTGGAATATCGCGCCGTCCAAGCCCTGCTTGTTAAAGGTGAAAATACCCATAGTCACAAAACCCATATGCGCAATCGAGCTATAGGCCACCAGCTTTTTCATATCCTCCTGCACCAGCGCCACCAGCGAGGTGTAGATGATCGCGATCACCGAAAGCGCAAACACAAAATCCTGCATATGAACCGAGGCGACAGGGAACATCGGCAAGCTAAACCGCAGGAAGCCGTAGCCGCCCATTTTCAACAAAATCGCCGCCAGAATAATCGAACCTGCGGTTGGCGCTTGCACGTGGGCATCCGGCAGCCAAGTGTGCACTGGCCACATTGGCATTTTCACCGCAAAGCTGGCGAAAAATGCAAGGAACATCAGGGTTTGCGCCCCGCCGACAATGGTTATGCCCAGTATCGTAAACGCGTCAGAGCTGAAGGTATGGTCCATTAGGGTCGGAATATCGGTTGTGCCAGCGTCATACCACATCGCGATCATGGCGATCAGCATCAGCACCGAGCCAAACAGCGTGTAGAGGAAGAACTTGAACGAGGCATAAACGCGGTCTTTTCCGCCCCAAATGCCAATGATCAGGAACATCGGGATAAGCCCAGCCTCAAAAAACACGTAAAACAGCATTAGGTCAAGCGATACAAAAACCCCGATCATCAGGCTTTCCAGCACCAAAAACGCGATCATGTATTCTTTTACGCGCTTATCCACGTTCCAGCTTGCGCCAATTACAATCGGCATCAGGAGCGTGGTCAGCATCACAAACAGCACCGAAATACCGTCTACGCCGACCTTGTAGGTCATGCCTGCAATCCACTTATGCGCTTCCACCATCTGGAAATCAGTGTTTTCCGGGTCAAACTGTGCCAGTATCGCAAGGCTGGCAAGAAAGGTGGCAACGGTCACGCCAAGTGCAATCCACTTAGCGTTGCGCACGGCCATTTCGTCTTCGCCCCGCAAAAACACCAGCATTACGGCGGCCCCGAGCAGCGGGAAAAACGTTACCAGGGAGAGTAGGTTATCCATCTTAGTTGATCCCTCGTGTAATCAAAAACCATGTGATCAGCCCGCCAACTCCGAGGATCATCGCCAATGCATAGGTAAATACATAGCCAGACTGCCAGCGCCCCGCGAGCTTGGTAAACCAGGGGATAATCCCCATCGCCAGCCCGTTTAGCCCGCCATCAATCACGCTGCCATCACCCTTTTTCCAAAGGAACTGGCCAATTTTAAAAGCGGGTTTTACAAACAGAATGTCGTAAACCTCGTCAAAATACCATTTGTTGAGCAGGAAGCGGTAAAGCGCGCCATTACGCGCGGCCAGAGCCGCCGGAATGTCCGTTTTCCAGACATAAAACACCCACGCGGTCACCGAGCCCAGCAGCATCGCCACGAATGGCGAAAGCTTAACCCATGTCGGCACATGATGCGCCGCGTGAAGCGTGTGCTCGATATCGTGGTTATGGACGGCATCGCCAAACCACGCGACCACAGAGTCACCAAAGAAATAGCCATACCCCAGCACGCCCGAAAGCACCGCCCCTATGGCCAGCACGCCCAGCGGCACCAGCATTACAAGCGGGCTTTCATGCGCGTGCTCATGGGTGTGTTTGTCACCCTTGGGCTTGCCATAAAAGGTCATAAACATCAGGCGCCAGCTATAGAAAGCCGTCATCGCCGCCGCAATTACCAGCATCCAGAAGGCATATTGCCCTGCCGCCGAACCCGCCGCAAACGTGCTTTCAATAATCGCGTCTTTTGAGAAAAAGCCCGCAAAGCCAACAAACGTAAGCGGAATACCAACGCCGGTTATTGCGAGGGTGCCGATCATCATCGCCCAGAAGGTATACGGGATTTTTTTGCGCAGCCCGCCATAGTTCCGCATATCTTGCTCGTGGTGCATGGCGGTAATAACCGAGCCAGCCCCCAAGAAAAGCATCGCCTTAAAGAACGCGTGGGTAAACAGGTGGAACATCGCCACTTGGTAAACGCCCACACCAGCGGCGGCAAACATATAGCCGAGTTGAGACATGGTTGAATAGGCAATCACGCGCTTGATATCGTTTTGCACCAAGCCAATGGTCGCCGCCACAAAAGCGGTGGTTGCGCCAATAATGGTCACAAATGTCAGCGTAGCGGGAGCGTATTCAAACAGCGGCGACATCCGCGCCACAAGGAAAACACCCGCCGTAACCATGGTCGCCGCGTGGATCAGCGCCGAAACAGGCGTTGGCCCCTCCATCGCATCCGGCAGCCATGTGTGTAAAAACAACTGCGCCGATTTACCCATCGCGCCGATGAACAAGAGAAAGGTCAAAACCTCGATCGCCGCAAATTCCATGCCAAGGAAGCCCATGTTGACCTCAGCCAAATGGTGCCCCTGTGTGAAGATCACATCAAAGCTGATGCTATCGGTCATATAAAATATGCCAAAAATCCCGAGGGCAAAGCCAAAGTCACCCACGCGGTTAACCACAAACGCCTTGATCGCCGCCGCATTGGCGCTTGGCTTTTTATAGTAAAACCCAATGAGCAGGTATGAGGCCACGCCCACGCCTTCCCAGCCAAAGAACATTTGGAGCAGGTTGTCAGAGGTCACGAGCATCAGCATCGCAAAGGTAAAGAACGAAAGGTAAGCAAAGAAGCGTGGCTTATAGCTCTCGCCTTCATTCCACTGTGGATCGTCTTCCATATAACCCAGCGAGTAAACATGCACGAGGGCTGACACCGTGGTGACAACCACCAGCATAATCTGCGTTAGCCGGTCCATCCGAATGGCCCAGTCAACGCTCAAAGTGCCACTTTCAACCCAGCGCAAAATGGTAATGGTTTCGGCCTCGGGGTAGCTCTGAAAAAACACGACCCATGAAAACACAGCCGCCAAAATCAGCAGGCCCGTTGTCAAAAACTGCGCGCCCTTTTCGCCGATCACGCGCCAGCCAAAGCCGGCTATGAGCGCACCAATAAGCGGGGCAAATAGAATAATACTTGGCATCTCTCTACCCCTTCATCACGTTGGCAGCTTCAACTTCTATCGAGCCACGGTTGCGGTAGAACACCACCAAAATAGCCAGCCCAATCGCTGCCTCAGCCGCCGCCACCGTCAAGATAAACAGCGTAAACACCTGCCCCGCGAGGTCTCCCATAAAGCTGGAAAACGCCACCATGTTGATGTTGACCGCGAGCAGCATCAGCTCGATGGACATCAGAATAACGATGATATTTTTCCGGTTCAGGAAAATCCCAAATATCCCGATCACAAACAGCATCGCTGCCACGGTTAGGTAATGTTCAATGCCTATGGTCATAGCCCCTGCCCCGGTTTTACGTCTATCATTTCAACAGCCTTATCGGCATCACGGTAGATCTGGCCGACAATGCTTTGCCGCTTTACGTCTTTTCTATGCCGCATGGTCAGCACAATTGCGCCGATCATCGCCACCAGCAAAACCAAGCCCGCCGCCTGAAACAGGTAAACGTATTGCGTATAAAGAATGCTGCCAAGCGCGATGGTGTTTTGGGTTTCCTCAAGCGCGGGCGTAACGGCCGCGCGCATATCGGGTGCCATGTCAGCCACAATCCATCCGCTCCAATAGCCCGTAGCCATCAGCAGCTCAATAAGGATCACCAGCCCAATCAAGCTGCCAATCCGCACATATTTGCTCATGCCCGATTTAAGCTCGGCAAAATCCACGTCCATCATCATAACCACAAACAGGAACAAAACCATCACCGCGCCCACATAGACGATCACCAAAAGCATCGCCACAAATTCAGCCCCGAGGATCACAAAAAGCCCCGCCGCGCTGAAAAAGGTAAGGATCAGCCAGAGCACAGAGTGCACAGGGTTGCGCGAGAGCACCACCATCAGGGCCGAAGCCACGGCCACGGCGGAAAACAGATAAAAAGCAAGGGTCGCTATGACCATCGTAATATTCCTTTCAAATCCCTAGCGATAGGGCGCGTCTAGCTGGATGTTCATGGCAATTTCTGCCTCCCAGCGCGCGCCGTTTTCCAAAAGCTTTTCCTTGTCATAGAAAAGCTCCTCGCGGGTTTCGGTCGCATATTCAAAGTTCGGGCCTTCAACAATCGCGTCCACGGGGCAGGCCTCTTGGCAGTAGCCGCAATAAATGCACTTGGTCATGTCAATGTCATAGCGCGTGGTGCGGCGGGAGCCATCCTCGCGCGGTTCAGCATCAATCGTAATGGCCTGTGCGGGGCAAATGGCCTCGCACAATTTGCAGGCAATGCAGCGCTCTTCGCCGTTCGGGTAGCGGCGCAAAGCGTGCTCGCCCCGAAAGCGCGGGCTCAGCGGCCCTTTTTCATGCGGGTAGTTGATCGTCGCCTTCGGGCGCACGAAATACTTCATCCCCGTGCCAAAAGCCGAGATAAAATCCCACAGCAAAAACCGCTTGATGACCTTGTTAACTGTAACTGTCATATCAGCCCCCTACTGCCCAGCGAACATAAAACCCGCCGAACCATTCAAATTGTGCGGCCGCGGCCACAAAAACCACCCAGCCGAGCGACAGCGGCAGGAACACTTTCCAACCCAAGCGCATAAGCTGGTCATAGCGATAGCGCGGCACCAAGGCCTTGGCCATCGCAAACATAAAGAACCAAAACAGCATTTTGAGGATAAACCAGTGAATGCCATCGGGCAGCCAGCTTACCGGCGAAAGCCAGCCACCAAAGAACAGGATGGTGATCAGCGCGGTCATCAGCACCACCGCCATCAGCTCGCCGATCATAAACAATAGGAACGGCGTTGCGGAATATTCCACTTGGTAGCCCGCCACCAGCTCGGCCTCGGCCTCGGGAAGGTCAAATGGCGGGCGGTTGGTTTCTGCCAAAGCCGAGATGAAAAACAGCGCCACCATCGGCAGGTGCGGCAGCCAATACCAGCTCAGCGCGCCGTAGCCTGACTGTGCCTGCACAATCGCCGTAAAGTTCAGCGAGCCGGTGCTCAAAAGCACGCCCACAATGATAAACCCAATAGAAACCTCATAAGAGATCATCTGCGCTGTTGAGCGCAGCGCGCCAAGGAAAGGATATTTCGAGTTACTCGCCCAGCCGCCCATGATCACGCCATAAACCTCCAGCGAGCCAATCGCAAAGATATAAAGCACGCCCACGTTGAGGTTAGATACCACCCAGCCGTCATCAAACGGGATAACCACCCATGCGACCACGGCAAAGATAAAGGTGATCATCGGTGCCAAGAAAAACACGGGCTTATCAGCCCCCGCCGGCACCACAACCTCCTTAACGATGTATTTTATGAAATCAGCAAAGCTTTGCAGCAGGCCAAACACGCCCACCACATTGGGGCCTTTGCGCATTTGCACAGCGGCCCAGATTTTGCGGTCGGCATACATCAAAAAGGCCAGCGCCACCAAGATCAGCACAATCACGAGGAGCGACTGCCCAAGGATCACCAAAAATGTGCCGAAATAGAAGCCGAATACGTCTGTCATAAACTCCATAGGCCTACTCCGCCGCCATTTTTGCGCTTAGTGCGCTTTGGCTGACTTCTGCCATAATACCCGAGGCGCGCGCAATCGGATTTGTCAGATAATAGTCAGAAATTGCATAGTTTAGCGCACCTTTACCCAGTGGCTTCACCTCTGCGGCTTTCCACTCGTTTTCCGGCACTTGATCCAGCGCCGCAAGGTGCGGCACCTCGGCAAACATCGCCGCCCGCAGCTCAGCAAGGCTGTTAAACGGCAGCTCAGCCCCCAGCGCTCCCGAAAGCGCTCTGATAATCGCCCAGCCCTCGCGGGCCTCACCGGGTGCAAATGCCGCCCGCTGCGCCATCTGTGGCCGCCCTTCGGTGTTCACAAATATCGCCGATTCCTCAGTGTAGGCAGCGGCAGGCAAAATCACATCGGCCCTGTGCGCGCCACGGTCGCCGTGGCTACCCTGATAAATCACAAACGGCCCCGCATCTATATCAAGCTCATCCGCCCCGAGGTTATATATCACCTCCGCCCCGTCGAGCGCATTAATCATTCCGCCCTCGGTGGCAAAGCCAATGTCCATGCCGCCCACGCGCGCCGCCGCCGTATGCAGCACCATAAATTTGCTATCCGTCAGTTCAGCAACACGCTTCACTGCTTCCAGCACCGCTTCGCCGTCTTTCCCATTTAAGGCACCCTGCCCCACAATGATGACAGACGGCACCTCAAGCACTTGCTTATACTCAATATTCAGCAGCTTCTCTAGGTCTGCCACCGTGTTGCCCATATGGGTATATTCATAAGTCAGGTCTGCCTCATCGCCGATCAGGCCAATGTTTGCCCCCCGCGCCCAAGCCGCCCGAATGCGCGCATTTAGCACAGGCGCTTCACCCCGCGGGTTGGTGCCAATAAGCTGGATCATCTCCGCACTATCAATGTCAGCGATCGTTGCCGTGCCCACATAGCCCGAGCGATCCCCCATTGGCAAATAAGCCCTGTCAACGCGGCACTCCACATTGCCACCAGCGCCGCCAATAAGCGCCTTCAGCGCAAACATCGCCTCGGTGCTGGCCAAATCACCGGCAATCGCCGCTACTTTCTTGCCGTCAACCGCGTCAACTATCGCCGCCATAGCCTCATCCCAGCTCGCCTTTTTCAGCTTACCGTTTACGCGCACATAAGGCGTGTCGAGGCGTTGCCGCGCCAAACCATCCCACACAAAACGGCCCTTATCCGACAGCCACTCTTCGTTTACGCCGTCATGGTTCCGCGGCACAATCCGCTTCACTTCACGGCCTTTTGCATCCACCCGAATGTTGCTGCCAAGCGCATCCATCACATCAATCGTTTCGGTTTTCCGAAGCTCCCAAGGCCGCGCGCTAAAGGCATAAGGCTTGCTGGTCAGCGCGCCCACGGGACACAAATCAATGATATTGCCCTGCAAATTGCTGTCGAGCGTGGCGTTCAAATACGTCGTAATCTCTGCATCTTCTCCACGGCCTGTTTGGCCCATTGTAGTAATCCCCGCCACTTCCGAGGTAAATCGCACACAGCGTGTGCAGGAAATGCACCGCGTCATGGTGGTCGCCACCAGCGGCCCAAGCTCAAGGTCTGTCATCGAGCGCTTGGCCTCACGGGTGCGTGAAAAATCAACCCCGTATGCCATCGCCTGATCCTGCAAATCACACTCGCCGCCCTGATCACAAATCGGGCAGTCCAGCGGGTGGTTCAGAAGCAAAAATTCCATCACGCCCTCACGGGCCTTTTTCACCATCGGAGATTTGGTTTTCACCACCGGCGGCTGGCCCTCAGGGCCGGGCCGAAGGTCTCGCACCTGCATCGCACAGCTTGCCGCAGGCTTGGGCGGCCCGCCCACAACTTCAACGAGGCACATCCGGCAATTGCCCGCAATGGTTAGCCGCTCATGGTAGCAAAAACGAGGGATCTCAATCCCCGCAACCTCAGCCGCCTGAAGGATGGTCATCGCCCCATCCACTTCCACTTCATTGCCATCAATGACGATTTTCTTAAGATTGGTCATATGCCGCATCCTGCACTATATCGCGCCGTGGCGCGCATCTGGTTATCTCGTTCACGGGGTTTTCCCCAGTTTTCACGGGGTCAGGCACGGGGAAACCCCATGCCAAATCCGATAAAAACATTTCGAGCTTCATGTCCATTTCCCTTCCATTCCAGGGCGCGGCTCCCCGCGCTCTGCTTAACATGCCTCAAAGCGGCCCCGGCACTTCTTCCACCGGCGATTCTGGCTCAACTATTTCTGATACTGGCGCCAAAACCACCGCTGCCCTCGGAATGCCCGCACCAACTAAAAACGATTTTAGCGTGCCGTCACTCGCCGCTTCAGCCCGCGTATATGTGCAGGCTTGTCCTGGCGAAAGCGCCTGCAAACTTGCCAATGTCTGGGCATAAAGCCGCTGCTTTGCCGCTTCAAATGCTGGCAGGCTGCACCCGTTGCCAAGCCCCCGCGCTGAGCAAATAGCTGCTTTATACTGCTGCACCGTGGCGGTATTCAGCGCGATATCAGGGCAGCTCGCCGCCAAGGCCTCCGCCTGCCCAACCCGCCGCCCGATATTGGTGGCAAAATAGCTGTCAGACCCAACAGCCACTGTCCCGTTTTCCACTGGCTCACATGCCGCCAAAATACCAGCTCCCAGCAAAAACACCCCTGTTTTCAATCCCATTTACCTTACTCCGTTATGCCTACAATCGTTAACCACTCGCGGTAGCAAAAACGAGGAATCTCGCCCCCGAAACCTCAACCGCCTGAAGGATAGTCATCGCCCCATCCACTTCCACTTCATGGCCATCAATGATGATTTTTTTGAGGTCAGACATGGGGTGCTCCTACCCGATCGTTATCTTTATCTTGAAATGCATCTGGAAATTCAATCAAAAGCGCGAGTGCCGACAGCTGGCCCCGAGCTAGTTCCATCGTTGCGATAGATGCGTTTGTGTGAGCCTCGCTAACGGCCCCATCTTTAGTATACTTTTTAAGCTCCAGAAATCCGCTAATCATTGGCCCTAGTTCTGTATTCCCACCCGTAAATACGCTAAGAATATCAGCTTGGACATCTCGCGCTTTGGCTTCTCCCATTAACGGGATAAAGACAGCGGGGAACGCTGATAGGTATTCTCTCATTGCGCCTACATGGTGACCCAAATCTGGACTTTCTGACCGCACTTCAACCTCTATTTTGCCCAAACACTCTGCCATTTTTTCAAGTAACTCGGCAGCCTTTTTACGCTTTTTTTCATCAAGTTCAATGACTTGCGCGAAATACTCATGCATCTGGAAGGCAACTCTAACAACAATTAGGCCGTAATCAGACATTGTTTTTAAATATGAAAGTGAAACCATCAACCTACTCCTACTCCGCCGCCACAGCGCTCACGCGCCCTGTTTTTTGATACTTGATCCGATCTTCAATTTCATTCCTGAAATGCCGCACTAGCCCTTGGATGGGCCAGGCCGCCGCATCCCCCAGCGCGCAAATCGTGTGGCCTTCCACCTGCTTGGTGACGTCCAGCAGCATGTCGATCTCCTCAACTTCTGCCTCGCCGGTGACCAAACGGTCCATCACCCGCATCATCCAGCCCGTGCCTTCACGGCAAGGCGTGCATTGCCCGCAGCTTTCGTGCTTATAAAATTTTGAAAGCCGCCAGATCGCCTTAATCACATCGGTGGATTGGTCCATCACAATCACCGCCGCGGTGCCAAGGCCCGAGCGCTGCTCACGCAACCAGTCAAAATCCATAATCGCTTCATCACAAATATCAGCCGGCAAAAGCGGCACCGAAGAGCCGCCCGGAATAACCGCCTTCAGGTTTTTCCAGCCGCCGCGCACGCCACCGCAATGCTTGTCCAGAAGCTCCTGCAGCGGGATAGACATTTCCTCTTCCACCACGCAAGGGTTCACCACATGGCCCGAAATGCCAAACAGCTTTGTGCCTGCATTATTGGGCCGCCCCATGCCGGCAAACCACTCCGCCCCACGGCGAAGGATCGTTGGCACCACAGCAATGCTTTCCACATTGTTCACCGTCGTTGGCGCGCCATAAAGCCCCACGCCCGCAGGGAAAGGCGGCTTCATTCGCGGCATGCCTTTGCGGCCCTCAAGGCTCTCCAGCAAAGCGGTTTCTTCACCGCAAATATAGGCCCCCGCGCCGTGCACAAGGTAGAGATCAAAATCCCAGCCGGAACCGGCCGCATTTTTGCCCAGAAGCCCTGCGCCATACGCCTCGTCAATCGCCACCTGAAGCGCTTCTTTTTCGCGAATAAACTCGCCGCGGATATAAATATAGCCCGCATTCGCTCCCATGCCAAAACCGGCAATCAGGCAGCCCTCAACCAGCGTATGCGGGTCATGCCGCATGATCTCGCGGTCCTTACAGGTGCCGGGTTCGGATTCATCCGCGTTCACCACCAAATAGCTCGGGCGACCATCGCTTTCCTTGGGCATAAATGACCACTTCAAGCCCGTCGGAAAGCCCGCCCCGCCGCGCCCGCGCAGGCCAGAGGCCTTTACTTGCTCAACAATCCAGTCGCGGCCATTTTTAATGTAATCACCGGTGCCATCCCACGCCCCGCGCGCCATCGCGCCCTTGAGCGAGCGATCTTCCATCCCGTAAAGGTTGGTGAAAATCCGGTCTTTATCTTTGAGCATCTTACTCTCCGTCTTTTTGGCGCGCACGCCAAACCCTGAATAATACGATCATCGCAAAGGCAAACCCTGCCATAGCGATCAAATCAAACAAAAAAGCGTAACGCACCGGCAGGCCCAGTTGCCCGCCAAGCCAAGAACCACCCATCAGCACCACAACCGAAGCTAGTATCACGTATGATGCCAACCTCGCTTGCTTTTGCTGATTTTCGGCCTTGTTGTCTTGCACGATGCGTTATCCTTTTGTGTTTGGCGGGGCGCTCTGCCCCAGCAATTATTTCGCCAGTTCTTTAGCTTGGTCCACCCAGCTATCGCGGCTCACCCGGCCCTTGAAGCTCACCAAATGCTGGTCAGCCCACTGCACTTCTTCGGCACTCCAACTGGCAATCTGGTCAAAGTGGAACACCCCCGCGGTGTTCAGCTCCTTTTCCAGCTTCGGCCCCACACCTTTGATTTTTTTGAGATCATCCGCCTTGCCGCCGCGCGCTTCAGTCAGAAGCGCGGGCTTGGCTTCATCCTCGTCATCATGCGCGTGCACAACTTTGGCAATCGCTGTCTCCGCCTTGGCCTTTGCGGCCTTGGCTTTGGCCTTTTTAGCCGCATCCGCTTTAGCTGCCTCAGCTTCAGCTTCAGCTTTTGCCGCGGCATTTTCGGCTTCCGCCTCAACCTTGGCCGCTGCAATTTCAGCGGCAGCATTATCCTCGGCCTCGGCCACATCTGCCGCATTATCCGGCGTCGCAATGCCCATCTCGGCCCGCGCCAGATCTACGGCGCGCACATCCACGCCGCCTCGGCCCACGGTGCGCAGCTTGCACATAAAAAACGCGGCAATCAGCCCGATCAAAAGCACCACAGCAAAAACCACGATGGATGTTGGCCAGAAATCAGCAAAAATCCATGATATAAGCCCGACAACCAAAGCCACGATTAGCGCCCAAAGCCCTCCGGTTAAAATGCACTCATTGTCACTTGAATAATGCTTGCTCATATCTGTCTCTCCTTAGTGATCGCTTAAATTCCCTCTTTAAGTCGCCAGCTCTTTGGCTTGGCTTACCCAGTCATCCCGGCTTATCCGGCCTTTAAAGCTCACGAGGTGCTCATCTGCCCACGCCACTTCTTTCTCTGTCCAACTGGCGATTTGGCTAAAGTGATATACGCCCGCGCCATTTAGCTCTTTTTCCAGCTTTGGGCCCACGCCCTTGATCTTTTTAAGGTCATCCGCTTCACCGTTTGGCGCATCCAAAAGGGCTGGCTTGTCATCGTCTGAAAATTCTACCGCAGGTGCCTCTTCCACCTTTGGCGCTGGCTTGGCCTTTGCTTTCGGTGCGGCTTTAGGCTTTGGCGCCGGCTTCTCAGCCACCGCCTCTTGCCGCCCTACCGGCACCGGCGCCACCCATAATGGCACCTCGCTACCGTCAATCCGCTTCACGCTATCGCCAATGGCAACCGCCAGCCCCACAGAACCATTATGTGCTTCGCCGGTTTTATCCTTAAGCGAGGTCAACCCGCCCAAAGGTTCCGCCGCAAACCGCCCGTTTTGCGGCCCCGGCTTAGGCGCATTGCCCGCAGCAAATTCCTTGAGCAGGCCCCGCAGGCTATCTGCCGTCAGGTCTTCGTAATAATCCTTACCAATTTGCGCCATCGGTGCGTTGGTGCAAGCCCCGAGGCACTCCACCTCTTCCCAGCTCAGCTTGCCATCCGCACTTGGCAAAAACGGCTTTTCGTTAATCTCTTCTTGGCACACCGCTATCAGGTCTTCTGACCCACAAAGCATGCAAGAGGTTGTGCCGCAAATCTGGATATGCGCCACCGCGCCCACGGGCTTAAGCTGGAACATAAAGTAAAACGTCGCCACTTCCAGCGCACGAATATAGGCCATGTCAAGCATATCGGCGATGCCCTCAATCGCGGGCTTGCTCAGCCAGCCTTCCTGCTCTTGGGCGCGCCAAAGCAGCGGAATAATGGCCGAAGCCTGCCGCCCTTCAGGGTATTTCTTAATCTGCTCGAGGGCCCACGCCATATTGGCATCTGTGAAAGCAAAGCTCTCGGGCTGGTCTGGGGTTAGACGGCGTAGCATTACCGGCACATCTCCGTGCTAAGGGTTACAACATCACGCGAGGCGGGCAAGCTAATGACCCCCTCCGCTTCAAGCTCGCTGATCATGGCAAAGGCAGTATTGGCGTCTAAACCGCCCACCGGCAGCATGGTGCTGAATTCAGCCGCCGTAATGCTGCAATTATTTTGCTTGATCAGGTTAATAAAGACCTCACGAGGGGTCATTGGCGTGGCCTCAGCCGCCACACAAAGCGGCGCAGCCACTTGCAAGGTTTGCCCAAAATCAGGGCTTGTCGCCTCGCCCGCATTCATCATCGCGCCCAGAATTTGCATAGTTGCATTCAAATCCAGACCCGCAGCCTGCGCCAGCCCTGCCACATCGGCTTGCGTAACCTCACAGTTATTCGCCGCCAGCATGGCCAGCACCCCTGCGCGTGGGCCGGTGCTATTGGTCGCGGCTTCAATCGGGGCAGAAATCGCCTCCTGCGTCCCGGGGCTGACTTGCTCTATCACAAGGGCTGTGCCGGTTTCCGCGCAATATCCAAGGTCAATCTGGACCGTAGATTTATCGGAAATCAGGGCCGCTTGACCCTCGGCCAGCAGATCATCCACAATCCTAAAGGCCTGATCCATGCGCAAATCTGCGGTATCCGCCAAATAGCTTTCAGCACCCGAGATCTCAAGCGCACAGCCATTTGCGATCACAGCCGATAAAAAGCGCCCGCGCGGGCTGCCGTCATTTTCAAAGGCCACGGCAGCAACCTGTGGCACATCCGTAGCGGGCGCATCTGTGCTGGCATCCGCCTGCACCACGGCGCTTGCAGGGTCACAAATCTCGCGGTCCATAATGAACTCCCCACCGGAATCCGAAACCCGCACCTGGCCGTTAACAATAAACGGCTGAATGCCTGTCATGCCCTCTGCCAGTGTCATGCCCGCAGCCTCAAACACATCATTTGTGTTTGAAACCGGAATTTCACAGCCCACAGCATTAAACACAACCACCACTTTCATGGCCTCGTCTGACATGCCCGGAATCCTCGGGACCTCAACCCGCGGGCCAAGATCGCCCGCGGTGTCATCCCCGCACATATCGCCGGTCAGGATCAAAATACCGTCCACTTTGGTCATTTCGCCATTGGCTTCCAAAACATCAAATACCGGGCCTACATTATCGCGGGTAAATCCGGCGGGGGGCAGCAAAGCATCCATTTGCTCATTACCAAGCCGACAGCCGTTTTCAGCAAAAATCCGGCGCATTGTATCCACCATGGCCATATTAACACCGGTCGTCGGCACGGCTACGGGTGCAGCCCCGCCAGCAGCAATGCAATAAGGCGCAGGAAGCAGCATATTTTGCGCATCCGCCATGCTGGCAAACCCGTCAGCCATCATCTTTTTCGCAATAAAGCTCGCAAAGCTGTGCTCAATGCCCGCCTCGGCAAGGTAGCCATCGGCCACCTCCATATTCAGCGCGCAGCCATTTTGCGCCATCACATCCACCAGCTCGCGCACTTGGCCCATGCCAAACATGCCAGAACGATCCAGCTCAACGGCGTCGCTGGCCACGGTTTCAACCGGCACCGCTGGGCAGCCCGCGCCAGTCATCTCCAAATGATCATCAAAAATGGTCAACTCGCCGCGCGCTTCAAACACATCAAACACAGCCACAATATTATCTTTGGTAAACCCGGCAGGGGGCAGCACAATATCCATTTGTGCATTGGTCAGGTTGCACGCGTTCTCAACAAAAATCTGCCGTAGGGTCGCGACGCGCTCCTCTAGGCTCGGCTCAGCAGAGGCCACAACAACAGGCGCGGGGCTATTGGCCGACACACAATAAGGCGCGGGCAGCTGCATGTTTTGCGCATCCATCATGCTGGCAAAACCATCTGCCACCATTTTTCGGGCCACAAATGTGGCAAAGCTATGCTCGATGCCGGCTTCCAGCAAAAACGCATCCGGCGTTTCCATATTGAGCGTGCAGCTATTCGCCGCCATCACGTCCACCAACTGGCGCACACGGCCCATGCCAAACATGCCCGAGCGGTCAAGTTCAACCATTTCCGCCGGGGTTTCCACTGGCGAGCCCACCACAGGCGCGGTTTCCTGCACGACGACAGGGGCCGAACAATAAGCGCTACTCACGCTCAAAACGCCAGCCTCGAAACGCGCCATGCTAGCGCCAATCATCGGCCCAACAACCGCACCCACCTGCGCTTTGCTTATACCACGGTCAGTGAATATCTGCTCGGCATCCGCCTCGCTCATGGCGCAGTTATACTCCGACATCACGGCAATAAATTGCTGCACATCCGCGCGCTCAAGCAAAGCGACCACGGGGTCTTCTGTGGCGCAGCTTCCATCCACAAGCATCAGCGTATTGCCATCAAGCTCTACTTCGCCAGCGGCCACCAAGGCCCCGACAATCGAGCGGGTTTCTTCGCGGGTGAAATCAAATCGCGGCAAAATATTGCTGGCTGCGGTCTCGGTCAGCGTGCATTCATTCCCCGCCAAAATAGAGCGAAACATTTCAATCCGCACCGGATCAAGCGATTGCGCCATAGAGGCGCTGGCGGATACGGCCAATAGGCCCCCAGCGAAAAGTGCTTTAATATTCATTAAATTAACCCCCTGCGTTCACCCAAAACAATTTCGGCGCATCTATTGTTAACGTCCATAATCCCTGTAAAAAACTTGTCCGAAGCCGCATATATTTCCGTGAGCCAAGCCCGCGGCTGGCTTATCGGGTTTGGCTGCTCCGCTTCCATCCAGCCATAATCGTTGGCACTATTTGTTGTGTTCCTAAGCGTGGCCGCCACGCTTATCATGTCCTGAATGCGGTCAATGCCCTCATCCATATCGCGGATCACCAATGACAGATCGCTTGACGCATAAAAGCTCAGCAAAGCCAGCTGCGCGCGCGTATCTGCCAACACCATTTCATGCTCGGCAAAGCCATCCCCCACCGCGATCGGAAAACGTCCCGTAGCGGTTTCCAGCTCAACATCACTAATATCAGCCAGCTTGCTGCGCGGCACAATGGTGAGGTATTCCCGAATAACATCCGAACTCAGCTTCACCGCAATGACCGAATTTTCGCACACCAGAATTTCACGGTTTTGCAGATTGCCCGCAAATTGCGAGTTTAGCGTCTTGCTAATAGAAAAGGACTGCACCGCCACCACAACAGCCGTTGTGAGGGTGGCTAGCGCCATTATCCATTGTGCAAGGCCTTGGCTCATCCGTCAGCCTCCGCAATGCAAAGCGGCGGCAAAACCGTCACGGCGTCGGTTTCCAGATCCACTGTGGCGCGCTCTGAATCCAGCAATTCTGTCGCCAGCTCGGCCACTTTGTCCTCGTCAATGCCAACCTCCGCAAACATCGCCATCAACTCCGGCTCCGGAATCGCATCCTCGCCCCGTGTGGCCAAAACGCAATTATGGGCGCGAAACACGCCCACAAATTCATCTAGCTGTGGGTCGGCAGACTCTTGCGCCACAACGGGTGTTGCTGCCAAAATCATACCTGCCAGTGCAAGGGGTTTGATCACCTGTCGATCTCCCCAAACACCACATCCATTGAGCCAATGAGCGCCGCGATATCAGCTAGCTGGTGGCCCGTGCCCATATGGTCCATCGCCGCCAAATGCGCATAGCCCGGCGCGCGAATCTTCACTTTGTAGGGCCGGTTTGTGCCATCCGCCACAAGGTAAACCCCAAATTCACCCTTCGGCGCTTCTACCGCAGCATAAATCTCCCCCGCGGGCACATGAAAGCCCTCGGTATAAAGCTTAAAGTGATGGATCAACGCTTCCATGCTGGATTTCATCTCGGCGCGCTTGGGCGGTGTCAGCTTACCCCGCGCCAACACATCTTCGCCTTGGCATTCATTAAGCTTAACAACCGCTTGCTGGATAATCTTGATGCTTTCCCGCATCTCTGCCATCCGCATCAGGTAACGGTCATAACAATCACCGTTTTTGCCCACAGGCACGCTGAATTCAAACTCGTCATAGCATTCATAGGGCTGCGCACGGCGCAAATCCCACGCCATGCCAGAAGACCGCAGCATTACGCCCGTCATGGCATAATCCAGCGCCATCTGCTCGGTCACAATGCCGATATCCACATTCCGCTGCTTGAAAATCCGGTTTTCCGTCAAGAGGTTCGCCATATCGTCCAGCACCTGCGGAAAGCTATGCGTCCAGGCCTCGATATCCTCGATCAGCTTTTGCGGCAAATCTTGATGCACCCCGCCAGGGCGGAAATAGTTGGCGTGCAAGCGCGCGCCACAAGCCCGCTCATAAAAGATCATCAGCTTTTCGCGCTCTTCAAAGGCCCAAACATTGGGTGTCATCGCGCCCACATCCATGCCTTGTGAGCCCACATTTAGCAGGTGGTTTTGTATGCGGCCAATTTCAGAAAACAGCACCCGAATAAGCGACCCACGGCGCGGCACTTCCGCCCCCGTCAGCTTTTCAATCGCCAAGCAAAATGCGTGCTCTTGGTTCATCGGGGCCACATAGTCCAGCCGGTCAAAATACGGAATATTTTGCAAATATGTCCGGCTTTCCATCAGCTTTTCGGTGCCACGATGCAGCAGGCCCACATGCGGGTCCGCGCGCTCTACAATCTCGCCATCCAGCTCCAGCACCATGCGCAGCACACCGTGGGCGCTGGGGTGCTGAGGCCCGAAGTTCAGGCTAAAATTACGAACAGATTTGCCACGCGGCGTGTTGGAACCATCCATCATTTGGCCATTCCTTTTTTAACTAGCATTTTAACACCCCAAATAGCACTACACCAAAAAACGGCTGCCAAAAATATTGACACCCCCTCAACTGGATTAAACTTAAGTTGTTGTGACGACAAAAGAAACGCAACAATGCCAACAAAAGCAGCTCCCAGCACGAGGGATAGAATGAGTAAAACTTTGTATGTTCCGGATATGAGTCCGACAGCAACAGCGCCAACTAAAAAAATTGGGTCAGTAATATAAACCGCACCCCTAACGATGATATACATTACTGTATCCATCATTTGGCCTCCACCTTCTCGTCGCCCGGCAAAATGTATTCAGCCCCCTCCCAAGGGGACATGAAATCAAATTGACGGTATTCCTGCACCAGCGAAACCGGACGATAAGCGCAACGCTTTTCGGTTTCGTCATAATACATTTCAAGGTAGCCGCTGGTCGGGAAATCTTTGCGCAGCGGGTGGCCAGTAAAGCCATAATCTGTGAGCAAGCGGCGCAGGTCGGGATGGCCCGAAAAGCGGATGCCATACATATCAAATGTTTCGCGCTCAAACCAATTGGCCGAGGGATGAATGGCGGTGATGCTCGGGGCAATCTCACCATCAGCAAGATCAACTTTCACCCGAATGCGCGTATTGTGGCGCATTGAAAGGAAATGGTAAATCAGTTCAAAACGTTTGGGGCGCTCGGGGTAATCCGCACCCGTTACATCAATCATTTGCGTAAACAGGCAGTTCGGATCCACCCGCAGAAACTCAACAAACGCCGGAATAGCTGCTGGCACAATATGCACCGTTAGCTCGCCATTGGCGACTTCACAACGCCGCACAGCGTCTTCCTGCTTCAACTCAATCAGGCTTTTCAGCTCGTTCAATGCCTCGGTCATATTTCTACCTTACAATCGTGCCGGTGCGGCGAATTTTGCGGTGCAGTTGCAGCACGCCATACATCAAGGCCTCTGCCGTTGGCGGGCAACCCGGCACATAAACGTCAACCGGCACAATCCGGTCACAGCCGCGCACAACCGAATAGCTATAGTGGTAATAGCCGCCGCCATTGGCGCAGCTGCCCATGCTGATCACATAGCGCGGCTCTGGCATCTGGTCATAAACCTTGCGCAGCGCCGGGGCCATTTTGTTGGTCAGCGTGCCCGCCACAATCATCAGG
The DNA here is from genome assembly GCA_016744015.1 of Paracoccaceae bacterium. GTDB lineage: Bacteria > Pseudomonadota > Alphaproteobacteria > Rhodobacterales > Rhodobacteraceae > UBA3077. The sequence goes on along the minus strand of JADGFD010000002.1, from coordinate 175,743 downwards.
TCGCTTTGCCGAGGGGACGCCCGCGGGGCCGTGCCAAAACGCTCAAGGTCATAACGCGGCATAGAGGTGTGGATCATCTCGACCGCACAGCAGGCCAACCCAAAGGTCATCCAGTGCAGGCTGCCTGTCCGCGCCCAGTTGATGATATCCTCGGTGGAGGTCAGCAAAAAGCCCTTATCGGCCAGCTGGTCATTCATCATGCCCACAGCCGCTTCTTTATCAGCGCCTGCCACATTCATGCCGGTATCTATGCCCATTCCAGCGCCCCTTTTCTCCACTCGTATACAAAGCCGATGGTCAGCACCGCGAGGAACACCATCATCGACCAAAAACCAAACAACCCTACATGCTGAAACGACGCCGCCCAAGGAAACAGAAACGCGACCTCAAGATCAAAGATGATAAACAGAATCGCCACGAGGTAAAACCGCACATCAAACTTCATCCGCGCATCGTCAAAAGCATTAAACCCGCATTCATAAGCTGATAGCTTTTCAGGGTCCGGCCGCCGCACGGCCACAATTATCGCTGAAAGGGTCAGGATTATCGCCAGCACAATGGCAAGGCCAAAGAAGATAGCTATGGGGAGGTATTCGCGTAAAAGGTCTGGCAATGGCCGCTCCTTTAAAGTTTGCCCCAAAAGCAGGGCTGGTAAGAGTCCCATCGGGTTTACCCCTGCCCTAAGCCGAGGTCAACCAAACAAGCAGGTAATTGCATACATTCATCTTTCGGGGATTGATGCAAATCAACACGCAAAGAATAAGAGGCACTGGCGGGCAACCCTGCTCCAGCTTCACGCGCTGAGGCGCAAACACATGCCACCCATTCTCCAGTGTCCGCACCCTCATATCCGCCAAATGAATTGAACTTGACTGGGGTATTACCCTTTGGCGGCCACTAATCGGCTCATTGGCCGTTGTGCCTTACTTAAAATAATCTACTCCTTGCAAATACCGCTCTTCTATCGTAAGTGCGTCCGGTGAAGTACTCTTTCACCGAAGTTTTCGTCTCCTTATGCAGATCGTCGATTTCTAATTTAAGACACACTGCACCAAGGCCACCGCATTTTGCGGGTGGTAATTATTAGGAGATAAACGGATGGCTAACGGCACCGTAAAATGGTTTAACCCAACTAAAGGCTTCGGCTTCATTCAGCCAGAAGATGGCGGCAGCGACGTGTTTGTACACATTTCTGCAGTTGAGCAAGCTGGTCTTTCCGGCTTGGACGACAATCAAAAAGTTTCTTACGAGTTGGAAGCAGGCCGTAATGGCAAAGAATCTGCGGCCGATCTTAAACTGATATAAGCTGATTTAGACGGAAATTTCCGTCGCTATAAATTCTAAGGCGGCGATTTGGACAGCGTTCAGATCGCCGTTTTTTGTACGTATACTCATGCTTACGCACCCGCAGCAAACGACCGTATCCCGCCGTTATACCGTAAGCGCCTTCCCGCTTGCCAAGCTCTGCATTCCACATTCACCTTTGCAATCACGCATTTTGAAACAATACTCACCCTAGCGTTACATTACAGTTACATAACGCTCTTGTTACTGGATAGTTTTTTATTCAGCCGTTAGCCATTCACTGTCACCATCGACGAAAGTTTATATTAATCCAACCAAAGGAAATATCACATGTCCAACAAAATCCTCAAAGGTCTCGCCATTGCCGGTTCCGTAGCAGCAGCTCTTACAACCGTTTCCGGCACAGCCCACGCCCAAGCCGCTGAAAAGTGCTATGGCGTTTCGCTCGCTGGCCAAAACGATTGTAAAGCGGGCGCCGGCACAACATGCGCCGGTTCTTCCACGGTTGATTACCAAGGCAATGCCTTCACCATGGTGCCAGCCGGCACATGCACAACCATGGAACTGCCAGACATGGCCGACGGCACAGCGCGCATGGGCGCGCTCGAAGAGCTGACCCGTGACCTGCCTGCATAAGCAAGATAGGATGTGCCGGAACCCCGGCACATCCACCCCAAGCCCACGAGCCTCCCATGACCCTTATTCCTCATTTACCACATAGCGTAGGGGTTGGCTACAAACCCCAGCATCTTGATGATATCCTTGCCGATGCAGGCAGCGTCAAATGGCTGGAAATCCACGCTGAAAATTATATGTCTGCCGGAGGGCCGCCCATTGCCCAGCTCAAGCGGCTGGCCGAGCAGTTCCCCATTTCCTGCCACGGTGTTGGCCTCTCCATCGGTGGAGAACGCCCCTTGGATAAAGAGCACCTCGCACGCCTTAAACACCTGATAAGCTGGCTAAAACCAGCCTCCTTTTCCGAGCACCTTGCATGGTCTACTCATGAAGGCGGTTACTTAAATGATCTGCTGCCCGTGCCCTATAATATGGAAACGGTTCAGCGCGTGGCTGACCACGTGAACGAGGTGCAAGAGACCTTGGGCGTGCAAATGCTGCTCGAAAATCCGTCCGTCTACGTCGCCTTCACCACCTCCACCATGGACGAAATTACGTTTATAAACGAAGTCGTCTCCCGCACCGGCTGCGGCCTTTTGCTAGACGTCAACAACGTCTTCATTTCCGGCACCAACCAAGAGTATGCCCCTGAGGACTACATCGCCAACTTCCCCGTTGAGCATATCGGCGAGCTGCACCTCGGCGGCCACATAAAAGACCAAGACGAGCACGGTGCCCCCCTTCTCATCGACTCCCATAACGACAAAGTGGTGGACCCGGTCTGGGCCCTGCTCGACACGTTGCTAAAGCGCGCTGGCCCCAAGCCCATCCTTGTTGAGTGGGATAACGACATCCCCGATTGGGCCATTTTGGAAGCCGAAGCCGCCCGCGCCAGCAAAGCGCTGGAGGCCACTTCATGAGCCAGTCCGACTTCTCAAAAGCCCTGCTAGATAACGAGCGTCCAACCCCCGAAGGCCTGATAGACCCGCAAGGCCGCCCCGCAGGCAAGCGATTCGACGTCTACCGAAACAACGTCGTCCTCTCCCTCTCCGACGCCCTGTCAGACGCCTACCCCGTAGTGCAAAAGCTCGTCGGCGAAAAATTCTTCCAAGCCATGGCGGGCATATTTGTGCGCCAACACCCACCCAAATCTCCGATCCTCAGCCAATTCGCCCCCGAATTTCCCGATTTCCTCGCCGCCTTCCCCCCCGTCGCCAAGCTCACCTACCTGCCCGACGTCGCGCGGTTAGAAAAAGCCCGCACCGAGGCCTACCACGCCGCCGATGTCGATCCCATCGACGGCGCCGCCCTCGCCGCCCTCACCCCCGAGCAAATGGCCGAGGCCAAGCTGCATCTGCACCCGAGCCTGCATATCATTTCCTCCCCCTTTCCCGTGTTTGCCATCTGGCGCCAAAACTCTGACGCGCCAGATACCGCCATCCCCAAACACGGCCAAGATGTGCTCATCGCACGCCCCCAAGATATGGTGGAAATGCGCACCCTCCCCCCGGGTGCAGCCGATTTCCTCCGCGCACTGGCCGCGGGCCGCCGCTTGGGCGAGACCATCGAATTTTGCGAGAAAATTCCGCTGTTTGACCTCACCGAAAATATCGGTGGCCTGTTTGAATCCAACCTCCTGATTAAAATAGAAAGCTAACGCCATGAACGTGCTCCTCAACCTATATAACAAACCCCTCTCAGCCATCGAAGGCAAATTAGAGCCATGGCTCCTGCCCACGCTGGCGCGGTTTACCTTTGTTGCCGTGCTCTTTATGTATTTCTGGTCGTCAGCCACGCTCAAACTCGGGGACAGCCTGTTTAGCCTCAGCTTCGGTGCCTACGGTCAAATCTTCCCCGTAGCTTTTGATGCCGCGGGCTATGACGTTGGCCAACTCTCGACCTTCCACAAAATAGTCGCCTATGCTGGCACCTATGCAGAATTCGTCCTGCCCGTCCTGCTCGCCATCGGCCTCTTCACCCGCCTTGCGGCCCTTGGCATGATCGGCTTCGTGATCGTGCAATCCTATGTCGATATATTCGGCCACATGGCCGACGAAAGCACCATCGGCACATGGTTTGACCGCATCGCCGATAGCCACATCATGGACCAGCGCCTGTTCTGGATCTCTATGCTCTTGCTCTTATTCGTCAAAGGCGCAGGCCCGCTCTCGGCTGATAAGCTCATTGGCCTGAAATAGCACCCTGCAAGCGAAGCGCCGCATGCGCCGACGAGGGGGGCCTTTAGGCTCCCCGAGGAGGCGCACCTTCGGGACTGCCCGTCAAGCCGCGCCTCGACCAACCCCAGCCTGAAATCGCCACCCATTTCCAGTGTCGGCGCTATGGCTATTTCTCCGTCAGGTGAAATATAGCCGCATTTACCCTCAATCTTCACCAGCGCCAAATCTTCGCTAAAACCAGATACATATTCATATTGAAACGGGATCACAATCTCTTCGGTATCCGCCCACACAAATCCACAAAGGTTATAAGCCCCGCCGCATCGTTGCGCCAAATCATCACCGATGACCTGTGCAGCTAGCGCAGAGCCTGCAAAAACCAAGAGCAGGAGAACATTTGGAAGCCTCAAGTTTTTACTATTTTTCCTACGGCCAGAGCACAAGCATAGCCCGAGGGCTACAGTAGCTCCCTGCACAAACTTGCCAACCTAAAGTCTGCCGTCTCTAACTCTCCGCCCCGTAAGCCAGCCGCACATACTCCGCCAGTTGCGTCGCCATTTCCCGCCGTGCCCCTTCGGCCACATACATGTTTATGTTAAAAACTGGTAGCTCCGGCAGCCCGCCATTGTGCGCAATGGCCTTCATATATGGCGAAGATGTTTCGGCCAGCAGCGCATGAACTGCCAGATCCGCCGACACCGTGGCCTCAATGGTGCGGGTAGAATCCGATGTAACCACCATATCCCACTCGATCCCTTCATCCTCCAAAGCTCGTTGCGCTGTTGGCTTAAAAATACAGTTGGTTTCAAAGGCCAGCTTCAGCGGGCGTTCTTCCCAAACGCAGCCTCCTTCACCGCCCACCCAAACCAGCGGTGCACTGCGCAACGCTTCGCCGCCCTTTTCTACGCCGTATTCTGTGGTCAGGATCATATCAATCTTGCCTGCCGCCAATATGCGCTTTAAATGCGCGGTGTATGAGGAAATAAGTTGCACCTTAACCCGCGGAAAATCATTGGCGAAGCGCTTTAGCACCCCCGGGACATGCGGATACACAATATCCGCCGGCACCCCGAAGGTGACCTCGCCCTCAAATTGCGCATCAGTCATCCGCAGCCACACTTCATCATTCATTGCCAACATGCGCCGACCATAGCCAAGCAGCTGCTCCCCTTGGTTTGATAGCCTAACCCCGCGCCCCGAGCGCACTAATAATGGCTGCCCCAGAGCCTCCTCAAGCCGTTTAAGCTGCATCGAAACCGCCGATTGCGTTAAGTGCAGCTGTGCGGCGGCTTTGGTAACACCGCCCGATTCGGCCACTGTCACAAACGACCGTAGCGCTGTTAAATCCAGATTTCTAATCACATTACTCTCCTTGATGTATCGTTTAACAATCATTCATTTTACTTATTTTATAACACACCCCATATATCAACTCATGAAATGATTTCATGCAAACACAACACAAACCCTAATGGAGGCAATCATGCAAGCACTCGCACTCAAAACCGTTCAAATTCCGGCAATCTCTGTAAATCTGGTTGCCACATGGGCCCGCCGCTTTCAAACCCGCGCCGCCCTAGCCAAGCTCGACAATGCCGCGCTAGATGATATCGGCGTGAGCTACCGACAGGCGTTTAAAGAGGCCAACAAGCCATTTTGGCTGTAAAACAGTGATGAAAGAGATTTCTCGAAGGGCGCATCTTTTGCGCCCTTTTTGCTATCTCGTTGACCCAGCCCATACCTGACGCCTCGGTAGCGGCGCGGCGAGGCTGTGCGGCTTGGTGAGGTTCTGTCCGCGCCGCGTGGCAACGGCAGCGTTTGTGGCTTTTGAGTATTTAAGGAAGAATGAAATCAGGTGTTGCGCGTTTAGCCGAGGCGGCGCGCGCATGGGTTACGGCTTATTGATACAATTTTAGTAAAACTATCAGCGCCGGACATATGGGAATATCGCGTCGGGCATTGTAGCCGCCTCCAGCAGAGGCCATTGCGCCCCTAGCGCTCCGCTAAAAAAAGGAGTGGCCCGGGGATTGTGAGTAACAAGTAAACCGTTTGGCAATAGCCAACCGACGCGAAAACCCCGACCCACGCCAAGGATTCCCGCTTGGTCAACGCACTGGTAAATTTGTAAAAACGGCGTGGCTTTTGCCTCTGTCGCCCTTTTTTGTGCCGGCTTCATTCTTCTCCAAATACTCAAAAGCCACAAGCGCTAAGGCCCCAGCGCGGCGCGAGCACATCCCTCGCCAAACAGACAAGAGGTCGCGCGCCGCTAGGGTTACGTCAGCTTCGCTCTGATTCCCCTTCCAAGCCACCACACCAAGATAGCAACCGGCAAAACCATTATTGCCGTTAGCTGATACTTCTCGAGCCCCAATAACGGCGCAATCGGACTCAGCAAATAGCTCAGCAATGATATCGCATAATAGCTAATGGCAACTACCGAAAGCCCCTCAACCGTTTCTTGCAACCTAAGTTGCAGCCCGGCCCGCTGGTCCATGCGCACCATAACTTGCTTGTTTTGCTCTGCATTTTCCACATCCACCCGCGTGCGCAACAGGTTAGCGGCGCGTTCTGTGCGGGTTGAAAGATCCTGCAACCGGTTTTTTGTCGAAATTACCGTCCGCATAGCGGGCTCATACCGGCGCATCATGAACTCTGCCATCAACTGCCGCCCTTCGAACCGCTCTTCGCGCAATAGCGCAATCCGCTGCTCAACGATTTTGGCATAGGCCTCAGTGGCCCCAAAGCGAAACGCCGTGCGGGACGCAAGATTTTCGATCCGGCCCGCCAGCCAAAGAAGCTCCTCCAAGGTTGCCGAATCTTTGCTTTTGTCCGCCACCAGATGGTCATAAATTGCGGTCAGCTCAGCCTCCATATCGTCTATTTCATGGACCACCTCACGCGCCACCGGAAAGCCAAGCAGCGAGGCATTCATATAGGTTTCGGTCTCCAGCAACCGCTGCACGATCCGCCCGAGCCGCCGCTGGCTCACCCCCTTATTGGACGTGATCGAAAACCGCACATGCCCGGCCTCGTCAATTCGAAAATCCGTCGCAACAACCGCCTCGCGATCCACCACATAAGCGGCCGTCATGCTCTCCGCCACAAACCACTTCGCCAGCTTTTTGCTGAGTGCAGGCATGGATTGTTCTGTGAAATCAGCCACTTCTATCCGCACCAGCACCGATGAAATAACCACGCCGGGCGCCACAGAAAGCCAGTCCTTTGGAAACATATCAAAAGCTTTTCCATCAAATGGCCGGTCCTCCACACCATCTGCATATAGCGTGTAGCTTACAAATTCCGAGTGCATTTCCCACTTCAAATAGCTGCGCCCAAGGTCCGCCGTGTGGTGCGTTGCCCCCGGTGCGGGATGCGGCGCGCCAAAGCGGTCTAGCAGCGCTATCAGATGCGCACGGTCCAAGGCCCGCTCTCGCTTTGCCGCTGCGCTGGGTTGCTTGATCGCCAGATAGGCCGCGCGGCAAGGAGCCGAAATTTCAGGAAACGGTCGCGCATGCAGCTCATTGCTGAGCGGGTAGCGCAGCGCGTGGTCGGCAATTGGTTTTTCAGTCATGGCGCATCCTCATGGTTACCCCTTACTCCCACCATTCCCTTGCTCAAGCAACCCATACCACCCGCCTTATTGCCGCGCCCTGCAAGCCGAAGCCGCTGATAAGGTGGGCTGATAACTTACCCCATTTTGCATTCAAATTGCTCATTAAGGTCGCCGCGGAGGCGCAGCATCAGAGTTTCCCTATGTCCGCCCAAACAGCCGCTCGATATCGCTCAGTTTCAGCTCCACATAAGTGGGCCGCCCGTGGTTGCATTGCCCCGAATGCGGCGTGGCTTCCATTTCGCGCAGCAATGCGTTCATTTCCTCGCCGCTCATCCGCCTGCCAGAGCGGATAGACCCATGGCAAGACATCCGGCTCAGCACGGCCTCAATCCGATCTTTCACTGTCTGGCTTTGGCCGAGGTCGGCCAATTCATCAGCCACATCCCGCAGCATCTTCGCCGCGTTTATCTCGCCCAATATCGCCGGCGTTTCCCGCACACAAATCGTGCCTTCCCCAAAAGCTTCATAGACGAGCCCGAGTCCAAACATAGCCTCCGCAGCCTCCAGCAGCCGCGCGCAATCCGCCAGCGGTAGCTCTACGATTTCAGGTATCAGCAACGCTTGTGAAGACACCCCGTTCGCCCCCGATTGCCGTTTCAAGCGTTCATAAACCAACCGCTCATGCGCCGCGTGCTGGTCGACAATCACCATGCCGCTTGCTGTCTGTGCCACAATATAATTCTCATGCAACTGCGCTCGCGCAACCCCCAGTGGCAGGTCGTCGGCCACCTGCGTTTGCGGTGCCTCTTCCACCCGACCTGCCTGCCAGCCTTCGCGCTCGGCAAAGCCCGAAAAAGGAGTCATTGTCCGCTCCCGATGCAGCGGCATCTGGTAACTCATCTCGGGGAACGCCTCAGGCTGCATCGCGCCCAAGGTTGCCGCGCCAACGGTGGTTGAGGCCCTGTGCCCCGCCTCGGCTAACGCATGCTTCAGGGCTGATACAATAAGCCCCCGCGCCACACCCGGTTCTCGAAACCGCACTTCGGCTTTGGCGGGATGGACGTTCACATCTACCAGCTCGGGGTGGCAATCCAGAAATAGGGCTGACGCTGGGTGGCGGTCCCGGCTCAGGAAATCTGAATAGGCGGCTCGTAGCGCACCATGCAGCTGCTTATCCCGCACAGGGCGGCCATTTACGAAGAAAAACTGCGCGACCGCCGCGCCGCGTGAATAGGTTGGCAAGGCCGCGTATCCGGTTAACCGAATGCCCTCACGCTCGGCATCAATCTCCAGCGCATTTTCAACAAAATCCCGCCCCATGATTCGCCGTAACCGCGCTTGCAAGCTGCCCTCCCCCTCCACATCGGCCCGAAAGGTTATCCGCTCTTTGCCGCCAGAAATGTCTCGCAGCACAAAAGCTACATCGGGGGCGGCCATAGCCAGCCGTTTGACCACATCACCAATGGCCCGCGCTTCCGCCACTGCCGAGCGCAGAAATTTTAGCCGCGCAGGCGTAGCATGAAACAGGTCTCGCAGCTCTACCGTGGTGCCTTGCGGCCCCGCAACCGGCTCAAGTGCACTCATCTTGCCACCATCTACAACAAGGCGAAACGCGCCGTCAGCCCCTGCAAAGCGCGACGTTATGCTCAGCCGCCCCACAGCCCCGAGTGACGGTAAAGCCTCACCGCGAAAGCCAAAAGAATGGATGTTCAGCAGGTCGCTACCATCAATTTTTGAGGTTGCATGGCGCGACAAAGCCAAGGGCATTTCCGCCTCCGGGATGCCCGTGCCGTCATCCACCACACGCAGTAGGGTTTTGCCGCCATCTGCATAATAAATCTCAACGCGCTGCGCCTGCGCGTCCAGCGCATTCTCAACCAGTTCCTTAATGGCAGATGCTGGCCGCTCCACAACTTCCCCCGCCGCGATCCGATTGGCGGCGGCGTCATCTAGCTGCCGAATAGGCTGTCGATCTTGCAGGATATGGGGGTTTTGTGCGTTCATACCACAACACATAGCATGCGCGTGGCTGATTCTGAAAGCATCAACAAGTGCCCGTCGGGCTTGCCCCACATGCGCTGACGAGGTGGATTATTAACCCTCGCAATTTTGCATTCAAATTGCTCATTGAGGGTCGCCGAGGAAGCACACCGCCAGAGCTGTCCGGCACACCCAGCCAGCTCGGCTTTGGCTCAGGGAGGGCAAGCCCCCCATTCGCCAAAGCCGCAGTTTTTGCAAGCAAAAACCGGTGGCCCTAACGGGCCATCGCCTCGCTACGCTCGGCGGCGCTAGGGGCTATTCTTGCGCTATACCTTCCGGCTGGCCTACCACAACAAACCGCAGCTTTTCTGGCTGGTATAGCCGCGCTGCCACGCGGTTGATCTCAGAAAGCGTCACCGCATTCACCAAGTCATTGCGCTCAACAATATAGCCTATTGGCAGCTTCACCACTTGCAGCCCGGCGAGTATCCCCGCGATCTCAGCATTACCGTCAAAGCGTAGCGCATAGGCGCCTGTCAGGTAGTGTTTGGCGGTTTCCAGCTCTTGCGCTGTCACACCTGTCCCAGCCACTTTGGCCCATTCATCCTGCACAATACCGACAGCCTCGGCCACGGTCTCGTTGCCACTATTAAAGTGGCCCATATAAAGCGCGGCATGCTGGTAGGGCAGCAGAAAGCTCGAAATCCCATAGGTCAGCCCCCGCTCTTCGCGCACCTCGACATTGAGCCGCGCGGTGGAAGACCGCCCGCCGATGATATGGTTCAGCACATAGGCCGCGAGGTAATCCGGGTCATCCCGCTTTAGCCCGGGCTGAGCGAAAATCACAACCGATTGCGGAGTTTCAAACTGGATCGTGGTAATACCCGCTTCCAAATTAGGCGCAATATTCGGCACATTGTCCGAAATGTCATCCGGTAAATCACCCAGTAATTCGTCCAGTAGCACACCCAGCGCCTCGGGCGAAATATCCCCGACCACGCCAATTATTACGTTGTTACGACCCAGCGCATTTCGGTGTGCCACCCGCATATCATCGGGCGAAAGCGCCGCTACGGTTTTCAGTGTGCCATCGGTAGGGCGGCCATAGGCATGATCAGGGAAAACCATCGCCTGAAACGCTGTGCTGCCAATGGACTGCGGGTCGGTTTCATCCGAACGCAGGCCAGAGTTTACCTGTCCGCGCACCCGTTCAAAAGCGACCTCGTTAAAGCTCGGCTCCACCAGCGCCAGCCGCAGCAACGCCACGCTTTCGGCCAAGTTATTGGTCAGCATAGAGGCCGTGATGCTCACACTATCGCGCCCCGTGCTAAAGCTAAAACGCGCACCCAATTCGTCTGAGCGCTCGGCAAATTCAGTGGCGTTCACATCGCCCGCGCCCTCTTCCAACAGCCCCACCATCAGGTTGGTCGCCCCCAGCTTTTCCGGCGCATCTTGCGAGGCCCCTCCGCGAAAGCTGAACTGAAAGGCGACCATAGGAATGCTTGGCTCCTGCACCAGCCAAGCTGTAATGCCACCGGGTGAAGTGACCACCTGAATATCAGTGGCCGCCCGAAGCGGCAGCGCAGCCAGCACGACAAAGGCGAGTGTGAAAATCCTGATCATTGGCCTGTCTCCTTTTCGCCCATCAAATAGCCGGTGACCGAGCGGCGGACGTCCAGCACATCTTGCGCTGCGGCCAAAATGTCTTCCTCGGTTACAGCTTGCAAAATATCGGGCCATGCCGCCACATCTTCCACCGTAAGCCCCGAAGTCAACGCCGCGCCATAGCGCCGCGCCAGCCCGCTTTGGCTATCCATCGCATAAATCTCGCTGGCCAGAATCGAGGCCTTTGAGCGCGCCAGCCTTGCTGGGTCTACCCCCGTTTCAAGAAAATATGCCAGCGCCGCATCCATGCGCGCCTCGGCCTCCTCTAAGCTCACACCGGGCTTTGGCACCACATACATGCCAAAGGTATCGGGGTCATAGGAAAGCCCGCTATAAAAGGCCCCCGAGGCCAGCGCGATATCTTCCTCAATCTGCAATCTCTGCCCGAGCAAGGAGGTGATCCCGCCGCCGCCAAGCACATCAGCCAGCAAGCTCAGCGCCGCTGCTTGGGTTTGGTCACCCGCCTGCCGGTTGGGCGCAAGGTAGCTGCGAATAGCATAGGGCGAGGCGACCCGAGGGTCCTTATACACCAGCCGCCGCGCCGCGCGCTGCGGCGGCTCCTGCGGGCGAAGTCGCTTGCTGATGCCTTCAGAAGGCACCAGCGGCCCGTAATGTTGCTTAGCCAAGGCCAACACATCCGCGGGCTGCACATCTCCGGCCACCACCAAAACCGCATTATTTGGCGCGTAAAACACCGCGTAAAAATCAAGTGCATCTTGCAAGGTGAGCGCGTTCACCTCGTCCGGCCAGCCGATCACCGGCGTGCCGTAAGGGTGGTTGAGAAATTGCGCGGCATCCCGCTGCTCGCCAAACAGCGATCCTGGGTCGCTATCGGTGCGCAAGGCGCGCTCTTCCAGCACCACATCACGCTCGGTCAGCATGGCGGCATCATCAAGAATAAGCCCCCGCATCCGGTCGGCTTCCATCTCCATCATCAAAGGTAGACGGTCCACCGCAACTTGCTGGTAATAAGCGGTATAATCTTGCGAAGTGAAGGCGTTATCATCGCCACCATTGGCTTCCACAATCGGGGAAAACTGCCCGTCAGGTACCGCAGCCGTGCCCTTAAACATCAGATGCTCCAAAAAATGCGCAATGCCGGATTTGCCAGCTGGCTCATCAGCCGCGCCCACGCGATACCACACCATATGAGTCACAATCGGCGCGCGGTGATCCTCAATCACCACCACCTCCATGCCATTTTCCAACATATAGCTGGTAACCGGCACCTGCTGTGCGTTGGCCATTGGCCCCCAAATGGTGGCCACCAAAGCCAGCCTGCAAATACTGCGCATACTCATCTCCCTGCATATGTATCGCCAAGATAACCGCCCCCGCGCCAACATCAACCGCTGATACGCAACCGTGATCAAACACGCCCCCTATCCGCAAAAGACCGCCGAGCGCAGCGAGGCCACGGCCAGCGGCAGGCGTTTTCAGCTTGTCTGAAAATGTGCTTTGGCAGAGGGGGGCTTTAGCTCCCCGAAGTCAAAGCAAGCCCGGAGCAACCGGACAGTTCCGGCGTCGCGGTTCCTCGGCGACCCTACGGGCCACCTCGTCACCGCGTGCGGCGCCTTCGGCTTGCAGGGTGCAGGACGCAGCCTAACGCTTCTTTTTATTCTTCTTGCCTTGTTTCGCGTCCAAAAACACCAGCCCGACAGCCCCAAAAAATATCGCCATATCCGCCAAGTTAAATGCATATGGGTTTTCAAACCCACAGCAGCTCATGTTCAAGAAATCCGCTACGGCCCCGTATGTCAGCCGATCATAAATATTGCCAATCGCCCCGCCCACAACCAGCCCCACCGAAGCTTGCAGCCAAAACCTCTTCGCCTTGCGAAACCAAATCAGCAGCCCCAGCGAGATCAGTAGCCCAATGCCGACAAGCACCCAGCGCGTCACATCGCTTCCCGAGCCAAACAGACCAAAGTTAATGCCCTCATTCCACGCCATGTGCAGGTTAAGGTAAGGCGGCCACACCTCTATCCGGCCTACATTCACTAGGTCCATCCCCTCAACCACCCAGTATTTCAACCCGCGATCGAGCGCAAAAATAAACGTGGCGATGCCGAGCATTCTAAAAAGTGGCATATGGGGGCTCCTGTGTTGCTCTGCTTATGTAGGCCACGGCACTTCCAGCGGCAAGTGTTTCAACGCCTCACCAAATCGTTCACCAGCGTGATTTCACCTATTTGGCGCTCTGCGCTACGCCTTAACCATAAGAATTATCCATCCGGAGAACGGGACGATGTTGAAAAAGTTAACCATTACCAGCCTCGTAGCGGCCAGCTTCACCGGCGCCATAGCGCAAGAAGCGCCCTACCCTGACACAATCATTGTGCTGGATGTTTCAAATTCAATGTGGGGGCAAATCGGCGGCGTCGCCAAAATCCTGATTGCCCGGGATGTGATCAGCGATTTGGTGACCGGCCTTGAAGTAGATATCGACCCTGCGGGCTTCAAAACGGCTGTTAACAACCTCCCCCCCAAGGCCGCTCGCCACCGAGCTTGGTGAAAACGCGCTTGATCTTACACTGCACGTAATCGGGTTTGATGTGCCCGGTATTGATGACCAATCCGGCCTAGAGGCGCTCGCCAAACTCAATGGCGGGCTGAATCTGACCCCTGAAACCAGCCAGGAGCTAAAGGACGATCTCAATTCCATGATGGAGATGCCGACCGACGGCGCGGCCATGTCTGAAAGCATGCTGGAAGCCACGCTCACCGCGCCCGACGCCATCGGCCCGCGTAGCCGAATTGCGGTTGAATTCACCGGCCCGATGGATAGCAGCGATTATATCGGCCTCGCGGCAGCCGGCGCTAAGGATGTGCTGGCGGTTGCCCGCGCGGGCAACGCGGGCAATGTGCTCTTGGTCGCACCCCGCGCTGAGGGCCGCTATGAGCTGCGTTATTATACGGCTGGAGGCGAGGTTTTGGCGCAGCGGATAATCGATTTCGGTAGCCACCTTTTTAAAAAAAGTAAAATGGCCCCGATAGTCATCGGAGCCAGCTATTAAGTGCATAAAAACCTGAATTTATACTGTTAACCTACACCTATGGATGTGCTATTAGGGGCTATTGAATTTACCTATTTGGAGCCATGCACATGTTTGGAAAAAAAATTTTTGCTGCCACCCTTGCCTTAGCAACGCCCTTCGCACTGCCCGTGCAGGCCCAGCAAAGCCCAGATACTATTGTAGTGTTAGACGTTTCCAATTCCATGTGGGGGCAAATCGGCGGGGTTTCCAAGATCGAAATCGCACGTGAGGTGATTGCGGACCTTGTGGGCGATATTGACCCAAATGCGCGCTTTGGCCTTGTGGCCTATGGCCACCGCGAAAAATCCAATTGCCAAGATATCGAGCTGGTGCTGCCTGTTGGTCCACTGAATGCGCCGACCTTCTCCGCTGCGGTAAACAGCCTTGTGCCCCGTGGCCGCACCCCGCTCACCGATGCCGTGCGCCAAGCCGCCGAGGTGCTCAATTACCAAGACAATCCGAGCCGGATTGTTCTGGTGTCTGACGGCTTGGAAAGCTGCAACGCAGACCCTTGCGCCCTAGCCGCCGAGCTGGCCCGCGGCGGTATTGATTTCACCGCCCATGTGGTCGGTTTTGATGTGGCCGGCATTGAAGACCAAAGCCAGCTCAGCTGCCTTGCCGCTCAAACTGGCGGGTTATATCTCACAGCGGACTCCACCGAAGAGCTGGCCGCCGCGCTCACCACCATGATGGTGGAAGCGCCAGCCCCGACGCCCATCACACCGCCCCCTTTTAGCGTGCTGCTGCAAGCCCCTGCCGAGGTCGAAACCAACACGCAATTTAGCGCCACATGGAACGCCACCGCACGCACAGGTGACCAAATCCACCTGATCTCTGAAAATGGCGAGGTTTTTGCCAGTGTTGACGCCACCAACGGTTCGCCCGCCGCCTTTACGGCCCCCGCCGTGGTTGGGCAATATGCAGTGATATATGTTGACAGCGATAGCGAAGAGCTTTCTCGGGCTGATATTACCGTTGTGCAAAAGGTGAGCCTGAACGGGCCAAGCACGGCGGTTGCAGGTTCGCCCATTCAAATCACGTGGGAAGGTCCGGGGGATGACCGGGATTTTGTAACCGTTGTGGCGCCAGATGCCCTGCCGGGGGCCTATAATGATTACGCCTATGCCGAAGAAGGCTCGCCTGTGACAATCAATTCGATCGACAGCGTGGGGGATTATGAAATCCGCTATGTGTCTGCCAGCTCCAGCACGGTTTTGGCCCGCCAACCCATCACACTCACCCCGCCCACGGTTTCGCTCAGTGCCGCCGAGGTCGCCAATGCTGGTGCGGTGGTTGAGGTGCAATGGGTTGGCCCCAATAACGAGCGGGATTTTGTGACTATTGTGGAAATTGGCGCGCCGGATGCCGCCTATAACAGCTATTCCTATACTACCGAAACCAGCCCTGCCAGCATCACCACGCTGGATGCTGCGGGCACCTATGAAATTCGCTATGTCTCAGGGCAATCCAACAAAGTGCTGGCGCGGCGGCTTATCACACTGGAAGACGTGGCTGTGACCCTAAGCGCTGTGCAAACCGCCCCTGCGGGAGCCAGCATAGAGATTGTCTGGAAAGGGCCAAATGCCGAGCGGGATTTTATTACCATCGTGGCACCGAATGCCGCTGAGGGGGCTTATAATAGCTATGCATATACCAGTGCGGGCACCACGGTTCAGGTGCAAGCGACTGATATGGCTGGGGATTATGAAATCCGCTACGTCTCCGGCCAATCCAACGCCACCTTGGCACGGGCACCGCTCACACTGGCCGCCGTAACTGTTACGCTCAACGCGCCGGAAACCGCCAATGCTGGCGGAGCTATCACAGTGGAATGGCAAGGGCCAAATAATGCGCAGGATTTTATCACCATTGTCGAGGCTGGAGCTGCGGCGGGGGCTTATAACAGCTATGCTTATACCACCGAGGGCAGCCCTGCCAGCATCACCGCGCTTGATACAGCTGGCACCTATGAAATCCGCTATGTGTCCGGCCAGTCAAACGCTACGCTGGCCACGCGAATGATCACCCTTGAGGCGGTCGCAACCTCGCTGGAGGCCGTGGAAACCGCCGTGGCGGGGGCCACAATTGATATCACATGGAAAGGCCCTAATGCCGACCGTGATTTTGTGACCATCGTCGCGCCGGATGCAGATGAAGGCGCATATAAAGGCTATGCCTATACCCGTGACGGGGCCAGTTTGCAGGTGCAAGCGCCGGATGTGGCTGGGGATTATGAAATCCGCTATGTTTCGGGGCAATCCAATGCCACCTTGGCACGGCGGCCCCTCAACCTTACAGCACCAACGATATTGTTGGAGGCCCAAGAGCTGGTGCAGGCTGGCACGGCGTTTACGGTTGAATGGCTCGGGCCGGATAACCGGCTGGATTACCTTTCCATTGCCGTGGTTGGCTCGGCAGATAGCGAATATATCAGTTATACCTATACGCGTGAGGGCTCGCCCGCCAGCTTTACCGCCCCAGCGGGCGGGAATTATGAGCTGCGTTATGTATCCGGGCAATCCGATACCGTGCTGGCAAGGGTGCCCTTGCAGGTGGCGGCTGAGTAGCAACCATTTGATTGCTGTGCTGCAAAATATAACTATGTGCCGTTGTCTAGTCCCACGCGGCGGCACACCGACACAGTTTACTTACTTATGGGAATAATCTTCACTCGACACACATCCAAAAGTAACTTATCTATACTTATATCATTGAAGCCAAACCACTTTTATCAACTTTTGGAGATTTCCAGATGAAGCTCACGCTCGCAGTTCTCTTTGCATTCTCAACATTCCTTATTGGCTGTGTTCCCTCCACACCACGACCGCAACTACAAACCGAAGGCCAGGAAGTTGTGGCCGTATTTTCGCAGCCAATTGAGTTTTTAATGCGCGGCACGCGGGGTTCATCGAATACTCCTCCATCATTGCGTACCGTATCGTTTAAGTTTCAGTGCTTGCGAAATTTTAACGGTCGCTCAGCGCAGTCACGAGCAAATGCTTCTGCCCAATACGCCACAGTTGTTCAGCAGCGAAGCGCCAGCCAAATCATGATCCAGCGCTCGGTTTTTGAATGGCTTCGGAAGATTGAAGAGCGTAGTATTCCCGAGCAAGGTTGTGAGATTTTTCCGGCGAGTTCAGCGAAAACCGTGAATATTGAAACAGTTACCGAAAACCCCGCAAAAGTCATACAATTCGCGGCACGCCACAACCTATTTTAAAACGAACAGGGCGCGTGGAAAGCCACCCGCGCGCCGCCAGTTGGGTGAAATATTTCAAGGCTAAGCGCATGCAGGCACAGGCGCGAGGAGGCTGTAAGTGCATCGCCTTTTGCATAAAACCGATCTCCCAAAATCACATGGCCGATGGCCAGCATATGCACCCGCAGTTGGTGGCTTCGGCCTGTGGTGGGCATCAGGCGCACTCGCGCATGGGTGGCCTTGCGGGCCGTTACTTCCCACTTGGTATGGGCTTTTTTGCCTCGCTCATGGTCCACCATTTGTAGCGGCCTGTTGGGCCAGTCCACAATCAGCGGCAGGTCCACCTCTCCGTGGTCCTCAGGCTGCCCCCACACCAGCGCCTCGTAGGTTTTCATCGTATGCCGTCGCTCAAATTGCAGCCCCAAATGCCGTTGGGCTGCTTTGTTCATAGCAAATACCATCACACCCGAGGTGTCCATATCCAGCCGGTGCACCAGCAAAGCCTCGGGGAAAGCCGCTTTGGCGCGGGTTTCCAAACAATCCGCATGCTCAGCCGCTTTCCCCGGCACCGAAAGCAGGCCCGAGGGCTTATTCAGCACCAGTAAATCAGCATCGCGGTGCAGGACTTCAAGCGGCCCCGTGGGCGGCGCATAGGTAAAGCTATCCTGCATCCAGCGCCTTGAGCAGCCCTTGGGTTGAGCCGTCTTTATCGCTGGCATCGGCCCCTTGCACCAGCGGCACCAGCGCCGTGGCCATTTCCTTGCCTAGCTCCACGCCCCATTGGTCAAAGCTGTTTATCCCCCAAATCACGCCCTCCACAAAAACACGGTGTTCGTAAAGCGCGATAATTTGGCCAAGGACAAAAGGCGTGAGCTTTTTGTAGGCTAAAGTGGTGGAAGGCCGATTGCCCGGAAATTCCCGGCAAGGTCGCATGTTTTTGCTAGCCCGCCCGCGCATCAGCGCTTCTGATTGCGCCAAACAATTGGCCTTTAGCAGCTCGTGATGGTGCTGTAACGCTGGCTCAAACCCTTCAGCTGCCACCATAAATTCACACGGCACCACATTGGTCCCTTGGTGCAACAGCTGATAAAAAGCATGCTGCCCATTGGTGCCCGCTTGGCCCCAAATAACCGGCCCCGTGAGTTGGGTTACAGGCTTGCCATCTGCCGTCACACACTTGCCGTTGCTCTCCATATCGAGCTGTTGCAGATAGGCCGGCAGGCGCGAAAGGCGCTGGTCATAGGGCAGAGTTGCCCGCGTAGGGTAATCACAAATATTACGATGCCAAATGCCCGTGAGCGCCAGCAGCACCGGCATATTTTCGGCCAAGGGCGCATTGCAAAAATGCGTGTCCATGGCAGAACCACCGTCCAGAAACTCGCCAAAGCACTGTGGCCCCACGGCCAGCATTATCGGCAGGCCAATCGGCCCCCATATTGAGTAGCGCCCGCCGACCCAATCTTCAAAGCCAAACACGCGGTCAGCCGGAATGCCAAAGGCGGCCGTTTTATCCAAGGCGCTGGAAATTGCCACCATCTGGCTTTCGGCCCCCGCGCCCAGCCATTTTTTGGCGGTTTCGGCGTTGGTCATGGTTTCAATGGTGGTAAAGGTTTTTGAGGCCACAATCACCAGCGTGCGCGCGGGGTCGGCCCGCTTGCTGGCCTCGGTGAAATGCGCGCCGTCAATATTAGACACAAACCGCACCTTCGGCCCGTCATGATAAGCGCCCAGCGCCTTTACCCCCATGGCGGGCCCAAGGTCCGAGCCGCCAATGCCAATGCTGATCACCTCAGTAATCGGCCCGCCATCCGCCGCTTTTATCTCGCCATTCCTGAGCGCACTTGCAAAGCTCGCCATGCGTGTCAGCGTGGCGCGCACGTCGGGCATAACATCCGCGCCGCCCAGCATAACCGGCCCGTTTTGATTGCGTAGCGCGGTGTGCAGCACAGCGCGGTCTTCAGACCTGTTGATTTTCTCGCCGCCAAACATAGCCTCGCGCTGCGCTTCCACCCCCGCCTCCTCCGCCAGCTGCACCAGTAAGCGCCGCGCATCGGTATCAATCGAGGTTTTGGAATAGTCCAGGAGCATGCCCGCCGTGGAAACGCTGAAATCATCAAATCGCGCGGGGTCATCAAATAGCGACAAGATCGAGCGGTCCTCAGACACCGCGCGATTTGATCTGAGCATCCGCCAAAGGGTATCCATGTTAGCCTCCTAGCTGGCTGGCTTCCCGCGCCAACGCCTCAATGCCACCCCAATCTTTGGCGGCCACAAGCCCCTTGGGGGCAACCCATGATCCGCCCGCACAAATTACATTGGAAAGGCTTAAATATTCATTGGCATTCGCCAAGGAAACACCCCCCGTTGGGCAAAAGCTGATCTGCGGCAAAGGCGCGCCGATGGCTTTAAGCGCCTTCGCCCCCCCCGAAGCCTCCGCTGGGAAAAACTTAAGCAAATCATAGCCCCGCACCAGCATTTGCATAGCCTCAGACGCCGTAGCGGCACCCGCGAGCAGCGGTAAGCCCAGCGCCTCACAGGCCGCTATCAGCTCATCCGTCGCCCCCGGAGAAACACCAAACTGCGCCCCCGCCGCCACGGCATTTTCAACGTCCGTCGGGGTTATCAGCGTGCCAGCGCCCACAACGCCACCCTTCACACGCGCCATTTCGGCAATAGCCTCAAGGGCCGCGGGCGTGCGTAATGTCACCTCCAGCGCGGGCAAGCCGCCCGCCACCAAAGCCTCGGCCAGAGGCCGCGCATCGGCGGCGTTATCCACCACCAGCACCGGCACAATCGGGGCCAGTTCACAGGTTTCACGGTTGCGCCTACAGGCGTCTTCGGGGGTAATGCTCATTGGGTCACCATAAGGTTTGTTGCGCGCGGGCAGGCCACGCTTTGTCATATTCTTCGCCGCCAACTTCGCCTTGGCTCAAGGTCTTGATCATTTGACCAACGGTGGGGAGGCCCGGCACCGCTTCCGCGTCCCAAAGCCCACTTCGAATGATCGCTTTCGCGCATTGGAAATACACCTCGTCCACGTTAAAAATCAAAACCGAGCGCGGGGCTTTGCCCTTATGGGCATACCGTTCCAGCAGTCCCGCCTCCACGCTGATCTCAGCCGTGCTATTCACACGGATCACCGTGCCGGAACCCGGAATCAGGAACATCAACGAGCAGCGGGGGTCATGCACAAGATTGCGCAAGCTATCCATGCGGTTATTGCCCATGCGGTCAGGCAGATGAAGGGTGGTTTCATTCTCAATAAACACCACCTGCCCCTGATCGCCACGCGGGGTGCAATCGGTGCCATCCGGCCCTACGGTGGCCAGCGCCACAAAGGGCGAGGCCTCGATATAAGCACGATAATCGGGGGTAATTCGCTTCGTGACCTTGGTTATCGCGGCTTTACTCGGCGTGCCGTAAAGCGCCTCTAGCTCTTCAATGGTTTCGATCATATCACACTGGCGCCTGTTTCAGCAGAGCCAACAAAGCGGCGAAAAACCTCAAACATCTCGCGGCCTGTGCCGTGGCCGTTGGCGCTCAAGTCAGCGGTTGCCGCCTCCCGCGCCAGCACCGCCTCGTCCAGCACATCCAGCGTGCCCGCCACCGCGTCCACCCGCACGATGTCTCCATCTTGCAGCTTGGCAATCACACCGCCATCCATAGCCTCTGGCGAAACATGTATCGCCGAAGGCACCTTGCCCGAAGCCCCAGACATCCGGCCATCGGTAACCAGCGCCACTTTATGCCCCCGCCCCTGCAATATCCCGAGCAGCGGGCTTAATGAGTGCAGCTCCGGCATCCCGTTGGCCTTTGGCCCCTGAAAGCGCACAACCACCACCGTATCGCGATCAAGGATGCCATCCTTAAACGCCGCTTTCACCGCCTCTTGGTCATGGAAAACCTTCGCGGGGGCCTCAATAATGTGTCGTGCGGGCTCCACAGCCGAGGTCTTCATAACCGCATTCCCAAGGTTCCCCTTAAGCCGCTTTATGCCACCCGTTTGCTGAAACGGCTCTGCCACGGTTTTGAGGATTTTGTCATTCTCGCTCACCCGTGCCCCGCCTTCGTAAACGACCTCACCGTCAACCAGTTTCGGCTCCTTCGTATAGGCCTCCAGCCCCTCACCCACCACCGTGCGCGTATCAGGGTGCAGCATTCCGGTGCTCAGCAATTCGCCGATCATGTAGCCCAAGCCGCCCGCCGCATGAAAATGATTCACATCGGCCAAACCATTCGGATACACCCGTGCAATCAGCGGCACCGCATCCGAAATATCCGAGATATCCTCCCAGTCCAGCACCACCCCTGCCGCGCGCCCCATGGCCAGCAGGTGGATCAGCAGGTTGGTTGAGCCGCCCGTGGCGTTCAGCCCCACAATACCGTTCACAAACGACTTGGCGTTCAGAATTTCACTCACCGGCGTATACTCATTCCCAAGGTTAGAAATCGCCAGCGCCCGCTTGGCACCCTCCACCGTAAGTGCATCACGCAGCGGTGTGTTGGGGTTGATGAAGCTGGCCCCTGGCAAGTGCAAGCCCATGAATTCCATCAACATTTGGTTGGTATTGGCCGTGCCATAAAAAGTGCATGTCCCCGGCCCATGATAGCTGGCAATCTCCGCTGCCATCAGCTCTTTGCGGCCTACTTTCCCCTCGGCAAACTCTTGGCGCACCCGCGCTTTCTCGTCATTTGGCAAGCCCGAAACCATCGGCCCTGCCGGCAAAAATACCGCTGGCAAATGGCCAAACGTGGCCGCTGCAATCACCAATCCCGGAATGATTTTGTCACAAACCCCAAGGTAAACCGAGCTGTCAAACACATTGTGAGACAGCCCGACCCCCGCGCTCATCGCAATTAAATCGCGTGAGAAAAGCGAAAGCTCCATGCCCGGCTGGCCCTGCGTAACCCCGTCACACATCGCCGGAACCCCGCCCGCCACCTGTGCCGTGCCGCCAACCAAACGGGCGGCGCTTCTGATCAACTCCGGAAAGCGCTCAAACGGCTGATGCGCGGAAAGCATATCATTATAGGAAGTAATAATCCCGAGGTTCCCCCCGCCCCCTTCCACCAGCGGCGCTTGGTCTTCCCCCGCCGCTGCAAAAGCATGCGCTTGGTTGCCACAAGTCAGATGGGCGCGTCTAATCCCCGCCTCCGCAGCCCGCTCGCAACGCGCCATATAGTCTGCACGCAGTGTTGCCGAGCGGCGCTCGATGCGGTCAGTTACGCGCTTTAGGGTGTCGTTTAGCATGGTCTACTCCGCATAATGAATTTCAGTGTCGTCGCGCGCCAGCACCACCCGCACGGGGGCCTCGGTCTCAGGCCCTTCCAGCAAGGCCCGTTTCAAGGCCGCAAGCTTAGCCGCGCCCGTTATCAGCACATGCACAGCACCCGCGCCGCGCAGCACGGGGGCCGTGAGCGTAAGGCGCGGCTCGCCAGCCCCTTCGGCCCGCATGGGCAGCAACGTTGGCGCACCTTCGGCTAAAGCCTCCGCCAGCTTATCGGCCCCCGGAAACAGGCTCGCGGTGTGCATGTCTTCGCCCATGCCGAGCACAACCACATCCAACGGAAGGGCGGCGTTTAACTTCCCCATCAGCGCATCCAAAACATCTTCCGGCGCGGCACCTTCAGCCACCAGCGGCACCAGTGTGGCCGCCGCGGCTTTCCCTTGCAAAAGCGTTTCCTTGAGCAGCCGCGTATTCGAGCGCGGTGAATCCTCTGCCACAAACCGCTCATCGGTCAGCATCACGCTCACCTTCTCCCATGCGATATCCTGCTCTGAAAGCGCCCGCAAAAACGCTGCTGGCGTCGTCCCGCCCGGCACCGCAAGGCTGGCTTTGTGAAAAATTTCAATCGCATCGGCCAATTGGCCAGCCACCAGCTCGGCAAGGTCTGTCGCCAGCACGGCCCTGTCTGGATATTGCATCAAATCAGGCATCAGATTCTATCTCCCGCCATTTGCGGCCATCCCGATGCAGGAGTGCCAAAGCGTCCTCCGGCCCCGAGCCGCCGGCATCATACGGTTTTGGCTTTTCGCTGTTTTCTTCCCACGCGGCAATCAGCGGGTCTATCCAAGCCCACGCTTCTTCCAGCTCGTCGCCCCGCATAAACAGGGTTTGGTCACCCCTGATCACGTCCATAATCAGGCGCTCATAAGCATCGGGCGCATGGTGGTTTTGCCCCAGCGCTTCAGCAAAGCTCATATCCAGCGGTACTTCGGTCAGCCGCATCCCCCCCGGCCCCGGTTCCTTGATAGTCATGTGCAATGTTATGCCCTCGTCAGGCTGAAGCCTGATCACCAAAACATTGCTGCCTTGCGACGCCATTTCAGGAAATATAGCATGCGGCGGCTTTTTAAACACCACCACAATTTCCGACATCCGTGCCCGCAGGCGCTTTCCCGTCCGCAAATAAAACGGCACCCCCGCCCAGCGCCAGTTATCCACCTCGACCTTTAGCGCGACAAAGCTCTCGGTTTTACTAGCAGGGTTCTCAGAATGCTCGATATATGACGGCTCACCACCGCCAGCCCGATATTGCCCACGCACGGTATTTTTGGGCTTAAGAGGCTCCAGTGCCCTGATAACTTTCAGCTTTTCATCACGCACAAAATCGGCGTTAAATTTGGCGGGGGGTTCCATGGTGGTGAGGCACAGTAGCTGCATCATGTGGTTTTGCACCATATCGCGCAGCGCGCCAGATTTATCGTAATAGCCCCCACGCCCACCCACGCCGATGCTCTCGGCCACGGTAATTTGCACATGGTCCACATAATGGCTGTTCCACAGCGGCTCAAAAAGCGCGTTGGCAAAGCGGATCGCCATCAGGTTTTGCACCGTTTCTTTGCCCAAATAATGGTCTATCCGGTAAACCTGATGCTCGTCAAAACAGGCGCCAAGCTGGGCATTAAGCGCCTTGGCTGATGCCAGATCATGCCCCAGCGGTTTTTCGACCACGATGCGGCTTTCCGGCGTGGCGATGCCATGCTTGCTAAGCCGCGTGGCGATTTCACCAAACAGATTGGGGCCAACCGAAAGGTAAAACGCGCGCACAGCCTCAGGCCGAAGCATTTTGCCAAGGGCTTCCCAGCCGCTTTCGCCCATTACGTCTACCACGAGGTAATCCAGCGCGTCCAAAAAGGCCTCCAGCACCTCGGGGGCCTTGGCCGCTTCCGGCTCAAATTCTTCCAACGCCTCTCGCACAAACGCCCGAAAGGCCTCGCCGCTCATTTTGGAGCGCGCCACGCCGATAATACGGGCCTCCGCAGGCATCTGGCCATCCAGCATCCGGCGAAAAAGCGCGGGCAAAAGCTTACGGCGAGAAAGGTCGCCGGTGGCACCAAAGATCACCAGATCAAAGGGATTAACAGGAATTACGCGTGAAACCATGGCCGGATTCTTTCCTTTAGGGTGCGGATGCACCAAAGCGAGAATAGTATACGGCGAGACATTCCGCCACACCGCAGGGCCACCTGCTTCCTAGCAGTTTGTGGGGTTTGGTCAAGCGCTCAATCGGTAAATTTGCTGCGGCGGGGTTAAAAATACTTCATCTATTGGGCGGCTTGCACCTCAATCCTCACTTATTTCCGTAGTTTACGCTACGGCAAGGCCGGTTTTTTGGGGAAAAATTGTAACAA
This sequence comes from Paracoccaceae bacterium, assembly GCA_016744015.1. GTDB lineage: Bacteria > Pseudomonadota > Alphaproteobacteria > Rhodobacterales > Rhodobacteraceae > UBA3077. The sequence continues at coordinate 150,575 of JADGFD010000002.1, read as the reverse complement.
TCACCTGATTTTGGGCCATTTGGTCAAATAGCACTTTAATCAACCGCCCGGATTGCGTAATCAGGATGGATACCAAAGAGACAAGCAGGAGTGAAGGTGGGCGTCTGGTTTAAGATATTGCGCGGCATCTTCCGTTTGCAGCGGCTATGCTTTGCCCGCCAAAAGCTTGTGATCTCCCTAACGGCGCTGCTGATATTGGTGGTGGGCTATGGGCTGCTGGAGGTCAAAACCTCAAACGACCCGTTTTTGCTATTTGGCCCCGGCAATACCTATAGGCAAAAGCTGGAGCGGCAAAACGAGGCCTTTGGGGAAACCAACCAAACCCTGATGCTGCTCGCCGTGGAAAACAGAGAAAGCCGCCCGCAATTGCTGCAAGCCGAGCGGGCGCTTTTTTACATTCTGGACAACCCAGATAGCGAGCTGACCATCAGCGCGATGACAAGCTTTGCCAGCGTTTCCAGCCTGTTACCCGCCATGGGTTACCCGATTGAGATGACCCCGATAAAGGATGTGGAAATCCTGCTGGACGAGCGCGCTGCGCTGGGCGAAGTATTTTTTAATGATGAACACACCGCGACAATCATCTCGATCAAGCTGGATGTGTCTGACCAATCTGATGCCGGATTGCAACAAGCATATGGCGAGCAACAAGCGCTCACCAGCCATTTGCGGGCCGAGTTCCCCGAGGTTGAAGTGGCCTTTACGGGCTCGGTTTCGATGGGGGAAGCCCTGCGGGACGGGCTTACCTTTGACCGGAAATACTTGTTTCCGATGACGCTGGTGGTCAATTTCATCATGCTGTTCATTGCCTTTCGCAACCTGCGGATCACAGCAGCAGCGCTAGGCATAGGCATGAGCTCGGTCGTGCTAACCACAGGGCTGGCGGGCTGGAGCGGGCATGTGTTTGCCACCGCCGCTGTGTCGTCTTTCTCAATCATTATGACCCTGACCGTAGCTTCACTGATCCACATCATTCATTCCATCGGCCAGCGCCAGCGCACGCTGCGCTTCCAAAAGAAGGATGCGCTTATTCAGGCTAGCTTCCGCAAGCTTGCCATTCCGGTTATTCTCGCCCACGCCACCACGGCTGTGGGCTTTTTATCGCTCAACTGGGCCGATGCACCTGCCTTTCAGGCAATGGGGAATCTCGTGGCCATCGGGCTGGTGTTTTCGCTTATTCTCGTGCTTTTGGTCGCGCCGGTGGTGCTATCCTTTGGCTGCGGCGATATGCAAATTCGCGACGAAAAAATGCGCAACCTTTCGCGGGTGTTTACTAAAGCATGGGCCAAGGGGCCAATGCTTTGGGGGGTTATTGTAGGGCTGGCTTCTGTGATGGCGGTGGTGGGGCTGGTGCGCACCACCTTTGATGACCAGTTCATCCGTTTCTTCCCGCCCGATCATCCGCTTCGGCAAAATATCCAAACCATTTCTGAAAGCATGGGCTGGTCCCAAACCGTTGATTTGGTGCTGCGCTACGGTGAGGGCGAATTGCTAACACCCGCAGGCTTCCAGCAGCTTGAAGATGTGACCAACGAGATTTTGGCCCTGCCCCAAGTGGTGGATATCCGCAGCCCGCTGCCGATTGTGCAAAACTGCCTTGACCATCGCTCGCCGCCCTATGAGGGCCCGCTGGCCGATGTGCCCGAGAAAATGCTGAATTTTTGCGTGCGCTCAAATTATTACGTAACCGAGGATTTTGGCAACGCCACCTTTGCCGCTGATTTTAGAGAGCTGCGCATGAGCCTGTTGGTGAAGCGCCAAAGCTCGGCGCATGTGCGGGAGCTGGCCGAAACCGTGGAAACCATTGCCGCCGAGGCCGGCTTTACGGGTGATCGCTCAGCGGTTTCGGGCGTGAACGTCATGTCCTCTTACCTCTCGAAGGTCAACACAAAATCCATGCTGGTAGGCACCGGTTTTGCCATGATTGTGGTTTCAATTCTGATCGGTATTTTCCTGCGCTCCTTGCCGCTGGCCCTGCTCAGCATTTTCCCGAATTTTATGCCCGCCATGGCATCACTCGGGCTTTGGGTTTGGGTGAACGGAGAGGTCGGCATGGCCGCCTCTATCATTTCAGCGCTGACCTTTGGTATTGTGGTGGATGATACTATCCACATCCTTTACGCCCTCAACCGGGGCCGAAAAAAGCAAACCAACAGGGGCGTGCAGCGGGTGCTGCAAAATGTGTTCCCCGGTGTGCTCACCACCACGGCCACCCTAGGCTTTGGTTTTGCCCTGCTTATGTTCAGCGGCTTTGCCGTGAACCAGCAGCTGGGCTTCCTGACGGCGGCCACGATCTTCATCGCCTTTTTGTTTGACTTGTTCGTTTTGCCCGGGCTTTACATCATTTTTATGGGCCGCAACAGAAAGCATTGAATGGCCTCCGTTTTGGCCTTATGCTGCGACTATTCTTTTAAAGGGAGTCCCCAATGCTTCGTATTACTACCGCTTTATGCCTGCTTAGCCCTGCTTTGGCTTCGGCTCAATGCCTCACCGCAGATTCGCTGGATGCAGGGATCACGGTTGAATTTGCTGGCGGAAATGTCTCCCATATTCAGCGCCAGCCCGACGGCACTATCATCGATGCCTACTATGATAATGACAGCTATTATAAAGAAGTTATCTTGTTTGAGTCTCAAGACGGCGTAGTGGAAACCCAGTGGGTGGTGCATGAACCGGAAACATGGGAAGCGCGAAGCACAACCCGTAAAACCTATGATTTTGAGGTCACATCCTTGGCCCCTTATTCTGTGGGAATGCGCGGTGTTGGCTTAACTACCTGGGATGGCGACGGGTATTCAAACGGCGAAAAGAAGTATTCGTGGTTCGGCTACGAAAGCGAGCCGCTTGTGCTAGGGGATTGCAGCTATGATGCTGTTCGGGTTTTTACCTATGAACTCAGCACATCGTTTGACAATATGTTCATCCGTGAAATCAAATACCTGCCCGAGCTTGGCATTGGCGTGCAGCTCGGCAACTCGCGTTTCAACTGGTCAACGGAAAGCAGCACTATTGTGAGCCTGAGCGCCAGCTAGCGCGGCATTTCAGCCCATCCGCTCACGGCCCTTGATTCTCGTCATATTAGCATTTTATAATATGACGGAAACACTCAGGTATTAAACCCGAGCAAATTCAGGGGAATGCATATGGCGAATAAAGAGCAAATAATGAAGGCGCTGATTAGTGTCACCGCACCGGGGCTAAAAGAGGACATCGTGTCTGACGGCCTTGTGTCTGATATCATCATTGATGGCAGCAAGGTGGTGTTTTCCATCACCGTGCCCAAAGCTCTGACAGGTGACCCAACCGCCCTACAAAAAGCCGCTGAGCGGCAGGTGCTAGCGCTGGAAGGCGTAGACGCCGCGCTGATTGCGCTGACGGCTGAGGCCGAGCCGGTAGTTTCCACCGAGCCGCCCAAACTAAAGCAGCGTAAAGAGCGCCCCGTTGGCCCCGATATGCGCCCCGATTCGGCAGCGATTCCAGGCATCAAGCACATTCTGGCCGTGGCCTCTGGCAAGGGTGGCGTGGGCAAATCCACCACCTCGGCCAATATGGCACTGGCGCTTTCCAAGCTGGGCCTCAAGGTTGGCCTGCTGGATGCTGACATTTACGGCCCCTCGCTGCCACGTCTTTTCGGCATGGTTGAAGATCGCCCCGAGCTAAAGAATGACGTGCTTTATGCGATGGAGCGTTATGGCATTAAAGTGATGTCGATGGGCTTCCTGATGGAAGAGGACAACCCCGTGATCTGGCGCGGGCCGATGATTGTGTCTGCACTTATGCAGCTGCTGAAAGAGGTCGCATGGGGCGAGCTTGATGTGCTGGTGCTTGATATGCCACCCGGCACAGGAGACATCCAACTCACGCTGGCGCAGCAAGTGCCCGTGGCCGGAGCCGTGATCGTTTCCACGCCGCAAGACCTCGCGCTGATTGACGCCCGCAAAGGCCTCAAAATGTTCCAGAGCGTGGATGTGCCTATTCTTGGCTTGATCGAAAACATGAGCACATTTGTCTGCCCGCATTGCGGCGAGCGCTCCGATATCTTCGGCCATGGCGGTGCCCAAGAAGAGTCCGGCAAGCTCGGTGTGCCCTTCCTTGGCGGCATCCCGTTGCACATGGATATCCGAAAATACTCCGATGATGGCACCCCTGTGGTGATGGCCGAGCCCGATGGCCCACATGCCAAAATCTTTGAGACCATCGCACTAAAAGTTGCGGCGCAGCTTAATCCGATAGATGACGAAGACTGACCGGCAACGTCTCAGCGCGGCGCGCATGCTGCCTTGCCACTAGCAAGGGAGTAGACGCGCCGCCACCGGGGGCTGCCCTCATCAAACCACCACTCATTTTGGTCGGAGGCAAGATGACCAACAGCCTGCGCAGCAATCCACGCTTTGGCCTGTGGCTGGACCGGTCGCTGGGTGCTATTTTCATAGCCCTAAGTGCGCGGCTGGCGTTAGACGAGCGTTAACTTAGGCGCAGCGTTGCGCCTTCGGCCTGCATTTCACCCTGCGCTCGATCAAAGCGCAAGTGCGCCAAGCCTTGGCTGTTCGCCACAGTAAACAGTGTGCCAGCGGGTTTCCCGCCCGTCGTTATCGCCGCGCCAAACGCGGCATTACCTTGCACATCCACCCGCCGCAAGCCCTTTTTGAGTTCGGTTTTATGCTTCATACGCGCGGTTATTTCCTGCCCCACATAGCAGCCCTTGCGGAAATCAACCCCGTTGAGGCGCTCAAAACCCGCCTCCAGAATGTAGGTCTCGTTTTCCACCAGCTCCGGCTCGGGGATAGTATGTTCAACGCGCAGCACTTCAAAATAATCGTCCGGCAGATCCTCGACTGAGGCCACACCGTAGAGCCGCCAGCCCATCGCCTCATGGCGCGGGTCAGCGAATGCCGCCGCGGGGGCATCGCCAATACCCCGCCAAACGGGGCGGTCATCGGCCTCTATCTGCACATCAGCACGCAGGCGATACATGCTTAGCCGCTGGGCCAGCGCGGGGGCGCGGGCAGCAGCGACATCTAGCAATATCGCCTCACCATCAGCCGCCAGAAAAAAATCAAACAGATACTTCCCTTGCGCACTTAATAACGCCGCATAGATCGGCCCTTCGCTCAGCCGCTCAACATCATTTGTCACCAGCCCCTGCAGAAAGCTCTGCCGGTCGCGTCCCGAAATGCGCAGCAGCTGCCGCGATTTATCATGGTATCCTTTGGTCATACCGCTAATATAGGGCAGAGTGCCACTATTACCAGCCCGAAAGCCCCCATGCCCGCCCCGATATCCGTGATCATCCCGACGCTAAACGCCGCAGCCTCCATTGGCCCCACACTGGCCGCGCTGGCGGAAGGGCTGGAGGCGGGGCTGGTGGGAGAGTTGATCATTGTCGATGGCGGCTCGGAGGATGACATTGAGGGTGTGGCAGAGCAAATCGGCGCTCGATTTACGGCAGCACCACCGAGCCGTGGGGGCCAACTGGCCACGGGGGGCGACATGACCACCCGCCCGTGGTTGCTGTTCATCCATGCTGACACGGTGCTCTCAGACGGCTGGGTCGCCGCCGTGCAAACCCACCTCGCCACCACGGAAAAGGCCGGATACTTCCGCCTGCGCTTTGATGCCAACGGGCTGCCGCCCCAGCTTGTGGCCGGCTGGGCCAACCTGCGCAGCCGCGTGTTTGGCCTGCCCTATGGTGACCAAGCTCTGTTGATTTCTGCTGTGCTTTATGCACAGGCTGGCGGCTATCCCGACCAACCCTTGATGGAAGATGTCGCCCTTGCGCGGGCACTTAAGGGCAAGCTTGTGATGCTGGAGGCCCAAGCCGTCACCAACGCGGCTAAATACCAAGGCCAATGGCTACGCCGCGGCAGTCGCAATCTTACCTTGCTCATCTGCTACTTTCTGGGCGCTTCCCCCAATGCCCTCGCCAAGCGCTATAACCGCTGAGATAAGCGCCAAAGGCCTAGCGCGGCGCGGGCACAGCGCCCGCCCTATCCCAAAAGGTTGGCGCGCCGCCACCGAGGCGCGGTTCGCTGCAACGGACCAAAAACCCTGCAAAAAAACACCGCCCGAGGCTTCCCCCGAACGGCGTCAAATTTCGTAGGGTGCGTGCTTGCACCCACCACCGTTAATGGCCCAGAATCTGGCTCAGGAACAGTTGTGTCCGCTCGCTTTGCGGGTTGTTAAAGAACGCTTCCGGCTCGTTTTGCTCTACAATCTGGCCAGCATCCATAAAGATCACGCGGTTCGCCACTTTACGGGCGAAGCCCATTTCGTGGGTCACGCAGAGCATGGTCATGCCCTCCTCGGCCAGCTCGATCATAGTGTCGAGCACCTCGGCGATCATCTCCGGGTCGAGCGCTGAGGTTGGCTCGTCAAACAGCATGATGCGCGGCTTCATGCACAAAGACCGTGCAATCGCCACACGCTGTTGCTGGCCACCCGAAAGCTGGCCCGGATACTTAAGAGCCTGCTCGGGGATCTTCACCTTTTCAAGGAAGTGCATCGCCGTTTCTTCGGCTTCTTTCTTGGGTGTTTTGCGCACCCAGATCGGCGCCAAGGTGCAGTTTTCCAGAATAGTCAGGTGCGGGAACAGGTTGAAGTGCTGAAAGCACATGCCCACTTCCGAGCGGATTTTATCAATGTTTTTCAGGTCCGAGGAAAGCTCGGTCCCGTCAACAATGATATCACCCTTTTGGTGCTCCTCAAGCCGGTTAATGCAGCGGATGAGGGTGGATTTACCCGAACCCGAAGGCCCGCAGATCACGATGCGCTCGCCGCGATTAACCGTGAGGTTAATATCTTTGAGCACATGGAAATCCCCATACCACTTGTTCATATTATTGATCTGGATAGCCACTTCGTCCGACACTTGCATCGCGGAGTTATTGACTTCTTTTTCTACTGATTGAGACATTTTTATGCTCCCTGATTAGTGTGTGGTCTTGAGCTTGTTTTCAAGATACATTGAGTAGCGTGACATCGAGAAAGTAAACACCCAGAACATCAACGCGATGAAGGTGAAAAGCTCCCAGACAACGCCGTTCCAGTCGGCTGTGCCTTGGATCGACACGATCAGACCAACCGGGTCCAACAGGCCGATAATCGACACCAGCGTGGTATCCTTGAACAAGCCGATAAACGTGCCCACGATCCCCGGAATGGAGATTTTGAGCGCTTGTGGCATGATGATCAATCGCATGGATTGCCAATAATCCAAGCCCAGCGCGTCTGCTGCTTCATACTGTCCGGTTGGCAATGCTGCCAAACCCCCTCTGATCACCTCGGCCATATAGGCAGAGGCAAAGATGGTCACCATGATAATCACCCGTAGAATCAGATCAAAGGTTACATCCGGCGGCAAAAAGAAGCCAAGTAACACCGAGGCCACAAACAGCAATGTTATCAGCGGCACACCGCGGATAAACTCAATGAAGCCCACCGACAGGACTTTAATGATAAACATGTCAGATTGACGCCCGAGGGCCAAAATGATTCCGAGCGGAAGGGAGAGCGCAATGCCCGACACCCCGATGGTGATCGACAACATCAAGCCGCCAAAATTATCCGAGTCCACTTCAGCAATGCCAACAGGCATGGCACCAGTAAGCATTTCGCTAACATAGCCAACGCCATATAGCCACCAAAGCAAAGTCGCCAACACGGCAACAATCAGAGCAATAAGGTTGCCAGCAACATTTGCTAAGACTTTGTTAACCACATAGCCGATTACAAAACCGGCAAGCACCATCAATGGCCCCCAGATAGAGCCCCCCCAAAGCAGCCAAACCCCAAGGAAGGGATAGACAGCGGAGAACCACATCATTTTGCGCGGGAGCTTGTCAAACAACACCGGCGCAATCGCCACCAGCATCAGGGCAAAGGCCAAAAGTGGCCGCCACTGCTCTGCATGAGGGTAAAACCCAAACATAAGCTGGTTAAAGCGGTCACGGATAATCCCCCAGCAAGCGCCGTTGATATTCGGATCATCATAACACTGGCGGAGGTTTTCTGCACCCCAAGAGGGCTGAAGCATCCAGGGGAGGAATTCATATAGCATAAACACCACGACCAAAATGGCCAAACCCGAGATAATGCTGTTTGAAACGCTAGAGAACAGGTTCTCGCGCATCCATTTGGAGATGCCGGTTTGCCCGAGGGGCGCCGGCTGCTCTTCGAGCATTTCGGTGCGAACGTAAGGTTCTTGGCTCATATCACCGCTCCTTCAGCTTAACAGAGTTGTTATAGATATTCATCACCATCGAGATGCTCAAAGAGATCGTCAGGTAGGTGATCATCAACAACAAGATACATTCAAGCGCACGGCCTGTTTGGTTGAGCGTTATGCCCCCCAAAGTGCCGGTCACATCCATATAGCCCACCGCAATCGCCAGAGACGAGTTTTTGGTGAGGTTGAGATATTGCGAGATTAGCGGCGGGATAATAACGCGCAAAGCTTGGGGCAGCACCACAAGGCTCATCACGCGGTTTTGCCGCAAGCCCAAAGCCCCGGCCGCCTCTGACTGGCCTTTGTTAATGGCCATAATGCCCGCACGCACGGCCTCAGCGATAAACGCCGCCGTATAAAGTGAAAGCGCCAAGCAGAGCGCAATAAGCGAGCGCCGGATATTAATGCCGCTATCGGCGTCAATCCGGAAGATACCTTTGGTATAGGGCTCACCATTGGCATCAAAGGCCCCTCGGCCCTCAAAGGCTGGCAAGATCCAGTCAACCGGCTGGCCCATCACAAAATAGACAATCAGCGTTGGCACAATAAGAATGGCCAGTTTGATCCAGAAGGTCGGCAAAATGCGGCCCGTGGTTTCTTGGTCTTTAGACGCCCAGCGCCCAAAGGCAAAGATAGCCACGATGGAGGCAATAAACACATAAAGCATGATGGCAGAGCCGGAAAGGAAAACCGGCTCGGGAATAAACACGCCGCGATTGGAGATAATCACGGTGTTCCAAAGCGACATGGTCGCCTCGGCGTCCTCACCCTTGAAGTCTTTTGGCTGTGGCAGAGTTTCTGACAGAATCGCGTTCAGGAAGGCGATCCAGAGCAGCACCGGCACATTGCGGAAAATCTCGATATAAACCGTCATCAAACGAGCGACGATCCAGTTTTTGGACAGACGCAGAACGCCAACAGATATACCAATAACCGTTGCGATGATACAGCCCAGAAACGCTACTAGCAGCGTGTTGAGCAGGCCGACAAGCCACGCGCGGGCATTGGTGCTTTGCGAGGTATATTCAACCAACCTCTGGTTGATGTCATAGCCAGCCGGGGCCGACAGGAACGTAAAATCGGGGTTTTTGTTTGCGGCAGCCAAGTTGGCATACATATTATCCAGCAACCAAGCAACGCCGGCAATAAAAGCCGCCAGCATGATGATTTGAATGGTCATGGAACGATAGCGGGTATCGTATAACAGCATGCTAAGCCGGAAAGACTTGCCTGCGGGTTGGTCGGCCATAGCCATGGCGCTCCCCCTCCTGATGGTTGGAATACTCGGATTTTTTGCGACGCGGTTTTTCCCGCCTCTGCTGCCCGAATAAATTGTTAATTGATGGTAGAAAAAGGGCGCATCCGAAGATGCGCCCCTAATATTTGCTCAAATCCTAGCGGAAAGGAGGTGTGTAGATCAGACCACCTTGGGTCCAAAGCGCGTTCAGGCCGCGCGACAAGCCGATCGGTGTCGCCTCGCCAACATTGGCTTCAAACAGCTCACCGTAGTTGCCGCCAACAGCGATCGCATTTGCGGCCCAGTTAGCTTCAAGGCCGAGCATTGCGCCCAGACCACCTTCGGTGCCAAGCAAGCGGTTGATCTCAGGATCAGGACCGGCAGCAGCGCCCATTTCAGCAACGTTACCCATGGTCACACCTTTTTCTTCAGCTGTGATCAGAGCGTTCAATGTCCAACGCACGATGTCGCCCCAAGGCTCGTCACCTTCGCGCACAACCGGGCCAAGTGGTTCTTTGGAAATGATTTCAGGCAGAACCATGTGCTCGTCTGGGCTTTCAAATGTTGCACGTGTTGCGGCCAGAGCAGAGGCGTCTGTTGTGAATACGTCACAAGCGCCAGCCAAATACTGCTGCTGAGCTTCGGCATTGGTTTCGATTGGCACTGGCTCATAAGACATGCCGTTTGCACGGAAATAGTCAGCTAGGTTCAGCTCAGTTGTTGTACCAGTTGTGATGCAGATCGTTGCGCCATCAAGCTCGGTAGCAGATGCTACACCCAGATCTTTGCGCACCATGAAGCCTTGGCCGTCATAGTAGTTAACGCCAGCGAAGGTCAAGCCCAAGTCAACGTCACGGCTGAAAGTCCATGTGGTCACGCGGGAGAGCATGTCGATTTCACCCGAGTTCAACGCAGTGAAGCGCACTTTTGTGGTGAGCGGAACGAACTGAACGGCATCGCCGTCACCCAAAACAGCAGCAGCAACGGCGCGACATACAGCAACGTCAAAGCCTTCCCAGCGGCCATTTGCGTCTGGAGCGGCAAAGCCCGCAAGACCGGTTGAAACGCCGCATTTCAGCACGCCGTTTGCTTTTACGTCATCCAAAGTGCCAGCAGATGCTACACCGGCCATAACGCCAACCGCGGCGATTGTGCCTAATAGTACGGATTTTTTCATTTTTACCTCTTCCTGTGGTCCCGAAGTTTCGGGGATCTGGCACCAATTGCCAGAATCAAATTGTGTTGTGCGACCCATAAAGGGCAGACATGTGATTTTGAACAATTCAGGGTGCGCAGGTCAAGAGGTCATTCACAATTTGCCGATTAGGTCAGCATCACTTACGCTATATGCCGTAGAAATACCGTGAGCAGCCACACACATACGGAACAGACGGTGAACCGAAAACCATGTGCAGGCCTTGCTTGAGATCACGGAAGCCTTCCGCCCTAACTTGCGAATCAGCGCCTTTGCGAATTGGTGCGCCAATTGCATTTGGCAAGGATGCGGCGATGCCAAGCGCCATTAAGTAAGCAATACTTACCTTGCTGGCCCTGTGTGATCACGCACCCCGTCACGTTTTCGCAATGCTGCGTCGCACAAAACACAACAAACCTTCGATTAGCGGCTAATTCATTTGTGAAAAAAAATACAATTGTCAATTCACGCCTAAAAAAGATCAAACTTTCGATGCCAGCGATAAACATCGTGCAATTTGCTAGATAAGCGACAAAGCACGCTCAACCATAAGAAAGGTATCGTGTTTTGAGTCCGCCAGTTTTTTGGCCTCGTCATCCACCCCCCATTGCTCTTCCTGCCAGTTTTCATCCACTCGCGAAAGCCGCCAGCCCTCAGCCGCTGTTAGCCGCTTTTTGGCGACGGCCAGCCCCAAAACAAGCGAACCAGAGATCGTGACCCAGTCATAAAGCGCCTTAAGCGCAAAGCCTTGATAGGGCTGCACATGGGCGGTCAGCGATTTCAGACTCGCCTCTGGCTGGGCCAAATGCACGATGCCAGCCGTAGGAGCAAGTGGCGCGCCTAGAGTTTCAGCGCTCCATGCCAGCAGCGGGTCCCACGCCTCGGCTTGCCGCTTTACTAACTCCTGCGGGGCCTCGGCACGATAGCACAGCAAGTCTGTCTCACCATAAAGCGAGATTTTGGCGGCGATTTCGGCGCGCTCGTCTACCGCTTGGTCAAGGCCGGCATGGGCGAAGCTGGTATAGGGCATCGTCGCGGTTTCCACCTTGCCTTCAATCGCCTGCCATTCAGCGGCAATTTCGGCGGCAAGCATTTTTGAAGGCACAATAAGTGCGCGCTTCTGAGGGGTTTTTAAGGGACGCTCATCAAGCGTAACCGTAAAGCCGCCCTCAACTTTGGCCACATGGGCCTGTTCCCAAAATCGCTTTAGTTCAAAACCCATGCTTTAGCTCCATATTTCCGCCAGCGCCGCGTCCAAATCTGCAAAATCATCAATAATGATATCGGCGGCGCCAAGGCGCGCAAGCGGGTGGTAGCCCCAGCTCACCCCAATGGTTTTAAACCCCGCCGCGCGGCCCATTTCCATGTCAAACTCGGTATCGCCCACCATCACGGCTTTTGCGGCCTTAACACCTGTGTCGGCAAGCGCTTGGTGCAGCATGGAAGGGTGCGGTTTGCTCGGGTGGTTGTCTGCCGTTTGCGACGTCTGGAAGAAATGCCCGATATCATGAGCATGATAAGCGTGGTCCAGCCCCCTACGGGCCTTTCCCGTAGCCACACCCATCAGGATTTCGTCAACTCTGTTCAGCCGCGCGAGCGCATCTAGCGCGCCGGGGTAAAGTGGCGCTTTGGCCTCGGCCCCCATCTTTTCCCGTAGCTCTATAAAGCTATGGCGATAAAGGTCGACCGTGCGCTTGTTTTCGGCTGCATCAAGGTCAGGCAAAAGCACATTTACCGCGGCATCCAGCGATAGGCCAACGATAGCCAGCACATCCGCCTTGCGCGGCACAGGGTGCCCGGCTTTCTCAAACGCGTAGCGCATCGCCATATGAATGAAATCCTGACTGTCAATCAGGGTGCCATCCATATCAAAAACAACCAGCTTCAAATCACTCATTCGAATATCGCAAACGGGTCTTTCGGGGCCCATTTCAGGTCCCAGCCAAACAGGTCCCAGCTTTTAGCCATGTGTTCGGGCAGCGGGGCCTCAAAAAACATTTCTTTTTTGGTGAAGGGGTGGATAAAGCCAATAGAGCGGGCATGCAGATGCATTTTGCGGCTTATATCGCCGCCAATTTTGGCGCCCCAGCCTTCGCCGTCATTGCTTTGCGAGCTGCCACCATATTTGCCATCACCAATGATTGGGCAGCCGACTTCGGCCATGTGAACCCGCAGCTGGTGCGTGCGGCCCGTAACCGGCACAAGGCCAACCCATGTGGCGCGGGTGCCGATATTTTCGATCACCGCATAATCAGTGGTGGCGCGCTTGGCGCCGGGCGTTTGGTCTACTTCATCAGGGTGGATACAGTGCATCTTTTCACCCGCCCCATGCGGCCCATGGCCTGAGGCTTTGATAAGCCCGTATTGAATAGTGCCGACGCGCTCAGGCAAACGACCTGCCACCAACGCCCAATAAACCTTGCGGGTCTCACGGTCTTGCAGCGCTTTTGCCAGCGCCTTGGCGGCACGCCCATTACGCGCGAGCAGCAGCACACCAGACGTATCCTTATCAAGGCGATGCACAAGCTTGGGCTTTTTCTCCTCGCCGAATTTCAGCTCTTCCGCCAGCATATCCACATGGATATCATGCCCTGTGCCGCCCTGAGTGGGCAGGCCCGCGGGCTTGTTGATCACAATAAAATGCTCGTCCTTAAACAGCACGGAATCGAGGATCATCTCCCGGTCAGCATCCGTAACCACGGCAATATTGCGCTCGCGCAGGTCTGCCGCATCGGGCAGCGGTGGCACCCGCACATTTTGCCCCGTTTCCAGCCGCGTGCCGGGCTTTACGCGGCCCTTTTCAACCCGAATTTCGCCCTTACGGCAAAGCTTTTCAATCCGCCCCTGCGAAATATGCGGAAACATCCGCTTAAACCAGCGATCCAAGCGCTGGTCTTGGCCGTCTTGGTCTACCGTCAGGTTTTGCACGCCGCTCATGTGAGGCTCCTAGCAAGGGCCATGCCGGCAATAAGCGCCAGCATAGCGAGGGCGACAGAGCCGCCCATATAAATGGCAGCCACAAGGTAGCGACTGCGCTCAATAAGAAATACGGCATCGAGTGAAAACGCCGAAAATGTAGTGAAGCCGCCGAGCACGCCCGTAAGGACAAAGGGCGCGAAGCGGGCAAAGCTGCCATCCATGCGCTCTAGCATGTAAAAAGCGGCGAGGCCCATCAGGAAAGAGCCGAGGATATTGACCGCCATTGTGCCGTAAGGAAAGCCGCCCCCCAACAGCCGCAAGGCCATGCCGTTGCTGGCATAGCGCAGCGAGGCCCCGAGGGCCCCGCCGAGGGCGACTTGTAGTATTACAGGCATTTGCATTCCCCTACGTGCCGCGCTTGTCGCGCAAACGGGCAAAATAGTCGAGCCGTTTTTTCAGCTCGCGCTCGTGCCCGCGCTCAACAGGCAGGTAATAAATGCCGCGCTTCATGGTTTCGGGAAAGTAGTTTTGGCCTGAAAAGCCGTCCTCGGCGTCATGGTCATACTGGTAACCATCGCCATAGCCTTGGTCCTTCATCATGGCCGTAGGGGCATTAAGTATATGCTTGGGCGGCGGCTCAGAGCCGGTTTTTTTGGCATCGGCCATAGCGTTTTTATAGGCGGCATAAGCCGCGTTTGATTTGGGGGCGAGGGCCAGATACATCACCGCCTGCGCCAGCGCCAGCTCCCCCTCGGGCGAGCCGAGGCGCTCGTATGTGGCCCACGCATCAAGGCATTGCCGCTGGGCATCCGGGTCTGCCAACCCGATATCTTCCACCGCCATGCGGGTGATGCGCCGCGCAAGATAGCGCGGGTCTTCGCCACCGGCCAGCATACGGGCAAGCCAATACAGCGCGGCATCCGGGTCGCTGCCGCGCACCGATTTATGCAAGGCAGAAATGAGATTATAATGCGATTCGCCCGATTTATCATATTGGGCGGCACGGCGGTTGAGGCGCTTGGAAAGGGTGGCGCGGTCGGCTTGGCCTTGCCAGCCGAAAACCTGTTCCAGCATGTTAAGGAGGGCGCGGCCATCACCATCCGCCATTTCCAGCAGCGCGTCGCGCGCGTCAGCATCTAGCGGTAACTTCTTACCAATCTCCTTTTCGGCGCGCTGAATGATCAGCTCTAAGTGCGCGGGGGTAAGGCGATTTAGCACCAGCACCTGGCTGCGGCTGAGCACGGCTGAATTAAGTTCAAAGCTCGGGTTTTCGGTGGTGGCACCAACCAGCGTGATGGTGCCATCTTCCATATGAGGCAAAAATCCGTCTTGCTGGGCTTTGTTGAAACGGTGGATCTCGTCTACAAAAAGCAAGGTGCCTTTGCCGTTTTGCCGCCGCAGCTTGGCGGCTTCAAACACTTTGCGCAGGTCTGGCATGCCGGTAAAAATGGCGCTGATCTGCACGAAAGTCAGATCGGTTTCATCGGCCAGCAGCCGCGCAATGGTGGTTTTGCCCACCCCCGGAGGCCCCCAGAAGATCAGCGAGGTCAGATTGCCATGCAGCAGCATTTGCCCAAGCGGACCATCGGGGCCGAGCACATGGTCTTGCCCAATAACCTCGTTTAAGGCCGCAGGGCGCAGGCGGTCAGCCAGCGGGCGCGGGGCATTTTGGGCTTGGCTGGGGCTATCAAACAGATCGGGCATGGGGGTATCTTAGCGTGGTTATAAAAATGAAAAAACCCCGGAAATATCCGGGGCTTTTCAAAATGTCTGCGGGCGGGGTCGCCCAGAGGGTATCAATCCTCGGCGGCAGCGTCTTCCAGAGCAACGCGCTCTTTGTCGCCTTTGCCTTTGGCGTCTACGTCGCGGTCAACCAGCTCGATGATGGCCATTGGGGCCATGTCACCGTAGCGGAAACCAGCCTTGAGAACGCGGCAATATCCGCCGGTCCGGTCTTTGTAGCGTGGGCCGAGGATGTCAAAAAGCTTCTTAACGGCGGCTTCTTGGCGCATTTTGCTTTGCGCATTACGGCGGTCATGCAGGCCACCTTTTTTAGCCAGCGTAATCAACTTGTCGATGATCGGCTTCATCTCTTTAGCTTTTGGCAACGTGGTTTTGATTTGCTCGTGCTCAACCAGTGAGCAAGCCATATTAGCAAACATCGCTTTGCGGTGCTCGTGGGTGCGGTTTAGCTTACGGTAGCCTTTTCCGTGGCGCATTTTCTTATCCTAACTTAGGTTTATACTTTGTCTGGCAGCCGATGCGGGTGGTCTGCTCTCCTTGGGGCATGATTGCCCAAATATTCCCCGCCATTGCGGGCATTGTAGGGTGGGTGCTAGCACCCACCGCTATTTTCTAGAAGTGATCTTCGAACTTTTTCGCCAGCTCTTCAATATTGTCTGGTGGCCAGTCGATGATATCCATGCCGAGGTGCAAGCCCATAGTTGTCAGCACTTCTTTGATCTCGTTCAAAGATTTGCGGCCAAAATTCGGCGTGCGCAGCATTTCAGCTTCGGTTTTCTGGATCAGATCGCCAATGTAAACGATATTATCGTTCTTCAGGCAATTTGCGGAACGAACAGAAAGCTCAAGCTCGTCAACCTTCTTCAGCAGAAGTGGGTTGAACTCAAGATCGTCCTCTTCATCAGCGCGCGTTGCCGCTTCAGGCTCATCGAAGTTCACAAAGATCGAAAGCTGGTCCTTCAGAATGCGGGCGGCAAAGGCGATCGCATCTTCAGGGGAAACGGAGCCGTCTGTCTCTACGTTCAAGGTCAACTTATCGTAATCAAGCACTTGGCCCTCACGGGTCGGCTCGACTTTATAAGAAACTTTCTTGATCGGCGAGAACAGCGCATCAACCGAAATAAGGCCAATGGGTGCATCTTCTGGGCGGTTTTTATCAGCGGGCACATAGCCTTTGCCGGTTTCAACCGTCAGCTCCATAAACACCGAAGCGCCTTCATCGAGGTGGCAGATCACGTGGTCTTTGTTCATGATCTCAATGCCGTTGGTCTCAACAATATCACCTGCGGTGACCACACCGGGGCCTTTGGCATTAATTGCCACGCGCTTAGGGCCTTCAACTTCCATGTTGATAGCCACGCCTTTGAGGTTCAGCACGATGTCGGTGACATCTTCACGCACACCAACAACGGATGAGAACTCATGCAGTACGTTATCAATTTGCACCGAAGTGATCGCCGCACCTTGCAGCGAGCCAAGCAGCACACGCCGCAGCGCGTTGCCAAGCGTTAGGCCAAAGCCACGCTCAAGCGGTTCGGCCACAGCGACAGCCATGCGCAGCGGGTCTGCACCCGGCTTTACATCTAGCTGTGAGGGACGGATGAGTTCTTGCCAGTTTTTATGGATCATATTTGGCCTCCATACTAGTTTGCAGCGGATCCGGTGCTGCAAACGCCCGAGGGAAATTCTTGGGGGTGCGCCCCGTCAGGCGCACCCCGTAATATCTGCGTTAAACGCGGCGGCGCTTAGGCGGACGGCACCCATTATGGGCCATCGGCGTTACGTCGCGGATCGAAGTTACGATCAAGCCAACAGCGGCCAGCGCGCGCAGCGCACTTTCACGGCCCGAACCGGGGCCCTGCACCTGAACTTCGAGAGTTTTCATCCCGTGCTCTTGTGCTTTTGCCGCTGCATCTTCAGCCGCCATCTGCGCCGCATATGGCGTAGATTTGCGCGAGCCTTTGAAGCCCATTGTGCCAGCCGAAGACCAAGAAATCGCGTTGCCTTGGGCATCCGAGATCAGAATTTTGGTGTTGTTGAAGCTGGAATTGATGTGCGCAATGCCCGAAGAAATATTCTTCCGAACCTTACGTTTTGTTTTGATTTTATCGCGTGCCATGTGCCTGCTCCCTTACTTCTTCTTGCCAGCAATCGCGCGGGCTGGGCCCTTGCGAGTACGTGCGTTGGTGTGGGTACGCTGGCCGCGCACAGGCAGCTTACGACGGTGGCGCAGGCCACGGTAGCAACCAAGGTCCATCAAGCGCTTGATGTTGATCTGGGTATCGCGACGCAAGTCGCCTTCTACCATCAGATTGGCATCAATATGCTCGCGAATTTTCAGCACTTCGGCATCCGAGAGTTCGTTCACGCGGCGCGTGCCCTCAATGCTAGTGGCTTCACAAATTTTTACGGCGGTATCCCGGCCAATGCCGTGGATATAAGACAGGGCAATTTGCACCTGCTTGTGTGTTGGGATGTTAACCCCTGCAATACGTGCCAAAGTGGCTCTCCGTTCTTGTTTGCGGGTCCGTAGTTCCGGGCCCTTTTTTCACAACCAAAACCCACCGCCATATTGGTGGTGGGTTAACTCTTTTTCAGCTTATCAGAACTGATTCGAAAATCAGGCATAAGCGACCAAGAGAGCGCGGATTATAGGCAAGAAGCTGCCACCGTCAAGCCCTCAAATGATCAACCATCAAGTGCGCCGGAAATGCGGCCCGCAACCTCTTCAATCCCACCTAAACCATCAACGCGCTCAAGCATACCCTTGGCATAGTAATAGCCAATCAGCGGAGAGGTATCTTTGTAGTAAGCCATCAATCGCGTGCGCAGCGCTTCTTCGTTGTCATCGGCACGGCGCTTAAAGCTGTCTTTGCTTCCACAATTGTCACAAACGTTTTCTATGGCTGGCGTTTTGAAGGTGTCGTGGTAACCCTCGCCACATTCCCCGCAGGTAAAGCGGCCGGTGATGCGTGACACAAGCGCCTCATCATCCACCTGCATTTCAACCACAGTATCGAGGTTTTGGCCCTTGCTTTCCAGCAATTCCCCCAAGGCATCAGCTTGCGCCAAAGTGCGGGGGAAGCCGTCAAAAATAAATCCTGCGTCGGTGGCGCTATCAAGCTGCTCGGCGATCAAGCCAATGACTATTTCATCGGTTACCAGCTTACCGGCATCCATTACGGCCGCCACTTGCTTGCCCATTTCGGTGCCAGAGGTGCGGGCCGCGCGCAGCATATCACCGGTTGAAAGCTGCACCATGCCGCGCTCAGCGACCAGCCGATGCGCTTGCGTTCCCTTACCCGCTCCAGGCGGCCCAAGCAGGATTATGTTCATTTACGACGTCTCCGCGCTTTGCTGCGGTTTTTACCCCGCATTTTAGATTTCTCAATCAGGCTCTCATATTGTTGGGCCATCATATGAGACTGAACTTGGTTGATTGTATCCATTGTTACCGAAACCACAATCAAAACCGACGTGCCGCCGAAGTAAAACGGAATGCTGGTATTGGCGATCAGCAGTTCAGGCAGCAGCACAACGGCAGCAAGATATATGCCACCCAGCACCAAAAGGCGGTTCATCACGTATTCAAGATAGTCAGCTGTTTTAGCCCCGGGGCGAATGCCCGGCACAAAGCCACCTTGCTTTTTGAGGTTATCCGCCACGTCATCGACCTTAAACGCCACGTTATGGGTGTAGAAGTACGCAAAGAAAATAACCAAAGCGGCGGTCAGCAGCAAATAAAGCGCCTGACCACGGCCCATATAGGCCGCGATCGTCGCCATAATGCCAGTGGCATTCGGATCAGAAAACGCCGTGATCGTCGTAGGCAACAGCAGAAGCGACGAGGCAAAGATCGCAGGGATCACGCCAGCGGGGTTGAGCTTAACCGGCAGGTGCGAGCTTTCGCCGCCATACATCTTCATGCCCACTTGGCGCTTGGGGTATTGGATGTGGATCTTACGCAACGCCCGCTCCACAAATACCACCAGCCCCAGCACCACAAAGACCATAACGATCACGCCCAGAACCAGCGCGGTTGAAATCGTGCCCGTGCGGCCCGCTTCAAAGAATTGCGCTGTGGCCGCAGGCAGCCCCGCAACAATGCCCACAAAGATAATCAGCGAAATGCCGTTGCCAATGCCGCGAGAGGTAATCTGCTCCCCGAGCCACATCAAGAACATAGTGCCGCCAACAAGCGTAATGACAGTAGAGGCGCGGAAGAACATGCCGGCCTCTGTGGCCAGCCCCTGCCCTTCAAGCCCCACGGCAATGCCGTAAGACTGGGCAAACGCCAGCGCCACTGTGCCGTAGCGCGTGTATTGGTTGATCTTTTTGCGGCCCTGCTCGCCGTCTTTCTTAAGCGCCTCTAGCGAGGGCACCATAGACGTGAGCAGCTGCACGATGATCGACGCCGAAATATAAGGCATAATCCCGAGGGTAAAAATGGCCATCCGGCTGATCGCCCCACCGGTGAACATATTCAATATGCCGCCAATGCCGCCCTGCTGGTTTTCAAAAAACGCGGCAAGCTGCGCGCTGTCAATCCCCGGAATGGGCACATAGGTGCCCACGCGATAAACGATCAAAAGCCCGATTGCGAAGAATATACGCTGGCGAAGCTCTTTAGCTTTGCCAAAGCTGCCCCAGCTCATATTCGATGCCATTTGTTCTGCTGCAGATGCCATACGCGGCCCCTTAACTGAAAGCGCCGCCCTGCTCCGATTATCGGCTCAAGGCGGCACAAATTAATCTTGTCTACTGATGTAAGGCGCTAGCCCCGTATTCGCAAGGTCGAAACCCGCAAATTACGCAACAGTTACTTTGCCGCCCGCTTTTTCAACAGCCTCAACCGCGCCTTTAGAAGCGCCGGTCACAGTGATGTCGATCTTGGAGGTCAGCTCACCTTTAGCCAAAAGGCGCACGCCTTGCTGCTTGCGGCGCACAAGGCCACACTCAAGCATTACATCTTCAGTGATCGGCTTTTTTGCGTCGATCTTGCCAGCATCAATGAATTTTTGCAGCACGAGGAAGTTTACAACCGCATATTTGTTAGGGTTGCGCATGTTAAAGCCGCGCTTTGGCAGGCGTTGGTAAAGTGGCATTTGGCCACCCTCGTAGCCATTAATCGCCACACCCGAGCGAGACTTCTGACCCTTGATACCACGGCCAGCCATTTTACCCTTGCCCGAACCCGGGCCACGCGCTTTGCGCTTCTTGGATTTGGTCGCACCTTCGTTATCGTGCAATTCATGCAATTTCATGACGCTTCTCCTAATTTGCCGGAAGTCCCCTGATGAGCGTCAACCCAAGAGCAACACGGCGTTGATATGATTCTGTGGGTTTTTGATTTCCACTTGGGGCGTATAGACGTATGTTGTAATGGTTTCAAGCTAAATGAACGCCATCAGCAACACGGACCCCACTTTCAATTATTGAAGACGAAAGATGGAACACAGGCCGACTACGCCAATCAAGTGGAAACCCCATCGACTGGTAAATGCTTTTACTGCCTTCTCCCTCAAGCAGTTCAATCAGGCGGGCAGAAAATGTCGAATCTGTGTTTTGCTTGCCAAGAATATGAAGGATCACAACTATTATATTATAGATAGTATTTTCGGGTTGGTTTCGCTGCTGCCCACTCTCCATTTGCAAGTCATTCTTATAGCGCCGTATCCATGGCGGTCTCTTAACGAGTTTACGGTTCCAAAGCCTCCCGTGATGAGCACAGATATTTCGAACATACGACAGCGATTCCATTACACCTTCAGCTATTTCCTTAGAGGGCAAACCTAACTCTGCCCCCACTCTCGATTTAATCGAATTAGCTTTTGTTGCCTTAAACCATTTTGAAAGCTCGCCCAAAGTCATGAGCTCAGTGGCAACCCAAAGAGGGGGCGAAAATGGGTCGTCATATTTCTTCTTATAATGCAAAACGAATGTTTCTTTTGAACTTTCGACTGAGCGCGCGAGTCTTACAAGCTGTTCTGCATGATTTAACCCACCAGTGAACAATTTGTAATTTAGATGTGCGTGAGCTCCAAAATTGTGGGCCATGTGATAGGTCCATCTTGAGCGAACATGAATTTCGATCCGCTCAATCGCTTCTAAAATCAGAAGTCGTAACTTTCGATCAAAAACGTAAAGGTCAAATATTGTATCGAAATTAGTACCGGCACAAAATTTCTTGCTTCTCGTTTCCCCATTTTCAGGAATTAGCTCTGAAGGAAGCCAGTAAGCACTCAACCTATAATATCCAATGGAGTCGAGGCAACGCTTCGCATGTAATTCATCTTGAAAATGCATGCCCCGTTCGCGCAAAAGCGTTATTTGATCATCAATTGAAGTGGGAAGCTTTTCAAATCTCATGCTCTATTACTATAGAGACAGTATCCTAAAAACAAGTAACCCCCCGGTATTGAGCTTGTCTTTCGACTAGAAGCCTGGGGGGTGTTGTTGGTATATATATAGCTCATAACTGATAACAAATCAATATGTAAGAACGTATTAGAAGAAATCACAAATTTGCGGTCAACAAAAAAAACGCCCCAAGGTTTCCCTCGAGGCGTTTTCAATTTCGTAGGGTGGGGTGCTTGCACCCACCAAAAGGCGTTAGCCCTTCTCTTCAACAATCACAACCATGTGTGAAATCTTGTTGACCATGCCGCGCACTGACGGGGTGTCTTCAAGCTCACGGGTTTTGTGCATCTTGTTGAGGCCCAAACCTTTTAGCGTAGCCAGCTGGTCTTTTGGGCGGCGGATTGGTGAGCCAATCTGCTTTACAACGATGGTTTTTGCCATTGTTTATGCTCCTAAGCTTCAGCAGGCGCAGCAGCTTCTTCCGAAGCGGCTGGCGTTGCGGTTTCACGGGCAGGCAGAATGTCAGAGACCTTCTTACCACGGCGCTGCGCAACATTGCGCGGGCTACCCATTTTTGAAAGGCCGTCCATAGTGGCGCGGATCATGTTATACGGGTTTTGCGAACCGATGGATTTTGCCACCACGTCCTGCAAGCCCAGCATTTCAAAAACCGCACGCATTGGGCCACCAGCAATAATACCAGTACCCGCAGGGGCTGTCCGCATCACTACATTGCCGGCGCCGTGGCGGCCAAACATGTCGTGGTGCAGGGTCCGACCCTCACGCAGAGGCACGCGGATCATTTGGCGCTTGGCTTGCTCAGTGGCTTTCCGAATAGCTTCAGGAACCTCTTTTGCTTTACCTTTACCAAAGCCCACGCGGCCTTTCTGATCACCTACAACCACCAATGCCGCAAATCCGAAGCGCTTACCGCCCTTTACCGTTTTCGACACGCGGTTGATCGCTACCAAGCGATCGGCAAATTCCGGTGTTTCATCGCGATCGCGACGTTTACCCCGGCGATTATTGTCTTCTCTTGCCATATCGCTCTCCTAGAACTTCAGGCCGCCCTCACGGGCAGCATCTGCGAGCGCCTTGACTTTCCCGTGAAACAGGAAGCCTCCGCGATCAAAGTAAACATCTTCAACACCGGCCTTTTTAGCACGCTCGGCAATTGCCACGCCCACTTTGGTAGATGCTTCGATATTGTTTTTGCCCACCACACCGAGTGATTTCTCCAGCGTAGAGGCCGCAGCCAAAGTCACGCCGTTGAGATCGTCGATGATTTGCACAGACATGTTTTTGCCTGAACGGTGAACGCTGAGGCGCGGACGGCCATTGGCCATCTTGCGCAATTTGTTCCGAACGCGCATGCGGCGTTTCAGAAACAACTGTCGTTTTGTGCTTGCCATTGTCGCGCTCCTATTTCTTCTTGCCTTCCTTACGGAAGATAAATTCATCTTTATACTTGATGCCTTTACCTTTGTAAGGTTCGGGTTTACGCCATTCGCGGATATTGGCAGCCACTTGGCCAACCAACTGCTGATCAGCGCCTTCAACCACCACTTCGGTGTTTTTCGGGCAGGTGATCTTCACCCCTTCAGGGATGTCAAATAGCACGTCATGTGAGTAACCAAGGCTCAGCTTCAGCACGTTGCCCTGAAGGGCCGCACGATAACCAATACCGTTGATCTCAAGCTCTTTCTTGAAACCACCGGTTACACCCTGCACCAAGTTGGCGATCTGGGTGCGGCTCATGCCCCACTGCTGACGCGCACGCTTGGAATTGCCGCGCGGCGTAACAGTGATAACGTTGCCGTCTACCTTGATGTCCACATCATCGGTCGCTTTAAAGCCGCGGGTGCCGTTTGGCCCCTTAACTTCAATCGCTTGCCCCGAAACTGTGGCCGATACGCCTGCAGGCATTTCAACAGGTTTTTTACCAATTCTGGACATGAAAACCTCCTAAAATACTGTGCAAAGGACTTCGCCGCCGACATTGTCGGTACGAGCCTGTGCATCAGACATAACGCCTTTCGACGTGGATACAATCGCGATCCCGAGGCCCTGACGAACCTGTGGAATACCATTTACGTTAGAGTAAACGCGACGACCCGGAGTAGAAACACGTTTCAGCTCCTTAATTACGGGTTCGCCGTCGAAATACTTCAACGAAATTTCGATCTCTGGCTTGCCTTCGGAGTCCATTCCGGCTTCGTAGCCGCGAATGTAACCTTCGGATTCCAGCACATCGAGCACCCAACCGCGCAGCTTGGAAGCCGGGGTTTTGCAGGTGGATTTGTTACGCATCTGAGCATTACGGATACGGGTGAGCATATCGCCCAACGGATCATTCAAATTCATTGTTCAGCCTCCCTTACCAGCTAGATTTAACCATGCCCGGAATCTCGCCCTTAGAGGCCAGATCACGGAGTGCGATACGCGACATACGCAGCTTGCGGTAATAGGCCTTTGGCCGGCCGCTGATTTCACAGCGGTTATGCAAGCGTGTAGCCGAGCTATCACGTGGAAGTTTAGCCAGTGCAAGAACCGCTTTAAAGCGGTCTTCCATTGGCAGGTCGAGGTTCCGGGACGTCTCTTTAAGCTCGGCGCGTTTAGCAGCAAACTTTGCTACAAGACGCTCGCGCTTTAGTTGACGCTGGACCATTGATGTTTTTGCCATTGTCTCTCCTCCCGCTATTCGGTGAACGGTATGTTGAAATGCTTCAACAATACGCGTGCTTCATCGTCAGAATTTGCGGTGGTGCAAATGATGATATCCATACCCCACATAACATCAACTTTATCAAAGTCGATCTCAGGGAATACGATGTGCTCTTTCAAGCCCATGGCGTAGTTGCCACGGCCGTCAAAGCTCTTGGGGTTGCTGCCGCGAAAGTCGCGGATACGTGGCATGGCCACGGTGGTCAAGCGGTCCAAGAATTCGAACATACGGTCGCCGCGCAGGGTCACTTTACAGCCCAAAGGCATGTCTTCGCGAACCTTGAAACCCGCGATGGAGTTGCGCGCTTTGTTGATAACCGGCTGCTGGCCCGCAATCAAGCCCATATCGGCAACAGCCGAACGAATCTTTTTGCTATCGGCAACCGCTTCACCAACCCCCATGTTCAGCACGATTTTCTCGAGCTTAGGGATCATCATGTCGTTTTTATACGCAAACTCTTTTTTCATTTCAGCACGAATGCTGTCAGCGTAAAGAGCTTTGTAGCGAGGTGTATAATCAGCCATTGATAACTTCCCCCGATTTTTTAGCGAAACGAACTTTTTTGCCGTCAACCTCTTTGAAGCCAACGCGTGTAGCGCCGCCATCTTTAGGGTCTACCAGCGCAAGGTTAGAAAGCTGAATGGGGGCTTCCTGTGGCACGCGGCCACCCTGGCTTGTTTGGCTTTGCTTTGTGTGGCGGATCACGGTGTTTACACCGGAAACCAGCGCTTTACCGGCAGATGTCAGCATTTGGGTGATCTCACCCTCTTTGCCTTTATCTTTGCCAGCCAGCACGATGACCTTGTCACCTTTACGAAGTTTAGCAGCCATTTTACAGCACCTCCGGCGCAAGTGAAATGATCTTCATGAAGTTCTTACCACGAAGCTCACGGCACACGGGGCCAAAAATACGGGTGCCCATAGGCTCGCCCGCTGTGTTCAGAATTACGGCAGCGTTGCCGTCAAACTGGATCGCCGTGCCGTCAGGGCGCTGGATCGCTTTTTTAGTACGAACGACAACGGCTTTACGCACATCGCCCTTCTTCACGCGGCCGCGTGGGATGGCCTCTTTTACCGATACGACAATAATGTCGCCGACAGAAGCGTAACGACGCTTCGAGCCACCCAGAACCTTGATACACTGAACACGGCGTGCGCCGCTGTTGTCAGCTACCTCAAGGTTTGTCTGCATCTGGATCATATTTTTACTCCCGACCTGTAGAACCTTGCAGTTTTGGCCCCACGGTTTCGATTAAACTGGTGTGCTAGTCAGCTAGCACGGTCCAGCGTTTGGTCTTCGATATTGGCGCGCATTCGACGATGCGAATTTTGTCACCAACATTGAATGTCTCGGCCTCATCATGAGCCCGGTACTTCTTGGTTGAGCGGATAGGCTTTTTGTACATCGGGTGCAAAAAGCGGCGCTCAACAGCAACGGTTACCGTTTGAGTGTTAGCTGTGGAGGTCACAGTGCCCTGCAAAATACGCTTTGGCATGATATGCTCCTATTCAGCAGCCGCTTGCGCGGCCTTTTCGTTCAAAATGGTTTTAACGCGGGCAGCGGCGCGGCGAACCGTGCGCATACGCGAAGTGTTTTCCAGCTGGCCAGTGGCCCCCTGAAAACGCAGGTTGAAGGATTCTTTCTTCAACGTTTCGAGCTCGGATTTAAGCTCATCAGGCGTCTTAGCCCGTAAATCAGTGGCGTTCATTGCCTATTCCTTTTTTCAACATCACTGGCAGGCCCCATAAAGGTCACCCCGATTCCAGTGGAGTCAGACTTCGAAGTCGCTTCTATAGGCTCGATTCGGGGGGTTGGCAAGGGGGGATGTTGGGGGGATAAGTTGCTATAATGTCGGATAAGATACGAAACAAAGCGCCTTGCAACCTAGAGCGTTGCTGTAGCAAGATGTCAGAATAACGAACTTTCCGGAGCTAGACATACAAAATGATTGAATTTGGAACGCCAACTAGAATTAAATTGCGTCAAGACACAGAACAATTGTTAGATCAAGTGGATCTGGAAATTAAAGAATTCAACAAATTGAGGCCTTTGTCAGATGATGTAAAAAATAGAATAAAAATGGCGTTTTTGCCCGACCGAGTCACTTCAAGCCTCAACATGGAAGGCATAGTGGCCACTCGACGGCAAACTCTCGCAATAATGGACTCAATGACCATTGCAGATTCATCTTCTAAATCTGAGCAGGAAGTCCTGAACGCGCTTAGCGCGGACGAGCTTACGATCGATGCAGCCGAAGATGGGCAAAATATGAGTGAATCGTTGTTACGTCAAATTCATGCTCTCATTGAAAGAAACATCGGTGAAAAACCAGGTGGCTACCGAGATCGAGATGTTAAGATATCACAAGCATTATTCACACCTCCGTCTCACTTTGATGTACCAAACTTGGTGAATGAATTATTATCCATTTATCAAAAAGATAATACAGCTCATCCTATCGTTAGAGCCGCGTGGGTACATAATCGCTTCACTTACATTCATCCATTTTTGGACGGTAATGGGAGAACAGCAAGACTTGTACAAGACTTCACACTACTGACGGGAAAGCTGTTTCCAACTGGCGTCCCGTCTGCGCTAAGGGACGACTATTACGACGCCCTCGCAGATGCCGACAACGATGAATGGGATGATTTAGTTGCAATTCTGGCTAACAGACAGCTTGGAGTTATAGCCAAGGCAAGTGGAATAGCGGCTGAACGCGAAGAACGCACGGCTTGGGTTACAAAACTTGCGAAAAAAGCGGGGGACAAAAAGCGAGGCTCTCAACATAAACAATATTTAGTTTGGGCACACAGAATGAACGAGATTCAAGCATCATTTGAAGCAACGGCTCAAGAAGTAAATTCTGTATCTGACGTTCTTTCGGTTGAGCATCAATCGTATCCAGTTGTCGATTTCAAAACGTGGAAATCTCTTTGCAATGGACAGCGGATCCGTGACAATTGGTTCCTCAGCCAGACGCTGAAAATTGATGGTGATAGCGTTTATCGTTTTGTCCTATACTTCAGGAAGCATGTACATTTTCCTTCCGACACATTTGCAGCAGGTGAATCAATTGTTGGACTCCGATTCGCTGGTGGTAAACAGAACGAAAAGTATGACTTTGGAATCTTCCAAGACAGCGAGATTAGGCTGCGAGAAATCATATGCTATCGCGAGGATTTGTATATGTATTCATATAATGGCAAAAGACGCATGGGTAGGCACGAAGAAATCGAAGAATGGGAAGCTGACACAGGATCAAGTCCAAACTTGATTATTGAACAGCTCTACGGCGACATTTTTGAAACAAAGAGTGGCGTGTAATTAGTTAAATCTAATATAATTATATGGCCGCAATTTTCAAGAATTCCGAGCTTCCAATAACCAAAAACCCCCAGCCTTCCAGCCGGGGGTTTTCTAATTCTTAACTAAGGCAAAAGCCTACCAGTCTTCGCGCGTGATTGTGCGGGTTTTTACTGGCAGTTTCATGGCCGCAAGGCGCAGGGCCTCTTTGGCGGTGGCTTCGTCAACACCGTCGATCTCAAACATCATCCGGCCAGGCTTCACTTTGCAGACCCAACGGTCAACAGAGCCTTTACCCTTACCCATCCGAACTTCGATAGGCTTGGCGGTTACGGGTACATCAGGGAAGATGCGGATCCATACACGGCCTTGGCGTTTCATGTGACGGGTCATGGCGCGACGGGCAGATTCGATCTGGCGTGCGGTTACCCGCTCCGGCTCAACAGCTTTAAGGCCATATGTGCCGAAGTTTAGGTCTGTTCCGCCTTTAGCTTGGCCGTGGATACGACCCTTAAACTGCTTGCGAAATCGTGTGCGCTTTGGTGAAAGCATAATATAA
The DNA here is from genome assembly GCA_016744015.1 of Paracoccaceae bacterium. GTDB lineage: Bacteria > Pseudomonadota > Alphaproteobacteria > Rhodobacterales > Rhodobacteraceae > UBA3077. Next base: position 122,306 of record JADGFD010000002.1, on the reverse strand, counting down.
TCTCCTTAAGAGAGGCTACGTCATTAGCGGCGCTGTTGACGTGGGCCTCCACCTTGCTGCATTTCAGCCAAACGACGGTCACGGGCGGCGGGGTCATGTTCCATGATCTCGCCTTTAAAGATCCAGACCTTGATACCAATGATACCATAGGCGGTCAGGCTCTCTGCGTGTGCGTAGTCGATGTCGGCGCGAAGGGTGTGGCGAGGCACGCGGCCTTCGGCATACCATTCGGTCCGCGCGATTTCAGCACCACCAAGACGGCCAGCAATGTTGATACGAATGCCGAGGGCACCCATACGCATTGCGTTTTGCACCGAGCGCTTCATGGCGCGGCGGAAAGACACCCGACGCTCCAGCTGTTGCGCGATATTTTCAGCAACCAAAGCTGCATCAATATCAGGCTTGCGCACTTCAACGATGTTGAGATGCAGGTCGCTATCTGTGAAAGCAGCCAGCTTTTTGCGAAGCACTTCGATATCGGCGCCTTTTTTGCCGATAATCACACCCGGGCGCGCTGCGTGGATTGTGACGCGGCACTTACGGTGCGGACGCTCAATGATCACGCGGCTAATGCCGGCTTGGGCTGCGTTCTTCTTCACATATTCACGGATCGCAAGGTCTTCGTGCAGCAATTTGCCATACTCTTTACCTTCCGCATACCAGCGGCTTTCCCATGTGCGGTTGATCTGCATCCGCAGGCCAATTGGGTTAATCTTATGTCCCATTACGCTTGCTCCTCAGATTGTTGCTTTTCACGCACGATGATCGTCAGCTCAGAAAACGGCTTCAAGATCTTGCCAAAACGGCCACGCGCACGAGGGCGCCCGCGCTTCAGGGTGATATTTTTGCCAACAAACGCCTCAGAAACGTAGAGCTCGTCTACGTCCAAACCGTGGTTGTTTTCTGCGTTGGCAATCGCCGATTGCAGGCATTTTTTCACGTCACCGGCAATACGCTTTTTAGAAAACGTCAGGTCGGTCAATGCTTTATCAACCGGCTTGTTGCGGATCATCGCGGCAACCAAATTCAGCTTAATCCCGGAGGTGCGCATCATTTTGGTTTTGGCCATTACCGAGCCCTCGGGCAAACGGCGTGGGTTTTTCTTTTGTCCCATGATCTAGCCCCGCTTCGCTTTTTTGTCCGCAGCGTGCCCATAATAGGTGCGCGTTGGAGAATATTCGCCAAACTTCTGGCCGATCATTTCTTCTGTTACATTCACAGGGATGTGCTTGCGGCCGTTATAAACGCCAAAAGTCAGCCCCACAAATTGTGGCAGAATAGTCGAGCGACGCGACCAGATTTTAATTACTTCATTGCGGCCGGATTCGCGGCTGGCTTCGGCTTTCTTAAGCACATAGCCATCAACAAACGGGCCTTTCCATACAGAACGAGCCATACTTTAGCGTCCCTTCTTCTTGGCGTGGCGGGAACGCAGGATATATTTATCCGTTGTTTTGTTCGAGCGGGTTTTTGCACCCTTGGTTGGCTTGCCCCATGGCGTCACTGGGTGACGACCACCGGATGTCCGACCTTCACCACCACCGTGGGGGTGATCGACCGGGTTCATAACCACACCACGCACAGAGGGGCGAATGCCCTTATGGCGGTTACGGCCAGCTTTACCAAGGTTTTGGTTGCTGTGATCAGGGTTGGAAACCGCACCAACGGTGGCCATGCATTCTTGGCGCACCAAGCGCAACTCGCCTGATTTCAGGCGGATCTGGGCGTAGCCACCATCACGGCCAACGAACTGAGCGTAAGTGCCGGCAGCACGAGCGATCTGCCCGCCTTTGCCTTGCTTCATCTCGATGTTGTGGATGATTGTGCCAATCGGCATGCCTGAAAACGGCATAGCGTTGCCTGGCTTAACGTCGGCCTTTGCCGAAGCCACGATGCTATCACCAACGGCCAAGCGCTGAGGTGCGAGGATATAGGCCTGGGTGCCGTCCTCATACTTCAGAAGCGCAATGAACGCTGTCCGGTTCGGGTCATACTCAATGCGCTCTACGGTCGCTGGCATATCAAGCTTATTGCGCTTGAAGTCCACGATCCGGTAAAGGCGCTTGGCCCCGCCGCCTTGGCGGCGCATGGTTATCCGTCCGGTATTGTTCCGGCCGCCTTTTTTGGTCAAACCCTGTGTGAGGGATTTGACCGGGCGGCCTTTCCAAAGCTCCGAACGGTCGATCAGAACCAGCCCACGCTGGCCTGGCGTTGTCGGCTTATACGACTTCAATGCCATCTTACTGTCTTCCGTTTGGTTAAGGGCATAAATGCCCGTTTTGTTTTGGCTCTTTCGAGCCGTCTGCACTGGACCATAAAGACCCAAAATTCAATAGCTCACAGGCCACGGAACGAATCCGAGACCAAGAACTTGGGCGATATAGCAGGGTTCAAGGGGGAGTCGCAAGGGCTGGTTTGTATTAACGGCTAGCGAAGACACATATAGTGTGTGCAAGTCTCAAAGTGTCCAGCTTTACTCTAACCTTTGGGCCATTCCCATGTAAGCGCAGTGAACTAGGCCATTCTAGACTCCGACGGCCCCCTCGGCGGATCTATCTTGCACTAAAGTAACTTGAAATCGCCACTCATAAGCACCATGTTTTGTTGTTATACAATCCTAGTTTGTATACATACAATAAGCAGAAGATGATTTCTGCGAAACAAATATAAGGAAAATAGATGACAACAACTGACTTTAACGATTGGCTCGACTCCAACGAACCAGCAGACAATGGCGATGCATATGCACTAAACCATGCCATCCAACACAAAGAATCCTGCGGAATTTATGATGTTGATATGAAGGGTAAACAAATGTTCATACGTGTAGATGGAAAGGACGAGTGGCTACGGTTAGCTAGCGATATCGCAATATCAGCCTTCCAAAAAAGGGTTGATGGGTATTGCCCCGACTCAGATATGGGATGGGATGGCTCTGAGGCCTTTCGTAAGGCGATGGCAAAAGACAATTAAGCCCGACATTTCCGTTGTTTTTATTGCTTTAGGGCTCGCGCCTTTTTATGCGCGAAACCGCCATGTTGATCGCCACCAATAAACATGACGGCATGACCCAGTTCAGCTTTGGGACCCAGTTCAGCTTTGGGCTGGAGCTGATAATTGACGGGCTAAAGCGCTGGCGTGATGCCCCATAGCAAAAGGCCCCCGGACTATATCCGAGGGCCTTCCAATTACTTTAACCAGTCGCTTAAAGGCCGGTTGTCACGTCGATGGTGTTACCCTCAACAAGTGTGACATAGGCTTTTTTCACGTCTTTGCGCTTGCCGAGTTGCCCCTTAAAGCGCTTGGTTTTGCCTTTGGTGATTGTGGTGTTAACCGCTTTCACTTTCACATTAAACAAGCCTTCTACGGCCTCTTTAATCTGTGGCTTGTTGGCGTCGATCGCCACTTCGAATACCACAGCGCCATTTTCAGACGCCATTGTGGCTTTCTCGGTGATGATCGGACGACGGATTACGTCGTACTGTTCAGCTTTAGTGCTCATGACAAGCGTGCCTCCAGTGCTTCAACGGCTGATTTTGTCAGCACAAGCGTACCGGATTTAAGAATGTCATAAACATTCGCACCCATGCTTGGCAAAACATTAACACCGTCAAGGTTACGGGCTGCGAGCGCAAAGTTTGCGTTCACTTCAGCACCATCGATTAACAAAACCTTGGTCCAACCGAGCGCCTTAATGGTGTTCGCGAGGGCACTTGTTTTGCCGTTTTCAACTTCAGCGTTTTCAACAATCACAAGCTCACCAGCACCAAGTTTGGAGCTAAGAGCGTGCTTCATGCCAAGCGCGCGGAACTTTTTGGTCAGGTCATGCGCATGAGAGCGCGAAACCGGGCCTTTGTATACACCACCACCGCGGAAGATCGGCGCCGAGCGTGCACCGTGGCGTGCGCCACCAGTGCCTTTTTGGCGATAGATCTTCTTGGTTGAATAGGTGCTGTCGCTCCGTGTTTTTACAGCGTGTGTGCCCTGCTGGCGCTTGGCCAGCTGATAGCGCACAACACGGTGCAAAATGTCGGCGCGTGGCTCAAGACCAAAGATCGCATCGTTCAAGTCGATGGACCCAGCCTTGCCGGCGTCTAGTTTGATGACGTCAGTTTTCATTCGTCTGCGCCCCCTTCTTGTGCTTCAGCAGCAGGTGCTTCAGATGCAGCAGCGCGGATAGCAGCTGGCATTGGCAGACCTTCAGGCGCGGCTCTCTTAACCGAATCCTTAATCGTCACCCAACCACCTTTTGATCCAGGAACAGCGCCCTTAATCATCAGCAAGCCACGTTCGGAATCAGTTTTAATAACCTGCAAGTTTTGGGTCGTAACCCGAACAGCGCCCATGTGGCCCGCCATTTTCTTGCCTTTAAAAACCTTACCCGGATCCTGACACTGACCAGTTGAACCGTGCGAACGGTGTGAAACAGACACACCGTGAGTAGCGCGCAGGCCCCCAAAGTTGTGGCGCTTCATAGCACCGGCAAAACCTTTACCAATCGAAGTGCCGGCAATATCAACATATTGCCCTTCGAGGTAATGGTCTGCCGTGATCTCGGAGCCAACCTCAATGAGGTTATCAGCCGATACACGGAATTCCGCAATTTTACGCTTAGGCTCAACCTTTGCGACGGCAAAATGCCCGCGCATAGCTTTGCTCGTGCGCTTGGCTTTCGCTACGCCAGCGCCGAGCTGAACGGCTGTATAGCCGTCACGGTCAGCGGTGCGTTGCGATACAACCTGCACATTTTCCATTTGAAGAACAGTCACAGGAATCTGTGCGCCGTCTTCCATGAAGAGCCGAGTCATGCCCAGCTTCTTCGCGATTACTCCAGAACGCATACTCTCAGCCCCCTAAAGCTTGATCTCGACATCCACACCAGCAGCTAGGTCGAGCTTCATCAGCGCGTCTACTGTTTGGGGGGTCGGATCAACGATATCTAGCAGGCGTTTATGCGTGCGGATTTCAAATTGCTCACGGCTCTTTTTGTCCACGTGTGGGCCACGAAGAACAGTGAATTTCTCGATTTTATTTGGCAACGGAATAGGGCCACGCACTTGCGCGCCTGTCCGTTTGGCAGTCGAAACGATCTCGGCTGTGCTGGCGTCCAACACACGGAAATCGAATGCCTTTAGCCGGATGCGTATATTTTGGCTCTGCATTAGAAAACGCCTCTCTTGGGCTAGCAGGTTCAAAAAAGTGTAGCCGGAGAGAATACCCCGGCTACGGTGTAAATTTTTCGCTTAGGCGATGATCTTGGACACAACGCCCGAACCAACAGTCCGGCCACCTTCACGGATAGCAAAGCGAAGGCCTTCTTCCATGGCGATAGGCGAGATCAGCTCAACGGTGAACTTCAGGTTGTCGCCCGGCATTACCATTTCGGTATCTGCTGGCAGCTCAACGGTGCCCGTTACGTCAGTTGTCCGGAAGTAGAACTGTGGACGATAGTTTTTGAAGAATGGTGTGTGACGACCGCCCTCTTCCTTCGTCAAGATGTATACTTCGCACTCAAACTTGGTGTGTGGAGTAACCGAACCAGGCTTAACCAAAACTTGGCCACGCTCAACGCCGTCACGGTCGATGCCGCGAAGAAGAACACCAACGTTGTCACCAGCCTCACCGCGATCAAGCAGCTTGCGGAACATTTCAACACCAGTACAGGTGGTGGTTGTTGTATCACGGATACCAACGATCTCGATGCTGTCACCAACATTGATCACGCCACGCTCAACACGACCGGTTACAACAGTACCGCGACCGGAAATCGAGAACACGTCCTCAATAGGGAGCAAGAACGGCTGGTCAACAGCGCGCTCTGGGTCTGGGATGTAGGCGTCAACAGCCGCCATCAGCTCAGCAATTTTCTCAGAACCGATTTCAGGATCGCGGTCTTCAAGCGCAGCCAAAGCAGAACCGGAGATCACAGGAATGTCGTCGCCCGGGTAACCGTATTCGGTCAGAAGCTCACGAATTTCCATTTCAACCAGTTCAAGAAGCTCTTCATCGTCTACTTGGTCAACCTTGTTCATGAAAACAACCATGTAAGGGATGCCAACCTGGCGGCCCAAAAGGATGTGCTCACGAGTTTGTGGCATAGGTCCATCGGCCGCGTTCACAACCAAGATCGCGCCGTCCATTTGCGCCGCACCGGTGATCATGTTTTTCACATAGTCGGCGTGGCCTGGGCAGTCAACGTGAGCGTAGTGACGGTTTTCTGTCTCATACTCAACGTGGGCTGTCGAAATGGTGATGCCGCGTGCTTTTTCTTCTGGCGCTGCGTCGATGTCAGCATAGTCCTGAAACTCACCAAATTGCTTGGTGATCGCTGCGGTCAGCGTGGTTTTCCCGTGGTCAACGTGGCCGATTGTGCCAACGTTAACGTGGGTTTTATTACGTTCAAACTTTTCCTTACCCATAATAGGCCTCCTTGAATTGTAGGGTGGGGGTCTCCCCCACCATTAATTGAATTTCTCTTGAATCTCTTTCGAGATTGCTGCCGGAACAGCATCGTAGTGACCAAACTGCATAGTGAAGTTAGCGCGGCCCGAAGACATGGAACGCAGCGTATTGATATAGCCAAACATGTTGGCCAGCGGAACATTTGCATCAATTGCGATGGCGTTGCCCCGTGCTTCCTGCCCACGCACCATACCACGGCGCGAAGTCAGATCACCGATGATGCCACCGGTATACTCTTCAGGTGTAACCACTTCCACCTTCATAATCGGCTCAAGCAGCTTCGCGCCAGCCTTCTTTAGGCCCTCACGCATGCCGGCCCGCGCCGCAATTTCAAATGCCAGAACGCTGGAGTCCACATCGTGGTAAGCGCCGTCAAGCAAGGCCACCTTAAAGTCGATCACGGGGAAGCCAGCCAAGGGGCCGCTATCCATAACAGACTGGATGCCTTTTTCAACGCCCGGAATGTATTCCTTAGGCACGTTACCACCAACAACCTTAGATTCGAACGAATAGCCTTCGCCCACTTCGGTTGGCATAATAACCATTTTAACCCGCGCAAATTGGCCAGAACCACCAGATTGTTTCTTGTGGGTATAGTCAATTTCAGCTTCATGGCCGATGGTCTCACGGTAGGCCACTTGTGGCTCACCAATGTTCGCTTCAACCTTGAATTCACGCTTCAAACGGTCAACCAGAATGTCGAGGTGCAATTCGCCCATGCCCTTCATGATGGTCTGGCCACTCTCTTGGTCAGTCTCAACACGGAAGGATGGATCCTCAGCAGCCAAACGCGCAAGGCCCGTAGACATTTTTTCTTGGTCGGCTTTTGTCTTTGGCTCCACAGCAATCTCGATCACAGGATCGGGGAAGGTCATGGTTTCAAGAACAACCTGATCATTGGCAGCGCAAAGCGTATCACCCGTGGTGGTTTGCTTCAGGCCCGCCAGCGCAATAATGTCACCCGCGAAGGCTTCCTCAATAGGCACCTGCTCGGAAGAGTGCATCATCATCATCCGGCCAATCCGCTCTTTGCGGCCTTTGGTCGAGTTAACAATGCTGTCACCCTTGGCAAGCGTGCCGGAATAGATGCGCGTAAATGTGAGCGTGCCCACAAACGGGTCATTCATAATTTTGAATGCAAGGCCGGAAAACGCCATTTCATCATCCGCACGACGCGGGATGTTACGTGTCTCAGTCTCGTCACCAGGCTCAAAGCCCATGTAATCAACCACGTCGAGCGGGCTCGGCAGGAAGTCAATCACGGCGTTGAGCAACTGCTGAACACCTTTGTTTTTGAAGGCCGAACCAGCAAGAATAGGCACAAACGCCATCTCAATGGTACCCTTGCGGATAAGCTTGCGCAGGGTGTCGATGTCTGGCTCGTTACCCTCAAGGTAAGCCTCCATAACATCGTCGTCCATTTCCACGGCCATTTCGATCATCTCGGCGCGCATCTCTTCAGCCTTGTCTTTCAGGCTGTCGCGGATCGGGCGGCGCTCCCAAGAAGCACCAAGATCTTCGCCAAGATAAACCCACTCTTCCATCGTGATCAGGTCGATCGAGCCTTCCAGCTCTGTCTCGGCCCCGATAGGAAGTTGAACGGGCAAAGGATTGCCACCAACACGGGATTTGATCATCTCAACACAGTTAAAGAAATCTGCGCCGATTTTATCCATCTTGTTTACAAAAACAATCCGCGGCACCTTATAGCGGTCAGCTTGACGCCAAACAGTTTCTGTTTGTGGCTCAACACCAGCATTCGCATCCAAAAGCGCAACCGCGCCGTCAAGAACAGCCAAGGAGCGCTCAACTTCAATAGTGAAGTCAACGTGGCCCGGGGTGTCGATGATGTTCATCCGGTGCTTTTCAGTCTGGGCGGTTTCACCGTCTTCGGTGCGCTCCCAGAAAGTGGTGGTCGCCGCGGAGGTAATGGTAATACCGCGCTCTTGCTCCTGCTCCATCCAGTCCATTGTGGCCGCACCATCGTGCACCTCACCAATGTTGTGGGACTTGCCGGTATAATACAAGATACGCTCGGTACAGGTGGTTTTACCTGCATCGATGTGCGCCATGATACCAAAATTACGGTAACGGTCTAAAGGATACTCGCGAGCCATTTTATGATGTCCTACCAGCGATAATGGGAGAACGCTTTGTTAGCGTCTGCCATTTTGTGGGTGTCTTCGCGTTTTTTAACGGCAGAGCCGCGTGTATTAACCGCATCGAGAAGCTCACCAGCAAGGCGCTCTTCCATTGTGTTTTCATTGCGTGCGCGCGAAGCGTTAATCAACCAACGAATGGCCAGCGCCTCTTGGCGAATCGGGCGAACCTCAACAGGCACCTGATATGTGGCACCACCCACGCGGCGGGAACGAACCTCAACGCTTGGCTTGATGTTATCCAAAGCCTCATGGAACGCCTCAATCGGCTCCCGCTTCAGCTTTTCCTCAACCTTGGTCAACGCACCGTATACGATACGCTCTGCAACGGACTTTTTGCCGTCCAGCATCAGGTTGTTCATGAATTTTGTCAAAATCTTGTCGCCATACTTGGCGTCTGGCAGGATTTCACGTTTCTCGGCACTATGGCGACGGGACATATCTGTCTCTCCCTATTTAGGACGCTTGGCGCCGTATTTCGAACGACGCTGACGGCGGTCTTTAACGCCTTGCGTATCCAAAACACCGCGAAGGATGTGGTAACGAACGCCGGGAAGGTCTTTTACACGACCGCCGCGGATCAACACAACCGAGTGCTCTTGCAGGTTGTGGCTCTCGCCGGGGATATATGAAATAACCTCAAAACCGTTGGTCAGGCGCACTTTGGCAACCTTACGCATAGCCGAGTTCGGCTTTTTCGGTGTTGTGGTGTAAACACGTGTGCATACGCCGCGCTTTTGCGGACATGCCTGAAGATGCATCGACTTCTGACGCTTTACTTTTGGCTTCCGCGGCTTGCGGATAAGCTGTTGGATCGTTGGCATACAGTTAAACCCCGTTCACCCGTTTCAATACTTACAGCACCTTGCGCCGAATGCACAAAATGCCAAATACCGCCCGCGGACTATGGTTGCCGTCCGGCGCGGTGGAATTCCAGAGGAGCGAAGTGTAACCTCGGCTCATGATTGCCTAATTTTGGCTTGTATCGGAATCAGTAGTGTTACCTCTCCCGAGCGGGCGGAAAATAGGAATGTTAGGGGGATAAGTCAACAGCCAATTTTGAAAAGAAAATTTGCATCAAATCAACAGGGTGTTGCGGGCTTTATAACGCTAAAACCTTATCCATATCCAGTGCAAACCTACGCTGCAAAGCGATGCGTATTTCTGCGGCGCTCATGGCGGGCCGCCGCCCATGAGGCAGCACCACGGGGGAATCATTGCTGCCATGAAATGCGCGCAGGTTCATAATTGGGTGAGGGTCCATCAACACCGGCATATTTTGGTGTAATTTCTGGTGCTCATAGCGCAGTGCGTTCACCTGCCGCCCTGCGGGGGCCATCACACAGAGCCCCAGCCCCAGTGGCCGCGCATCAATCGAGGGCACAAGCTGGCCTTTGATGAGCGTTAACCCCTGCAAAAAAGACAGCCCCGCCGGGTCTAGCCCGCCAGACATGCCATAAACCTGTGGCAGGCGGGCGCGCACGGCGGCAATGAAATCAACGGCCACTGCGTCGTCGTCATCAAGCCGGAAGCTCAGATGCAGAGGGGCGTGGCCGTTCAACAGGCGCGCATAGGCACGTCGCATTGCCTCAGGATAAGGCAAATATGGCAAGGCAATCAGCATGGCTTGCGGCAGGCCTGCAAGCAAGGCTGCAAGCCGTGCCCGATATTTAGCGGGCATATCCTCACCAATCAGCACACCCACGCTAAAACCCTTATCGGTTTGAGCTTTCAGGCTATGCAGGCACAGCGCCTCGAAAAACCGAAAGCGCTCTTCCATGCGGGCGGGAGCGTAGAGATATTTGGTCTGGGCAGCACGGGAGATGTGCTTCCGCTGGAACCCTCCCTCGCACGGATAAGAAAAACGCACCAAGCCTGAGATCTGCACCAGATCGCTCAGCGTTTCCCCCGCAATAACTGGCTCGTGATACACAGCCGCCCCCACTTCCGAACCAGCCCACCCGATTCTTATGGGCCTATTAGGGCAGAAAGGCCTTTAGACTCCGTAAAAAGGCGCGGGCAGTTTTAGGCAAATTGGAGCGTTCAAAAGCCACGAGGGATTCAGGCGTCCAGACCTCGGGGGAAAGTTGGGCCGTCAGAGTTTTTAGCTCGGCGAGTTGCGCTTCTGGCAAGGGCAGCGCCTTGGCTGAGGTTAGCAACAAAAGCAGCCCGTGCACCTGCCGCATTTGGGCAAAGGCCTCTAGCATCGGCGGCAAAAGCGCGGGGGTATCTTGCCAGCTTTGACCGGAAAACACCTCTTGCACCACGCGCTGGCCCGCGCCGTCGCACTGGTAGCGCACACAGCCTTTCAGGCCCTCACTTTCCAGCTTGGCATGAATGCCACAAAGTGGGCCGTTTAAGTGCTTACACGGCACCCCAGCGGGCTTATCAAAGGCAAACATTTCGCCCTTGTCAAAGGCCAGAGCCACACAGCATAGCGCGGCGCAGCTTTTGCAATCCGATGTAAAATCTACCATGTTCCCCCCACAAAAAAGCCCGCCATTTAGGCGGGCTTTTTCTTAGCTCAAAGTCTCGGTTAGTCCTCGACCGCCGCAGGTGGCTCTTCCCCTTCGGGGTTGGCCAGCTCAGCCACAATCGCCGCTTCAGCTTGCCGCTGCTCGATGATCACCTGGTCACGCGTTTGCGCCACACGCTTAAGGTCATGGGTGGCCCCACCCGTGCCCGCCGGGATCAAGCGCCCGACAATCACGTTTTCCTTCAAGCCGATCAGCTTGTCGCGCTTACCTTGGGTCGAAGCCTCGGTCAGCACGCGGGTGGTTTCCTGGAACGACGCCGCAGAGATAAACGAGCGGGTAGACAGAGACGCCTTGGTAATACCAAGCAGCACCGGCCCGCCTTTTGCAGGCTCGCGACCAGCGGCCACGGCTTTCTCACAGGCCTCAAGGAACTCATGCCGGTCCACTTGCTCACCTTTGAGCAAGATAGTGCCACCTGAGTCAGACACTTCCCATTTTTGCAGCATTTGGCGCACGATCACTTCGATATGCTTATCGTTGATCTTCACGCCCTGCAGACGGTAAACATCCTGCACTTCGTTCACCATGTATTCAGCCAAAGCCTCAACACCCATGATTTGCAAAATATCGTGCGGCGCTGGGTTGCCGTCCATGATATATTCGCCCTTCTGGATGAAGTCGCCTTCCTGCACCGGAATGTGGCGGCCCTTAGGCACCATATATTCCACTGTTTCCATGGTATCGTCTACCGGCTCAATCGCCACGCGGCGCTTGTTTTTGTAGTCTTTCCCAAAGCGCACATGGCCGTCGATTTCCGCGATAATCGCGTGATCTTTCGGGCGACGGGCTTCAAACAGTTCGGCAACACGCGGCAAACCACCGGTGATGTCTTTCACCTTGGTGCCTTCACGCGGGATACGCGCCAACACATCACCCGGATTGATCTCTTGGCCATCTTCCACAGACAGCACCGCGTCGATTGACATGTTATAAACGGCAGGGTTGCCATTTTCCATGCGCACCGGCTCACCGGTGGCTGGGTCCATCACGATGATCGCTGGCTTCAGGTCTCCGCCCTTCGCCGTTGCACGCCAATCCGAAACCACTTTTTGGCTCAGGCCGGTCGCGTCATCGGTTTCGTCACGTACCGAGATGCCAACCGTGAGGTCAACAAACTTAGCAACACCGGGCTTTTCGGTGATGATCGGCATGGTGAACGGATCCCATTCATAAAGCTTGGCGCCTTGCTTGACCTTGGCTTTGTCTTTCACCATCAGCTTGGAGCCAAAGCCCAGCTTGTAAGTGGAAAGCTCAACGCCGTTTTTATCAATCAGAGCCAGCTCCATGTGGCGGTCCATAACCACGGTCTCACCGTCTGCATTTTCCAGCACGCTGGTTTTACGCAGTTCGATCTTACCGTCGGCAATGGCGTCTTGCGATGTTTGCGAACCACCTTGCGCAATACCGCCAATGTGGAATGTCCGCATGGTGAGCTGGGTGCCCGGCTCGCCAATGGACTGCGCCGCGATAATGCCCACGGCCTCACCCGGGTTCACTTTTGAGCCCCGCGCCAAGTCACGGCCATAGCACTGTGCACAGATGCCGTCTTCGGCTTCACAGGTCAGCGGGCTACGCGCCTGAACCGAAAGCACGCCAGCGGCTTCGATCTCGTCTGCCAGCTTCTCGTCGAGGATCATATTGCGGGTGGCCAGCACCTCATCAGTGCCCGGCTTAAGCACATCTTCGGCCATAACACGGCCCAAAATGCGCTCGGAAAGCGAAGACACAACCGTGCCATCATTCACTGCCGCTGCCACCTTGATCGAAATCTCGGTGCCACAATCATCTTCACGCACGATACAATCCTGCGCCACATCCACCAAGCGGCGGGTGAGGTAACCGGAGTTCGCTGTTTTAAGCGCCGTATCCGCAAGGCCCTTACGCGCACCGTGGGTTGAGTTAAAGTACTCAAGCACGGTCAAGCCTTCTTTAAAGTTCGACACAATCGGCGTCTCGATGATGTCGCCGTTTGGCTTGGCCATCAAGCCGCGCATCCCGCCGAGCTGCTTCATCTGTGCAGGGGAACCACGCGCACCGGAGTGGGACATCATGTAAACCGAATTCGGCTCTTCCTCGTTGCCCTCTTCGTCAAAGCGCATTTTGGAAATCTCGCCCATCATGCCTTCGGCCACATCGTCCGAGCACTTGGACCAAACATCCACCGCTTTGTTATACTTCTCAAGCTTGGTGATAAGCCCGTCCATATATTGCTGCTCAAATTCCTTAACCTTGGCGCGCACACCATCAACCACCGGCCATTTGGTATCCGGGATGAGCATGTCATCCTTACCAAAGGAAATACCGGCCTTAAACGCTTCGCGGAAGCCAAGTGTCATGATCTGGTCACAGAAAATAACACTCTCTTTTTGGCCGCAGTGGCGGTAAACCACGTCAATCACTTCACCCACTTCTTTCTTACGAATGAGGCGGTTCACGATGCTAAACGGCGCTTTATGGTTTTTCGGCAGAAGCTGCGCAAGGCGCACACGGCCCGGCGTGGTTTCAAACCGCTCCATATAGCTGTTGCCCTCTTCGTCGATCTGCTCAACGCGGGCCGTAACCTTGGCATGCAAGTGCACAGCACCGGTTTCCAGCGCATGGTCAACTTCGTCCATATCGGCAAAAACCATGCCCTCACCCTTCATACCTTTACGCATCAGCGTAACGTAATAAAGGCCAAGGATCATATCCTGCGACGGCACGATAATTGGTGCACCGTTGGATGGTGAAAGCACGTTGTTGGTCGACATCATAAGCACGCGGCACTCAAGCTGGGCCTCAAGGCTCAGCGGCACGTGCACGGCCATTTGGTCACCGTCAAAGTCAGCGTTAAAGGCCGAGCAGACCAGCGGGTGCAGCTGGATGGCTTTACCTTCAATGAGAACTGGCTCAAACGCCTGAATACCAAGGCGGTGAAGCGTTGGCGCGCGGTTAAGCATAACCGGATGCTCGCGGATAACCTCATCAAGGATATCCCAAACCTCGGCACGCTCTTTCTCCACCAGTTTCTTGGCTTGTTTTACCGTGCTTGAAAGGCCTTTGGCCTCCAAACGCGAATAAATGAACGGCTTGAACAGCTCCAGCGCCATCTTTTTGGGCAAGCCACATTGGTGCAGCTTCAGCTCTGGGCCGGTTACAATCACAGAACGGCCAGAGAAGTCTACCCGCTTACCGAGCAAGTTTTGCCGGAAACGGCCTTGCTTACCTTTGAGCATGTCAGACAGTGATTTCAGAGGCCGCTTGTTGCCCCCAGTAATCACGCGGCCACGGCGGCCATTATCAAACAGTGCATCCACTGATTCTTGCAGCATCCGCTTCTCGTTCCGCACGATGATGTCAGGCGCGCGTAGCTCAATCAGGCGCTTCAGGCGGTTGTTACGGTTGATCACGCGACGATAGAGATCGTTAAGATCTGAGGTCGCGAAACGACCACCATCAAGCGGTACCAGCGGGCGCAGCTCTGGCGGGATAACCGGAATCACGGTCAAAATCATCCATTCAGGGCGGTTGCCCGACTCGCGGAAGTTTTCAACCAATTTCAAACGTTTGATGATCTTTTTAGGCTTCAGTTCGCCTGTAGCTTCAGCCAGATCAGCGCGCAGCTGCTCAGCTTCGGCTTCAAGGTCGATCGCGGCCAGCATTTCGCGGATAGCTTCCGCGCCAATGCCCGCTGTAAAGGCGTCTGCGCCATACTGATCTTCGGCATCCAAGAACTCTTCTTCGGTCAGAAGCTGGCCTTGGGTCAGGTCTGTTAGGCCCGGCTCGATCACCACATATTGCTCAAAATACAAAATACGCTCGAGGTCGCGCAGAGTCATATCCAGCATCAAGCCAATGCGCGATGGCAGGGACTTAAGGAACCAGATATGCGCCACAGGCGCGGCCAAGTCGATGTGCCCCATGCGCTCACGGCGCACTTTTTGCAGCGTCACTTCCACACCACATTTCTCGCAGGTCACACCGCGATACTTCATGCGCTTATATTTGCCACACAGGCACTCATAATCTTTGATTGGGCCAAAGATACGTGCACAGAAAAGGCCATCACGCTCGGGCTTAAATGTCCGATAGTTGATGGTTTCCGGCTTTTTGATCTCGCCAAACGACCAGCTCAAAATCCGCTCTGGTGAGGAGAGCGAAACCTTGATTTCGTCAAAGGTTTTTTGCGGCTGGACCGGGTTGAACGGGTTTGTGATTTCTTGATTCATTTTGTAATCCTCAATCTCTTTTCAGTAGGGAGTGGGCGCGAGCGCCCTACTCCGCCTCCGAGTCCCGAAGTTCCATATTCAGCCCGAGGCCGCGAACTTCTTTGACAAGCACATTAAACGATTCTGGCACGCCAGCCTCGAAATTGTCCTCGCCCTTGACGATGCTTTCATAAACCTTGGTCCGGCCTGCCACGTCGTCTGACTTAACGGTGAGCATTTCCTGCAAGGTGTACGCCGCGCCATAAGCTTCAAGCGCCCATACTTCCATCTCACCAAAGCGCTGGCCACCAAACTGGGCTTTACCACCCAATGGTTGCTGGGTCACAAGGCTGTAAGGCCCTGTAGAACGCGCGTGGATTTTCTCGTCCA
The DNA here is from genome assembly GCA_016744015.1 of Paracoccaceae bacterium. Lineage (GTDB taxonomy): Bacteria > Pseudomonadota > Alphaproteobacteria > Rhodobacterales > Rhodobacteraceae > UBA3077. The sequence continues at coordinate 106,571 of JADGFD010000002.1, read as the reverse complement.
CGAGGTGGTGCAGCTTAAGGATATACTTCATGCCCACAGTTACAGGGCGGGCAAATTGCTCGCCTGTGCGGCCATCAAACACCACGGATTGCCCCGAAGTATCCAAGCCAGCCCGCGTCAGCGCGTCATTCACGTCTGCCTCTTTGGCACCGTCAAAAACAGGCGTGGCTATTGGCACACCACGGGTCACATTGCTCGCGGCTTCAAGGATGTTATCCTCGTCCATATCAGCGGTTGCTTCCGCATATGTATCTTCGCCATAAGCGATTTTCATAGCGTCCGTTACTGGCGTCATGTCACCCGAGCGTTTGTATTCAGCCAGTGCATTCTCAACCGAGCGGCCAAGGTTATGCGCAGCCCAACCCATGTGGGTTTCAAGGATTTGCCCAACGTTCATGCGTGAAGGCACACCAAGTGGGTTCAGCACCACGTCAACCGGAGTCCCATCAGCCAAGAACGGCATGTCCTCTTGTGGAACAACTTTGGAGATAACCCCTTTGTTGCCGTGACGACCCGCCATTTTGTCGCCCGGTTGCAGCTTACGCTTCACCGCTACAAACACCTTAACGATTTTCATCGCACCTGGTGGCAGGTCATCCCCACGGCGGACTTTCTCCACCTTGTCTTCAAAACGCGCGGTCATTGTGCGCTTGTTGGCCTCAAACTGCGCGTTCAGCGCTTCCACCTGCGCCGCGTCGTCATCTTCCGACAGCGCCAATTGCCACCACTGGCCTTTGCTCAGGCTATCCAGCAGCTCTTCGGTAATTTCCGAGCCTGATTTAACACCTTTCGGGCCTTTGACAGCCTTTTTGCCCAAGATCATGGTCTTGAGGCGGCCGTAAGTATTGCGCTCCAAAATGGTGATCTCGTCGTCGCGGTCACGCGACAGGCGTTCAACTTCTTCACGCTCGATCTGAATTGCGCGTTCGTCTTTATCAATGCCGTGGCGATTGAAAACGCGAACATCCACAACCGTGCCAAAGTCACCCGGCTTCAGGCGCAGGGACGTGTCGCGCACATCGCTTGCCTTCTCGCCAAAGATCGCCCGCAAGAGTTTCTCCTCCGGTGTCATCGCGCTTTCGCCTTTTGGCGTGATTTTACCCACCAAAATATCAGCCGGCCCAACTTCGGCGCCAATATAAACGATGCCCGCTTCGTCGAGGTTGCGCAAAGCTTCCTCGCCTACATTCGGAATATCGCGGGTAATCTCTTCAGGCCCAAGCTTGGTATCACGCGCCGCAACCTCAAATTCTTCGATATGAATCGAGGTAAACACGTCGTCTTTCACGATGCGCTCAGAAATGAGGATCGAGTCCTCATAGTTATAGCCTTGCCATGGCATAAAGGCCACGAGCACGTTTTTACCCAAAGCCAATTCACCAAGATCCGTTGATGGACCATCAGCAATAACCTCGGCTTTGTGCACCTTGTCACCCACCTTCACCAGCGGGCGCTGGTTGATACAGGTGTTTTGGTTCGAGCGCTGGAACTTGCGCAGGCGGTAGATATCCACGCCCGGATCGCCAACTTCAAGGTCTTCGGTCGCGCGCACAACAATGCGCATCGCGTCCACTTGGTCCACAATACCGCCACGCTTGGCCACAATCGCCGCGCCGGAATCCCGCGCCACAACTTCTTCAATGCCAGTGCCCACGTAAGGCGCTTCAGCCTTAACCAGCGGCACGGCTTGGCGTTGCATGTTTGAGCCCATAAGCGCGCGGTTGGCGTCATCATTCTCAAGGAACGGAATGAGCGAGGCCGCGACGGATACCAACTGCTTTGGAGACACGTCGATCAGGTCAATGTTTTCTGGCGGGTTGAGCATGTGCTCGCCCGCTTGACGGGTGGAAATCAGATCATTTGTAAAACGACCCTCTTCATCCAAGCCCGCATTGGCCTGCGCCACAGTGTAGCGCATTTCTTCAGTCGCCGACATGTAGCGGACTTCATCGGTGACCTGCCCATCTTTCACCGTGCGGTAAGGCGTTTCAATGAAGCCATATTTGTTAACCCGCGCGTAAGACGCCAAGGAGTTAATCAGACCAATGTTTGGTCCCTCCGGTGTTTCAATCGGGCAAAGACGGCCATAGTGGGTTGGGTGCACGTCGCGCACCTCAAAGCCAGCACGCTCACGCGTAAGGCCACCAGGCCCAAGTGCTGAAAGGCGGCGCTTGTGCGTGACCTCTGAAAGCGGATTATTTTGGTCCATGAATTGTGAAAGCTGCGAAGAGCCGAAGAACTCACGCACAGCGGCAGCCGCTGGCTTGGCGTTGATCAGGTCTTGCGGCATCACGTTGTCAATTTCAACGCTGGACATGCGCTCACGAATGGCGCGCTCCATGCGTAGCAGGCCCACGCGATACTGGTTTTCCATCAGCTCGCCAACAGAGCGCACACGGCGGTTACCAAGGTGGTCAATATCATCCACCGAGCCTTTGCCATCACGCAAATCAACAAGGCCTTTGATCACGGCAATGATGTCTTCCTTACGCAGGGTGCGCTGGGTATCCGGCGCATCAAGCTCAAGGCGCATGTTCATTTTCACACGACCAACGGTGGAGAGATCAAAACGATCTGATTCAAAGAACATCGCGTCAAACATGGTGGAGGCCGCATCAACGGTGGGCGGCTCGCCCGGGCGCATTACGCGGTAGATATCCATCAGCGCGGTGTTGCGATTCAGGTTTTTATCCAGCGCCATGGTGTTGCGCATGTAGGGGCCTACATTGACGTTATCAATGTCGAGCGTCGGGATCTTGGTCACGCCGTTATCAAGCAAGGTTAGCAGGGTGCCGCCAATGACGTTGCCCTCTTTATCCAACTCTTCGGTGATCTCGCCACCAGCTTCAATCCAGATCTCGCCGGTTTCCTCATCGATGATATCAACCGCAGAGAACCGGCCAAGGATGTTGTCCATTGGCATCAAAACTTCGGTCACATCACCTTCATCAATCAGCTTTTTAACGGTGCGTGGTGTAACTTTTTTACCAGCTTCCGCGATCACTTCACCGGTTTTGGCGTCAACCACGTCAAAATCAGGCTTGGTGCCCCGAATCCGCTCGGGGAAGAACTTGGTCGCCCAGCCCTTCTTCTTTTTGTTCAGCTTATAATCAACCGTATCATAATAGGCATCCATGATGCCCTCTTGGTCCAAGCCAAGCGCATAAAGCAGGGTGGTTACCGGCAGCTTCCGGCGGCGGTCGATACGGGTGTAAACATTATCTTTGGCGTCAAACTCGAAATCCAACCATGAACCGCGGTAGGGGATAATACGGCTGGTGAAAAGCAGCTTGCCTGAAGCATGGGTTTTGCCTTTGTCGTGGTCAAAGAACACGCCCGGCGAACGGTGCATCTGGGAAACGATGACCCGCTCGGTGCCGTTTACGATGAACGTGCCGATATCTGTCATGAGGGGCATGTCCCCCATGAAAACTTCTTGCTCTTTAATGTCTTTCACGGTGCGCGCACCTGTGTCTTCATCCACATCAAACACGATCAGACGGAGCGTTACCTTAAGCGGCGCGCTATAGGTCATATCGCGCTGCTGGCATTCTTCCACGTCATATTTCGGCGCTTCCAGCTCGTATTTTACATACTCGATGCTGGCGGTGTCGTTAAAATCTTTGATCGGAAAAACCGAGTTGAACACGGCATTAATGCCTTTGTCATCCAACGGCATACCTTTTTCGCCAGAATCCAAAAATAGATCATAGGAGCTTTTCTGCACCTCGATCAGGTTTGGCATTTTAGCGATTTCTTCAATGTGGCCGTAAAATTTACGGATACGTTTGCGACCTGAAAATGTCTGAGCCATGCTCTAATTCACCTTTTTCAACGCTCGGCACATGATTGGGAACATGCACCTAAAGCCCTGCGGTTGGGCCGACCCATTCTTGCGAAATTCCCACGTCTCGCTTCCGGTCGGCTTGCACCTTTCTGGGGGCCTGTCATCAGGCACCCAGAAAGACGCAAAATGCTGGACCCACCAACTCTAGCGGATCCAGCTTTTTTAGCTTGGATGCGGCAAAAGCCGCCCCAAATTACTTAAGCTCTACAGTTGCGCCAGCAGCTTCAAGCTTAGTTTTGATTTCTTCGGCTTCAGCTTTGTTAGCGCCTTCTTTAACTTTGCCGCCCTCGTCAACCACAGCTTTGGCTTCTTTCAGGCCAAGACCAGTGATCGCGCGCACTTCTTTGATTACGCCGATTTTCTTGTCGCCAGCAGAAACGAGAACAACGTCGAACTCGTCTTTTTCTTCTGCAGCTGCACCGCCAGCGTCACCGCCGGCAGACATTACAACAGCGCCACCAGCAGCTGGCTCAATGCCGTGCTCGTCTTTGAGGATGTTTTTCAGTTCTACAGCTTCGAGAAGGGTCAGACCAACAATCTCATCAGCAAGTTTTTTCAGATCAGCCATTTTTTGTGCTTTCCGTATTAAGTTTCAATTTGTTTCCGGTATGGGTGTTTCCCACATTAACCCGGTCATAAGTCGTAAAGATTACGCTGCCTGCTCTTCGAGGGTAGAAAGTATACCCGCGATATTGCTTGCAGGCGCGCCAACAGCGCCAGCGATGTCGCTTGCTGGGGCCGTAAGACAAGCAGCGATAGAGGCCAGAACCTCTTCACGGCTTGGCATAGCTGCCACAGCTTTAACACCGGCTGGGTCAAGCACAGTCCCGCCCATGGTTCCGCCAAGAATAACGAGCTTGTCGTTTTCCTTAGAGAAGGCCTGAGCGATTTTGGCTGCGGCCACCGGATCTTCGGAGTACGCAAGCACAGCTTGACCCTTAAGCAGATCACCCATTGATTCAAAGGATTTTCCGCTCAAAGCGATTTTGGCGAGCCTGTTTTTGGCAACACGAACCGTAGCGCCTGCGTCATTCATACGCAGACGGAGGTCCGTCATCTCTGCAACTGTAAGACCGGTGTAATGTGCTACCACAACTACACCAGAGTCCGTGAAGATTTGGTCGAGCTCGCCGACCACTGCTTCTTTTTGGGCTCTATCCACAGATTTGCTCCAGTTTATGGAAGGGTCACCCCCTCCGGCTCAATTTCACTGACACGAATGCGCCAGCGTCTTGGTCCTTACGGAACCAGCCAAAACCTAGGGCCAAGGGCCTTTAGTTTCTTTTGCTTCCATCTCAAGCAGGAATTATGCCAATGGCACCCGCTATCTCGGACGAAAGGCGGGCATTGCTGCCCACCCAAACCCCTTGCGGGGATCTCTTATTCGGCGGTGGCGGCTGCCACATCCAAAGTCACACCCGGGCCCATGGTAGAGCTCAGCGCGATTTTCTTAACATATGTGCCTTTGGCACCGCTTGGGCGGGCCTTGTTCACAGCGCTGATGATCGACTTAACGTTCTCAACCAAGGCAGCCTCGGTAAAGGATGCTTTGCCAATGCCTGCATGCACAACGCCAGCTTTCTCAGCCTTAAATTGCACTTCGCCACCTTTGGCAGCTTCAACAGCGGCCTTGATGTCCATGGTTACCGTGCCAACCCGTGGGTTTGGCATCAGGTTACGAGGGCCAAGGATTTTGCCCAAACGGCCAACGATTGGCATCATGTCTGGCGTTGCCACACAACGGTCAAAATCAAGGTTGCCCTGCTGGATGCTTTCCATCAGGTCTTCCGCGCCAACGATATCTGCACCCGCGGCTGTCGCTTCTTCAGCTTTTGCATCGCGAGCAAACACAGCTACACGCACCGTTTTACCAGTGCCGTTTGGCAGCGCCACAACGCCGCGCACCATTTGGTCAGCGTGGCGAGGGTCAACACCCAGCGCAAACACGATGTCTACAGTTTCGTCAAATTTGGCCGTTGCATTGGTTTTCACCAGCGCTACAGCATCCTCAACAGAAACGTCTGACTTGCCTTCAAAAGCGGCTTTCGCAGCCGCGAAGCGTTTTCCTACATTTGCCATAATCTAGCCCTTAACCTCGATACCCATCGAACGGGCCGAGCCCATGATGATTTTCACAGCACCCTCGATGTCAACCGCATTCAGGTCTTTCATCTTGGCTTCGGCGATCTCTTTCACCTGCTTCATAGACACCGAACCAACGGTCTCACGCGAAGGCGTGGTCGCACCAGATTTTACTTTGGCAGCTTTCTTGAGCATGTAAGAGGCCGGGGGCGTCTTGATGTCCATAGTGAAAGATTTATCAACGTAATACGTGATAATCGTTGGGCATGGCGCGCCAGATTCCATTTCCTGGGTTTTGGCGTTAAACGCCTTACAAAACTCCATAATGTTCAAGCCGCGCTGACCCAATGCAGGGCCTACGGGTGGAGAGGGGTTTGCCTTACCGGCAGGCACTTGTAACTTCATAGTGCCAGCAATTTTCTTGGCCATGTTGGCCTCCTTTGTTCATCATCGCCGCCGAGCGCGGCATGGTATAGTGGTGCGGTTGCAGCCGTAGCCTTGACCTCCCACCGGGGTTAACACTTAGGTGATTTTAGCCACCTGAGTGAATTCGAGCTCAACCGGGGTGGCCCGGCCAAAAATTGATACGGTCACTTTAAGGCGGGCGTTTTCCTGATCCACATCCTCAACCATGCCAGCAAAACCCTCAAACGGACCGTCAATCACGTTAACTTGCTCGCCAATATCAAAGAAGATCAGGTTGCGCGGCGCATCGGCGCTCTCATCGACCTGATTCAAGATGCGCGCCACTTCGGCGTCACGCATCGGTGAAGGCGTGTTTTGCGCACCCAAAAAGCCGGTGACGCGGTTAATGTTGTTAATCGCGTGGTAGGCGCGGTCGGTCATTTCCATTTTCACAAGCACATAGCCCGGCATAAAGCGGCGCTCGCGCGTTACCTTCTTGCCACGGCGCATCTCCAGAACCTCTTCTGTAGGCACCAAAACCTGCTCGATTTCGTCCTCAAGGCCCTTTTGCTCAATAGCCTCTTCAATCGCTTCTGCGATTTTCTTTTCGAAATTCGAAAGGACGCTTACCGAATACCAGCGTTTCGCCATTTTTATCAGTGCCTTCAATGCTGCGGCTTGCGCCACGATTTATATAATTCTTTCAAGAGCTTACGCCCCGCTCGCCAAACAAAACAAAGCGCGCCGACGAATCGAAGCGCGCAGTTTTAAGGTAAGAGCTTTGCCTATAACGGGAATTTGCCCTCAGATCAAGAGGAAGCGGCGGCCAAAACGCCCTCCAAGCCCAAGCGAATGATCCAGTCGACCAGAGAGAAAAAGATCGCTGCGAAAAAGGCCATGGCGAAAACCATAGCGGTTGTTAGCAAGGTTTCGCGCCGCGTGGGCCAAACAACCTTGGAAACTTCCGAGCGCACTTGCTGGATAAACTGGAACGGATTTGCCTTTGCCATAAGAGGCTCCTGAATCGGGTAAATAGGATTTGCTCACAGATACGCACTGATGGATGAAAGTGCAAGCCCTTGGTAAGGACATGCAATAAAGAGGCATTCGCAACGCTAACGCATTTTCAAAGCCAGTCTTAGGTATGAAACGCCAAGAAATGTTTCGATCACAACGGCGAAAAAAATGCCGCCCCCCGCAAAGCCGCGCACAAATTCCATTGCCCCGAGCATTGCAAGCGCCACCATAGACACGCCCCAACCCAAGCAAATTGCACTGATGGTTGGTGAGGCTTCAGAATCACGAATGCGCCACATTATGATGCCAAACCCCAGAAACAAAATCGCCGCACGGCGGGCCAAAAAGGCTGCACTGTCAGGTGCCGGAATCTGGAACAACCAAAAGACCAAATCAGGCACGATAAGAAGCGTGAGAAAAAGCGCGCCCGCGATGGCGGCGGACATAACGCTAAGATTCTTGAAGCTCAGGGCCATGCTAAATTCCTATTTATGGCGTTTCGAGGATTCGCGAAAAAACATTTTATGCCAAATAATGCCAATAGTGACGAGAAATAGCGAGAGGCTATAAAGCGGAATAGGATTAAGGCACAGCAAAATGAACGTCCAAACCGTGCTTAAAAAAGCAGGAAGCACGACTTTCCGGACGCCGCGCAAGCCCAGAAGAAGCGCCGCTATCGCCAGCGCCGCCCCTATAATGCCGTAAAACCAAAGCTTATCATTCGTATCGTCAAATTTAGGACCCTCGCCTGCCTCCACGCGCGCCTTGAAGCCCCTCAATGTTGCGCGCTCCATAACAAAATGTAGCCCCTCTGCAAGATAGTATTCAAATACATCACGCAACCAATAGCTCGGGGCTGGTCGGTGGGTACGAATGATCAGGCGGGTTTGGGTGTCGCTTATGGGTGTAAGCTGGAACGCCCCCCAGTTTTCAACAACAAGATGTGCCTCATGCGAAACTTCTAAAACCGGAAACTCATAAATTATCAAACTTTTAGCAGGGGCGATTGAGCCGCGAATAACATCACCAGCCTGAAACTCGGGGAATTCTGGGCGCAGTATGATTTGCGGTCTGGTCTCATACCCTAAAAACTGTTCAATAAAAGTATAACTGAAAAACCCGTTCCGATCGGCACCAAGCTGGTTTAACCAAATCCATGTTTCGCCAAGGGGTGCATTTATGGTGATGGCGCGGGTGGATTGATATTCAGCGCTCAAAGCATCGCCCGGCATGGGCGCGGCCGCCTCCTCGGGGCTGGCACCCCAAGTGCTAGTCGGTGGCCTTAAAACAAGTGAATAAAGCGCGGCCTGCAAAACCACCAGCATCACAGCGACAAACGCGGAAACAAAGACGTTACGCATGGCCAGCAATATCCGGGGGCAGCATTTTCAAAGGGAAATCCATTCGATTTGCGAGGTTCTTTTACACGCTAAACACAAAAGCATAACACTAAGATTGTCAAACGATTGGTGCGCCAATTGAACTCACTAAACCAGTTTAGTAAGGTCAATTTGAACCAATGGGAGCACCCTATGAAAACCATAAAAGCCGAGCTTGTTCAGCATACTGGCGTGATCTCTGATCGCGGAAGCAAATATGCGGTGAGCGCAGGAGCGGTGCGAAATGAACACGATATTAAAGCCTTTTTGAAGCGGTTAAAGCGGGCCAAGAAGTTCGCCAAGGCCACCCATAATACATGGGCGACACGGCTGGCGGATGGCACCGAGGCGAAAAACGATGACGGTGAGGGCGGCGCGGGGATGATCATTTTGCAGATGATGGCGCGCGAGGAGATAGAGGACGCGATTATCGTCGTCACGCGCTGGTATGGCGGCACCCATTTGGGCGGAGATCGCTTTCGGCACGTTAAAACCTCTGTTCAGCATTTGTTCGATCAGCTAAGGTAAGCCAAAAACAGGAACCACACCATGCTTGACCGCCTTATGGCCATTCAAAAAATTGCGACCACAGCTCAAACCCGTGAGGATATGTGGGGCCAGATTATGCGGCAGGAAAAAGTGGCCGATATAGCTGAGGTCGGCGTGTGGCGCGGGGCATTTGCGGCACATATGTTGCAGCATTGCGGCAGCATAAAGCGCTACAGCATGATCGACCCTTGGCAGCAATTGCCGGATTGGAACAAGCCTGCCAACAAACACAATTCAGTATTTGAAAGCATTTTTGAAGAGGCCATGGCCTGCACTGATTTTGCCAGAGACAAGCGCCATGTCATGCGCTGCACAACCAAAGAGGCCGCACCTGATATCGCACCGGAAAGCCTTGATATGGCCTATATTGACGGGGACCACACCCTGCGCGGCATCACCATTGACATGATGCTGATGTTTGAAAAGATCCGCCCCGGAGGGCTGCTCGGGGGGGATGATTTTGGAAAATCTGTCTGGCAGCACGGGCCGGATTTTGACCCGACCTTTGTATGCCCCTATGCCATTTATTTTGCCGAAGCGATGAACGTGCCGATCATCGCCCTGCCCTTCTCCCAATTCCTGATCCTGAAGGACTCCTCCTTGGGGTTCGAGCTGATCCACTTTACAGAGGGCTATAAGAACTTACGGCTCAACAAGATGATGCGCCTGCCGCCACGGTTTAAGGAGGGAGCCCAATGAGTGCTCAATTGATCGCCGAGCTGCAAGCCTCCCCCGGCTGGATTAAGGCCTTGCTGGCCGGCCTCGCCATAGCCGCGCTTTGGGCCTTTGTTACAAGGCGCAAAGCTGCACTAGCGCGGGCTGAAGCGGAAATGATGGGCGCACAGGGCCAGACCGAAGGGTATGAAGCCCAGCTTGCAGGACTGGTAGATGAATTGCGGGGTGCGCAGCGGGATTTAGCAGATACCCGTGAGGAAAATGTGCGGCTGGAGACATCACTTGAGATGCAGCATGCGAGCAATGCAGAAAAACTAGCCTTGCTGAATGAAAATGGGGAGCACCTGAAAGCAGAATTCAAAGCGCTGGCGGGGCAGGTGATGGAATCCCATGGCGAGAAGTTTGAGCGGCAAAATAGCGAGCGACTTAAGATGGTGTTGCAGCCATTGAAGGAACATATCGGCAAGTTTGAGGCCGAGTTGCGCGGAGTGCATGAGGCCGCGGGCAAAGACCGCGTGGCGCTTAAGCACCAGATTGAAACGCTGACCCAGCAAAGCGCCGAGGTGTCACTGGAGGCCCACAATCTCACCAAAGCCCTGAAGGGCGACCAGCAAAAGCAGGGCGCGTGGGGGGAGATGGTGCTGGCCAGCATCCTTGAGCGCTCTGGCCTGCGGGAAGGTGAGGAATATGAGGTGCAGAGCCATTACCGTGGTGACGAGGGGCAGGCCTTTCGGCCCGATGTGGTGGTCAACCTGCCCGGCGGGCGGCGGTTGGTGGTGGATAGCAAGGTTTCGCTCGTGGCCTATGAGCGCGCGGTGAATGCCGAGGATAACGCCACGCGGAGGGCCAATATGAAGCAGCATGTTGGCTCGGTCAAAACCCATATCGACACGCTGAGCGCCAAGAAATACCACGAGCTTGACGATGGCTCGGTGGATTATGTGATCCTGTTTATGCCGATTGAAAGCGCCTTTTCAGAAGCGGTGCAGGCCAGCCCAGACCTTGCACTTTATGCCTCTGAACGCAATATCGTGATCGCCTCCCCCACCAACCTGATGGTGGCCCTGAAAACGGTTGATAACCTGTGGTCGATTGATCGCCGCAACAAAAACGCCATGGATATCGCCAAGCGCGCGGGGCTGCTTTATGACAAATTTGTAGGCTTCACACAGGATATGGAGAAGGTCGGCGAGCGCCTGACCCAAGCGCAAACCAGCCACGCGGCGGCGGTATCAAAGCTCTCGCAGGGCAGCGGCAACCTTGTGGGGCAGGTGGAAACGCTGAAGGTGCTGGGGGCGAAGGCGGCCAAGCAGATTGGGATGGAGCATGAGGGGGAGCCGCCGAAAAATGGCTAAGAGCAAACAGCGTCGCAGTTAAACTCCACACAAAACGGCTGCGCAGCGCCCTCATCCAATAGGGTTTTGGACAAATCATCAACGGAAGCTGACCCGCATTCTACAACGATAATAGGGCCAACCGTCATGGTTTGGACGGAGCCAACCTGTTCACATCCATAGGTCTCCTGCCCAACAAAATTGGCAAGCGCCTCCGAGCTAATGTTGGCGCCCCATAGTCGAAAGTATTTCCGATACAGGGATGATGCATTGACACCCGGTTCAGCTACAAGCTCAAACACACCAAATTCACCAAGTGATGAAATTTCGCCAATATACCTTGCATTTGAATTTGAGTTGCCAAACGCCGCAGCTGCAAATGCAGGCCAAAGCAGCAAGGCAACAACGGTGCGTCTAAATGTAAAAAACCTGTTAGCTCCGCTATTGTTCGGTCACTATGCTAGCTTACATTATTGACCATTGCAGGCTTCCGCGCAATCAAAAACACCGCTGCTTTCGGTGAGGGCTGCCAGCGGTCCTCAATGGTGAAGCCCGCAGCCTTTACAGCGCCGACCAGCGTATCCGCGTTGAAAAACTTTACCATCGGCAGCAGGCCTATCTTATTTCCTGCCCAGAGCAGCGGCTTCAACACCCCGCCTTTTGCCATGCAGGTGGTGCTGGAGATAAACACGCCGCCCGGTTTGAGCAGGGCATAGGCCTGCGCGATGGCGGCCTGTTTATCGGGGAGCAAGTGCAGGATACTGTGCGCCAGCACCGCATCAAAGCCGCCTTCTGGCGGGGTTATCTCCTCTAGGCGTTTCTGTTCAAATCGCAGGTTGCCAACGCCCTCGGCCTTGCCCCGCGCGATGGCCAGCATACCACTCGAAATATCCGTCGCCAGATAGTCCTGCACATCGGGCGCAAGGGTTATGGCGGTGGACCCCGTGCCGCAGCCAAATTCCATAACCTTCATTTCAGGTGTTAAAACCGCGCGTGTTTTGCGGAGCTTTTCTTGATAAGCCGCCTCGTTTGAAACTGGTGATTTCGCATAGCGCTTTGCCATCCGGTCCCAAAACTTGTGGTCATTTGCCATGCGCTATACTCCCGTTGCTGGCCTATAGATAGGGTGCGCCCCGCCATTTTCCACCCCTTGAAAGCCGCATTTCCCTTCCTACCTTTTAAGGAGCAGGTGCCAAACGGGCCTGTAAAACCGGCTTGTCCGTAAAGGAAGGCCACCTTGTGTCGCTCAATGGAGGATACCCAATGCGAAATTTTGACCTAACCCCCCTTTACCGCTCAACCGTCGGCTTTGACCGCTTGGCGAGCATTCTGGATAACGTGACCCGCACCGATGGCGGCTCTAGCTACCCTCCTTATAATATCGAAAAAACCGGCGAGGATGCCTATCGCATTTCCATTGCCGTGGCTGGCTTTGCCGAGGACGAACTAACGATTGAAACCCGCGACGGCCAGCTGGTGATTGCCGGTAAAAAGGCCGAGGCTGAGGCGGAAACCAACTTCCTGCACCGCGGCATCGCCACCCGCGCCTTTGAAAAACGCTTCCAACTGGCCGACCACGTGCGCGCCACCGATGCGGTTACCGCCAACGGCCTGCTGCACGTGGACCTCGTGCGCGAAGTCCCCGAAGCCCTAAAACCCCGCAAGATCGAGATCGCCAAATCCCGCCCGATTGAAGCTGAAAAGGTGACGGTTGAGGAGTAGGGTTTAAGCAAGTGGCCTTGGCTGGGGGGAGACCCTTGGCCTAGGCTTCGTTTGTTAGTTTGCGTCAGTTTCAATAATTTCGCAAATCATAGAAAAAATAGCATTAAACGCAACGAACGCTTCCTCTGGAAAAGTCGGTGCAATTACCTCTGCAAAAAACACTTTGTTCTCCCCAACATCCTTCAAGTGCGTCTTGTCTGCAAGGGGAAATTCGTACTTTTCATCTCCAACTGTTGTGATGGCTTTCTTGCTTTTCAATTCCAGTTTCACCCCCCCTACCTCATTCGAAAGGTATTCATCCTCAAACAGAAATTCTATTGGAAGGTTTTTATGCTTACGGCATTCCTCTCGAAAGTCGGGAATAGGAAGTAATACCGCATAGGATTTCCCGTGTATTCCTTTCTTTACAGACATACCGCCGATACTGACCTCAACAAAATTTTTATTTAGCTTATATGCTTTTAGCCCTGCCCCATCATAATCAAACAGGCCAATCACTGTATGGGCATTATCACTCGCGACACCTTTCAGACAGACAGCAAGGCTGTCGGCCCCTCCGTTCCCAGCCCCCGCTTCACCAACACCAGTTTCACAGCTTCGTACTCGAAAAGGCATATCGTGATTCCGGCATTTACTCCAAGCTGTTTCCAATATTAATGCATCAGTCCGACCCTCAGTCAGTACAACTGGTATCGTTATCCCTTCCAGCTCCACCTTCAATTGCGCCGAGTTTTCTTCGGCAATCGCTGCACGGGCCTCAATGTCTGCAATATTTTGAAGCGCGTCAGCTATTGCTGGAAGATAAAAGCCCTCACCCAAAGCTGCTTGGGCATCAAACTGCTCCAACTCATGACCTTGCAGGGCAACCGATAGCCCTTTTTCGTCTTTACTAACATAAAAGCTCGCTAGTCCCGTGTCTTCCAATAGATAGAATGAAGGGCTATGCGTTGTAATAAAAACTTGGACCTTATTACCCATTGCCAAATTAAGAAACCGCTCAGCTTCAGCTTGGGCAGCCACAAAATCCAACGAATTTTCTGGCTCTTCAAAACCCCAGATATGAAAGTCGAATTCATCGTGTTCAGAAATATATCCCAGAAGTTCGGGTATATGCCGTGCCTTTATCCCATCACCACGTTGTTGCGTAAGCGATTTTGGTTTATCGTCGCCTGGTGCCAATGTTTCAAAGTCCAGTGTCTCGAACAAAGAACTCATTTGAGTTGGCACCCCGATTTTTGACTTGCCAGAAACTTCTTTAGGTAGCGTTGAAAACATCGTTCCCGTCAAATTTTGAACTTCCGTGGAGAATGCTTCGACTGCAGTTTCGAAATCGGGGGATTCGGCCAAAGTGTCATACACATCGGCCAGCAGCATTTCAAAAATTGATAAGTCTTTGATCGCTGGAATATGGATAAACCTTATTTTGTTCATCAAACGTGTCAGGATGTGGCGTTTATTATTTGGTATTGTCGATGAAACCTCTTCGATATACTCTTCTCCGCGAGAGACCGTCCATTGCCTCTTTACATAGAAATTCTTACCCAGAGATCGTTGAAAACTTTTTGGGGTATTAAACGTGATTTTCACGTAAAGAAACTTCCTTATGTCTTCCGATTCACTTGACTCGCGAAGTCTTTGATCACAGAAGTCTGTTACGAAATCATACGCATGGATGTTGTCTGGGTTTCCCGAGAAAAATAGACTGAGTGCGCGAACCACGTTTGATTTTCCAGAATCGTTTTTCCCAAATATTACGTTCAAATCACTTAGATCACGCAGCTTGAATTTATAGAAACTCCTAAAGTAGGAAATTTCAATTTCTTTTATAAGCTGCATTTACACAGTTCCAATTCAAGACGTTGTCAAATTTGCAATACCTTTGTTCCGCATTATGGCTACTACACTCAACCCAATAAGGATAGCTAAATCACGTCACATATCGAAATGTAAGAGTTCCACATCCCCCCTCAAATTCGCATCCTAGGCACATAACGCGGGTCGAGTTTTAGTTCGATCAAAATCGGGCCGTTTCGGGTTTTTATCATCGCAAGGGCGGCGTCTAGCTCGGCTTCGGTTTGCACCATAGCCCCTTGCCCGCCTAGCGCGGTGGCGACTTCGGCAAAGGACGGCCAGTGGAATTCGGTCAGGCTCGGGTCCATTTTGCGGTCCAGAAACTGGATATGCTCGGCGCCATAGGCGGAATCATTGGCGATGATTACGATCAGATCAAGCCCGAGGCGCACGGCGGTGTTAAACTCGTTAATCCCACCCATCATAAAGCCGCCATCGCCGCTAAATAGCACAACGGGCCGGTCAGGCGCTGCCAGCCCGGCGCCCACGGCCTCTTGCAGGCCAATACCGATGGAGCCGAAATTGGTGGTGGCAACAAAGCTTCGCGGGC
Organism: Paracoccaceae bacterium; assembly: GCA_016744015.1. Taxonomy (GTDB): domain Bacteria; phylum Pseudomonadota; class Alphaproteobacteria; order Rhodobacterales; family Rhodobacteraceae; genus UBA3077. Next base: position 91,160 of record JADGFD010000002.1, on the reverse strand, counting down.
CCTCGACTGAAAGACGGCACCAGACCTCTGTCATAAATCGCCCGCCATCTGTCACCAAAAGCCTGTCTTTCGGAAGCGCCTTTTCCAGCCGTTCTAACGCATAGACATAGTTGATACAGCCCTCAGCCGTTTTGCTTGCGCCGACGGGGTGCGCGGTGAGGGTTTTTATATCGAGCTCGCGGGTAAAGCCGCTTGGAGAAACTTCTGCCTCATTTAGCCAGTAGAGGATCGTTTCGGCGGTCAGCCCCGCATCTGCCACCAGCGCCGCATCTGGATGCAGGCCTCCGCCGATGGCTGTTGGCTCCACATCCACCTGCACGATCCGCTTACCTTTCATCAGCTTCCCACGGTCGGTGGTAAAATCATGCAAGCCGGTGCCAAAGCACATAATACAATCCGATTGCGCGATCAGCTCATAGGCCGCAGGCGTGGAAAGCGTGCCGAAAATATCAATATTATAAGGATGATCATTAAAAAGCCCCTTGGCTTTCAGCGTGGTCGCCAACGGCGCTTCCAGTCTGTCCGCAAGACGGATCAGCTTGGTCTTTGCGGCCACGGCACCCGCGCCCGCCAAAATCAGCGGTCGGCGTGCTGAGGCGATCATGCCAATGGCTTCATCGAGAATATCACCTTCGGCGACATTGCCAGGGGCGGTAAACACATCAAGCACATGCGTTTCGTGCGCGGCGGTCTCCCACATAAAATCTGCAGGCATATTAAGCACCACGGGGCGGCGCTCTACCTCTGCGCGATAAAAGGCACGGGCAACATCCATGGCGATGGTATCAGGCGCACGCACCTGCTCAAACCCAGCACCTGTGGCCTTAACCAGCGCGCGCTGATCTGCGCTTTGCAGGTGCAGCGGCATGGTAACTGGCGTATCCCCCGCCAGCAAAACCATCGGAATATGGCCGCGCACACCTTCGGTGAGTGCGGTCATGCAATTAGTGAGCGCCGGGCCGTGGGTCACCGTCGCTACGCCGACTTTACCCGCAACATGGGCATAGGCCAGCGCCATCAAAACTGAACTCCCTTCATGTGCGGCGGGCACAAAGCGGCCACCGCAATCGCGCACAAAGCTGTCAACCATAAACAGGTTGGCATCCCCCATCAGCCCAAACATGGTATCCACCCCATGCTCTCGAACGGCGCGTGCGATATTTTGGTATACGTATTGGGTGCTCATTAGGGTATCCTTGGTTGCCACAAAGCAAGCAATAGTCGAGTGCCAGTGCAAGGTGCACGCAAAGTAAAAATATTTTGGCGATGCGGCGCGATGTTTTGAGACAAATTGCCGGATTAGTGCGTTTTTGTTGCACGCCATATGAATCGATACGCCCAGGAATAAACGCTTCCTTTCCCCCGCAACTTCTGCAATCCTGCCCTCTCCCAGATCACAGGACGACCCAAATGAGCCCCAAGCCCCGCCGTTTCCCCGATGCCCGCCATGATATTGCCAAATCACAAGATGTGGAAAGCACGCCGCAAACCCGCGCGCCAACTTATCGACTGGCCTTTGCAGACCCCGATTTTTTGTGCCGTGATGAGCTGCGCCCGATGCGCTTGCAACTGGAGTTGCTGAAACCAGAAATGGCGCTGACAGAGGCAGGCGTGGAAAGTACCGTGGTGCTGTTTGGCGGGGCGCGCATACCGGACCCAGAGTTTAAGGAAAACGCTCGCACCGCAGCTCTTGGCGAGCTTTCCCAGTATTATACCGAGGCGCGCAAATTTGCACAAATTTGCACCGAAGCGAGCCTGAAAACCGGTGGTAAGGATTATGTGGTTTGCACTGGCGGCGGGCCAGGGGTGATGGAAGCAGGGAATCGTGGCGCTGCTGATGTGGGTGGCAAATCCGTGAGCCTCAACATTGTGCTGCCGCATGAGCAATCGCCGAATGAATACGCCACACCGGAACTGTGCTTTAACTTCCATTATTTTGCCATCCGTAAAATGCATTTTTTAATGCGCGCCAAGGCCATTGCTGCCTTCCCCGGCGGCTTTGGGACCATGGACGAGCTGTTTGAAGCCCTGACCCTGATCCAGACCAAACGCATGGCCCCAATGCCGATTTTGCTGTTTGGCAAGGATTTCTGGCAAAAAATCATCAACTGGGAAGCACTGGCAGATGCGGGGACGATCTCAGATAGCGACCTTAACCTGTTTCGCTTTGTGGATACGGCGGAGGAGGCGTGGGAGGTGATGCAAGCGTGGGAGGGTTAGGTGTAGTGGTTCCGACTTGACCTGACCGTTACCGTTTTTCAGGCGGCATTTGCCAGGTTAGATTCAGTCGGAACCACTACATATTAGGTGACCACGTAAGATCATATGCATTCAATTTCTGCCGCCGACAAAACCCTCCGGAAAGCCACCCATGAAACACAACCGTACCCTGCTGCAAGGGGAGCATTGGCAGATCAATGTCAACCTGCGCTACGGGGTGCCGGGGTATTTATTTGTGATCTCAACGGGCACTGCGACGGACAGCTTTGCCGCCCTGCCGCCTGAGGCCTTCCCCGAGCTTGGCGCTTTCTTGGGTTGGCTTGTGGCGCGGTGGAGCGGGTGTTAAAACCTGAAAAGGTGCTCACCGGCAAATTTGGGATGGTGCCGGATTTTCCGTTACATTTTCATATTTTGCCGCTGCATGTTTGGATATCAGAAGCCTTTGCCGCCGCCAAGCCTTTCCACGCCTTGCAAGCGCTGAACCCAGAGGGCTACCCCGCAACGCCGGATGCGGCTGAGCTTATAGGTTTTGTCTGGCGGGAATATTGCTTTACCGGCCATCAGGGCGTTGCATTTAACCCCAGCTCGGTTGCGGATCAGTTGCAATCTGACATCGAAACCCACAGCTAAAACCCATTCACCCCTACGCCGCTCACAAGGATTAAGCGTGCGACGGTCAAAGGCTGGATTTCCAACTCTTACCATAACTACTATCCTAGGAGAGGAGTTATGGTAAGAGAGGTTTATTTTATTCGTTATCAGCAAGTTATGTGAAAAAATCTTACGGATGTTTTGAGCAGTTTCCCCCGCCCACGCGCTCAACGCCCGCCCAACGCCCCTTTACAAGCCTCGCCCCGCGCGGGATAACCGCTGGACTGCACTTTGGGAGCCTGCCATGACCGATTTCGCCAAAATCCCTGCCAACTATGCCCCGCTCACGCCCGTGAGTTTCATTCATCGCGCCGCGATGACCTACCCTGACCGCATAGCCGTAGTTTATGGTGAGACCCGCCGGACATGGGCCGAAACATATGCGCGCTGCAAGCAAATGGCCTCTGCCCTGCATAGCGCGGGGTTAAAAAAGGGTGATGTGGTGGGGGTGATCGCCGTGAACACCCCCGAAATTTACGAGGCGCATTTTGGCGTGCCCATGGCGGGCATGGTGCTGAACACGCTCAATTGCCGGCTGGATGCTGGCACGATTAACTATATTCTGGAGCACTCCAATACCCGTGCCTTGATCGTGGACCGTGAATTTGCAGCCACCGTGCAAGAGGCGCTGAAAGGCTTGGATAGCCCGCCGCTGATTATTGACATTGTGGACCCTGCCGCTCCCGAAGGGCCGCGCCTGAGTAAAGTGGATTATGAGCTTTTTCTCGCGAGCGGAAATACCGCTTTTGCGGCCCACCCCCCTGCCGATGAGTGGGACACCATCAGCATTAACTACACCTCCGGCACCACAGGCCGCCCCAAGGGCGTGGCCTACCACTATCGCGGGGCCTACTTGAATGCCCTTGGCAATGTGATGGAATGGAACATGGAGGCTGCGCCGGTTTACCTGTGGACGCTGCCAATGTTTCACTGCAATGGCTGGTGCTTTCCCTGGACGGTGGCCGCCAAGGCGGGCACAAATATTTGCATTCGCAAGGTGACGGCCGAGAATATTTACAATGCCATTGCTGATGAGGGCGCAAATTATCTTTGCGGCGCGCCGATTGTTCTGAGCTTTATGGTCGATGCCGATGCCGCCGCCAAACGGCCCTTCTCGCATAAGGTCAACGTGATGACAGCCGCCGCCCCGCCCCCCGCTACTGTGCTGGCCAAAATGCAAGAAGAGGGCTTCAACGTCACCCATGCTTATGGCTTAACCGAAACCTACGGCCCCTGCATTTCCTGCGCATGGAAGCCCGAATGGGACAACCTGCCCATGGGTAAACAAGCCAACTTGAAAGCAAGGCAGGGCGTGCCATATGTGGTGCAAGAAGGCGCCACGGTGATGGATCCAGACACGATGCAACCCGTGCCGTGGGACGGTGAAACCATGGGTGAGGTGATGATGCGCGGCAATATCACCATGAAGGGCTACCTAGACAACCAAGCGGCCACGGACGAAGCCTTTGCCGGGGGGTGGTTTCACTCGGGCGATTTGGGCGTGGTGCAGCCCGATGGCTATATCCAGCTGCGGGACCGCGCCAAGGATATCATCATTTCCGGGGGTGAGAATATTTCGAGCATCGAGGTTGAGGGCGTGATCCATGCGCTAGAGGCGGTGGCGGCGGTGGCCGTGGTCGCGCGGCCGGACGATAAATGGGGCGAAACGCCCTGCGCCTTTGTGGAGCTGCATCCAGAAGCCACGGTTTCGGAAGACGAAATTATCGCGCATTGCCGCGCACATCTCGCTGGCTTCAAGCGCCCCAAAACTGTGATCTTTCTAGACCTCCCCAAAACGTCGACAGGTAAAGTGCAGAAGGTTGATTTGCGCGCCAAAGCGAAAACGCTTTAGCCATAGGAATCAACATTAAGGACCTCAATGGAATTCTGGATACTGATCACCATTGCAGCGGCGTTTTTGCAAAACCTGCGCTCAATGTTGCAAAAGCACTTGAAGGCGCGGCTTTCTAGCCTTGGGGCTACGGCGATTCGGTTTTTCTTTGCAATGCCGCTGGCGTGGCTGCTTTGGGCGTGGCTGGGGGAAGGCGCTGCCACGGCCCTTCCTGTTCGGTTCTTTATGTTCACCGGTCTAGCCGCCATTGGCCAAATCATCGGCACGCTACTGTTGCTTTACCTCTTTGGCTTTAAAAACTTCGCTGTAGGCAGCACTTTGGCCCGCACTGAAGCCATACAAACCGCCATCATCGGCTTTGTCTTGCTCGGGGACAGCATTAGCCTCTCGGCCATGATCGGCATCCTCATTTCTCTTGTCGGGGTCGTGCTGATCGCGGGAAACATGCGCCTTGCTGGCCTAAACGCCCGAAGCGTTGGCATCGGCCTTGCCTCCGGCACCTGCTTCGCCATTTCATCGGTGCTCTACCGCGCGGCGACCCAAGAGCTTGAAAGCGGCACAGCGGCCTCCCACGGTGCTGCCGTGCTACTGGTTGCCACCAGCTTTCAATCCGCGCTTTTGCTGGCATGGTTCTTACTCAAAGATCGCCCGCAACTCCGCGCAATCCTCAAAAACTGGCGCCTAGGCATGCTCGTTGGCCTCACCGGAGGCTTGGCCTCGCTCGGCTGGTTTACCGCCTTCAGCCTGCAAAATGCAGCCTATGTAAAAGCCGTGGCGCAGGTGGAAATTCTGTTCACCTTGCTAGCTTCATGGCTGTTTTTCAAAGAGGTCATCCGCCGAATAGAACTCTTCGGCATCGCCTTTATCGCCACAGGCATACTCCTGCTCGTCCTTGCCTAGCTTTCCAAATTGTCAAAATATCCCGGGGGTGAGCGCAGCGAGGGGGCTGGCCCCCTATAGCGCTACCCCGTGCTCCACGCCCGCGGTTGCTTCATCCCTGCCATCTTCACCGCTTGCCGCACATACCCCAAAGGAAACAGCTCCAGCATCCTCACTTTGGCGTCATGTTTGCTCATCCCAAGGCCGTTTTGCGCCAGCTTCAACACATGGCGCACATCCACAGCCACGCGGTGGTCGGCATAAGACTCCCGCACAAAATCAATGATTTCCCAGTGGTCTTGTGTCAACTCAATCCCGTCAACAACCGCCAAATGTTCGGCAAATTCGCGCGTCCAGAGGTCGGGTTTGGTAATATACCCCGCCTCGTCCACTTCTACAGTTCCGCTGGGCAATGCCAGCTCGGAAATTTTATCCGGCAACGTTCTCATGAGCACAGTTTCCTAATACGGTCCAAACAATGCGCACCCCTTTTCAAGCCATATTGGCGGCAAACCCGCCGCCATTCAATGCGACGTTTCGCCTACATGCCCAGCGCGTCTTTATACATTTCCAGCACCGCTTCCTCTTCAGAAATCTCCTGCGGGTCTTTTTTTCGCAGCGCCACAATTTTGCGCAAAATCTTGGTGTCATAGCCACGGGATTTCGCCTCGGCCATCACTTCTTTCTGGTGGTCAGCAATGTCTTTCTTTTCCACTTCCAGCCGCTCATAACGCTCCACAAAAGCGCGCAATTCGCTTGATGTCACGCGGTATTGGCTCTGCTGAACCTCGTCATTCTCATCCATGGATACTCTCCTGCCTGTATTGGATTTCGAGCGTGGACCCTAGCCCGAAGCGCCCTCAGGAGCAAGGCCAAGCTTGCCAAAAGCCCCGCGCCCCCCTACATAGCCCCCATGGAAAATATCTTTACATATATGGTTTACGCAGGCACAGTTTTGGCCGTGCTTGGCCTCATTGGCCTTGGTTACTCTGTCCGCATGGCAATAAGGCTCAAAAAGGATGCCCCCGACGGCCAAGAGGCCAAAGATCGGATGCAGCTATTGGTCGCCGTTAACACCGCAGCCCTTGGCACTGGCTTTATTGGCCTTACGCTTGTGGCAGTTGGTGTGCTGGTGTCGTGAAGGCGCTCATGGCCCTTCCAACCGAAGGGTTTGCGCCCACCAAAGGCGCCACCTAACGCGGCAGTTCTTTCAACGTTGTCTCGATCAATGCCAAACATTCCGGCGTTGAAAAGCGATGATCCACCCCTTTAACCAAAATCAGCCTAATATCCGGCCCCGTCGCATGCTCGACAATGCGTAACGGCACCGAAAGCTCCACAGAAGCATCTGCGGTGCCTTGCATCAACCGCACAGGAAACGGTAGGTTAAGCGGGTCCAGCAATACCCGTTGCTTACGGCCATCCTCCACCAAGCGGCGGGTAAAAATATAGGGGCTATCGGCGTATTCCGAGGGTAGTCCAATCTGGCCTTCTCTCATTAGCGTTGCCCGCTGAGCCTCATCCAAGCCAGCCCACAAAGAATCCTCGGTGAAATCCGGCGCGGCGGCAATGCCGATAAGCGCCTGAAATCGCTCAGGCATCTGCCGCGCCAGCAAAAGCGCTATCCACCCCCCCATGGAAGACCCGATGACAATCTGCGGGCCAGCAGTCAGCGCCGAGATGATCTCGGCGGCGTCCTCTGCCCAGTCCCCAATGCAACCCTCGGTAAATTCACCACTGCTTTGTCCGTGGCCGGAATAATCAAACCGCAAAAAGGCACGGCCTTGGCTTTCTGCCATTTCTTGCAGAAAAATAGCCTTACTGCCCTGCATATCAGATTTGAAACCACCAAAAAAAACAACTCCAGGGTTTTTACCTTCAACGCGATGATACGCCAGTCGCCGCCCGCTTGGGGCATCAAAAAACTTGCAATTCGGCATTTTTATCCTATCTTAAGAGGAGGTGATTTTACACCGTCGGCCCCAACATGCCGAAGAACCATTTAAAAGAAAACGGATATTTACGATATGACCCGTATTTTTGCCCTCTTGCTGATTCTCTTGCCCGGCATGGCGCAAGCCGTTGAGCGTGCTCTTATTGTCGGTAATGATAATTACGACACCCTCCCCCCGCTTCTGAAAGCACAAGAAGACGCCAACGGATATACCGAGCTTTTGACCCGTAGGGGCTTTGAGGTCACCACTGTTTACAACGCGCCAATGACCCAAATGCGCCGTCAACTGGCCGGGTTCTACGAAACCATCCAACCCGGTGATACCGTTGCCTTTATTTATTCCGGCCATGGCTGGTCTGATGGCTCGCTTAACTATCTTGTCCCAACCGATGCTGAAATCACCAGCAGTGCGGCGGTGGCCGTGGAGATGAGCATCCCGCTAAAAAACGGGGTAAACGGCATTTTGGATAATATCGCGGCGCGGCAAGCGCACCTGACCATTGCCGTGGTGGATGCCTGCCGCAACAACCCCTTTGGCGGCAATCTGAGCCGCGCTGTGGGCGTAACCCGTGGTCTGGCCCCGGTGGAGCCTGCCCAAGGCACCTTTCTGATTTATTCTGCGGGCGCTGGCCAAGCCGCGCTGGACCGTTTGGGCGAGGCCGACACGCAGGAATTTTCAGTGTTCACTCGGTTTTTCCTGCGCAATCTAGAGTCAACCGGTGACTTGCGCCAAGCCACCATCAAAACCCGCAACCAAGTACAGCAAGCCGCCAATATCATCGGGGCAGACCAACGCCCCGCCTATTATGACGAGCTGTCCGGCACCTCCTGCCTGTTTGGCGAGTGTGATAGCGCCAGTGATGACGGGCAAATCAAAGGTGTGATTGAGGAATGGGCCTTTGTGCAAAACTCCAAAAGCCGTGTGGTGCTGAACGCCTTTATTAATAAATGGGGTGACGAGCCGCTCTACGTGGCGCTTGCGCAAGAAATTCTGGACGGCCTGCCCGCAGTGCAAACCAGCAATGACACACAAGCCGCTTTTGTTGTGCCCGAGCGCACAACCACCCCCGTGCCCGATACCTCGGCGCAGGAAGCCCGCGCCCTTAACTTCACCCGCCTCAATATTCGTTATTGGTCGCAGAATGCCCCCGATATCGAAGCGGGGGTAACCGCTTTTTACGGCGATCAAATTACGTTTTATGGCAAAGACTGGACCCAAGAACAGGTGATCGCTGATAAAGCAAGTTTTATCGAGCGCTGGCCAGTGCGCGCTTATGATATTGACGAAGAGAATACCAGCGTGAGCTGCGATGGCGATATCTGCTCAATAGAAGCCAAAATCGTGTTTTTTGCCTATGCGCAATCACGGGCCGCCACCTCTCGCGGGCTGGCGCAATTCTCTTATGTGATTGACCTAACCGGCGAGCCAAAAATTGTATCCGAAACCAGCTCTGTGTTGGAACGGTATTAAACGCAGGCGCTTTTGAGAGTTCTTGACAACCTTGCAAAAAACGCTCATCTAGCAATCTCCAATAACCGGGCGTTTCGTAGGCGCCAAACTCATAGGAGCGCCGATATGGCCGAAGTTTCCCTCACCCTTCCTGATGGTGCCGTGCGCCAATACCCCGCCGGTATTACCGGCGCAGAGGTGGCATCCGACATTTCCAAAAGTCTCGGAAAAGCGGCGATTGCCTGTGCGATTAACGGCACGTTTTCTGATCTCTCGATCCAGATCAACGCGGATTCCGATTTCGCGATTTACACCAGTAAAGACGAAGCCCAAGCGCTTGAGCTTTTCCGCCACGACGCCGCCCACATTATGGCCCGCGCCGTGCAAGAGTTGTGGCCTGACGTTAAAGTCACCATTGGCCCCGTTATCAAAAACGGCTGGTATTATGACTTTGACCGCGATGAACCGTTTCATGAGGACGACCTCAAGACCATCGAGAAAAAGATGCGCGAGATCATCAACAAGCGCGAGCCGGTGCGCACCGAAGTGTGGGAGCGTGAGCGCGCCATCCAGTTTTATAAGGACAATAACGAGCCTTATAAAGTTGAGCTTATCGAGGGCATTCCCAGCGATGAAGACCTGCGGATGTATTGGCATGGCGACTGGCAAGACCTGTGCCGCGGGCCGCATTTGGCCCATACCGGCCAAGTGCCGGGCGATTCATTTAAGCTGATGTCGGTCGCGGGCGCTTACTGGCGTGGGGATAGCAACAATAAAATGCTCCAGCGCATTTACGGCGTTGGCTTTCGCAACAAAGCGGACCTAAAAGCCCACCTGCACATGCTGGAGGAGGCCGAAAAGCGCGACCACCGCCGCCTTGGCAAAGAGATGGACCTGTTCCACCTGCAAGAAGAAGCCCCCGGCATGGTGTTTTGGCACCCCAACGGCTGGGAGCTTTACCGCATTTTGCAAGACTATATGCGCCGCCGCCAGCGGGATGACGGCTACCTTGAGATCAACACCCCGATGGTGGTGGACCGCAAGCTCTGGGAGGCCTCGGGGCATTGGGAAAAATACCGCGAAAACATGTTTACCACCGAGATTGACGACGAGCACGCCAATGACAAGCGCACCAACGCGCTCAAGCCGATGAACTGCCCATGCCATGTGCAGGTGTATAATCAAGGGCTGAAAAGCTACCGTGATTTGCCGCTTCGCTTGGCCGAGTTTGGTTCTTGCCACCGTTATGAAAGCTCGGGCTCTATGCACGGGCTGATGCGGGTGCGGGGCTTCACGCAAGATGACGCGCATATATTCTGCACCGAAGATCAGATTGCCAGCGAGACCAAAAAATTCATCGAGTTGCTGACGCGGGTTTATGAAGACCTTGGCTTTGCAGATTTCAAAATCATGTTTTCCACCCGCCCAGACGTGCGGGCTGGCTCTGATGAGGTCTGGGACCAAGCTGAGGCCGCGTTGGAAAACGCGATCAAGGCCCTTGGCCACCCTTATGAGGTGGACCCGGGCGAGGGTGCGTTTTACGGGCCAAAGCTTGACTTTAAGCTGACAGACGCGATTGGTCGCGAATGGCAGCTCGGCACTTTACAGGCCGATTTTGTGCTGCCCGAGCGGATGGAAGCCGAGTATATCGGCGAAGATGGCCAAAAGCATACGCCAGTGATGCTGCACCGCGCCACTTTGGGGAGCTTCGAGCGCTTCCTCGGGATTCTCATCGAGAATTACGCGGGAAAATTCCCGCTCTGGCTGGCCCCACGGCAAATTGTGGTGGCGGCTATTGTTTCCGATGCCGATGAATGGGTGCATGAGGTTGTGGCGCGGTTAAAGGCTAAAGGCCTGCGGGCCGAGGCTGATGTGCGCAATGAAAAGATCAATTATAAGGTGCGCGAGCATAGCTTGGGCAAAGTGCCGGTGATCTTGGCAGTGGGCATGCGCGAGGTTGAGGAACACAGCGTTTCTATGCGTCGCCTTGGCGAGAAAGGCTCGAAAGTGTTGAGCATTGAAGAGGCTGTGGAGGCCCTGGCTGCGGAAGCCACACCGCCAGATATGAAATAAAAAACCCGCCGAAAGGCGAGGCTTAGCAGGATTAAGAGGGCGCTATTAAGCGCCCTCTTTTTTATCAGTTACACTCGATCAGCTCGCCACCGGCGCGCATCGGAATTTCCATCAATTCGCACAAGCGCTTGTCGGCGTCGCTCATGGTATTTTCTGTGGCCACACCAGCAGCTTCTTCCGCAGCAGTTTCGGCTTCAGCGGCGGCAACAGCCTCAGCTGCAGCAGCTTCTTCAGCAGCGGTTTGGGCTGCGGCTTCAGCTTCGGCGGCAGCAGCACTCGCTTCTTCAGCGGCTTGGGCTGCGGCGGCTTCATCTGCAGCGGCCTGAGCAGCAGCTTCGGCTTCTATGGCAGCTTGGGAAACGGCGGCCTCGGCGGCGGCAGCTTGCTCATCTAGCAAGGCCTGCGCAGCGGCTTCCGCAGCAGCGGCTTCGGCGGCCATAGCGGCCTCGGCTTCCATAGCAGCTTGAGCAACGGCGGCCTCGGCAGCAGCGGCTTGCTCATCTAGCAAAGCCTGCGCAGCGGCTTCGGCCTCAGCAGCTTGGGCGGCGAGTGCAGCTTCGGCTTCCATGGCAGCTTGGGCAAGAGCGGCCTCGGCAGCGGCGGCAGCCTCATCTAGCGCGGCCTGCTCGGCAGCAGCTGCTTCGGCAGCGGCCTGTGCTTCGGCTTCGGCAGCAGCTTGCTCATCTAGCAAGGCCTGCGCAGCGGCAGCCTCTTCGGCGGCTTTGGCCGCCGCGAGTGCTATGGCTGCTTCCTCGGCTTGCTGCACCGCCAAAGCCTCTTGCTGCTTGGCTTCAAAATACTTGTACCCACCAAAAGCGGCCACAGCGGCCACGACAATAACCAGGATCATCTTCATCCCGCCGCCGCCTTTTACTTCATCTTCATCGCTCATAATGCATCCCTTTTCAAATGGCCCATTGGCTCAACTCAACTGGTATTACCGGATTTATTGGCGTTTCTTTACCAAAATGCAAGGCTTTAGCGGCGAAACTGCCGGTTTCCGGCCTTCGCAAGCAAAATCACCGGTAAAAGCCCGGCCAGCGTGACCAAAAGCGCCGAAGGGGCCGCTTTCTCAAGGTTTTCAAGCGAGGCTTGGCCATAAACCTGCGTCGCCAGCGTATCAAAATTAAATGGGCGCAAAATCAGTGTGGCAGGCAGCTCTTTAACCGAGTCGACAAATACCAAAAGCGCCGCCACAACCACCGAGCCGCGAATCAGTGGCACGTGCACTGCCCACAGGGTTTGCCAGCTATTCCGCCCCAGCGAGCGCGCCGCCATATCCATAGACGGCGTTACGCGGCCAAGGGCCGAATCAATCGCGCCTTGGGGAATGGCAAAAAAGCGGACCGCATAGGCAAACATCACGGCAGCAGCAGACCCCGTGAGCAGCAATCCGATATCAACGCCGAACCAATGCTCAACAAAATCCGCCAGCGCGTTATCAAACGCACCAAAGGGAATAAGAATACCGATTGCCAGCACCGCACCTGGCGCGGCATAGCCAATGGCGGTAACGGGCATAAGCAGACGCGGCAAAGCGCGCTTGGAATTACGCACGCCGTAAACCATAAACAACGCGCCAAATACCGTAAGCGTAGCCGCCCCTGCCCCTAGTAAAATGGTGTTTTTGGCGGCTAGCCAGAGCTTTGGCTCTGCCCACTCGTCCAAATGCCCAAAAGCCTTGGCCGAGATCACGCCAACGGGCAGCAGGAACCCCGCAATGAAGGGCAGCAGGCAGGCCAGTGTAGCAAGCAGCGCCCCTGTGCCATGCAGCCGCTCGGGCTCGATAGGGGTAACCTTGGCGGAAAGATTATGAAAGCGGCGGCGCTTGCGGGCGTATTTTTCAAACACGGCCAACACCAGCACAAAAGTGAGGATGAGCGTGGCAATTTGGGCCGCCCCGCCCGCATTATAGCCCTGTAGCCACGTGGTAAAAATACCGGTGGTTAAGGTTTGCACCGCAAAATACTCAACGGTGCCAAAATCATTCAGGGCTTCCATCATCACAATGGCGAGGCCTGCGGCAATGGCCGGGCGGGCCATCGGCAAAGCCACTCTGAAAAAACTGCGCCACGGGCCACAGCCCAGTGCGCGGGAAACCTCTATCATGCTGGCCGATTGCTCTCGAAACGCCGCGCGGGCCAGCAGGTAAACATAAGGGTAAAGCGAAAGCGTGAGCACCATGGCGGCAAACCAGATGGAGCGGATTTCAGGGAACCAGTAGTCGCGGCTGGTTTCCCAGCCAAAGGTAGCGCGCAGCAGGGTTTGCACGGGGCCGGCATATTCAAGGAAATCTACCAGTGCATAGGCGCTAATATAAGCTGGCAGGGCCATGGGCATCAGCAGAAGCCATTGCAGCCAACGCCGCCCTGGAAAACGCTTCATCACCACCAGCCATGCAGTAGAAGTGCCAATAATGGCAGAGCCAAGGCCCACCAACACCATTAGACCGATGGAATTTCGCAAGTAGCGCGGCAGGGTCGTGGCTAGTAGGTGGCCCCAAATGTTTTCGGTTGGGAAAAACGCAATGTAAACCACCGCGATCAGGGGCATCAGCACCAAAAGCGCGATCAGCACCGCGCCGATTGACCACAGGTCGGGCAGGCGCGCCTTGCGGGCTTTTGGGGGGGATGGTATCGCGGTAGCCATAAAGGATGCATAGGCCGGAAAGCGGCCCGATGTCCAGAGAATGAAGCCGCGCGGAGGGCGGAAATGGTGGAAATTTTGTGCTTTTGCGGTAGCTTGCGGCAACCGTCTTATAACCGCGCCGCACTTGAGGCCACACAGATGCTTGCCCCTGACGGCCTGAATTTAAGGATGGCTGAGCTTGGCAGCTTACCGCTGTTTAACCCTGACCTTGAGGGGCCTGCCGAAGTGGCAGCACTCGCCCATGCTATGGCCCATGCAGACGGCCTGCTGATAGCCAGCCCCGAATATGCCCACGGTATTTCCAGCGTGCTAAAAAACGCACTGGACTGGCTGGTGAGTGACGAAAACTTCCCCGAAATGCCCGTAGCGCTCATAAACACGTCTCCCCGCGCCAGCCACGCAATGGCGGCGCTTAGAGAAGTGCTTAAAACCATGTCTGCCAATATTGTGGAACCGGCCTACGTAACCCTGCCCCTGCTTGGGAGTGCGCTAAACGCGGTGGGCATTGCCGAAAATCCAAAGCTTGCAAAAATGTTGCAGAAAATGTTGGATGAACTTAAAATTGAAATCCGCGAAAACCCCCGCCTGAGCGCGGTGCAAAAACGAGAGGTCTGATGGACAATTCTTTTACCGCCCGCGCTGAAACCTTAGATAAGCAAGACCCGTTAGCCGCTTTACGGGCGCAGTTTCTCATCCCCGACGGGATGATTTATTTTGATGGAAACTCGCTGGGTGCCATGCCCAAGGCCGCGCTTGAGGCTGTTTCCGAGGCCACGCAGCAAGAATGGGCAACAGACCTGATTACCAGCTGGAATAAAGCGGGGTGGTTTGCCCTCCCTACAGAATATGGCGACAGGCTTGCGCCTGTTATCGGAGCCTCGGCGGGCGAGGTTGTGATTTGCGATTCGACCTCGATCAACCTTTATAAAGCGCTTTTTGCCGGGCTAAGCCTGCGGCCTGAGCGCCAAGTGATTATCGCCGAGAAAAGTAGCTTCCCGACGGACCTGTATATGGTTGAAGGCGCGCTGGCATCCCGCCCCGGCCTTGAGATGAAGCTGGTGGATGACCTGCTGACCGCGATAGATGAAAGCGTGGCGGTGGTGCTGATAAACCATGTGGATTATCGCACGGGGAAGGTCGCCGAAGTGGAGGCGATCACCGCGCGCGCCCACGAAATGGGCGCAGTGGTGATTTGGGATCTGTGCCACTCAGCCGGCATTTTGCCCGTGGGCCTGAATGCGGCGGGGGCCGATTTGGCGATTGGCTGCACCTATAAATACCTTAATGGCGGGCCAGGGGCACCTGCATTTATTTATTGTGCGGCGCGGCACTTGCCAAACGTAAGTCAGCCGCTTTCCGGCTGGTGGGGCCACGCGCAACCTTTTGCTTTTGATACAGGCTTTGCCCCTGATGCCGGCATTCGAAAGTTCTTATGCGGCACCCAGCCGATCCTGTCTTTTCGGGCGCTTGAAGCGGGGTTGGATATAATTTCGGGGCTAGATATGGCGCAGGTGCGGGCCAAAAGCCTGTCTTTGACCTCGCTCTTTATTGAGCTGGTCGAGGCCAAAGTGCCCGCGCTCAAGCTGGCCTCTCCACGCGAAAACGCCCTTCGTGGCTCTCAAGTT
Source organism: Paracoccaceae bacterium (assembly GCA_016744015.1). GTDB lineage: Bacteria > Pseudomonadota > Alphaproteobacteria > Rhodobacterales > Rhodobacteraceae > UBA3077. Next base: position 75,807 of record JADGFD010000002.1, on the reverse strand, counting down.
TCGTTCACCCACCCCGAGGCTTACCCGATTGTGCAAGCCCTGATTGAGCGCGGCGTGGTGGGGGATTTCAGAATGCCCAACGTGCTGCGCTTTGGCTTTTCCCCGCTTTATCTAAGCCACATGGATGTGGTGCATGCGGTAGAAATTTTGCGCGAAATTATGGAAGGTGATGTTTGGAAAGCGCCCCGCTTTCAAGCCCGCAGTGCTGTGACATAAAAACGCCCTCACGAGGAGGGCGAAAAACTGGTAAAAGTGTATTCAGGGAAAACACTTACACGGCGGCACTCACAACATCCCCTGAATACAATTAAATGTTTAGCTAAACAATAAGGCCAGAAATTGCACGAAATGTGGCAATTATATGGTATTTTGAATGTGTTTTCAGGTTTCCAGAAAGTAAAAAAGGCGCCCTCCGTCATGGGCGCCAAACTGTTCACTATCTTAACAAAGTGTAGCCAGAGATAACTCGCAACATGGCGGCACTCAATACTTGCTCCGTCTACAAAACCAAACTATCGTTGAATTGAGGCGCAAATTTGGGGCAATAAAGGCCATTTTATGGTGATTTGCGTTATTTATGACACTAAAGCGCATACAGAGCGAAACTCGTGACACGGCGACAATCTATAAAATGCCCTGCATGCTGCTGTGGTATATAGGGGCTGGTCCGCTAATAATTAAGGGGTAACCAAATAAAAAATTGGGAAATTGTCTCATCTAGGGCACCCCCAAATACCCTCTTATTTTCCGTTCGGGTCGTCGTCAAATTGGTCCGAGAGAATCCGCGCGGCATTGCCTTTTGGGTCATCAAATTGTTTGTTTTTGATGGACCAAAAAAAGGCATACAGGCCAACACCCCCCAAAATGAGCGAAATAGGGATCAAAACAGCAAGGATATTCATTTCATCCTCCCTATGCGCATTGAATTGAGCGAAACCGTAATCGAGCTGGTAGACATGGCGAGCGCAGCCATGAGCGGGGTGGCTATGCCCGCAAGCGCCAGTGGCACAGAGATCAGATTATAGATGGCCGCAATGCTGAAATTTTCGATAATCCGGCGCTTGGAGGCCACGGCTATTTTATGGGCTTTGGCAACCTCAGAAAGGTCATTGTTAATAATGATCATATCCGCGCTGGAGCGGCTGGCATCCACCGCTGAAGCAGGGGATATGGAAACATGCGCGGCGGCCAAGGCGGCGGCGTCATTCAACCCGTCACCCACCATCAGCACTTTGTGACCCTTGGCCGCCAGCGCGTTTAGGGCATCCACCTTTTCAGCCGGGCTGGCTTGGGCGGTCCAGTGCTCAATGCCCGCGGATTTGGCGGTTGCCTCCGCCGCGGCGGGCACATCACCCGAGAGCATTTGAACCGATAGCCCAGCCGCTTGCAGGGCCTTTACGGCGGCTCCGGCTTCAGGACGAAGCTCATCTTGAAACAAAAAGGGCAAAGCGGGCTGTGCACCGACTTTTAGCCACACGGCGGTTTGATCAGCGGGGGCTGCGCCGCACCAGTCAGCGCGGCCAAGCCGGACCTCTTCGCCGTTTAAGCGGCCCGACGTGCCAAAGCCCGGATGCTCGCGAATATTTTCTAGCGGCAGCACACTGCTGAAATGGCGGGCAATGGCTTTTGAAAGCGGGTGGGCAGAGTGCTGAGCCAAGGCAGCGGCAATATTACTGGCCTCGTCGGAGATATCGGCAGCATTCACCAAGGCCGGATTGCCAGTGGTCAGCGTGCCGGTTTTGTCAAACACCACGGTGTCAATTTCCGCGAGGCGCTCTAGCGATACGCCATCTTTTAGCAACACACCTTGGGAAAATAGCCGCCCCGAGGCCGCCGCCAGCACAGCGGGCACAGCGAGGCCAAGCGCACAGGGGCAGGTGATAATCAGCACCGCCGCTGCAATATTGACAGCCAAGCGCCAGTCACCCGTAGCAAATCCCCAGCCAAGGAAGGAGGCAAGCGACAAAAGATGCACGGCAGGGGCGTAAATATTGGCGGCTTTTTCGGCCAGCGATGTGTATTTATTGCGGGTGGTTTCAGCGGTTTCCACCAAGCGCGTGATTTGCTTAAGCAGGGTTTCCTCACCCAGCCTCTCAGCGCGGATTTTCAGCGGGCCAGAAATATTGAGCATGCCTGCGCGCACCACAGCCCCCTGCCCCACCGCTTGCGGCAGGGTTTCGCCCGTCAACATTGAGGGGTCCAGCTCGCTATCGCCCCATGTGACCACGCCATCCGCAGGCAGGCGCTCACCCGCGGCCACGACCAGAATGTCACCTTCGCGCAGGGCATCCAGCGGCACGGTTTCTTCGCCGTCGTCAGTAATACGGCGGGCTTTTTGCACCTCAAGCGCGGCCAGCTCAGAGGCGGCAGAGCGGGCGGTGGCGCGGGTTTGGTAATCCAGATAGCGGCCAATAAGCAGAAAAAAAGTCAGCGAAAGGGCAGCATCAAAATAGGCGTGGTCTCCGCCCTCGATGGTCTCAAAAAGAGACACACCCGCCGCCAGCAAAATGGCCAGCGAGATTGGCACATCCATATTGAGCCGGCGGCGACGCAGCGCGCTCCACGCGGTTTTGTAAAACGGATAGCCTGAAAACGCCACGGCAGGCAGCGCAATCGCCGCGCTGATCCAGTGCATCAGGTCACGGGTTGTGCCCTCGGCCCCGGCCCAAACCGAGATCGAAAGCAGCATGACATTCATCATAGCAAAGCCAGCCACACCAAGCCGCGCCAGCAAATCGCGCCCAGCCTTATCCCCCTCGGCTTTGGCCAGCACCGCGCTATCCAGTGGTTTGGCGGGGTAGCCGAGGTGATCCAGCTCCGCAATCAGCGTGTCTTCGATCTCCGGCAGGTCAGCCGCGGTGATAGACACCCGTTTTAGCGTCAGGTTTACCCGCGCGCCAAAGACATCAGGGCGGGTGGCCAGTTGGCGCTCAACGGCTGAAATGCAGGCGGCGCAATGCACGGTGGGCAGGGAGAGCTCCACTCGCCGCATGGCCACCTCGGACGGGTCTAGTTTGGGGAGCCGCTTGCCGATATCCGGCAGGGCTACGCAGGCTGGGCAGGCGGCGAGTGATGGGGTTTCAGCGCTCATCTCACTCGCTTACAACCAAATGCATGCGCTTTTTATAAAGCGTGCCATCTTGCGCGACGGCATCCAGAAACAGCCGCCACGGGCCAGAGGCCAGATCAGCCTCCGCACGGTATTCATTGCCCACAAGGCGAAATTCAAGCGTGATATCATTACCTGAAAACGTAGGCCGCCCCAGCGTTGCTGAAATTGCGGCAGGGATCACCGCCACACCCTCGGAATCATGCAGCTTGAGCACCACTTCATCCCCCTCATGGGTGAACTCGATGCTCCAGCCCAGCGCCCGCTGCGCCGCTGCACGCTCGTTAAACTGCTGCGATGCGATATAAGCGTTATCGGTTTCCAAGCCGGGGAAGGTTTTTACGGCGGAATAGGCCATAAACACATTTACGCTGATGATCACGCCAAAAAAGGCGAGCATAATCATCAGCATTTTACGGCCGGTAAATTCCCTAGGTTTCACCGTTGTCATGGCTAGTTTTCCTTTCCGTTAAACACGGTGTCGGCAAAAGCGTCCGATCCGGTTTCGTCATTTTCGATCCGTATTCTCACAGGAGATGACTCCGCAGACGCAAACGCAGATGAACGCGGGCTGGTGAGATAAAGCCGGATTTTGGTGGTCTCATCTGCTTTGGCCTCCACGGCCGCGCCTTCGCGCCCCTCGATTGAGAGCACTAACCCTTCAGCCCCTTCGGCCGTGATGTTAAACACCACGTGATCACCTTTCATATTGCGCAAACGCACATCATAGGCATTACGGACCGAACCATCAGACAGCATAATAAAAGTCGGGTTGCGCACAGGAGAAACCGAAAGGCCAATGTCGGTGCGGACAAATAACGCCACCAGTAAGCCAAGGCCCACGGCACCCCAAAGCGAAGTGTAGATCAAGGTGCGCAGGCGGAATACGTGCTTCCAAAGCTTGCGCGGCGGCTCGCCCGCCTTTTCCCGCTCAAAATCAGAAACGGCGAGATAGTCTATCAAGCCACGGGGCTTGCCAATTTTGGTCATGATATCATCGCAGGCATCAATGCAGAGCGCGCAGGTGATACAGGCGAGCTGCTGGCCATCACGGATATCAATGCCGGTGGGGCAGACGTTGACACAGGCCATACAGTCAATGCAATCTCCGAGCGGTTCTTCGCCCTCACGGCTTTTGCCTTTGCCACGCGGCTCTCCGCGCCAGTCACGATAGCCCACGGTAAGAGTTTCTTCATCCATCATCGCAGCCTGAATCCGCGGCCACGGGCAGGCATAAATGCAGATTTGCTCACGTGCGATGCCACCAAAAAAGAAGGTGGTGGCGGTTAGGGTAATGATGAAGCCATAGGCCATTAAGCTGGCATCACCCGTGACCAGATCACGCGCCAAAGTTGGTGCATCCGCAAAGTAAAACACCCAAGCCCCGCCGGTGGCCATGCCAATCAATAGCCAAACAAACCATTTGGTAAGCCGCAGCCTGATTTTACGCGCATCCCACTTGGCCTTGAGCAAACGAATACGGGCGTTTCGATCTCCCTCGATCCAGCGCTCTACTAATATATAAAGATCTGTCCAAACCGTTTGCGGGCAGGCATAGCCGCACCACACACGCCCCAAGGCCGAGGTGAATAGGAAAAGCCCAAGCCCGGCCATAATCAGCAACCCGGCAATAAAATAAAACTCATGCGGCCAGATCTCTATCCAGAAAAAGAAAAAGCGGCGGTTGGCCATATCCAGCAGCACGGCTTGGTCTGGAAGGTTAGCACCCCGGTCCCAGCGAATCCAAGGCAACAGATAGTAGACGCCAAGCATAAGGCCCATTAGCCACCATTTAAGATTGCGGAATTTGCCTTTTACTTTTTTCGGGAAAACCGGCTCGCGCGCAGCATACAAGCTGGCTGGTTTAGGTAATTCGTCGTTCACTTTAAGCTCCAAATACGGATCTCGCCCCCGAAAAAGGCCGATTTTAATCAGGGCATACGCCGCTTTGGCGAACAGTATCCTTGATCTCGATCAATAAAAGCTTAGCACATTGCCGCAGGTAAAAAAAAGCCTGATCACACGGAGGTGATCAGGCATAAAGGTTGCGCCTATTTAGGCGCGAGGGGAGTGAGGTGAGGCAAGGGCCTCACATCAAAAGTCAAAACGTTAGAACCTAACAATCTTGGCTTCGCAAATTTTGTATAACGCTGATTCGAAGTGATTGAATTGACCCATATCAAGTAAGTGCCTTCTAAATAAAAAAGGCCCGGCAAATTTGCCGGGCCTTTCAAAACCATTGTGAACGGCGCTTTTATTCACCGCCCCCGAGGGAGTGGATATAAACCGCTGCTTGGCGAATTTGGCTTTCTGACAAGCGACCTTCCCATGCGGGCATAACGCCCGCGCGCGAATACGTCACCGTTTCGATCAGCGTTTCCGGGCTATCCCCATAAAGCCAGATAAAGTCTGTCAGGTTTGGTGCACCGGCAAAGCGGTCACCGGTGCCGTCATCGGCGTGGCAGGCGGCGCAGTTATCAAGGAACAGCATTTCGTTCTCTTCTGTCGCCACGGCCTCGTTAATGCCGGAAAGCGAGCCGACATACTCAACGATGTCAGCAATTTCCTCTTTGCTGAGGAATTCGCCAAAGGCCGGCATTTCGGAAATGCGAGTATCGAGGTTTGTTTCATGGCGAATGCCGTAGCTGATGGTGGTATGGATGTCTTCAATCGTGCCACCCCAAAGCCAGTCATCGTCTGTCAGGCTTGGGTAGCCAACAAAACCGCCGGCACCCGCACCATGGCACTGGGCGCAGAAAGTTTGGAAAACGGCCTTCCCACCATTATAGGCAAAGCCATCAGCCTCACCGCCAACAAGATCGTCAGTAGCGATTTCTGTGAGCTCCAATTCATTGATCCGCGCCACAAGCGGCGCATTCATCTCTTCAATCGCAGCGATATCCGCCGCCACTTCACCACGGGATGAATAGCCAAGCACGCCCGGCGTAGCCCCACCCGGAAGCGGAATAGCCGGATAGGCGATCATATAGGCAATGCCCCAGATGATGGTTGCGTAGGTTGTCCAAAGCCACCAGCGCGGCAACGGATTGTTATACTCTTCGATCCCGTCCCATTCATGGCCTGTGGTGCCGACTTCTTCTTTTTTTGCAGGTGTTTTAGCCATTATTTCTCTCCTGACTTGTCTTCAACCAAGACGTCATCATCTTGCAGCGGCAAGTTACGCAGCCGGTCATAGGATTCTTTGGTTCCCGGGCGAAAAGCAAAGATAGCGATGCCGATAAAGGTGGCCAGCATTATGAGCATGACCCAGCTATCAGCGAGCTCTCTCAGAAATGTATACATCATCCCCTCCTAGCGGTTTGCGACGGGTTCAAAGGTTGAGAAATCAACCATTGTGCCCAGCACTTGCAGATAAGCCACCAGCGCATCCATCTGGGTTAGCTCGTCTTGGCCATCAAAATTACGGGCCACAACCTTTTCGCCATAACCGGCGTAAAGATTGTCAATGCCATCACTGTAAGGGTCAAGCTGGGCCAGCAGGTCTTCCTTGGCTGAAGCGATCATAGCTTCAGTGTAAGGCACACCTACGATGGCGTCCGCAACCAAGCGGTCCTCAGGATAGTCAATGTTCAGCGGCGTATGTAGGAGGTAGCCATATTCCGGCATGATCGACTCTGGCACAACCGAGCGTGGGTCTGTCAGGTGGTCAACGTGCCACTCGTCAGAGTAGCGACCACCCACGCGGGCCAAATCAGGCCCCGTGCGCTTGGAGCCCCACTGGAACGGGTGGTCATACTGGCTTTCGGCAGCCAATGAATAGTGGCCATAACGCTCAACTTCGTCGCGCATGGGCCGGATCATTTGGCTGTGGCACACATAGCAGCCCTCGGCGATATAGATATCGCGTCCGGCCAGCTCCAGCGGGGTGTAGGGGCGCATGCCCTCTACGTCCTCGATGGTGTTTTCCAGGAAGAAAAGCGGCACAATTTGCACCAGTCCGCCGATGCTCACCACAATCAGGGAGAGCACCATCAGGAGGGTTGCGTTGCGTTCAATAACGCCGTGTTTATCTAGTAATGCCATTGTCTCTTTCCTATTCAGCTGGCACGGCGGTCGTGGCTTCTTTTGACGTTGCATCGCCAGCCCCGATCATCGTCATCCGAAGGTTATATGCCATGATCAGTGCACCGGTGAGGTAGAACAAGCCACCCACGCCGCGAATGACCAGAAGCGAATATTTGGCCACAACCGTGTCCGAGAAGGCGTTCACGAGGAAGCCCTGCGCGTCAACTTCGCGCCACATCAGGCCTTCCATAATCCCCGAAACCCACATGGCAGAGGCGTAAAGCACGATACCAATGGTGGCGAGCCAGAAGTGGTAGTTAACCAGCTTCATGCTGTAGAGCCCTTTGCGGAACCACAGGCGTGGCACCAGGAAGTAAAGCGCCCCAAAGGAGATCATCCCGTTCCAGCCCAAAGCACCGGAATGCACGTGACCAATGGTCCAGTCTGTATAGTGGCTTAGCGAGTTCACCGCTTTAATCGCCATCATCGGCCCTTCAAAGGTCGACATGCCGTAAAATGCAATAGACACAACCATGATCCGCAGCACCGCATCGGTGCGGAGCTTATCCCACGCGCCAGAGAGCGTCATCAAACCGTTGATCATACCGCCCCATGAAGGCATCCAGAGGATGATAGACATCACCATACCCAGCGTTTGCGCCCAGTCAGGCAACGCTGTGTAATGCAGATGGTGTGGGCCCGCCCAGATATAAAGGAAAATAAGCGCCCAGAAGTGAACGATGGAAAGCTTGTACGAGAAAACAGGGCGGTTCGCCTGCTTTGGCACGAAGTAATACATCATGCCCAAGAAGCCCGCTGTCAGGAAGAATCCAACCGCATTGTGGCCATACCACCACTGGGTCATCGCATCTTGCACACCCGAGAACAGCGACACCGACTTGGAACCGAAGATCGACACTGGAACGGCCATATTGTTAACAATATGCAACATGGCGATGGTGATGATGAAAGCAAGGTAGAACCAGTTGGCCACATAAATATGCGGCTCTTTGCGCTTATAAATCGTACCGGCAAATACCATGAGGTAAGCCACCCAAACGATGGTTAGCCACAGGTCGATATACCACTCAGGCTCTGCATATTCACGGCTTTGGCTCGCGCCCAGCACATAGCTAAGGGCCGCCAAAACGATAAAGAGCTGATAGCCCCAGAACACAAACCAAGCCAGATTGCCGCCAAATAGCCGCGCCGCCGAGGTGCGCTGCACCACATAAAACGAGGTGGCGATGAGGGCGTTACCGCCAAAGGCGAAGATCACGGCAGAAGTATGCAACGGGCGCAAACGGCCGAAATTGAGGTAGCCATGAGTAAGCTCGCTTAGGTTTAAGACTGGGAAAGCCAGCTGAAATGCGATCCAAACCCCCACGGTAAAACCTGTGATGCCCCAGAACACCGTGGCAATAACGCCTGCGCGCACAACCCCGTCCATATAGCCAGTTTCGGCGGGCGTCGGCGCATTGCCGATTTTGCCGATTTCGCGGATAAACAAATATCCAGCCCACAGAATGATAACAATTGCACTTACCTGATAAGACAGGTCCCGCGCGAAATTTGTCGCGAAAGCTGCCGCGAGGACAATGACCCCTAGCAGAACCGCCTTTATGGTATGTTGCATATTTACGCCCTCATTTCAGAATCGGGCAGATACAATCCGCCCGTTATTATGATTGGGTAGTGCTGCATCAAGCTTAATACAACATTGATCTACGTCAAGTTACCCAGCTAATTCACATTATTTAACTGATAAATCCACCATCGGAATCATCCGAGGCTTCATCGAGCAAGCGCACATAATCCGGCACGCGGATATGGCGGGCGTCTTCCATAATAATCACGCCTGATTTTTTGAGCGCCGAAAACTGGCGGCTGACGGTCTCGATCGTTAGGCCCAGATAATCTGCCATCGCCTCCCGCGTAAGCGGCACCTCAAAGCGCAGCCCGTCGCCGAGCTCCTCATGGTTCAACTCGGAGCCGCGACGGGCAAAAATTACAAGCATACTTGCAATTTTTTCCCGTGCAGTCTTGCGCCCCAAGAGCAGCATCCACTCTCGCGCGGAGTCCAACTCGTCCATCGTCATATCAAGCAAGCGGCGCTCAAGAGCGGGGGTGCTGTCTATTAGATTATTGAATTTATCAACCCTGAAATGGCACACCATAACATCGTTTGCCGCCACCACATCATAGGGTGCCACCTTGCGCCCGGGCCTGCCAATAAAGTCTGACGGCAACAAAAGCCCCACCATTTGGCGACGGCCATCAGCCAAGCTGCGTGAAAGTGTCGCCACCCCGTAAACCACCGAGCCAATCAGCGGCATTTCCTCACCGGCCCACACAATTGTTTCACCGGCTTGATAGGTTTTATAAGATTTGATGTCATCTAGCTGATCCAACTCAGACGACCCGCAATATGCGCAAATCGCACGGCGGCGGATCGGGCAATCGCCACAGCGCATATTCGCTTCAATTTTTGGCACCAAATGGGGCATAGGCAAGCCTACCTTCGGGGATAAAATATGTCCACCTTGATCTCGATCAAGGCTACCCACCTTATATGCGACTATTCGACCAAGATGACAGACCTAAATGCACTTACAAAAGCCGGGCTTTTTGAAAAGAACGTGCCGCGCTACACCAGCTACCCCACCGCGCCACATTTTCATGGCGATGTCGGCGGGGCTGAATTTGCATTCTGGCTTGAAACGCTGGATATCTTAAAGCCGGTTTCGCTTTATATACACATCCCGTTTTGCGAGCGGCTCTGCTGGTTTTGCGCCTGTCGAACGCAAGGGGTCACCACGCTGAGCCCAGTTGAAGCCTATGTGGATGTGCTGCTCGAAGAAATCGCGATGTTTAAGGCCACACGGCCCGAGGGGCTAAAGCTTGGGCGGCTGCATTTTGGTGGCGGCTCGCCGACCATCCTGACGCCAGCACTTATTGATAAGCTTATGGCCGCCATTCTGGACGCGACTCCGTTTGATGAGGATTACGAATTTTCGGTCGAGATCGACCCTACCGCCTGCGATGACGACAAAATCGAGGCCTTTGCACGGAGCGGCATGAACCGCGCCAGCATTGGCGTGCAGGACTTTAACCCAAAAGTGCAAGAGGCCATTGGCCGGCCGCAAAGCTATGAGCTAACCCGTGATACCGTGGAGGCTTTGCGCCACCATGGCATCAACTCCGTGAATATCGACATGGTTTATGGTTTGCCTTACCAAGGCCTGGATGAGCTTAAAAACACCGTGGAGCTGGTGCAGTCCCTCAGCCCTGACCGTGTGGCGCTATTTGGGTATGCCCATGTGCCGTGGATGGCCAAGCGACAAAAAATGATCCCTGAAGAGAGCCTTCCGGGCGCGCATGACCGCTTTGAGCAAGCCGAAGTGGCGGCTCGGATGTTTGCGGATAAAGGCATGGATGTTATTGGGATTGACCACTTTGCCAAGCCTTCAGACAGCCTCGCCATTGCTGCCCGCAATGGCCATTTGCGCCGTAATTTCCAAGGCTATACCGATGATCGCTGCATCGCGCTGATCGGCCTCGGTGCGTCGTCGATTTCGCGCTTTCCGCAGGGTTATATCCAAAACAACGCGGCAACCACGAACTATATCAAGTCCATCACTTCTGGTGATTGGTCTGCAGCCAAGGGCTTTTCCCTTGGCATGACCGACCAAATACGCGCGCGGGCAATCGAGGCCCTGATGTGTGATTTTGAGATCAATCTTGAGGCGCTTGCGGCGGTGTATGGAGATTTTGTCAAGCCGGTCAGGGCCGATTGTGCCCGCTTGGCTCGGGCTTATAAAGGGTTTGTTTCACACAAGGATGACCGCTTCAAAATCCTGCCCGAGGGCCGCGCGCTCACACGCATTATTGCGTCCGGTTTTGATGCGTTTAACGCCCCGAACCACCGCCACTCCAGTGCCATTTGACGCTAAGGCGAACCTGCATTCCTAATACCCATTAAGAGCCATTGGGCATATATTCGTAAGCCCCGCAATATAACTATGTGATACCACATTGCTTTTGCACGGAAATACCGCCTAACAGCGCGTTTACTAACCTAGGTTAGTAGTTATGTTGATTATCGAATATATAGGGGGAAGCACCACCATAGATCACCAGCGATAGTGATTATGTGAGAGGCCGAAAGCCCTGCAAGGGGTGGGGAACCTTGGGGAGCCCGCACCCCTCGCAGAAAAATGGCGGGCTCTAGGCCCAACAAGAACCCGCCAGCTTTCTTTACCGAAGCCTTGCTTCGATGGGTGCATATGCCGGTATACAGCCACCGAGGTCAAGGTTATTTTCTGTTTTTTTCGAAAATGTACGTTTTTTGACCAGAAAATCAGGCCGCCAGAAAATCCTTGTTGTTTTGCGCATCATTATGCCATAGAAGCACTCATACCGAACATTTGCGAACACGGAATGCCCATGGCCCAAAATCTTCGACATGATGAAATCCTGAGTATCGCGCGTGACTTGGGCAAAGTAACAGTCGACGGCCTCAGCCGCGAATTTGAGGTCACCGCCCAAACCATCCGGCGCGACCTCAGCGAGCTTTGTGAGATGGGTCATCTGACGCGTGTGCATGGCGGGGCTATTCCGCCCTCCAGCGTGATTAACCCCGGCTATGAAGAGCGCTCCTTGCTCGCGGTGCCAGAAAAGGAGGCCATGGCCGCGCTTTGTGCCAGTAAAATCCCCGACGGGGCGTCGATTTTCCTGAATATTGGCACCACCACAGAAGCCGTAGCGCGCGCTTTGTTGAACCACAAAAACCTGATGGTCATCACCAATAATTTTAACGTCGCTAAAATCCTTTCGACCTCGCCACATTCTGAGGTGATCGTAACCGGCGGAGTGCTGCGCCGCTCCGATGGCGGGTTAGTGGGCGATGTAGCCACCGAAATTATCCGGCAATTTCGCGCTGATTACGCGGTTATCGGCATCGCCGCCATTGCGACTGACGGCACACTCTTGGACCATGATTTCCGCGAAGTGCGCGTAACACAGGCGATCATCGAAAATGCACGGCAGGCCTTCCTGATGGCCGATGAGATCAAATATAACCGCCGCGCCCCTGTGCGCATTGCCAGCCTTTCAGATATGGACGCCTTTTTCACTGACAGCCCGCCCCCCGCGCGCATACAAAAGCTGTGTGATGATAGCGAAGTTGCGGTGCATATCGCTAAATAGTCGGGGTAATATAATCCGGCGCAATGCCGGATTGCGCAATATAAGGGGTCACATCTGCACCTCTGAACATCCCGTGATTTTCCACCAACAGGGTTTTGAACCCCGCCGCCGCGCCGCCCAGAATATCGGTGTGCAGGGTATCGCCGATCATCAGCACCCGCTCGGGTGGCACTTCACCAAAACGCCGCGCAGCCTCCGCAAACATCCCGCCAAAAGGCTTGCCAAAAAACTGCGGCTCAAGGCCGATTTTGTCGGCCAGCCAATGGGCATATAGCCCCGGTTGCAGGCTAAACCCGTGCTCATAGGGGGCCACAAGATCAGGGTTGCCGACCAGCACTGGGCGCGGATTTTCCCGCAGGGCTTCCACCAGCATAGCTTGACGCTCGTCATTCCATATTTGGCTGCCAAGCAGCAGGAACCCCTCGGCCTTGGCGTAGATTTCAGGCGCATCTTCCAGCAGGTCAAACTGCACATCCAAGCCCTCAAATGACGCCCCCATAGGGGCCATCGCAGCCCAAAGGGTGTCAGGGAGCCTGGCCAGATGCCCCGCCAAAACATCGCGACTGGAGATCACATCCTCAGCGGTAAAATTGAAGCCGTATTGTTGGTATTTCGGCAGCCGGTCAGAGGCCGGAAAGCTGGCGCCATTGGTCAGCACCATGGTGCGCTTCCCCATAGCTTGCAAAGCAGCCACACGCTCAGGGGCACCTGCAATCGGGGTGGTGCCAACATTCAGCACGCCATAAGCGTCAAACAAAAATACATCAAATTCATCAGCCAGCGCGCCAAGATCAGGCACGCGCTTGCACGCCCCGTGCGCTTGCGACAAAGGCAAGCGCTTGCGCACATTTTCATATTGCGCAAACGCCCAATTTGTATCGGTCATCAAAGCCTCTTAGATAATTGCGCCGCGCACCTTGGCAGACACCCACTCGCCAATAACAACGGCCACCAGAATAACCAGCAGGATCAGGCTCACCTTAGGCCATGCTAGCACATTAAGCGAGGATTGCAGCGCCAAGCCAATACCGCCCGCCCCCACCAGCCCCAGCACCGTGCTTTCCCGAATGTTGATATCCCAGCGGAACACAGCAATGCCGGCAAAAGCTGGCATGATTTGTGGCACAATGCCATAAACCATCACCTGCATCGGCGAGGCCCCCGTGGCTTTAATCGCCTCAACCTGCACCACATTGATCTCTTCAATGGCTTCATAAAGCAGCTTGGCGCAAAACCCGATAGAGCGGATCGAAATAGCGATAAGCCCGGCCAGCACCCCCGGCCCCACGATAGAAACCAAGAGCAATGCCCAGATTAGCGAGTTTACCGAGCGGGTGGACACAATAACAAGCAGCGCGATAGGGCGCACAAATATCCGGCTTGGGGTGGTGTTGCGCGCGGCGAGAAAGGCCACCGGCACCGCCATGATAAGCGCAAAGATCGTCCCAAGTGTGGCGATGGCCAGCGTATCCCAAACGGGCCGACCCAGCTCAGTGATAAAGCTCCAAGCGGGCGGCGTCGCCCGCCCGGCAATATCGGCAACCACTTCGCCGACATTATCCATCATAAACCACAGAGTATTATCAGAAATCTCTTTCCAAGAATACAGGAAGGCGGCCAGCCCAACAAGCCAAGCCCCCCAGCGGATAAGCTGGGCATTGGTGGTGCGAACTTGCCAGACCTTCTGGCCGTTTTTCTCAGACATAGGCATTATTGGATCCTCGCACGAATGACGCCGGAGAGATATTCGAGGAACATCACGGTGACGATGATTATGATCAAAATAGCCGCAACGGTATCAAACTCGTAGCGGTCAAACGCGGTGTTAAGCGTGCCGCCAATACCGCCCGCGCCCACAAGGCCCAGCACGGCAGATTCGCGAAAGTTGATATCAAGCCGATACATAGACAGCCCGATCAGGCGCGGCATAACCTGCGGCTGCACCCCGTAATTAATCCACTGGCTCCAGCTAGCGCCGGTGGATTTAATCGCTTCGGCCTGCACTTTGTTCATGTTTTCAATATCTTCCGCCAGTAGCTTGGCCAAAAAGCCAATGGTTGCAAAGCTGAGCGTAATGAAACCCGCCAGTGGGCCAAAGCCAAGAATCGCCACAAGAATAATCGCCACGATGATTTCGTTGAGCGCACGCGAAATGGCCACAATGGCACGACAGATCAGATAAATCGGCAGCGGCGCGATGTTACGTGCAGCCCCGAGCGCGATAGGGATGGAAATGGCGATGCCCACAACGGTGGAGGCCACGGTCATCACGATACTCTCGTAAATACCCTTGTAAATATCCTTCCAGCGGGAGGTAAAATCCGGCTCGGTGAACGCCTTGATGAATTCCCAGCCCCGCGCCCAACCGCGGGCAATGCGATCTAGGTTTATCTCGATGCCGGAGAATGCCGCAATAATATAAACCGCCGTGCCAATGAAGAGCGCCCAGCGAAAAACGGGGTTGGATATAAACGGCGGTTTTTTCCAGGCCTGCCCGAGCTTGGCCTCTAGCGCCGCGCTCATACCTCTTCGTCCTCGTCATCAACCTTTTCAATGGTCGCTTCCCAGTCTTCCTCGCCGTAAATATCGGTGAGCACTTCTGGCAATAGGTCATCTGGCCCGCCATCAAACACCACAACGCCGAGCTTTAGCCCGACGACGCGCTGCACAAACATTTGCGCCAGCGCCACATCGTGAATGTTAATGATCGCGGCCAAGCCGCGCTCGGTGCACAATTCAACAATCAGGCGCATAATTTGGCGTGAGGTTTTGGGGTCAAGGCTGGCGGTGGGTTCGTCTACCAGCAAAAGCGAGGGGTCTTGGATCAGCGCGCGACAAATACCCACCCGCTGCCGCTGCCCGCCCGAAAGCGCATCGGCGCGCTTGTCAGCCATTTCCAGCAGGCCCACGCGGTCTAGCAGCCGATAGGCTTCATCCACATCTTTTTGTGGGAATTTGCGAAACAGGCTGCGCCAGAAACCGACATAGCCCAAACGGCCGGAAAGCACGTTTTCCATCACGGTCAGGCGCTCAACCAGCGCATATTCCTGAAAGATCATACCCATTTTTCGGCGCGCCTTGCGCAGGCCTGCCGAGCCAAGCGCGGTAACGTTCACATCGTCAAGCGTGGCAGAGCCAGAGGTCGGCTGAACAAGCCGGTTGATGCAGCGAATAAGCGTGGATTTACCGGCCCCCGATGGCCCAATCAGCGCCACCACTTGCCCATCAGGGATGGAGAGGGTCACATCGCTCAGTGCTTTGTCACCTGTATTGTAAACTTTAGTAAGGCCTTGAAGTTCTAGCATTTTCCACCCCTAGATACAGAAATGGCGCCCACAAACTAGCGGACGCCATATTTATTTACGCTTATTCACAAGCGTAAGAAACGCCGTTTGCCGTGTCAATTTTACGGATAACGTCCCAGAATTCGATGTAAGTCATCTCAAGAAACTGGCCCTCATTTGACTTTTCAAATTCACGCTGCAGCGAAGTGCCTTCCCAATCAAAGGAGAAAAATGCATCACGAATGTTTGCAGTCAACTCGGGTGTCAGATCATGCGCAACACCAAAGCCCGTGGTCGGGAAGGTTTGCGATTTGTAGATCGAGATCACCTGATTGGCTTCGATAACACCACGGGAAACCATGCGCGAAAGCACAGAGTTGGCGATAGAGGCCGCAGGGTAGTCTTGGTTGGCCACCCCGAGGATCGAGTTGTCGTGCTTACCCGAGAATAGTGGTTCAAAGTCGCGCTCAGGGATCATATCAAAGTCTGCTGCCAAAATGGCAGAAGGCGCTTTGAAGCCAGAGTTGGATGTCGGCGACGTAAAGGCAAGCTGGCCACCGCGGATATCTTCAACTTCTTCGATGCCGGAACCGGGGTAAGTGAGAATTTCCATCTCGTAACCAAAGCCGCCATCAAGCGAGGCCATAATGGTAAACGGGTTAAAGCCCGCACAGTTTACAGCCAAGGGATTGGAGCCGGTGTTAAAGCCCGCAATATGCAAGCGGCCCGAGCGCATTGCCTCAATCTGGGCCGCGTTGGACTGCACGGGGAAGAACACAACATTTTTGCCGGTTTTTTCTTCGAGATATGTCAGAAAGTCAGACCACGCCTCTTCATACACAGCAGGGTCTTCCACAGGTGTGTAAGCAAAGATCAGGGTGCTTGGGTCTTTCAAGTCTGCCGGGTCTGTTGGTGAGTCCGCAAGCAGGTCGCCGTCACGGTCGCAATACATCGGGTCAAGGGCACCACGCGGGCAATCTTCTTGTGCAAAAGCTGTGCCGCCCATGCTGAGCAAAAGGGATACAGATGCTGCACCTAAGAGATTCGTTTTCATAATTTCCTCCACAGATTATTTTTTGTGGAGGAAGTAGAGGATAGAAAACCGCACAAAGCAACTGCCAAAAAGAAGGATTCTCTTCAGTTAACTGGTATTAATGTTGCATTTGTTACAATTTGGCGGGGCTTACAACCCAAGGTCCATAAGCGCCTGTATTTGTGCACTTCGCGTGTCAGCCACGATTCGCCCAAGCTCTTGGTCGCCGCGAAGCAGCACCAGCGTAGAGCGGCGGGGGATGTTGCGACTGGTGGTAACATCTTCACGGGAATAATCGTCCCAATCAACGCGCACAAAGGTAATAGCGCTGTCATAGGCAGAATTTGCGGCGCGAATGGCAGTTATGGCGCGCTCTTGCGCTTTGCAAGTGCCACACCACACGGCGGAATAATCCAGCAGCACGGTGTCTCCGCGGGCTAACAACGGCTCTAACACGCCCCATTCATATTCCACCCAGCCTTCATTGGCCAAAGCGGGCAAAGGGGCGAGGGTGGCAGCGGCCCCGAGAGCCAAAAATTCACGGCGCTTCATATTTTTCTCCTTTAGAGTGAGACGGAAAGATCTTGTAGCCAAACGGGCATTATTTCGAGGAGCCATGCCTCAATAACATAGTGGAATTTTGTGAGGATCATCACGCCGACAAGCACAAAGGTGACCCCCATAATGGGTTTGGCTTTGCTGGCCAGCACTCGCATCGCACCGGCCCGCTTGCGAATGGTTTCGCGCGCACCGTAGCCCAGCAGCAGGATAATGCTGGAGATACCCATGGCAAAGGCCGTCATAATACCCGTGGCAAAAAGCAGGTCCGTGCCTTGATAAGCCAGCGCAATCGCGCCCCCCAAGGTAGGCCCGACGCAAGGAGACCACACCGCCCCCAGAATCGCCCCGCCAATAAACTGCCCACGCAGGCCCGTTGTGTCCACATCATCAAGTTTTTTATCCGCCGAAGTGGAGAATTTGGAGGTGGCCTTGGTAAAAACCGCACCTAGCGGCGGGATCAACAGCACCGCACCAAAAGCCAGCATCATAAAGGCCCCGATTTGCGAGACCCTGTCCGCATCCAGCCCGATAGAGCTGCCAAACACCGCAACCAGCATGCCGAGGCCAACAAAAGCAATGCTCATGCCCAGCGCTAAGGCCAGCGCCCCGTGCTTGTGGGAGCGAATGCTGGAAGCCAGCACAATTGGTAACACCGGTAAAACGCAGGGGTTAATCAGGGTGAGCAGGCCAGCGCCGTAGGCAAATATAAATTCCATAGAGGGAATGTAGTTTTTGCGCCCCGCAAGGTCACATAAACTTTCTGCGAGCAATTGTTACCGTTTGGAAAGCTGCACCGCGATAATGCCAAGCGTGATCACCGCAACGCCTGCAATATCTTGCAGGCTAAGGGATTCTCCCACAAAGATCGCCGCAATAGCCACACCCAAAAACGGGTTAAGAAAGTGAAAGCTGGAGGCCCGAACCGCCCCGATGCGATTGACCAGCAAAAACCACACCAGCGTGGCCAGCACACCGGGCACAAGAGTCGTATAACTGAAGGCGGCCATCAGTTGCCATGTCCAGTCCACATGCCATGTTTCAAACACGAGCGAAGCCGGAAACAGCGCCGCGCTGGCCACCAGCATTTGCAGCCCAACCACCATAAGCACATTGCCCGAGCTCACCGCGCCCCGCACCAAAAGCGTGGCAAGGCTGAGCGCGCCCACACCCATAAAGGCCAGCACAACACCCGTGATATCTGCCCCGCCCGAAAGCCGCGCCCCCATGATGATGAGCACACCAACAAGGCCGGCCAAAAGCCCCAGTACCCCGAGCGCGGGCAGGCGCTCCTTAAAAAATACCCAACTCAGCAAAGCCACAATCAACGGCAGCAGGCTGGCAATAATCGCCGCCAGCCCCGCCTCTATCCACTGCATCGCCACAAAATTAGCCCCGAGGTAAACCCCGTTTTGCAGCAGGCCAAACAACACCACGGCCAGCCATTGCTTGCGTGTAAGCGCAATGCGCTGGCCCAGCAATTTGGCAATCCCCATCGCGAGCAAGCCCGCGATAAAAAAACGCACAGAAAGCAGCAACAAAGGTGAGGCATACGCCACCGCAATGCGCGCTGACGTAAAAGCGCTGCTCCACATCAGCGCAAATGATAGCCCCATAATGAGGGCGCGCATGTCCATATTGCCTCCGGTTATCTCAAAGAGCCAAGCCTAACGCCTGCCTATGCGAGGACGACCGCAGGATCAATCACTAACCGCACGCCGCTCGAGCAAGGCCTGCCGGAAAATGAGCCACGCGCTGTTTAAAAACAGGGTCGCCATTATGCCGGCCACAATCAAATCCGGCCAGCCGGTGGCCGTGCCCCAAACGCCCAGCGCGGCGATCATCACGGCCACGTTGCCAATAGCATCATTGCGAGAGCATAGCCAAACCGAGCGCACATTGGCATCTCCGTCTTTGTATTTAACCAATATCAACACCGAAGCCAGATTGGCCGCCAGTGCCAAAAACCCCACAACTCCCATAATTTCTGCGGTTGGTGTTTCAATAAAAAACACGCGCCACAGGGTTGATCCGGCAACCCACAGCCCCATGCCAAACAGGGTCAGCGCCTTAAAAAGCGCCGCATTTGTGCGCACGGCAATGCTGGCCCCAATGGCCGCGAGTGAAATGCCGTAAGTCAGGGTGTCTCCCAGAAAATCAAGCGCATCGGCCTGAAGCGCCTGCGAGCCTGAAACCTGCCCCGCCACAATTTCCACCACAAACATTGCCGCGTTAATGGCAATGACCAGCCACAAGCGCCGTTTATAGGCTGGCGACATGCCTTCAAAAGTTTTTTGCGGGCCCGTGCATCCACATTCCGTCATTTTCGAATCCTTTTTACAATCTGGTGGATTATGTATAATCCCTCTAGGGACTAGAGGTTCAAGGAGTTAATTCAAAAATGTTCAGCATTGGTCAGGTGTCTCGCCAAACAGGTATAAAAATTCCGACATTGCGCTATTATGAGCAAGAAGGCCTTATCAATGTTATGGGCCGCACGGCGGGCAATCAGCGGCGCTATGCGCAGGTTGATCTCGACCGACTTACCTTTATCAAGCACGGGCGGGATTTGGGGTTGAGCCTGGATGATATTCGAGAATTGCTGAACCTTTCAGCCAACCCAGACCAGCCCTGCGATAAAGCGAATAAAATAGCGGCCCGCCATCTAGAGTCCGTGCAGGCGCGGATTTCCAAGCTCACGGCACTGGCGGAGGAGCTGGACCGCATTGCCCATAGCTGCACCGGCACCACGGTCGGGCAATGCCACGTGATAGAGGCGCTTTCAAACCATGCTTTATGCAAGCACTCACACTAAAAAAGGCCGCCAAATGGCAGCCCTTTTCACTTCACATTGACGTCAGCTTAGCTGTTGATCAGGTCTTTCAGCGCTTTTGCTATGGTCACTTTGGCCACACGGTCTGCGCCCTTTTTCATTTGCTCACCCGTGGCTGGGTTGCGCACCATGCGCTCTGGGCGATCACGGCAAACAAATTTGCCAAGGCCGGGAAGCGTCACCGCGCCGCCGTCTTGCAGCTCATTGGTCACGATTTTTTCAATAGCTTCCAGCGCCGCTTTTGCGCCATTTTTATCACTGCCCATTTCTTCGGATAGTGCTGTGATCAGCTGTGCTTTGGTCATAGCTTTTTTTGTCATGGTTATCCCCCAATTGACGTTGTTTTGTTAGTTGAACCGGTCGGATGACCTCTCAGGCAAGACTAAAACTGTTTTCTCAGCAAAACTCAATCAAAGATTTCCCAAAATGCAAGTTTTCTGACTCCTCAGTCAAGAAAGTCGGCTTTTTCACTTACTTTTCGCGGAAATTAAAGAAATGCGGTCTCCTCAAAGCTGCGAAGCTTGCGGGAGTGCAAACGTTCCAGCGGCATGGAGCGCAAGGACTCCATGGCTTTTATGCCGATTTGCAGGTGTTGCGCCACTTGGGTTTTGTAAAATTCGGTGGCCATGCCGGGGAGTTTTAGCTCACCGTGCAGGGGCTTATCAGACACACAAAGCAAGGTGCCGTAGGGCACTCGAAATCTAAAGCCATTGGCGGCGATTGTGGCGCTTTCCATATCCAGTGCAATGGCGCGGGATTGGCTGAGCCGAAACACAGGGCCGGATTGCTCGCGCAGTTCCCAGTTCCGGTTGTCAATTGTGGCCACAGTGCCTGTCCGCATGATTTTTTTCAGGTCATAGCCCGAATAATCCGTCACCTGCGCCACAGCCTGCTCTAGCGCCACCTGCACCTCGGCCAAAGCCGGAATAGGCACCGAAGTGGGCAGATCATCATCCAGCACTTTATCTTCGCGCATATAGGCGTGGGCCAGCACATAATCCCCGAGGTTTTGCGTGTTGCGCAGCCCTGCACAATGGCCCAGCATCAGCCACACATGCGGGCGCAGCACGGCCACGTGGTCTGTGATGGTTTTGGCATTGCTCGGCCCCACACCGATATTGACCATGGTAATGCCCGAGCCGTCGGGGCGGGTCAGGTGGTAGGTTGGCATTTGCGGGGTGCGGCCAGCGGGGCCTCCCGAGGCGCCGTCAATTGTGGTTACAATATTGCCACCCTCAACCACCGAGTCATACCCGCTATTTGGATCTTTAACCTGCCCGTGGGCAAAGGCCAGAAACTCGTCCATGTAAAACTGGTAGTTCGTAAACAACACATGGTTTTGGAAATGCGTGGGGCTGGTGGCCGTATAGTGGCTGAGCCGCGCCAACGAATAATCAACCCGCTGCGCCGTAAACGGCCCAAGCGGCCGCGCGCCTTGGCTATCTATGCCGGCATTACCGTTGGCAATCGCATCATTTGTGCATTCCAGATCCGGCACATCAAAAACATCCCGCATCGGGCGCTCCAGCCTGTCTTCAATAGCACCTTCAATATGCACGCCCTCGCGCATGGCAAAATGCACAGGGATAGGCGTGTCGGAGATAGAGACCTCCACGGGCACGCCGTGGTTCTCAATAAGCAGCGAAAGCTGCTGCTCAAGGTAGCCCTCAAACAGATCAGGCCGCGTGATGTTAATGGCAAACATCCCCGGCTCGGCCACGTGGCCAAAAGCCAGCCGTGTATCCAGCTTGGCGTGGGTGGTCGTGGCAATGCACACCTGCGGATAAAACGCACGATATCGGCCCGCGGGGGCCTGCCCCTCCATCACCGCGTCAAAATTCGCACGCAAAAACTGCGTGGCTTGGTTATAAAGCGCTTGCAGCTTGGCCACGGCTTTGGTGGCATCGGTAAAGCGCTCGGCTTCTAAAGGTTGGGGGGAAAGGACCGGAAGGTCGGTTAGGCCTAGGCGCTGGTTCATACTGCATCCTCCACAAAAAGTTCGGTTTTTTCAAAGGTTCGCACGTCGATCAAGCCTTTGTCAGATATCCGCAGCTCTGGGATAACCACCAGCCCCAACAGCGAGTGCTGCATATAAGCATTATTCAGCGTGCAACCGCATTCGGCCATCGCCGCTACCATTTTATCAGCAGCAGCCGCCACCTCAATGGCGGGGGCGTCTGACATCAGGCCACCAATCGGCAATTTCACCAGCGCCAGTTCTTTCCCTTCGGAAATAACCACCACGCCGCCTTGCACGTCTTGTAGGCGATTAGCCGCTTGCGCCATGTCAGCTTTGTTGGTGCCAATCACAATCATATGGTGGCTATCATGCGCCACGGTTGAGGCCACGGCGCAGGGCTTATTATAGCCAAAGCCAGATACAAACGCGTTAACCACCTCGCCCGTTTCACGGTGCCGCTCGACCAGCGCAATCTGGCAAACATCTTGCGCCATGTCGCCAATTACGAGGTCATTCTCCACCGGAAGCTTAGCCGTTCGCGCCTTGGTCGGCGCTTGGTTTTCCACCACGCCTATCACCCGCGCGGTAACGGCGTTTTTGCCATTTGGCGCAGCAATATCAAAATCCGCCGCGCTCAGGTTGCGCTTCATATGCACCGAATTGGTGGCACTTTCTGGCCATTTATAATCCGGCTCCTCACAAAGAATCTCACCGCCCTGAGCAATCACCTGCCCGCGCGCAATCACGGTTTCAATCGGCAAGGTCCGCAAATCAGACGTAAGGATCACATCCGCCCGTCGCCCCGGCGTAATCGAGCCAAGCTCGCGCTCCAGCCCGAAATGCGTAGCGGTGTTGATCGTCGCCATTTGTAGCGCCACCAACGGGTCAGCCCCGCAGTCAATCGCGTGGCGCACCACGCGGTTCATGTGGCCATCGTTTACCAGCGTGCCAGAATGGCAATCATCGGTGCACAGCACAAAGTTGCGCGAGTCCAAGCCCTTTTCGGTAATGGCGGTGATTTGCGTTTCCACATCATACCACGCCGAACCAAGCCGCAGCATGGCGCGCATCCCTTGGCGCACGCGCATAATGGCGTCGGCTTCGGTGGTGCCTTCATGGTCGTCCGCAGGGCCACCCGCCGCATAGGCGTGAAAGTCCGTCAGATCAGGGCTGGCATAATGCCCCCCCACGGTTTTACCCGCGTTTTGCGTGGCCGCAATAATCGCCAGCATCTTTTCGTCAGCGTTTATCACCCCCGGAAAGTTCATCATCTCCCCAAGGCCGATAATATTGGGCCACTGCATGGCCTGCACCACATCGGCGGGCAAAATCTCACTACCGGTAGTCTCGAGCCCCGGCGCTGAAGGCGCACAGCTTGGCATTTGCACATACACATTTACCGGCTGCGCCAGCGCCTCATCATGCATTTGCCGCACGCCCTCAAGCCCCATAACATTAGCAATTTCGTGCGGGTCTACAAACATTGTAGTCGTGCCGTGCGGGATAACCGCGCGGGAAAATTGTGTCACCGTCAGCATACCACTTTCGATATGCATATGGGCATCACACAGGCCCGGAATGGCAAAGCGCCCCTTGGCGTCTATCACCTTGGTATCTGGCCCGATCAGGCTTTCGCGATGGTCACCGCAATAGGCAAAACGGCCATCAGCCATAGCGAGGCTGCTGTTTTCCAGCACTTCGCGGGAATGCACATTCACCCATTTGGCGTTAATAATAACGGTGTCTGCGGCACTCCGGCCAGCGGCGACATCAATTAAGCGGGGGGCAACTTCGGCCCATGTTTTTATCGTATCAGTCATGCGACAGTCTGTCATAAGCCGCAAAGGGCCTCAAGCGGATTTTTGCACCTTCGCAAAAATGTCATGCAGCATGGTTTCAAGCGCCACAGCATCAGCCTTGGCAAAAACCGCTGGCTGATTGCTATCAATATCCAGCACCCCCAAAAGGGCGCCATCCGGCCCAATCACCGGCAATACAATCTCTGAAACCGTGCTGCTCGCACAAGCAATATGGCCATCAAATGCATTTACATCATCCACGATAAGCGTTTGCCGCTTTCGTGCCGCCGCTCCGCACACACCCTTGGAAAAAGGAATCGTCAAGCAGCCATGCCCACCCTGATAAGGGCCAATCTTTAAGGTATCATCCCCCATATTGCGATAAAACCCGACCCAGTCAAAGCGTGGGTCTCCATGAAATAGCTCACAAGAAATTGTCGCCATGTTGGCGATCACGTCTTTTTCACCCTTGCAAATAGCCGTGATATTTTTAAGCGCTTGATCCATTTAAAGCTCCTTCATTTCCAAATTGCACAAATATCCCCGCCGGAGGCAAGCTTCTTTTTCAATCTGCGCATGGCGTTGTTTTTATTCGCGGGGTAAGGTAGGCCAAACGCGTATGAAAATCACATTGGGGCAGCCATGACAGGACCACGATATACTGAGCTGAGTAAAGCCCTGCCTGCCAGCGTGCCCTTTGTCGGGCCAGAAACAGCCGAGCGGGCGCAGGGCAAAGGCTTTACTGCAAGGCTCGGTGCCAATGAAAATGTGTTTGGCCCATCTCCTAAAGCACTTGAGGCCATGGCCGCGGCTGACATTTGGAAATATGGCGACCCCGAGAGTTATGACCTCAAAATCGCACTGGCTGAAAAGCACGGCGTCGCACCCGAAAACATCGCCATTGGCGAGGGGATAGACGGGCTGCTGAGCTATCTTGTCCGGCTGCTCATTGCGCCAGACGATAAGGTGGTCACAACCGCAGGGGCTTACCCAACGTTTAACTACCATGTGGTTGGCTATGGGGGGGATATCCACACTGTGCCTTACGTTGATGATAAAGAAAGCCCCGAGCTTCTTTTGAGCAAAACTCGCGAGGTTGACGCGCCGCTTGTTTACATCGCCAACCCTGATAACCCGATGGCCTCGGTGCATGGCGCCGCTAAGATGCAGTCTATGATCGACAACCTGCCTGAGGGCGCAACGCTGTGTTTGGACGAGGCCTATATCGAGTTTGCTCCCGAGGGCTGCGTGCCTAAAATTGACGTTTCCCATCCAAGGGTGATCCGGTTTCGCACTTTTTCCAAGGCCTATGGCATGGCCGGGGCGCGGGTGGGCTATGCGATAGCGCATAAAGATTTTATCAAAAACTTTGATAAGGTGCGCAACCATTTTGGCATGAATCGTGCCGCGCAGGCAGGGGCCTTAGCGGCGCTGCATGATAATGCCTATCTAGAACAAACGCTTGAAAACGTGCACGAGGCCAAAGCGCGGATTGCGAAAATCGCGCAGAATAACGGGCTGGTGCCGCTGCCTTCGGCCACCAATTTTGTGGCCATAGATTGCGGGCGTGGCGCTGATTTTGCTAAGGCCATTGTGGGGGCACTCGGGGCGCTCGGCGTTTTTATCCGCATGCCATTTTCAGAGCCGCAAAACAGGTGCATTCGGGTCTCTGCTGGCACTAAGGCCGACCTGGATTTGCTTGAAAAAGCTCTGCCAAAGGCGCTAAAATGCGCGGAAAAGGAGACTGCATGAGTGACGTAAAAATCAACTATATCGAGTTTCACAGCAAGGATTTGGAGGCCACCAAAGCCTTTTTTAGCAAGGCTTTTGGCTGGGCTTTTACCGATTACGGGCCAGATTATTGCGACTTTAAGGGTGAAGGCGTTGATGGCGGTTTTTTTAGGTCAGATGATATCGCCCTTGCTTCAGCAGGCGCGCCTCGTGTGATATTTTTTAGTAAAAAACTGGAAGATACACTGGCGGTTATTGAGGCCGCAAATGGTATGATATGCCGCGAAATCCAAAGCTTCCCCGGCGGGCGACGGTTTCATTTTATAGAACCCGGCGGCAATGAGCTAGGCGTTTGGAGCGACGTAACGGCTGATGGCGAAAAGATCGCGTAACCCATGAAGCAAGAACCATATAAACGGCTTTGGCACGGATGGCTAAAGCACTATAGCGGCATTTTGGCGCTCGGATTCCTTGGCATGCTTATCGGCGCGCTGGCCTCGGCGGGCTATGCCAAAGCGTTGCAGTGGGTGATTGATGCTTTTGAAGCCAGCGATCCAAGCGTGATTTGGTGGGGGCCGCTTTTGATGGTCGCCCTGACCAGCTCTAAAGGGCTGGGCACATGGCTATTTCAGGTGAATAGCAACGCGGCGCTGGTGCGCACCGAAACCGACCTGCAAAAAGCCATGCACAAAAAGCTGGTTTTCGCTGATTTGGCGCAAATTCAGGGCGAAAGTCCAACGGCGCTTTCCACACGCTTCACGGCTGATATATTGCTGGTCCGACAATCGGTTATGCAGATATTTACGGGGGTGTCTGCCGTGCTGATCCTTGTGGCCACGGTAGCCGTGATGCTGAGCATTGACTGGGTAATTACCTTAACGCTGGTCGCCGTGTTTTCACTCGCGGTCTATCCCGTAAACCGGATTGGTGGCCGCCTGCACGTGGTTTCGCGCGATACCCAAGATGATTTGGCCAAGATGACGGGAGAAATATCAGAGGCGCTTGGCAGCATTCGCATGGCGCGAGCCTATCAGCTAGAGCCCTATTTGCAGCGCAGTGCGGGCAAGGTGTTTGATCGGCTTTTAGGCCTGAAACTGCGGCTGGTCAGGCTGGAAGCCCAGCTTGCGCCGGTTATGGAAACGCTTTCAGGGGCAGCCATTGCAGCGCTGTTGGTTGTGGTGGCATGGCGGCTATCCAATGGCACAACAACATTGGCCAATTTTATGGCGCTTATGGCTGGTTTTGGCGTTATTTCGCAGCCTGCCCGCAACCTTGGCAAGACCTTTGCAATGGCAAAGCAGGGCGAGGCCGCGCTGGACCGGATTTTTGAGATATTGGACCTGCAAAGCACCATTGAAGACCCAGCAAAACCCGTAGCTTTGGCAAAAGGAAAAGGTGCGCTTTCGTTTCAATCAGTTGGCTTTAACTACCCCGATGGCAAGGTGGCGCTTCACGATATTTTATTAGATGTGCCCGCCGGAGCGATGGTGGCCTTTGTGGGCCGTTCTGGGGCCGGGAAATCGACCATTTTTAACCTGCTTCCCCGGTTGTTTGATGTATCTGAGGGCCAGATATTGTTGGACGGCATTGATATCCGAGACCTGACCCAAGCCGACTTGCGCCGCCAAATCGCGCTTGTCAGTCAGGACTCCGTATTGCTCAGCGGCACCATCGGCCAAAATATCGGGTTTGGTCGGGAAGGGGCCAGTCAGGCTGCGATTGTGGCAGCTGCAAAATCTGCTGCGGCGCATTCGTTTATATCGGCTCTGCCACAGGGCTATGATACCCCCGTCATGGCGGCGGCAAGCGCGCTATCAGGTGGCGAAAAGCAGCGCATTTCAATTGCCAGGGCAATGTTGCGCGATGCTCCGATCCTGCTGTTGGATGAACCAACATCTGCACTTGATGCCGAATCCGAAGCCGTGATTAAGCAGGCGCTGTCCAAGCTGGCGAGAGGGCGCACCACCTTGGTGATCGCCCACCGCTTAGCCACCATCCGGGAAGCGGATATTATTGTGGTGCTTGATCAAGGCCAAATTGCCGAAACTGGCAGCCATGCAGAGCTGCTAGCCAAAGATGGCATTTATGCCGAGTTGTTCCGGCTTCAGTTCAGCAGTTAAGGCAAGCACCCTGCAAGCCGAAGGCGCCGCACGCGGTAACGAGGTGGCCCGATTTTTTATGCGCAATTTTGCATGCAAATTGCTGATTGAGGGGCGCCGAGGCGGCGCGACGCCGGAACTGCCCGACGGCTCCGCGCTTGCTTTTGTCTCTGCGGGGGCAAGCCCCCACTCGACAAAAGCACATTTTTCAGCAAGCTGAAAAACGCCTGCCGCTGGCCCTAGCCTCGCTTCGCTCGGTGGCGCTCTTGACTTCCTGCGCGCTTCCCCGCCAATCTAGCCAAAAGACTGGAGCCCAAAATGCCCGATACGCCCAGAATGATCCGCGCCGCTGTTTGTGACTTAAACGGCATTTGGCGAGGCAAGCTCTTGCCCGCCACGCAATTGGACAAGGTGATGGGGGGCAGTTTGCGCATGCCCTATTCCGTGCCAGCAATAGATATATTCGGAGAAGATGTCGCCGATAGCCCACTGGTATTTGACACAGGCGATGCGGACAGCCTGTGCCTGCCCACATCGCGCGGCCCCTTGCCCGAGCCTTGGCAAAGTGGCGCGGCGCAGTTTGTGCCGCTCGTCATGGCCACTGAGAATGGCGCGCCCTCGTCAATCGACCCGCGACAGATTTTGGCAGGGGTGGCTGGCAAACTAGAAGCATTAGGCCTCACCCCGGTGATGGCGGTCGAAATGGAATTTTATCTGGTCAAGCCTGGCCCCACAGCGCCACAATCTGAGGCGCAAATGCTGGCGATTGATAATGTGGACGATCACAGCGCGTTTTTTGAGGCCGTTTATGCGGCCTGCGCGGCTTATGGCATCCCTGCTGACGCCGCTATTTCCGAGGGCGGCGCGGGGCAGTTTGAAATTAACCTTCAGCATGGCCCTGATCCTTTGGAAACCGCCGACAACGCCGTCTTTTTCAAACGCATTGTTAAAGGCGTGGCCAAAGTGCAGGGGCTGGAGGCCAGCTTTATGCCCAAGCCCTATCTGAAGGACGCCGGCAGCGGGCTGCATGTGCATTTCAGCTTGCTTGATGAAGCGGGCAACAATGTATTTGATGATGGCTCCGACGCCGGAAGTGACACTCTGCGCCACTGTGTAAACGGCCTATTACACCTGATGCCCGCGTCTACACTGATTTTTGCGCCACACCTGAACTCTTATCGCCGCCTCACACCCAACAGCCATGCCCCTACGGGCATTGGCTGGGGGTATGAAAACCGCACCAGCGCCATTCGCATTCCGGGCGGCAGCCCAAAGGCGCGGCGGATAGAGCACCGGGTCGCAGGGGCAGATGCCAACCCTTACCTTTTGCTCGCCACCTTGCTGGCGGGCATATTGGAGGGGCTGGAGGCCAAGGAAAGCCCACCTGCCGCGACCACAGGCAATGCATATGACGCTGACCTGCCGCAACTCCCCGCCAATTGGGCGGCGGCTATGGCCGCATTTGAAGCCAGTGGCGCTTTAAAGGCGCATCTCAACCCGCAATTCATTGAGGTGTTCACAGCCATAAAGCAGCAAGAGTTAAACCGTTTCACGCACAGGATGAGTGAATTTGAAATCGCGACCTACTTAACCTCGGTTTAACTGCAAAATTTTCCTTGCTTTTGCGCCGCATTCGCCGCCAAACTCTTTCTAGCCAATTCAACAGGGAGCAAATTTATGAATAATCGCTTAACCACAGCACTTGCCGCACTGGTTGCCGCAGGGGCCGTGCAGGCGCAAGCCGAAGTGCTGCACGTTTATAACTGGTCAGATTACATTGCTGAAGACACGCTGGAAAAATTCACTGCCGAAACCGGCATTGAGGTGACTTACGATGTGTATGACAGCAACGAAGTGCTAGAGGCCAAAATGCTGGCGGGCAGTTCGGGCTATGATGTGGTTGTGCCAACATCCGATTTTTTGCAGCGCCAGATCGCGGCGGGGGTTTACCAGCCGCTTGATAAATCCATGCTGCCGAACCTCGCCAACATGGACGAAGCCCTGATGGCAGGTGCTGCGGCCTATGACGCTGGCAACACGCACGCTGTTATTTATATGTGGGGCACCACCGGCATTGGCTATAACGTGGGCGCCATCGCCGAGCGTCTGGGCGATGATTACGAGGTCGATAGCTGGAGCCTGATCTTTGACCCTGAAATCTCGGCCAAGCTGGCGGATTGCGGTATTTCCATGCTGGATGCCCCAACAGAGATGCTGCCGGCTGCAATGAACTACCTTGGGCTAAGCCCGAATTCGGCTGATAAAGCTGATTTTGAAGCCGGCGCGGCGCTGCTCGAAACTGTGCGGCCCAACATCCGCTATTTCCACTCCTCGCAGTATATCTCTGATCTCGCGAATGGTGATACATGTGTGGCTGTCGGCTGGTCTGGCGACGTGTTTCAAGCAATGGCGCGTGCCGAAGAGGCCGAAAACGGTGTTGAGGTTGCTTATGTGATCCCGAAAGAAGGTGCGCTTCAGTGGTTTGATATGCTGGCCATTCCCGCTGATGCCCCTAACCCTGAAGCGGCGCATACTTTCATTAACTTCATCATGGATGCCCAAATCACCGCTGATATTACCAACTATGTTTGGTATGCCAACGGCAATGCGGCCTCTATGAGCCTTGTGGATGAAGAGATCACTTCCGATTCTGGCATCTTCCCAACAGAGGAAGCCAAGGCCAACCTTTGGGCCTCTACCGTTTATGACGCGCGCACAGATCGCACGATTTCGCGGCTTTGGACACGGGTAAAAACCGGCCAATAAAATAATCGGGGGCGCCTTTAGGCGCTCCCAACATTTGGGGGGCATATGACCGAGCATAAACTGGCAGCAGAGGTAAAACCTTGGCGCGAGGGGCGAGATAAGCCGTTTGTCCGCATTAAAGGCATCACCAAAATGTTTGGTGATCTGGCAGCGGTGGATGACGTTTCACTCGATGTTTATCAAGGCGAGCTTTTTTGCCTGCTGGGTGGCTCGGGCTGCGGGAAATCAACGCTATTGCGCATGCTGGCGGGGTTTGAAACCCAAACCAGCGGCCGCATAGAAATAGACGGGCAGGACATGACGGGCATCGCCGCCAACCTGCGCCCCACCAATATGATGTTTCAAAGCTACGCGCTTTTCCCACATATGAGCGTGGAAAAAAACATTGCTTATGGCCTGCTGCGAGAGGGCGTGCCCAAGGGCGAGGCCATGAGCCGCACCGCAGATATGCTGAGCCTTGTAAAGCTCGACGGCTTTGCCAGCCGCAAGCCGCACCAGCTTTCAGGCGGGCAGCAGCAGCGGGTGGCGCTGGCGCGCTCGCTTATCAAGCAACCTAAGCTTTTGTTACTCGATGAGCCGCTGGGCGCTTTGGATAAAAAGCTGCGCGAAGAGACCCAGTTTGAGCTGATTCGCATTCAGGAAGACCTTGGCGTGACCTTTATCGTGGTGACGCACGATCAAGAGGAAGCGATGACCTTGTCTACGCGCATTGGCGTGATGGATGCGGGTAAAATTGTGCAAGTTGGCGAGCCACGCGAAATTTACGAGACACCCAACAGCAAATACGTGGCCGATTTTATTGGCTCAGTGAATATTTTTGATGGCGAGGTGGACGCCGCCGCGCCGGACCTGATGCGGGTCAACACCGCCGAGGGCGCGATTATGTGTGAGCCGGTGGCAGGGCTGACGGCCAAGCAAAAGTTGCACATTGCCGTGCGGCCCGAGCGCATGCAGCTTTCGCGCACGCCAATTGAGGCGACAAACACCATGCGGGGCATGGTCACCGAGGTCGCCTATATGGGTAACCTTTCGGTTTATCGCGTGCAACTGGCGGGCGGGCAGTGCCTGAAGGTGACGGCGGCCAACGGGCTGCATGATGAAAACCCGATTTCGTGGGACGAAGAGGTGCATATCGGCTGGTCAGCGGCGGCGAGCACGGTGTTGGCGCAATGAGGGAAAGCAAGCTCGCGCGGCGTTTTGTTATTGCTGTGCCGAATATTTGGCTGATCCTATTTTTTATGATCCCGTTTCTGGTGGTACTGAAAATCTCGCTGGCCGAACCGCGCATTGCCATTCCACCCTATTCCCCCCTTTGGGAATGGGTGAATGGTGACATTAAGTTTAACATCAACTTCGAGAATTACGCCTATATGTGGGAGGATAGCCTCTACTTAAACGCCTATTTGTCCTCTATCAAAATTGCCGCCATAGCCACACTGTTTACCCTGCTTATCGGCTACCCGATGGCCTATTACATTGCCCGCAGCCCCGAGCCAACACGCTCGATCTTGCTTTTGCTGGTGGTGCTGCCGTTTTGGACATCTTTCTTGCTGCGGGTGTATGCGTGGATCGGCATTCTTAAAACCAACGGAATACTGAACGCGGTGCTGCTTTGGTCTGGCATCATTGATGAGCCGCTGATCATCATGCAAACCGATATCGCGGTTTATATCGGCATTGTTTACACCTACCTGCCCTTCCTGATTTTGCCGCTATACGCCAACCTTGTGAAGCTAGACGACACCCTGCTCGAAGCCAGTCGCGACCTTGGCGCCAGCCGCATTTCCAGCTTTTTTCGCATCACGCTGCCGCTTTCGATGCCGGGCATTATTGCCGGCTCTATGCTAGTGTTTATTCCGGTTTTAGGCGAATATGTCATTCCCGCCCTGCTCGGCGGACCAGATACCTTGATGATCGGCAAAGTCCTCTGGACCGAGTATTTTGGCAACCGCGATTGGCCGGTGGCCTCGGCAGTGGCCACCGTTATGCTGCTTATCATGCTGATCCCGATCATGATTCTCCGCCGTGCACAAAGCAAGGGGGCCGAGATATGAAGCTGCGCTTTACCCCCGTCATGGCCCTGTTTGGCTTTGCCTTTCTTTACGGCCCCATTGTTTCGCTGATCATCTTTAGCTTTAATAAATCTAAACTCGTTACGGTGTGGGGCGGCTGGTCTACCAAGTGGTATGCCGAGCTATTTGCCAATGAGCAAATTATGGCTGCGGCGTGGCTCAGCCTGAAAATCGGAGTGATTTCGGCCAGCGTCGCCACGGTGCTGGGCACGATGATGGCCATGGTGCTGGTGCGCTTCAAAAAAGTGCGGGGCCGTGGGCTAATGGGCGGAATGATCACCGGCCCCTTGGTGATGCCCGATGTGATTATCGGCCTGTCGCTGCTGTTGCTTTTTGTGGCGATGCAATCCCTCATTGGCTGGCCCGCCGGGCGTGGGCTCACCACAATTCTGATCGCCCATATTACCTTTAATATGGCCTTTGTGACGGTCGTGGTGCAGTCCCGCCTTTCCGATATGGATGACAGCATTGAAGAAGCCGCGCTGGATCTTGGCGCCTCGCCTACGCGTGTTTTCTTTGACATAACCCTGCCAATGATCACCCCGGCGCTGATCTCTGGCTGGCTATTGGCCTTTACCCTCAGTTTGGATGACCTCGTGATCTCCAGCTTTGTATCCGGCCCCGGGGCCACCACCCTGCCGATGGTTATTTTCTCCAAAGTTCGCCTAGGGGTTTCCCCCGATATCAACGCACTGGCCAGCCTGATTGTGCTGGCGGTGAGCGTTGGTATAGTGATATCCGCACTGCTAATGCGCAAAAAACAAAAATAGAGGCACCTATGTCACTCCCAAAATCCATGTCTTACGTTGCTAAAATGCCCGAAACCGTGGCCGAATGGCTGGAAGGCCGGCGGGTGGAAGAGATCGAATGTGTGATCGCCGATATGGCAGGCGTTTCCCGCGGGAAAGCCATGCCCAGCAAAAAGTTCAGCCGCGAGGAGCGGGTGTTTTTGCCGCAATCCATATTCTTCCAAACCATTGATGGCCAATATGTTGATATGGAGATCGAGAACCAGTGGACAGAAGCCGACATGCTTTTGGTGCCGGATTATAGCACGGCTACAGCTGCCCCATGGGCAGGCGACGTAACCCTGCAAGTGATCCATGATGTGTTAAACATGGACGGCACACCGGTAGAGCTGGTGCCGCGCAATGTGCTGAAACGCGTGCTGGGGCTTTATAAGGCCGAAGGCTGGACACCGGTTGTGGCGCCCGAGCTGGAATTTTACCTCACCAAGCCCAACCTTGACCCCAACCAGCCCATTGAGCCACCAATGGCGCGCACGGGGCGGCGCGTGGCCTCTCGGCAGGCCTATTCGATGGTTGCCGTTGATGATTACGGCAAAGTTATTGACGATATCTATGACTTTGCTGAGGCGCAGGGCTACGAAATTGATACCATTATCCAAGAAGGCGGCGCAGGGCAGATCGAGATTAATCTCATTCATGGGGATCCGCTAAAGCTGGCCGATCAGGTATTTTATTTCAAACGGATGATCCGTGAGGCGGCCTTCAGGAATGATTGCTACGCCACCTTCATGGCCAAGCCGATGCAAGACGAGCCAGGGTCAGCGATGCATATTCACCATTCGGTGTTGGGCGCAGATGGGCGGAATATTTTTAATGCCGATGGCCAGCCGACGGACCTGTTTTACAGCTTCCTTGCCGGCCTGCAAAAATATGTGCCCAGCGCCATTAGCCTGTTTGCGCCTTACGTAAACTCCTATCGCCGCTATGTTGCCTCTGGCTCGGCCCCTATCAACCTTGAATGGGGTGAAGATAACCGCACCACGGGCATTCGCGTGCCGCTCTCTGGCCCTGAAGCGCGGCGGGTGGAAAACCGCGTAGTGGGGATGGATTGCAACCCCTACCTTGGCATTGCCGCCTCGCTGGCCTGTGGCTATCTTGGCATGAAACAAGGGCTAAAACCCCGTAGCGCCATGACCGGCGAAGCCTATGATGCCGACCACGGGTTGCCGCGCTCGCTTTTGGGCGGGTTGGACGCTTTTGAGCGCGCACCCGAGCTTCGCGAGGTGCTGGGCAGCAATTTTAGTGATGTTTACAGCGCGCTGAAACACCATGAGGCCGAAGCCTTTTTACAAGTGATAAGCCCATGGGAGCGTGAGCATTTGCTGCTCAACGTTTAGCTATTGGCAATCATCGCGGCTTCCACCGCTGAAAGGGTCGGCAGAGCATCCTGCCAGTCTTTATCCAGTTGCGGAAAAAGCTTGAGAATCTCACCTCGGGCTTCTGCAGCAAAGACATCAACCGCCTCTTGATGCGGCGCAAAACTTTCGCTCCAGCAGCCATGGGCTTTGATGATTTGGTGGTCATCAAACAGGACATGGAAATATTCCACGCTGTCCACTGGCTCGCTATAAATACCGTCGCCGTCACAAAGATCTTTGGCATAGGCCAGCAGCGCGGGCGTGCCAAAAAGCAGCTCAGCTCGGGCGCCACTCACCAGCATGCGGTGCATGGGGGAAACCAGAATATCATCTGTATTATCCAGCGCTTCCGCCTTAATACGGATAGGGGACAGCGCGCCGCGGCCTTTGGCTTTTTGGCTGCCAACCCAGCGGATGGGCTGCACGCCATTGGCGCGGGTGGCTACAAGATCACCGCATTGCAGGTCTTGTACAAGCACTTCCCCGCGCGCGCATAAAATCTTGGTATCACGCGTAAAGCAGGCCGCGAAATCGCTGTAACCGATCGCGGAGCCACTGGTTGCCGGATCAACACTCAGAGCATCCCCGGGGGAGAGGTCAACGGTTGATACAAAGCCAACCACCACACCATCAACAATAATGGTTGAAAATGTGCCGGTGGCAAAACTGCCGCTAAAATTGGTAACGGGTGATGCCGTGCCAATTGAAACCACTTCGCCCGCCGTGCCAACCGTAACGCCATTAACCACCAGATCGGCAGAAAGCACCTGATCAGCGTCACCCGTCGCAAGTGGATCCAAAAAAGTATCCCCGTCGCTCACGCGTATAAAATCGGGCGAAGCACCCGCCGCGACCGTTACCAGAAACGAGCCATCCACTAGGATTGACGGGTCATTCGGGGAAAGGTCATCAATGGTATAGATATAAAAAGTTTCAGCCATGCGGGGAATCCGTCAATCAATTTGGTCTAAAGCTTGCGATCAGCTTTGGTTAACGAAGCGTTAATACCCTTTGCTCGTGCAGAAAGCAATTTATTTGCAATTTCTACAAATCCGTCACCACCACGGGTGCGCGTGATAAAAGCGGGGTTTGCCTCCATTTTTCCTGAAAAATCAGCCACATTGGCAACACCACACGCATAAGGGAAGAAAGAAAACATCGGGCTGTCATTTGGGCTGTCGCCGCAAAAAACAACCCGATTACGCTCAGTTTCAAGGTTGACGCCTAGGCGCTCAGCCGCAAAACGGCGGCTCATGGAAAGCTTGTCATACTGGCCAAACCAGCCATTAACGTGAATCGAAGACACTTTCGCCACTGCGCCTTCTTCCTCAAAAATCTTGACAATCCGCTGCACACTGGCCTCCGGCAGCGGCGGCACATCTTCGCAAAAATCTATCGCCAGATCCGCCTCACGGTAGGGCTGGTCAGCCGAAACAGCACAGCCTGGCACTTCGGCCAGCACGCGGGCCTGAATATGGGCCAGTTTTTGCTGGTTTCTGGCGCGCGCCGCGGCCTCAATCTCGTAAATCCGCAGCATTTTTTTACTGGCATCATCATACGAGAAATAAAACGCCCCGTTTTCACCCACAACCCCCGCAACCGGCCACATACGCGCGATTAAATCGCACCAGCCCGCAGGGCGGCCGGTTATGGGAGCCACATGAATGCCAGCCCTTTGCAAAGCCTCAAGCGCTGCATAGGCATTGGCGGGCAGACGGCCATCATTGGTGAGCGTGTCATCAATATCGGTAAATACACAGGTGATATTGCGGGCAATATCGTCTGGAAAGGCGCTAAGCGGCTGCATATTTGGCTCCGGCATTATTTAGGATTGGCAAAGGGATTTGCACATCCGGAAAACCTACTTCGGAAACGCCATGAGCGCCACAACGATTGTGCCGCCCATTGCTGGTAGTGCGCGTGGGGTATTTAATCACGCTCTAATGTGAACTGGCCCTCTAAGCTGTTGTAATAATGCTCATGAAAATGCATGGCATTTGCATTTGTCGGCACACCCGCCGCGAGCAAAACGCGGCCAGCCGCGGATTCATTTTCGCCATTTACCTCGTGTAACAGGTTGCCGATCTCCTTATAAACATCTGGCTTGTTGCTTTTGAACCACTGACCGATATCGGAATTCCAACCGGCGTTCACGCGGATAGCCTCCGCACGCAAAGGCGCAACCAACTCACTTGCAACCCGCTGGTCTTCGTTATCCATCGCGTTGTCAATTTCTGTGGCTGCGGCCTCTGCCGAGACCTTAACCGTGGAAAGCACGGCTCCGGCAATATCCCCTCCACCAGGAATCAGGCCCACCCATGCGGCAGCAATATCGATCACGTAATTGGTGCGCCTTACGGCAGCCTGCCCGCTACGTTCTGAATTGATTCGACTCTGAATAAACAGCTCAAACCGGTTGATAGCGGTTAAAAGCCCGCCGGTAACAGCTGATTGCGCCGATTGCACCCTGATCTCGATAAAGCCATCTATCCGTCCATCTGAGGCTTGGAAAACATCCCTCACCGCCAGCTCGGCTTCGTCGATCATGCCTCTAAATTCATCCATAATGCCAAGCGCTTCAAGGAAACGGTTATTGCTCGCAGCTGTTTCCATGCGCCCACGAATGCCTGAAAGTTCAGTTTCATAGCGTGCAACGGTGCCGGTGTCATCGGGCTCATTGGGAAACATATTTTCCGATTGATGAATAAGCACGGCTGATTCCGTTTCATAGCTCGTTTTCGCGCTCTCGATTGCCAAAATTTCCGAGCTGTATTGCCCAAGCAGCCCGCTTTCGGCATAGGCCGCCGTGCTCGCCGCCGCCCAATCACTGCTTTGCTCATGGCGCAGGCGCTCGGAATCTTTGGTTTCAATCTGGGCTTGCACCTCATCCGCTTCCGGAAACACGCAGGTCCGCATGTCTTCCAGCTTTGCATCCAAGTCCAGCACCGCCAGCGCGTCGGTATAGCGATTATAAAGATCAGCTCTTTCCGCTTCGGGTTCATACTCGTCCAACAGCCCTCGAAGCACTTCGATTTCATCGATCGCCGAGCTATATTCTTCAGACGCCATAAGCGTTTCGATTGAACTTACTTTTTCCAAAACAATGTCGGCCGCGGCCTGAACCTCGGTAAATTCATTATCGCGAACGGCCGATATCCGTGACGAAAGGGCCCCAAAATTCGCCTCAGCTTGTGTTTTCAGCTCGTGCAGCTCGTCATTTTGGTGCTCAAGATCAACCAGCTCGCTATCCCAACGCGTAGCCATATCCAGCGCTGCTTGAAAATCGGCCTCCAGTGCCAGTGTGTCAGCTTGCGGCAATGCATTGATAATTGTGCCTGCTGCTATTGAAATAACGCTGATCTCAGACGTTGCCAACCGGTTCGCGCGGTTCCCTATTTCAGCCACGGCGGTTTCATATTGGCGCTTGAGCTCGGTCTGGTCACGGACCAGCTCGTCAACCCCACCCATTTCGGCTGTGGCGGCACGAATACCGTCAAGCGCATCTTGGTGGGCCCCGCCATCGGCATAGGATTGGCAAGAATCAAGATTCGTCTCCACCTGTGCAAGTGCCGCTTCGAGATCTCCCCCGATCACATCCGCGCTATCCCGCCGAACACCGGTAACCCGATCTTCAAGCACCTGCCGTTCTTCCTCATAAAGCCGTCGCGTCACTTCGGCTTCCACATCTGCGTTTGAGGAATTGGGGTCTTCCCCCATTTCAGCAGCCACTTCGGCGCGCATCTGGTTTTCACGCAAAAGCTGCTCCACGGTATCCAGCGCCGCACTCACGCCTTGGTTTTCCTCGTTCGCGGCTATATAATCTTGATTGCTGGCAAAATCCGCCATCCGCTGCAGCGTTGCCTCAATCTGGCCAAGCTGCTGGGTTGCAGCGTCATCTACATGCTCATGGCCGCGCGCTTGGGAAAGGCGCTGGTCAAGGCTTGGCCGGGTTTCGTCATAGGTGGTTTTTGCGGCTACTTGTGCCTCATGCTGAGCCCAAGGCGCGGTAACTGCAGTTTCTGCCTGGTCTAAAGCCTCGCCCGCAAGTAAAAATTCCTCAGCGGTTTCATGGCCCTGGATTTGGTTCACAAAATCGGCGCCCTCGGTGCCCCATTCAGCGGCCCAATTACCTAATTCCTCAACCTTGGTTTTGAATTCAGCCCAGCGCGGCCCCCGCCGTTCCCATTCCTCGCGTTCAGCGGCTATGCGCGCGGCCTCGGCCTCGGCCTCCGATGTCAGCCGCTCAATCTCGCTTTGCATGGCATCAAGCTCGTAATCAACCGAGCTTATCGCCCCTTGCGCCGTTGCATAATCACAGGCTTCCATATGGCCATCAATGGCCCCGACACTGGTGGTCACTTGGGTAAAACGCGGCGCAAGCTCAGGAAACGCCTGCCCGAGGGTCCCGGTCTCCGCAACTTTGCGTGAGAGCGCAGCATAGCTCTCATCGGTTACGCGCTTGGCTTCTCTTAGGCGCTCAATTTCCCCTTCGACACGTGCCAGATCCGCATCTCCAACATGCAGGAGCGACAAAGCCTCAACATAATCACGCTCCGCCGTGGGGGCGTCTGCCGAAACCAGATTTGTGTCGATCTGGTCAAGCCCGGTGGAAGTCATTTCATTGGAAACCTCCTCCGCGCGGTAAGTCTCGACCCGTTCTTCGATAATGGCGCGCTCTCTATCATACTGCTCTTTGGCCGCAAATTGTCGGCGGTATTCTACCATCATCGGGTTCAGCGAGTTGCTGGCGGTGCCATAAGCATCTATCGCATCGCGATAACACTGGTCTTGCGCCGAGGCATCCATGCTGGCTATGGTTTCGTTTATCGGGGCAAGGTTGGTATCACCCCAATCCGTAAGGGTCGAGATATCGGCTTTCAGCGCGCTCACGTCGCTCGAAAGCCCGTTCCATTCATTCTGGTTTGCGTCAAACTGGTCTTGTCTTTCCTGCGT
This sequence comes from Paracoccaceae bacterium, assembly GCA_016744015.1. Taxonomy (GTDB): domain Bacteria; phylum Pseudomonadota; class Alphaproteobacteria; order Rhodobacterales; family Rhodobacteraceae; genus UBA3077. The sequence goes on along the minus strand of JADGFD010000002.1, from coordinate 36,209 downwards.
AAGCCGCCGAAGCTCTGTTAACCGACCGCGAATTTGCACAATCTCTGTGAACTCTTCGTCGTTTTCGTCCACAACGCCATCATCGGCCCGCGCTTCTGTTTCCAGTCGGTCTAGGTCTCTTTGGTTGGTTGTTATGCTGCTATTTCCGCGCTCGATCAATTCAAGAAGTGGGTTACTCATAATTTCAGTCCCCTATGGTTATTGCTGCATTTCCGATAGTAAGGAATCAAGCGAAGAGCGCATGGTCCTTAGCTGGCTCATTCGATTGCCCTTGGCTTGCGCATTGGCTTCCTCTGCGCTTTGGTCATCCCCAGCTGGCTGGCCTGATATCGATTCATTTTCCGGCGTAGCCTTTTGCGGCGCATCGGCGCCGGCTTGGTCAACCAAAGGCTCCAAAATATCCATGATCTTCTGGCTTTTCGCCAGATCCCCACCCTTGATCGCCGCGACAAAACCTTTAGCAAGCGTTGCGATTTTTTTGATATCAACTTTGTTATCCGATTGCTGTGCGGTTTTTATACGAGGTGTGAGCTCCTTAAAGGCCTGAACAAGGCGGCTGCGCTCGTCACCGGATTGTTCAGGCGTGCTTGGCGCTTCACTATCGGAAGTTTCGGTTGCTGGTGCTTCGGAAGCCGCTGCTTCCCCCAAATTACCGCTTTCTTCGTCGGTCGGCTCATCGTCCCCGCCAGCGCTTTGATGCTCTTTGATCAAGGCTTCCATCTTGTCAAGCTTCTCACCTGAGCTATACCATTCGTTATTTTCCACCGCATAATCAAACTCGCGCTTGTGCCGTGAGATTTCGGTGGCAACCTCATCATCCGGACCAGCCGCCAGCTTTTCCACATTGCGAAACATCGATTTCATGCGGTCTAAAAATGGCTGTTTTTGCGCCATAAGCCCGTCGTAATCATCCAAAACAATAATGACCCGATTTAAGGCATCATCTGCGCGGTCAAAAAGCTCGTCGTCCATGGCGCGGGTAAATACGCCCATAGTGTCCTTTAACCCGTCAATCATCACGCTTTTGGTATCGGCGAGCAGCGCGTCAATGCGCGGCTGTTGCTCTTCCAACTTCGCTTCCAGTGCGGCTTTGGGGTCGGCCTCCTCGCCACCATCTGCCGGGGCTTCTTCGCTGGCCCCACCGCCGCGCTCGGTCGGCGGTTCTTCATCTGCGTCGCCAGAAGACGGGGCGGGTGCCTCTGGCTCTGCAGCCTCAGGGCGGCCGCGTGCATTTTCTTCTTCTGCAAGTTCTGATTCTTCGGTTGAGGAAGCCCCTTCCTCCGGCTCTTTAATCTCCAAACGGTTTTTTAATCCGCGCTCGGAAAAGAACTTTTTTGCAATCTTGGTAAGATTTCCAGGAATTTTATCATTGACCGGGTCAAGGATTACTACCTGCCCTTCCATGGTTAACGTGCCCCACGCGCCTTTGGCCATGCCGCCATTTTTTTTGGCGGCTTTCACCAGCACTTCAGCTGATTTTTTGAGATGCACCTCAATAACAATCCCGTCTTTGGACATCAGGATCGCGCAGTTATGCTGCTTTTTCTTCACTTTTGCCAAAACGATCTTAAGTTCGGCACCTTCGCTTTTTAGCTCTGCAGGGCTCTTGCTCGCCATAATAAATTTCCTCTAAAAAAGTTACGTCATTTAGCATTAGTCAAAATAGTTAACGCCTAAACGCAGTCTATATACTATCTTAATAAAACATGCACTCTGTCAAGGGTTGTATTGTGGTGACTTAAATAATCCTTGTAGTGCAATTTTCACACCACACCCAAAAATCGCGCACAGCTTCACTTGCAGGTGGCTCGACCGATTAGCTTGTAGGAATGCCAATAGAAGCTGCCTTTAGGCGCGAGGATAGCCTCCCAATATCCTATGGCGGCTCTGCTGGTAAGGCCCCTCAGATGCCGAAATCTTCACAATTCCAGCACAACTTAAAAGTTGGTCACGGCTGTTGATTTTAACTTTTTTACATGCAAGGGTGATCTCTCAAACTACGCGAACGCGTTTATTAGGGAGAAAAAGATGATTGATATTTCAAAAGCTTGGACAGATGCAGAGTATTTCAACTCGCTAACTGCGGCCGAAAAAGCCACCGTGCCAGCTAATCCTGCTGGTAGCATTGACCTGTCCATGTCTGACCTGCGCACCGTTGCGGGCGCACGGGCTGCGGCCTCTTGCACGGGTTGCTATTGCTGCCACTCAAAAACAAAAGTGCGCAATGCAGGTGCTGTTGCCACAAAGCTTGGCGGTTAAGCTCTAAAGCTTCAAAAGCTGTGTAGGCAGGCCAAACTGGCTTGGCTGCATAGCAAACCAAAACAGGGCACGCCCTGATCAAAATTCAGAAAAGAAAATTGATTTGGCATTTTCCCTTGAAGAGAGCTGGCCGCAGGTTCTAACTCTCCAAGAGCGCCTTGAGGCGCTATCCACACACCCCAACATTACCATTGATTCGGGTCTAGCCGCCAAACGCATGGCGCGGTGGCAAGCCACGCTCACCTCTTTTGATACCCCGGCCAAGCCTGTTTTGAATACATGGCTCACAGCTGAGCGCCTTACGCCTGAAACCTTTGAGCGTGCGCTCGGGCTCGAGGTTAGGGCCCTTTCTGCGCAACAAGCACCGCCAGCATGGGTTCGGCGCACCAAAACGTGGTGCAACCATGAAGGCGCGGCTTTTTCGAATGCGTTTAAGCAGGCGGCTGCTTATCTCGACACCCCCGAGCTTGGCGAGTTTTTGCGCCCCTATATCGAAGCCGCCGCCACGCAGGCTGTTGAATCTCTGCAAAGCAACGAGTTTTCTGATGCTGGGCCACTTGCCAAGCAGCTCATTTCGCTCCAGATCGGCGGCTTATTAACCCGTGCTTATGTGCAAGTGGTGCGTATTTTAGTCACCGATTTTCATGTGCTGCAAATTTCTGGCGCGCTGCCACAAGAAGCCCCCCCCGCGCGCTATGCCGCCTGGTTGCTCATGCTGAAAACACCGGAATACCGCGCAAAAATTCTTGGGGAATTCCCTGTTATGGCGCGCAGGCTTGACCGTATGGCGGAGCAATGGATAGCCGCTTCAAAAGACCTCGCCAAACGGCTGCACCAAGATTGGGCACTGTTGGCGCAAGAGCTAGAGTTTTCTCCCACCTCGCAGGTGAGCATCATAAGCGCCAATGAAGGTGACACCCATAAAGATGGTTTATCCGTGGCGCTGATAAAGCTGAGCTGCGGCACCAAGCTGGTTTATAAACCGCGAAGCGTGGCTGTGGAGCAACAGATTCAGGGTCTTTTCGCAGCGGCCAATGCCCTTGGCGAAACTGATTTCAAGGCGTGGAAAGTGTTCCCACGCGCAGGCTATGGCTGGATAGAATTCCTGTCGCCCTTGCCTTGCGAGAATCAAGAAGAGGTGCAGCGCCACTACCGCCGTGTGGGCCATTTGCTGGCGGCCATGCACCTGATCGGCGGCACCGATCTTCATTTTGAAAACCTGATCGCGGTTGGTGCCTGGCCAGTGGCCATTGATTATGAAACCATTTTTAGCCCCCCCCTGCGAATTCAAGACGATATATTCGCCGATTTCCTGCCGATCCTGCGCGATAGCGTGCTGGCAACCGGGCTTATTCCTGCAGGGCAAGATGCCGATGCGGCCGCAGCGGCAGGCCTTGGAGATGGCGATAAAGGCGGCAAAATAAACTACTCAATGGTTAGCGGTGCGGAGACGGGAGATATCCGCGTTAAGCGCTTTGAGGCCGAGGGCCAAATGGCGCAAAACGTGCCGGTTTTTGAAGGTAAATACATGCGCGCGGCGGAGCATGTGCCGCAGATCCTCAAAGGATTTGAAGCGGCTTATATTTCGTTGGCAGAGGGCTACCGCACGGGCGCGCTTAATGAGGCGCTTGGCGTTTTGGCAAACACCGAAATTCGGGTTTTGCTGCGCCATACCCAAACCTACGCCTCCATTTTGCAAGAGGCCACCCACCCACAGCTTTTGCGTGATGGCTTAGAGCTTGATCTGCATTTTTTCCAGCTTATTCGCCCGGTTTTTGTCAGCCCTTTTGTGAAAACAATTTTTATGGCTGAGCTTTTGGACCTGCAAAATGGCGATGTGCCATGGTTTGGCGCGCAGCCAAAAAGCACTACCGTTGTTGACGCTCGCGCGCAAAAACTTGAGGGGGTGCTCGCACGGGACGGGTTTGGGCACTGCCACGCGCGCATGCAGGCCATGGGCGCTGAAGACATGCACTTCCAGATGGAGATCATCACCGCAGCGTTTTTCACTCAAGAGCATGAAATGATTTCGGTTTTGAAGACCGAAGCCCGTGCGGAAGCCTACCGCATTCGCCCCGTAACCGCCTTGCCAAAGCCCGCTGGCACGCTGGATGCGCAACTGTTAAGCGCCGCAGATAACATAGTGCAAAAGCTGAAATCGGATGTGATTTCCAGTAAGGCGCTGCATTTGTGGGTTTCCATGGCGTCGGGCAATGGCCCCGGGCTTGTTGGCCCCGAGCTGGATAACGGCTTGGCGGGCATGGCGCTGTTTTTTGCGGAGCATGACGCCGCGAGCGGGGTGCAAACCCGCTTTACGCATGAGCTTTGCGAGGGCTTTTTGAACGTCAGCAACACTGTGCTGCCCGAGACAGAAGCCATTGGCGGGTTTGATGGGCTTGGCGGCATGATTTGGGCGGCGTGTCGCCTCCACCAGCTTGGCCGAATTGATGCCACGGTCTGCCTGCCCGCGTGGCTGCGCCGCGCTGATGCGCTGATCGCCAATGACACTTCACTGGATGTCTATTCCGGCGCGGCGGGCTGCGGGATGGCGGCTTTATCGGCTCACTCGATGTTCCCGAAATTAGGTGCACTTGATCTGGCAAAACGCTGTGCCACGCACCTTATGGCACAAGAAATCCGGATAGATGATCACAGCGCAATGTGGCCAACCCTAAAAACCGCGCCCTCTGCGGACAATCCGGCGTTTACAGGGCTGGCCCACGGCACCGCCGGAATTGCGCTTTTTTTGGCAACACTTGGCAGCCAAAATATGGATAGCAACTTGCTCGCCGCTGCTGATCGTGCGCTCGCTTATGAACGCTGGGCCTTTTCGCCGACAGAAAGCAACTGGAAACGATTTGACCCGCTTCATCCTGAAAATGAAAGCATATATCAGGTGAGCTGGTGCCACGGTGCACCCGGTGCGGGTTTGTCACGCCTAGGCTTACTAAATTCGCAGGCCGAATTGCCCTTCCTGAATGCGGCAGAGCTAAAAGCCGACATTGCCGCCGCCACCACAACATTGCTGGCGGATGACAATGGCAACCATACGCTGTGCCACGGCAGCCTCGGGAATGCGGTGATATTAAACCACTTGCTAGCCGCTGAAGGCAACTGCGATGCATTGGAAATAATGGACGCCCGCAAGGCCAAACTGGCGCAAAGCATTGGCACGGGGCATGTCCAGTCAGACCTTCCCTTCGGGATGGCCCCCCCCGGGCTGATGACCGGCATTGCCGGCATGGGCTATGGGCTTTTGAGCTTGCGGCAAGGGGCTGATATGCCCAATGTTCTGGGCCTCGAAATTTTACCCCCAACCCCAAAAGCCTCAGCATGAAGGTGCCGTTTGTCAGGCAATTGGGCATGCGCGATTGCGGGGCCGCCTGCCTTGCGATGGTGCTTTCATACCATGGCCGCGCCACCAGCCTGAGCCAAATACGCGAAGTTATGCGTGTGGGCCGTGATGGCATAACGGCCGCCTCGATTGTAACCGCCGCCCGCGCTGAGGGCTTGCAGGCCAGTGGCAAAAGGCTGCTTCCGAGGGCAGATTTAGCCGCCATGGGCTTTCCCCTCATTGCCCATTGGCAGCAAGACCACTTTATTGTGGTTGAAAAGGCGGATGACAGGTTTATCTATGTGCTAGACCCCGCCATCGGGCGCAAACAGCTCACGCATGAAGCTTTTTGGCAAGGGTTCTCCGGTGTGGCCTTGGCTTTCAGCCCCACCCCCCAGCTCATCCCCCGCGCCGTTAGCCGCACATGGCTTTGGCGGCAATATTGGGCAATCATTTGCGCCACCCCGTCTTTTTATCGCCGCTTACGCGACGTGTTTTTCATGTCGACCCTACTCCAGCTCATTTTGCTGGCCACACCGCTGGTAACATGGCTAATAATCGACAAAGTTCTGGGAGAAAGCCAGCCAGATATGCTGCTGGTGGCGGGGCTTGCCGCTGCCATGATTGTGCTTATCACAACCGGCGCCACCATCTTTCAAACCTTTGCGCTGCTTGGGGTGCGCCGCGCGCTTGACCAGCATTTGGAAGAGGATTTCACCAGCCATACCCTGCGGCAAGATCTAGAGTTTTTTGACGCCCATGGCACCGGTGACCTGATGAACCGGTTTTCGGCGGTTTCCGCTGTGCGTCAGGTTATTACCGATAATCTTCTGGTCTCGCTCACAGAGCTGGGGTTCTTTTTGGTTTATGTAGTGCTGCTGGCAGTTATGGCCCCAGTGTTTTTACTGGTAGTGCTGGGTGTCGGCATTGTGGATGGGTTTATCCTGCTTTCATTCTGGCGCAAGCTGCACCAGCTTCGCCAAACCGAAATAGAAACGGAAGCGCAGGAAAAAACGCTGCTATTGCAAATGGTGCGAGGGGTGGCTTCACTGAAGGCGATCGGGGCTGAGCCTTATCTATTGAATCGCTGGAAATCCTTGTTTCGAAAGGCGTTATCGGCCAGTATCAGCGCTGAACGCATGGCGCAGCTTTTGGCCGCCGTTGGGCCAGTGGTCACACAGATCGCCAATTTTGCGCTGCTTATCATTGGGGCCAACATAGTATTGAGCGACAGCCAAAGCCTAGGGGAAATGCTGGCACTGGTGGCCGTTGGCACCTTGGCCATCACCCCGTTTCAAACCTTTGTCAGCAGTGCACAGCAAATCCTGCAAGCCCAAGCGCAGGTCGAGCGCTTGCTAGAGGTTTGGGCCAGCGAACCTGAGCAACAGGACCGCACCCCTTCCGGCAAACCCGGCCAAAAAATCACGTTTTCAGGGCGTATCGAGCTTGAGAATATCTCGCTAAGATACAGCCCCGATGCTGAATATGCGCTAAAGGATGTATCCCTCATCATTGAACCCGGCGATTCTGTGGCCATAGTGGGGGCAAGCGGCTCAGGCAAAAGCTCTCTGTTGCGGCTGATACTGGGGCTAACCGCCCCCACCGAGGGGCGGGTGCTTTATGACGGGCATGATGCCGCCGCACTTGATGTTCGCCACTTGCGCGAGCGGATTTCTGTGGTGATGCAGCAGCCATTTTTGGTAAGCGGCAGCCTGCGGGAAAACATTTTGCTGGGGCATCCGCTGGCAACGGATATTGTGGCGCGCGAAGATATCATTGAACTGGCCGCAGGGCGAGCGGGCTTGCTGGGCGAAATTTTGGCGATGCCGATGGGGTTTTCAACCATCATTGGGGAAAATGGCGCGGGCCTGTCGGGCGGGCAAATCCAGCGGCTGGCGCTGGCACAGGCCTTTGCCCGAGACCCGGCCTTACTGGTGCTGGATGAAGCAACCAATAGTCTGGATACCCAAACCGAAGCGGGCATTGTGAAAGAAATAGAGCAAAGCCATTGCACGGTAATTACCGTGGCACACAGGCTTTCAACCGTGCGCAACGCGCGGCGAATACTGGTGCTGGTGGGTGGTGAAATTGTTGAATTCGGCAGCCATGCGGGGCTAGTCGCCAAGGGGGGGCGCTATGCTATGCTGGTCTCAAGTCAAACATTGGAGTGAAGAATATGGGTGCTGAAACTTGGTGGGTTGAGGGGCTATTTGCCAATGAACTAGAGGCGGCGGAGGCCGTGACAGACACCGCGATAGCCAAAGCGTGGGTCTCGGTGCTATCCGGCGCAACGACGGATGCGGAAATTGGTGAGGTCAGCGCGGTGTTAGGGCTGGAGCCCACAGCTTTGCTCGCCCTTTGCGCCACGCCAGCTGATGCGCGTGTGCCGCGCGATTCACAGCCGCCAAGCTGGGCGGCGGCGCTCCCGGAGCCTACGAAAGCAGCCCGGCAAATGCGGGTTTGGCAAGCATGGGCGAATGAGAGCGACACGGCGCATCTCGTGCTGCCCCTTCTTACGGAGGTTCACACAGCGCTTGCCCCGAGCTTTGCCCGCATGGAAAAACTATCGGGCTTGCCAACGCTGGCTGACGGCGTGCTTGAAAAGCTGCTATATGTTTTGGACAATAATATCGCAGCAGCTGGCGATGCGTATACAGGCAAAAGCGCTGATGAATTCTGGGCATCCAAGCCTGCGGCCTTGCGGCATGCTCGCGCTGTTTCTGGCGCGTTTATTAGCACAATACTCAGGTTTGAGGCCGCGCTAAGCGAAGCGCCAGATTATATTAACATGCAAAACCTCACCCATTTGTTCATTGAGCCGCTTGATTTGCATCGGGGCGGCACGTCGGTAGTGATGGCCGAGGGCGCAGGGGTATTTCAGCCGCGAGAAACCGTGGCCTTTGATTTGTTGCAGCACCTTTTGGAGGCCGTGCAGCGCGAGGGGCTGCTGCAAAATTGGCGCGTTCCTCGCTATCAGGGCATGGGCACGGGCAGCTGGGTTGAGTGGGTAGAGGGCGTTGACCTTGATGACATGACCCCCGCCGCGCTTGAAGCCCTTGCGCCTGACTTGGCAGCTTTTGCGGTGCTCATGTGGGTGTTTGGCGCAGCGGGCATTGAGCCAGAAAGCATTATGGCCCCAGAAGCTGCTGACCAGATTTATGTGGTGCAGGCTGATGGGTTATTTGCCCCAGTTTTGGGCACTGTTGATGAAAAAGAGCAACTGGAAAGCTGGTTGGCGCTGTTTTTTGATAATGAAGAGCTGCCCCATTGCCCGCGCTTTTCAGAGGCTTGCAAAACGCAGGCATTGGCCGCGCTTGGCGTGGCGCAAAGCGTAGCTCCGGCCCTGCTCAAAAAGGTTGAGCCCGCCGCACCTGTGCGCTGCTTTATCCGGCCTGTTTCGGCATATGCGCAGTTGTTGCGCGCGGTGCCCCACCTAAATGCTGCTGGCGACGGGCTGGCGCGGGAGCTGGTATTTTCTCGCTTGCGAGATGTGCCGGAAAGCCTTTCAAACCTTGAAATTTTGCCCATTATCCAAGAAGAGTTGGCTGACTTAAGGCACTATGACCTACCGTTTGTAACAGCCCGACCTATCGGAAAAACCGTGTTTTTTGATGAGCCCCGTGCCGTGGAGGGCGCCGTGCGCCACCCTGCCATTGTGCAAATAAGAGCCCGCCTAGGAGCTTTTAGCGACACAGCAAAAGACATTATTCATAGGTTTTTGTCTCGCGTCTAACCCGCACAATATGGCGCTTATCCACTATATGCATAGCTCATACACAAACGGTATTGGAAAGTTGAGAATTATCTGCCTAAAAGAAAATAGTTGGATTCAATAGGGAGAGAACTATGAATATGTTTGGTAAACTGGTTTCGGCTGGTGCGGTGACTGTCGCAATGACAGTGGGTGCGCACGCGGAATCCATTAATATTGCTTATGACGCGGACCCGGTTTCAATGGACCCGCATGAGCAGCTGTCAGGCGCTACGCTGCAACTTTCGCACATGGTCTATGACCCGCTGTTGCGCTGGACCCAAGAGCTGGGCTTTGAAGCCCGCCTTGCCACAAGCTGGGAGCAGATCGACGAAGACACCATGCGCTTCCATTTGCGCGAAGGTGTGATGTTCCACTCAGGTAATGAATTGACCGCCGCCGACGTGCAGTGGACATTTAACCGCCTGAAAGAAAGCGAAGATTTTAAAGCTATTTTTGCCAACTTCACATCGCTTGATGTGGTGGATGATCACACGATCGACCTGAACACAGACGGCGTTTACCCGCTGGTTCTGCACACCGCGACCTATATTTTCCCTATGGATTCAGCGTTTTATACCGGCACTGATGAAAATGGAAATGACAAGGGTGCGATTGTAAAGCACGGTGACAGCTTTGCCTCGCGCAATATTTCCGGCACAGGCCCGTTTATCGTAACCGAGCGTGAGCAAGGTGTACGTATGGTGTTTGAACGTTTTGGCGATTATTGGGACGCAGATAGCCCCGGCAATGTTGACACAATTGTGCTGACACCGATCAAAGAAGACCCAACACGCGTAGCGGCCTTGCTGGCTGGCGATGTTGACTTCATTGCCCCTGTGCCACCCAATGACCACGCGCGCCTGAATGATGATGACTCAGTTAATCTGATCACCATGCCCGGCACGCGGATCATTACCTTCCAGATGAACCAAGAGCGCAACCCGGCTTTGGCCGATGCTCGTGTTCGCTTGGCGATTGATTATGCGATTAACAATGCTGCCATTGTTGACCGTATCATGAAGGGTTTTGGCACGGTTGCTGGGCAAGCTAGCCCCGCTGGTTACCTTGGCTATGACGCGGCCCTTACGCCACGTTTTGACCTTGATCGCGCCAAAGAACTGATGGCCGAAGCTGGTTATGCAGACGGGCTTGAGCTAACCATGATGGCCCCTAACAACCGCTATGTGAACGATGAGAAAATCGCACAGGCTGTTGCGGGTATGCTGGCGCAAATCGGCATTACGGTTGACCTGAAAACCATGCCAAAGGCGCAATACTGGCCTACATTTGATGAACGCGCTGCGGACATGATGATGATCGGCTGGCATTCGGATACCGAAGATTCTGCCAACTTCCACCAGTTCTTGACACATTGCTTTGACGAGGAAAGCGGAAACGGGCAGTATAATGCCAACAACTACTGTAACGCAGAAGCTGATGCATTGATGGCACAAGCCAACGCTACCGTAGACCCTGCCGAGCGTGCCGCGATGCTGCAACAGATGGAAGGTATTCTTTATAATGAAGCCGCCTTCATTCCGCTGCATTGGCAAAACCTGTCATGGGGCGCCCGCAATGGCGTACATGCCGAGCCGATCGTAAATGCGCTCAACTTCCCATATTTCGGCGACCTCGTTGTTGACTAGGGGCTAACCTTCCAATTGGCGGCAGGCTTGTGCTTGCCGCCAATTTTCCAAGAAAATGCGGGCATGGCGCGCACTTATCTTCCTTAACCTTTTTAGGTTCATTCCCACACCTCAAGCAAAGTGCGCACAATGTTTGCCTATCTTGTCAAAAGAATATTCCAAGCCGCCGCGGTGATGTTTGTGATTTCGATCATCAGCTTCGCCATTCAGGATAACCTTGGAGACCCTCTGCGAGAGCTGGTCGGCCAATCGGTTTCTGAAGAAACCCGCAACGAGTTGCGCGAGGAAATGGGGCTGAATGACAGCTTTATCGTCCAATATACCCGCTTTGCCAAAAAGGCGCTGCAAGGGGATCTGGGCACATCTTATTTCTTTAAGGAACCGGCCCTGACCGTAATCCTTAAAAAGCTGCCTGCCACGCTAGAGCTGGTGCTGGGGGCTTCGATTATTATTATTGGCTTCTCTATTCCGCTGGGGGTTTACACCGCGATCAAGCCCAATGCGATTTTAAGCAAGGCCATTATGGGCCTGAGCATTGTGGGCATTTCTATCCCCGTATTCCTGACCGCGATTCTGATGATTTATTTCTTTGCAGTCGAGCTGCGCATGCTGCCCTCCTATGGGCGCGGCGATGTCATAGAGGTGTTTGGCTATTGGAAAACCAATTTTGCCACATGGGACGGGTTTAAGCATATTTTAATGCCCTCCATTGCACTTGCCAGCATTATGCTGCCACTGTTTATCCGGCTTATCCGCTCGGAAATGATGGAAACCCTGCAATCTGACTATGTGCGCTATGCATGGGCCAAGGGCCTAAAGGCCAAGCGCATCTGGTTTTTGCATGCGCTGAAAAACACAATGCTGCCGGTTATTACCGTGGGTGGTGTGCAAATTGGCACTATGGTGGCCTATACAATTCTGACCGAAACCGTGTTTCAGTGGCCGGGCATGGGGTTCATGTTCTTGGAGGCCGTTAACCGCGTGGATACGCCCTTGATCGTGGCATACCTCATTATTGTTGGCTTTATATTTGTGGTCACAAATACATTGGTTGACCTGCTTTATGGCCTTGTAAACCCAACGGTAAAACTGGCGAGGATGGGCGCATGAGCACAGATACCCTCTCTCGCTGGGCGCGGTTTAAGGCCTCTAACCTTGTGTATGACTTTTTTCATAACAAGGTGGCGATGTTCAGTTTTCTGATCTTTGTCGTGTTTGTGGTGGCCACCATTTTTGCACCATTAATTGCACCGTTTGATCCCTACGACCCGCTACAAATCAACATTATGAACTCTGAGTTGCCACCAAGCTGGCAAGATGGTTCAGACCCTCAATTTGTGCTGGGCACCGATGATCAGGGCCGTGATTTGTGGAGCGCCATTCTATACGGCACCCGTATTTCGCTGGTTATTGGCATTTGTGCTGTGGCTTTGCAGGCATTTCTCGGCATTAGCATCGGGTTGATAGCCGGTTATGTTGGCGGGCGGACAGACAGTATTTTGATGCGCATTGCCGATATCCAGCTTTCGTTTTCTACCCTGATGGTGGCGATCATTGTGCTCGCCGTGACCAAAGCGCTTTTTGGCTCGCAGAGCTTTAATGAATATGCGCTGATAATGCTGGTGCTGGTGATCGGCATTGCCGAATGGCCGCAATATGCGCGCACCGTGCGGGCCACCGTGCTGGCGGAAAAGAAAAAGGAATACGTGGACGCCGCCAAGGTGCTGGGCTTTGGCCCGCTGCGCATTATGCTGCGCCATATCCTGCCTAATTCGGTCTCGCCGATTTTTGTGATTTCGACCGTGCAGGTGGCCAATGCCATCATCTCCGAAGCGTCGCTCTCGTTCCTTGGTTTAGGCATGCCGGTTTCACAACCCTCGCTTGGGTCGCTGATCGCCAGTGGGCAGGCGTATATTTTCTCGGGCAGTTGGTGGATCACCGCCATTCCCGGCTTCTTTCTGGTGCTATTGGTGCTGGTCATAAACCTGTTGGGTGACTGGCTGCGCGATGTGCTGAACCCCAAACTTTATAAAGGATAGATCATGTCGCTTCTATCTGTCCGAGATCTCGTGGTGAAATTTGCCATGCGCCACCAAACCCTTACGGCGCTGGATCATATCAGTTTTGAGCTGGCGCAGGGTGAGCGCCTTGGCATCGTGGGGGAATCCGGTGCAGGCAAATCTATCACCGGCTTTGCCATTTTGAACCTGCTCAGCAAGCCCGGCTTTATTGCTGGTGGCAAAATTATGTTTGACGGCAAAGACATGGCTGCGCTCAGCCCTGAAGAAATGCGTCTGATCCGCGGTGACCGGATTGCCATGATTTTCCAGGACCCGATGGTGACGCTGAACCCCGTGCTGACCATTGGCGAGCAGATGGTGGAAACCTTGCAAGCCCACCGGAATATCTCCAAGGCAGACGCTGAAAAAATTGCCATCGTTAAGCTGCGCGAGGTTTACATCCCCGCGCCTGAGGAACGGTTAAGCCAATACCCGCATGAGCTATCCGGCGGCATGCGCCAGCGGATCATCATTGCCATTGCGCTTTTGCTGGACCCGCAGCTTATTATTGCGGACGAGCCGACAACGGCGCTGGATGTGACCATTCAGGCCGATATTATGGAGCTGCTGCTGGAGCTGTGCACAAATAACAAGGTGAGCTTGATTCTGATCACCCATGATCTGGGGGTTGTTTCGCAAATGACCGAGCGGACTTTAGTGATGTATGCGGGCAAAATTATTGAAAGCGGCAAAACCCGAGAAATCGTAAATGACCCGCAGCACCCCTATACTCAAGGGTTGATAAATGCGCTGCCCCAGCAAACCGTGCCGGGGGAGCAGCTAAAGCAAATTCCGGGTAATATGCCGGGCTTGGGCAGCTTGCCCTCGGGCTGTGCCTTTCATCCACGCTGCGATTTTGCCACAGATATTTGCAAGAAAACCGTGCCCGAATTCGTGAGCTTTGCCGACGTAAAAGTGGCCTGCCACGAGATTGCACGCCTGCACCAAACCAAAAAAACGGAGGCCAAAGATGCCTGAGCACATCGCCCCCGATCTGATCGAGATAAAAAACCTCGAAAAGCGCTTCGCGCTGGATGAAGGGTTTTTGGAAACCGTAAAATTCCGCAGCGGCAAAATTGTGCGCGAAAAGCGGGAAGTGCACGCGGTTAACAATGTGAGCCTGAGTATCGCCAAAGGCGAAGCGCTGTGTGTGGTCGGGGAATCCGGCTGCGGCAAATCCACACTTGCGCGGCTGGTGGTAGGCTTGCTCAAGCCAAGCGCGGGTGAAGTTTTATACGGCGGCAACCGAGTCGACAATTTGTCGGCCCGGGACATGCTCCCCTATCGCCGGAAGATGCAGATGATTTTCCAAAATCCTTATGCCTCGCTAAACGCGCGGATGAGCATCGAGCAAGCGCTGACAGAGCCGGTAAAGGTGCATAACCCGCGCCTGACCTCAGCCGAGATTTCAGACAAGGTTGCGAGCGTTATGCAGGCCGTGGGCGTGGACCCAAGCTGGGCCAAACGCTACCCGCACGAATTTTCGGGCGGCCAGCGCCAGCGCATTGCCATTGCCCGCGCCCTGACCATGGACCCTGAATTTGTGATCGCGGATGAGCCGATTTCCGCGCTGGATGTGTCCATTCAGGCGCAGGTGCTTAACTTGATGCTGGAGGCCAAAGAGCAGCGCGGCCTTACCTATTTGTTTATCACCCATGACCTTTCTGTCGTGCAGCATTTTGGCACCCGTGTTGCGGTGTTTTACTTGGGCAGCCTCTGTGAACTGGCCGATACCAAAACCCTGTTTGACAACCCAAAACACCCCTATACGCAAGCTCTTCTCAGCGCTGTGCCCAAGCTAAGCGACAAGGCCCCGAGCCATATTCGGTTGAAAGGCGAGATTCCAACGCCTATAAACCTTCCACCGGGCTGCCCGTTTGAAAGCCGCTGTGTGCATGCCAACAGCCGCTGTGCCGCCGAGCAACCCGCGCCTTTGCAAAAGCCAGACGGCGCCGTGGTGGCCTGCCATGCGGTTGAAGAGGGCCGGATCGACTAAAATAGGAGGAACGCAGTGGAAATTCGCTGGTTGAAAGACTTTGAAACGCTGGCTGCGCTGAAAAACTTTTCGCGCGCGGCGGAAGAGTGCAATGTCAGCCAGCCTGCGTTTAGCCGCCGTATTCGCATGCTGGAATCCGAGGTGGGCGTGGAGTTGATTAAGCGGCAAACTCTGCCGCTTTCCCTCACCCCTGCGGGCGAGGTGTTTTTGGTGCAGGCGGGCAAAATTTTGCGCACCTTTGCCGAAACGGTGGAGCGCTGCACAATTGTAGATGCCGCTGCCGCAGACGTGATCCGCTTTGCCACCACACAGTCGCTTTATCTGACGCATTATGAGGCCCATATCAAAGGGTTGGTCGAAAAGGGCGGGTTGGATATTGACCTAAATTCTACAACATGGTCGGCTGATCAGTTTGTGAGCGCACTCCAGCAACGCTATTGTGATGTGATCTTAACCTACTGGCACCCCTCGATGGAGTTTTTGGCCCCACTGGAAGTAGCCAAATGTGATTATATTACACTTGCACATGACCGGCTGGTGCCAGTGGTCAATAATGGCCCAAATGCACCGCACCTGCCTGGTGTTAAGGGCAAACCGATTTCGGTGTTGGGTTACGGTGCCATTTCCACGCTTGGTGTGGTCGTGGATGATATCATGAGCAAACAGCTCAAACCGCCTTCGGTTCTGGTGGTAAGCCGTAACGGGCAGGCGCTGGGTGTTAAGGCTATGATCCAGCAAGATTTTGGCATGGGCTGGCTGCCGCATGAGCTGTGTAAAGACGAGCTGCAAGCCGGAACCCTGCAACTGGCGGGTGGGCCTGAGTTTGAGGCCAATCTGGAAATCCGGTTGTACAAAGATAGTGAAAACACCAATATCCACCTTAAAAAACTGTGGGCGCGCGTTGAAAAGGCCATGCAGCCCGCGCGTAACGTCGTAACCATTGGCAAAAAGAAACCGGCACGGCGTGCCTGAAAAAAATGGAGCAACCCATGACAGATGAACCGCAGTATCACGTGGTGATAAACGACGAAGAGCAATACTCTATCTGGGCAACCGACATGCCTATTCCCGAAGGCTGGGAGCAAACCGGATTTACCGGCCTGAAGGATGATTGCTTGGCCCATATTGATGAGGTTTGGACCGACATGCGCCCTAAATCCCTGCGAGATAAAATGGATAAGGCGTCTTAAAGCAAGACGCGCAAACGCGCTATCACGGCGTCAGTTTCGCTGTTGATGAAAAAGTGGTCTCCCTCAAACCACTGCACCTCACCGGGGGCGTTGGTCTCGCCCAGCCACGGCGCGAGGGACTCGGCGCTTACCTCATCCTCTTGCCCGGCAAACACGTCTATCGGCATATCAAGCCGGATATTGGCACGATACTTGTAAGCCTCGACAAGTGCAAAATCTGCCCGCACGGCGGGGAGCAACAGCGCAAGGAGCTCTGGCGCATTCAGCACCTCTTCTGGCGTGCCGTTTTTCTGGCGCAGCTCAGCAATAAATTCCTCGTGCGGCAGGTCATGCACCCGCTTTGCATCAGATTTATGCTGTGGGGCATCACAGCCCGATACAATAAGCCGTGAAGGCGCAGGAAGGTGCATCAGCTTGATAAACCGTGCAAGCTCAAACACCACCAGCGCCCCAAGGCTATGGCCAAACAAGGTATAGGGCCTGTCAAGCAGAGGCTGAATGGCATGGGCAATATCGCGGATCAAGGCGGGGAAGCTGCTATGGCGTACAACACTGCCATGGCGCGGGGAAAGCTGCACAGCACATATTTCAATGCCCGCTCCCAGCCGCGCTTGCCATGGCAGATACATCGCAGCATTGCCGCCCGCATAGGCAAAGCAAATTAGCCTTTTCGGGGCCGCTTGCCCGCTTTTGAGCACCTCAATCATGGGGCACCAGCGCGCCATTATCGAGCTTCACAATCTTATCCGCCAGCTCAAACCAGGCATCATCATGGGTGATAGCCAGCACCGCTTTACCGCAGGCTTTGAGCTCGGGCAGGATGTGAGTGTAAAAATATTTGCGGAAGGCCGGGTCTTGGTCCGCCGCCCATTCGTCAAACAGATATATCGGTTTATCCTCAAGGTATGACAAAACCAGTGCTAGCCGCTTTCGCTGCCCGGTAGACAGCTCAAGCGTGGTAAATTGCCCGTCTTTTACCTCAACTTTATGTGCCAGATCAAAGGCTTTTAAATAGGCGTGCACTGCTGTTTCTGCTTTTGCTGAAAGGGTTTCAGGCAGGTGGGAAAACAGGTGAAAATCGGAAAAGATCGCCGCAAAATGCTCACGATAGCTGGGCAAGGTTTCAGGTGTGAGGGTTGTGCCATTTAGGCTAATCATGCCGCTGCTGGCCGGATAAAGCCCCAATAGCAGCATGGCAAAGGTGGTTTTGCCCGAGCCGTTTCCACCCACCAAAAACACCACCTCCCCGCTTTTCAGCGCAAAATCCAACGGTCCTACCGAAAAGTTGCTATCAGGATAGGCATAGGAAACCCCGCGCAGGCTAAGGCGGATATCGGGCCCGCCAAACAGCGCGGGCTCCACGCGGTCAGCCTCTTGCGCCTTAAGATCTTTCCCAAGCTGCTCTATCCGCGCCAAAGCCACGCTTGATTGTCGCAATGTGGGCAAAATGATCATGATTTCAGACACAGGCCGCACAAGGTAGAGCATCACCAGTGTGATTGAAAGCGTAACCCCGGCACTAGCCGAAAACAGCTCCGGCACCACAAAAATAAACAACCCGATCAGCACATAAAACATAATGTTGCCCACATTGGACACCAGCGCATAAAGTGATAGCGCCTCAGCGTTTAAGCCGCGCACATCTGTCGCCGAGCTGGCAATAAGCGCCATATTATGCCCCCGACGCCACTGGTTGAGCTTTAACTCGCGCACCCCGTCAATTTGGCTGCGAAGCAGAATATAAAGCCTATCGAGCTTTTCTCGCACAGCTATTAGCTTGTCTCGCGGAGCCTTTTCCAGCCGATGGAACCCGAGCATTCCGGCCAGTAAAAGCCCTCCGATGGCGGCAAAAAACACAGGCGAAAGAAACGCGATATAGACCAAGCAAAACAGAATAATAAAGACATTCCCGATTAGGGTTGGCACAAAATGAAATCCCATCACAAAGGTGTCTACATCCCGCGTTAGAATGGTGAAAAGCGGCTGGCGGCCGAGCTTTTCTAGCAGGGTTTGCGGCGTGTGCAATATTTTACGGCTTAACCCGGTTCGGGTTTCAAAAATCATCGCCTGCGTGAGGCGGATGAGCTTGATTTCAGACCATGATTTGGTGCCAAAATGCAGAGCGCAAAGGCCAAAGAACACCCCAGCCAAAAGGGCAGTTGGCGGGCTTCCGGCCAGCGCTATGCTCGTTACAATCGCAATACCAGCGCCACTTACGCCGCTAACAAGGCTCAGGATAGCCACTATGATTATGCCGTCACGAGACAGGCTAACGAGCTGTTTAATCAGGCGCATATCTACCTCCGGTATTTGGCCAGCCAGCCGGCAGGGCCAACAGGGTTTCACAAGATTTCGGGTGCAAAACATATTGCACCGCTAGCTGCCAATCCGGCAAGGTTTCGGCCTGCATAACAAAGTGCAAATGGGTTGTGGTGATGCGCTGCAAGCTCACATCATGAAAGCCAAACATGCGCCCGATCAGCGGATAGGTCGCCTTATAAAGTGCCTCTTTGGCTGAAAATATCAAGCTGGTAAAGGGCGCAAATTCAAGGGCTTGTGGTTGCAGCGCTGCCTCAACCGGGCTCAGAATAGCGCTTTGCAATTTTTGCGCCAAATCAGGGGCCATGATCTCCTCTTGGTCTACCCCCAGCCCGGCAAAATGGCGGGTGCTGCCAATAATTGCGGCGGCACTGGAATCATTATGGGTAATGCTCCCGACATAGCCCGCAGGCCATTGCGGCGCCCGATCAGCACCAGAAATAACCTCCGTATCCGGCCCGCCTAACTGCCCCATGGCATGGCGCGCACACAGTCGCCCCGCAAGGTATTCGACCTGCCGTTTTGGCACAGCCTTGCGCAGGCTAGTGGGGAGGTGCTCTTGCAAGCCAAATGCCGCCACCTGATGCGCGGGCTGCTCGCGATCATAGGCAAATATGCAGGAGGCATAGGCCATGTGTGGCACGGCCACAGGCGACATTGTTCGCAAGGCAGAAAGCTTCATGATTTGGCCACTAAGTATGGAAAAGCCGGCGTTGTCAGTTGGCGCCGCAGGTCGGTTAAATTGGCGTGATCTATGCCCGCCCGTGCCATTGCCACACGGATGGGTTCGCTTGGCTCATGGGCTTCATATACCGCCCGCGCGCGTGGGCATATAGGCATAGGCGGCTGGGCAACGGGTGGCTCAAAATCAGAGCGCTGATAGGTGCTTTCAGCCGACAGGATAAAATTGGCAGCGCGCGCATAGGTTTTGCTAAAAGCAGTGTCTAGAAAAGCCGCATTAACCTCTGCTTCCGTTTTGCGAGGGGTTTGGCCGGGTCGCAGATAAAACCACAGCATCGGCGATTTTTCCATCATCAAGAGGTTGGTAACCTGCCAGCGCGACACGTCATCAAGCGTTGCGAATTTTGCAGCCACTTCAGTGGGCAGCTCGGTTTGCCAACTTATGTTGCCTGAAAGCTTGTCAAACTGGTTAATAACAGGGTGGTGCAGCGCCAAGCCACAACGCGCCACTAGCTGGCTTAGGGTGGCCACAGTATAGCTGTATTCAACCGGTTGCAGCAAGGAATCTGCCACCGCCGCCTCAGGCAGGTCGCGCTGCTCCTGCAAAAAAGCCTGCATGGTTGAGCCACCGTTAAAGCCCGCGATCATACCTTGTGTCAGCGGTAATTCAGCGGTGATATCTGGCCGATCAGGAGAGCCCCCCAAAAGCCGGATGGCTTTTTGGTAAGCCGTGGTGTGCATGCGGTGATAATAATTATAGACCATCAATTCCAACACGCCATCTGGGCGTAAGGCCTGTGAAAGGGTTTGCAGCGGCTGTTCGGGGTTTGCATTATGGTGAATGACGCCTGTACAAATCACATAATCAAATTCTTCAAAGTGGCGCGGCTCGTTCAGGCTCGCTTGCTCCAAGGTGAGGTTTGAAATGCCGGTTTGGTCAATAATGCTTTGGCAGGCTTCAAGCGAACGGGTAGAGACATCAGTGCCGAGCACCTCAGCCCCCGGAAAGCGTAACGCCGTGAGCGCGGCTTGATTGGTGCCACAGCCCGCAACCCAAATACGGGCATTAGGCCGGATGGTTTGGTGGCTAAAATCACCGAATTCCTGGCAGGTTAGCTTGGGCCAAAATGCCGGATCAGGGGCGGTGGGCAAAAGCATGGGCAACCACGGGTAATTAAACCGCCCGTAAAAATCGCGATTGATCGCATCGACATCCTCACCTTTGAGCGCGGAATTTACCTGAAATTGAACCGATTCAGACATGGGCCTCTTCCTTTTCTGGCTGGGAAAGCCCCAATAGCTGTTGTGCCAGCACGTGCAGCGCAGGCGGGCGTAAAATGGAATAATGGTCCGCCTCTAGCCGAGTAATGCTTGCGGGCGTCAAGGCTTGCCAACTTTGCTCGACTTTGCAGCGCTGTCCCGCCATAAATAACTGGGTCGGGCAGGTCACATTCCCCTTTGGCTGATACTGCGCAAGCGCCTGTGTGTTGCGGGTGCAGGCCTCAACTATGCGACGAAAATGCGGATGATCTTGGCCTAGATCCTGTCCTGTTTGCGCAATTATTTCTGCCCTGAATGTCTGTTCCAGCGCTTGTTTATCTGGCATCGCGCAGCGCATAGCCGCGGGCGGGTCAATCATAACCAAGCCGCGCGGCGCACGGCCGGCCTGCGCTAGCTGGCGCGCCATTTCAAAGGCAACAACCCCGCCAAATGACCATCCGCCGAGCCAAAAATTGCCTTGCGGGAGTTGGGCAATATAGGCAGCGGCCCGCGCCTCGATGCTCATGGGTTCGGAGGTACTGTCGGCAATGAACGGGTCTTCGATCAGCCCCACATTGAGGCCACCAAGCGCGCTTTGTAAAGCGCGATAACAGCCGATATCACCACCAATAGGGTGCACCAAAACTAGATCCGCTGGGGCCATTGGCGCTGCGGGTGTCTTGAGCCGGGCTTCAAGCGCGCGGATACTAAAATCTGCCCCAAGATCAGCGGCGCGCCAATTTAGCCCGAAGGCCGCGTTTAGCCCGTCCAACACATCTAGGCTGGCGAGGCTATCGCCGCCAAGATCATTAAAACTGGCGTCAGCGTCACAGCTTTCCAGGCCAAGAGCGGCACAAAAAATGGCGCGCACGGTTTCATCCTTGGGACTTTTCGGTGCCATCAAACACGCGACCTGCTCAACAGGCAGCGGCGAAACCGCTACTTGCGGCAGCCCAAGCGCCAGCGCATGCTTAATAGCGCGCACGCCTTCCCGAGGTGAAAGCGCATAGCCCTCTAACCCGCTTAAATCCTGCCCCTCGGCCATGCCCGTTTCGCGCCATGTCGGGAGGTTAACACTCATCATCGCCGGACCGTTGAGCGCGGCCAAACCAAGCGCATCCACAGCCGCATTAGCGGCGGCATAATCGGCTTGCCCACGCACGCCCATTAGAGCTGACATGGAGGAAAGGGACAGCACAAAATCGTCCGCCAGTGGCGCAAGATGTGTGGCTACCTGCTGAAATCCTTCCAGCTTAGCTCGCATATTTTGCTTGATTTTCCGGGCTGACAGGTGTTGCAGCACCCCGCCACCCGCCGCGCCAGCTGCGTGAAACACGCCTGATATCCGGCCATGGGTATTGGCGATATGCTCCGCGAGCTTAGCCACTTCAACAGAGTCGGCGATATCATAGCTTAGCTGCGGGTCGGGCGCATTTCTCGCCACAATCAGGGCAGTTGCCCCCGCAGAAACGATCATTTTTTCAAGGTATTGGCCAATGCCGCCCGTGCCACCGGTCACCACATAAACTCCCCCTTTTTGCAGCGAAAATGTGGGTGTTTCTAGAGTTACGAGGTCAAACCGCGCTTGCCACAACATGCCGCCGCGCAAAGCAAGGCTCGCACCAGTTGGCAGATTTATAGTGCTTAAGCCTGTTGGGTCAAACCCCTCTGGCAGATCCAAATGCGTAAGTTGAAGGGCGGGGTGCTCTAGGGCCAGCACCCGCAGGGCCGCACCAAGGGCGGCGTGTTCTGGGCGGCTTGCAGGTGTCGCCCCCACGGCACAAGCGTCGGATGTTAGCACCACCACATGTGCGGAGCGCGGGCCCAGCGCCGCCATTAGCGCGCCAAGCTCAGCAAGGGCATCAGCCAATGGCTGAGCACCAACCCGAAACCAGATATGCAATGACGGGCCGCTAGGGGCAATCTTCTGCCCGTCCCAAACCATATCCGGCTGGAAACCGTTAGCTTTAGCACGCTCCAAACGCGCCCAGCCGGGCTGGGAAAACCAGTTTTCAAAAGGCGGGCGCTTGTTTTTGGGCTCCACATTAAAGGGTGTGAGCGCAAAGGGGCGGGGGGGCATGTCCCACGGGGCAGCGGGGGCAGGCGCACCCAGAATATCTTGCCCTGCAAGAAAGGCCTGCGCGATTTCGGGCGCTGGCGCCGGAATGGTAAGCGCGGCAGGGGTGTGCGCTGTGAGTTGCGGGCGCGCGGCTTGCAGCAAGATCAAGGCTTCGCTTGGGGTTGAGGCTATAACGGCCACGCGCCACGGCATGGCGCGCTGCGCGGTTTGCGAATGCTGGGCCAGCGCCTGAAAATCACCGTTAAAGCTCGCCAAATATGTGCTCATTTCTGCAATCTGAACCTTCAGCGCCGCTTCTGTATCAGCCGAAAGCACCAAGCAGGCAGGCCGCGCTGAAGGCGTCGCTTGGCATACGGGCGCATGAGATAGCACCACATGCACATTGGTGCCGCCCAGCCCGAAGCTCGACACCCCCGCATGGCGCGGGCCCACAGGCCATTGGCAAGCCGCGGTAGGGATGTAAAACGGAGAGTTTTCAAGCGCCAGCGCGGGGTTGGGGTTGCTAAACCCATGATTGGGCGGGATTTTCCCTAAAAAAACCGCCAGCGCCGTGCGGATCAGCCCCGCCACGCCAGCGCCGGCCCCCAAATGCCCGATCTGGCTTTTGACCGACGATAGCGCAATGCGGGCTTCTTCATCAAAAATCTGTTTCAGGGCTCGCACCTCTATCGGGTCGCCCAAATTGGTCGCAGTTCCGTGCGCTTCGAGACAAGAAATATCGGCTGGGCCTAGCCCCGCCTTTGCTAGCGCCGAGCGAATGACACCCGCCTGCCCCTCAACCGAGGGGGCGGTAAACCCCACCTTGTTTTTGCCGTCATTATTTGTCGCCGAACCTTTGATGACCGCATAAATCCGGTTGCCATCAGCCTGTGCTTTCGCCAAAGGTTTTAACACCACCACGCCGCAACCATTGCCCGGCACCGTGCCATCGGCCTTATCCGAAAACGGGGTGCACGCGCCAGATTTAGATAATATACCGCCTTCGCGGTAAGTATAGCCGTCAAAGGTCATCTGGTCGATGGCCACACCCCCCACAATCATGCTCTCGGCCTCGCCCTGTTGCAGCAGAGTGCAGGCCTGATGCACCCCAAGCAGCGAGCTTGAGCAGGCCGACTGTACCGTAAAGGCAGGGCCGGTCAGGCCAAGATGATAGGCAATACGGCTGGCGAGAAAATCCTTTTCGTTTTGCATCGCCAGCGGGGCGCGGTCGGCATAAAAATCTTCCGACGCGCTCACCTGTTGCAGATGGTAGGTGTTTTCGCTGCTACTCATAAGGCAGCCAATGCGGCCCTGCTCAGGGCGGATACCTGCGTTTTCAAGCGCCTGCACCGCGCCCATCAACAGGTGGCGCTGTTGCGGGTCCATAAGGCGGGCCTCTTTGTGGGAAATTCCGAAATAGTCAGGGTCAAACCCTAAGGGATTATCCAATATCGAGGCCACGGGGACGCGGCCAGAGCCCGGTTTTTCCGGCGGTGTTAGGCCACTGGAGCTCCCAAAAACAAGATCGGCAAAATCGGCCAATGTAGGTGCAGTGGACACGCTGACCGCCATGCCGATAATCGCAACATCGTCATTCGCTTCAGCCTTGGCGGCCTGCACCGGCTCAGCGGGCAGATCTTTAGCCAAATAAACTGCAAGCTGCTGCGCCGTGGGGTGCTGAAAAAAGTCAACCAGTTGCAGATCAACCCCCGTTTCACGGCACAGATTGGCGTGCACCTTCATCAGCACAAGCGAGCCTGCCCCTGCTTCAAAAAAGTGCTGTTCTGGCATTATCGGATAGCCAAGCACGGCCTCAAACGCCGCCAAAATCTGGGCTTCTGGTCCAGAGGATGGGGCAAGGCTGGCCTTGTCAGTTTTTCCGTTTGGCGTCAGCGGGATATCTAAAATAATTTCAATATGTTGTGGCACCATATAGGTGGGCAAAAGCGCTGCAATATGGCTGCGAATTTCTGAGGCTGAAAGCCCCGCCCCTTTGCAATGGGCCACCAGCTGTGCCTCGCCCATAGCGCCGTTTTGCGTGGTCACAACCGCGCTTTCAACGCCTTGTGCGCTCTCAAGCGCAGCTTCTATTTCTGCCGGTTCTATCCGGTAGCCATTCAGGTTTATCTGGTCATCTACCCGCCCGTCATAGCGCAGACTCCCCCCCGGTAAGCGCGTGGCAAGATCACCGGTATGATAGCCGTCATCGCTAAAGCGCTCAGCCGTTCGGGATGGCTGGCCAAGATAGCCCGTGGCCACGCTTTCACCCTTTATCACCAACTCGCCCGTATCCGCCTTGATGGAAAGTGCCGCACCCTCAATCGGGTGGCCAATGGGCACGGTGGCCCCTTGCAACTGGCTCACCTCGGCAGCGGAATAAACCGCAACACAACAGCCAACGGTGGCTTCGGTTGGGCCATATTCGTTTACAAAGGTTGCATTCGGGAAATGCGTGGCAAAGCGCTGCAAAACAGCGGTTTTTAGCGCCTCGCCGCCAATGATAAACCAATGCGGCGCAAGGGACTCGCCCTCAAGATACCCAAAAAGCGCCGCAATATGCGCGGGTGTAATTTTGAACACAAACGGACGCTCACTCTGCATGATTTTTGCAAGCTCAGGGATTTCCTGCTGGTCTTGCGGCAAAATATGCGCGGTTTTAGCGACCATGATCGGCCCAAGCATGGCCGTGATCGTAGCATCAAAGGTAAAGGGGCTGCTGGCAACGGCACCAAGGGTTGGGCCGCGAAAATACCCCCCTGCGTGGCGCAGATAAGCATTAAGGTTGCCGTGGCTAATCTCAACACCCTTTGGCGCGCCGGTAGAACCGGAAGTAAACATCACATAGGCGCGCTCTTTTGGGCTTTCCGGCACATCTGCTTGTTTTTGCTGTGACCACTGCGTCAAGGGCAAGCTCCGCACGGGCAGATCAACGCTAGCGTCACTTAACACAAGGCGAACCCCGGCATCCTCAAGCAAGCCCGCTATACGAGCGCGCGGGCTTTCAGCGTCCAGCGGCACATAGGCCGCGCCTGATTTTAGCACCGCCAACAGCGCCACCAGCATCTTTTCTGAGCGCGGCATCATAATGCCTATGAGGTCTCCCGCTCCTAGCCCTTTTGCCGCCAAAACCCGCGCCAAACCATCGGATTGCGTGCGCAACTCGCCATAGGTAAGGCGGATTTCTTTAAAGGTCGCCGCAAGAGCCGTTTCCGGGGCATTTTCCAAAGCCTCCAGCAGAGTGGGCGCATTGCTTATTTCAGACAGCTCGTCAAGCACCACTTCCATCCGGTTTGCCACCTGAGCCACGTCATACGCGCTGAAAATCGCAGTGTCATAATCATAGCTTAGGCGCAGGCCGTCGGCCTCGGGCACGGCAAAAAGCGTGAACGGGAACCTTGGCTCAAACGCTTTGGGTTCCTGCACCTCTACCGTTAAATCGCCAAGCGTTACGCTTTGAAAATGAGTGTTTTCCAGCACAAACATGGCCTCAAACGGTGCGCCGTTTTGGCCCTTTAGGCGCAGTTGCGCTAGCAGGTCTGTATAGGCCACTTCATTCAGATCTGGCGTTGGTGCGCCCCCACGGTACACCGTGGTGTTTACAAACATACCAAGCGTGTTTTGCACACGCCCATCAGGGCGATTGCCCACCGGCACCCCGATTTGCACCGCATTCTTGCTTGGGGCATAGGCCTGAGCAAAGCTGCTATAAAGTTGTGAAAAAAGCGTCTTGTTTTGGGCCTCGCAAAAGGATTGCAACCGTTGCAATTGCCGCGCTGTAAGGCGCCGTGTAAGGCGCGCGCCGCGCGTCCCTGCCACAGGGGGGCCATAATCAATTATGGGGTCTGAAAGCCGTGCTGCCAAGGCTTGCAGATTTTCCTGATACTCTTGGCTGGTCCGCTGTTTCTTTTGCCACCCAGCATAGGCCCCGTAATTTGCACCTATTCGCGGCAGATCAGGCGAGATGCCCTCGCAATAGGCAGAATAGGCACTATTTAGCTCGGCAAAAAACAGGTTTAGTGAGTGACCATCTACCACTATATGGTGAAAATTGAGCAGCAGGCTTTGGCCATCAAGACAGGCGCGCAAAAGTGGCTCACCGTTGAGGGCAAACGGTTTCTCAAAAAAACCTTCCACGCGGCCCTGTGCCAGTTCAAACCCAGCAAAAGGGCGTTCTTCCACTGTCAGTTCACCGTTTTGCTCTGAAAAACAGCTGCGCAATGCCCCGTGGCGCTGTACGAGATGAGCCAGCGCCTGCGCCAGTGCTTTCACATTAACCTCACCGCCAAGCTGCAACGTAAGCGGCACGGAATAGGCAGTGGAATGAGGCGCGGCAGTTTGCTGAAGCCAAAGGCCCGTTTGCTCGACAGTGGCGGGATAGCGCGGCTTATTTTCCGCTTTAAACATATCCGTAGTGGCTTGTGCATTTTTGATGACATCGCCCAACGCGCGGTTTGCCAGCAGGTCGGCGTCACGCACCCTCAGCTTATGCTGGGTGAGCAGGCTGTGGCGCAGCACTGTGGCTTTTAGCGAGTCCCCGCCAAGTGCAATAAACGATTTTTGGTCATCAATATTCGCGTGGCCCAGAACGTTTACCACGGTTTGCCAAATGGCTTTGGGCAAAGTGGTGGGCATCGGTTCCGCGTGCTTGATCTGGCTAAACAGCGCGCTATGGTCAAGCTTGCCATTGGCATTCACCGGCAGCATTTTTACTATTTGGATGCTATGCGGCACTGCGTAAGCGGGCAGGGATTTTGCCAGTTCAGCCCGAATGGTTTCAGCCCGCGCTGTGCCACTCACAAAGGCATAAATATCTTGCGTATTTTGCTGGGAGCGCTGCACCAGCACCGCCGCTTGCGTTACGCCCTTTATGGGCGTGATCAGGGCTTCGATCTCGGCCAGCTCCACCCGAAACCCTCTGATTTTTACCTGTCGGTCAGCGCGCCCCAAAAAGGTGATATTCCCCGCAGCATCCAGCCGCCCCAAATCTCCGGTTTTGTAAAACAACGCGTCGCCAAGCCCTTCGATTGGTGCAAAAGATGCCTGCGTGAGCCCCGGCGCATCTATATAGCCAAGAGCAAGCCCCGCGCCCGAAAGATAAATCTCTCCGATTTCACCAATGGCGGCCTGACGCGTGCCCTTCACCAGCAGTTCCAGCCCCGTTTTCCGTATCGGCTTGCCTATCGGGATGGCAGTAGGGGCAGCCTTAAAAAAACCGTCAGGGATAGCATAGGCCAGCGCAAAAGTGGTGGTTTCGGTAGGGCCATAAACATGGATAAACCGGGGTGCATCTGCGTGTTGCGCCATATATTCACGAAGGATCTCGGGGTTGCTGGACTCCCCTCCAAACAGCACAGAATGGAAGCTGGTAAAGCTCTCGGGCGATTGCGCCAGCAGAATTTGAAACAACGAGGTGGTGATAAAGCCAACGGTTGGCTGGGTGGCCAGCATGGCCTCTGCGGGGTCTTCATCCGCGCCGATTACGCATAAACAGGCCCCGTTTAGCAACGCGCCCCACAGCTCAAAATTGCTGGCGTCAAAGGCGGGGTTTGAAAGGTTCAACATGCGGTCATTCGGCGAGATTGGCACATAGTCTGGGCTACGCGCCATCCGCAAAATGCCTTGATGCGTCACCAACACGCCCTTGGGTGTGCCGGTGGTGCCGGAGGTATGATAAATAATTGCAGGGGTTTGGGCTGAAAGCGCTGGTAAATCCGCTTGCGCGCCCTGTTGGCGCAGCGCTGCAATATCGCAAAAACTTGCGGGAAACTCGGCGGGGGTTACGCCTATCCAATGGCGCACCTTGGCGGCGGATAGAATGGCGGCATTGCGCGCCGGCGGTGCTTTGCCATCAAGCGGCAAAATAGAGGCTCCGGCCATCAAAACGCCCAATTGCGCCAGCACCAGCTCATAAGAGCGCCCGAGCGACAGGCCAACGCGGTTTTCTGGCTTCACACCTGCGCTCATCAAACCAAAGGCCACGCTTTGCGCATCTGCCTTAAGCTGGGCATAGCTATATTGTTGCCCGTCGGCCAAAACGGCTGGCCGGTTCGGATGGGCGTCAACGGCCTGATAAAAGGCATCAATCAGCGTGGTCATGGCTGCATCTCCTGCAACGTCTGGTCAATAATCTCGGCAATGCGGATCACGTCATCTCCTTCCAGCATGGTAGAGTGATCCCCCGCAATACAGCGCACACGATACCCCGCCTGCGCGCGGCGCTGCCAAAAGGCGCGCAGATAGCGCAGGGTGGCCCGGTCCCGGTCTTTTAGCGCCTGCACCAGCACAAAATGGCCGGAGTCTGGCAGGCATTCATAGGTTTTGGTGGTTTCGATATGGTGGTTATAGATTCGGTGGAAGCGGTCAATTTGGGCATCATCAATGCCGGGGAACATGCCATTATACTTCACCAGTTTTTCACGGAAAACCTCCAGCGTAACCCCGTGTTGCGTATCACGAACAATGGCGTCATCCGAGCCCATGGCATCCATGATCACTGCGGTAACATTGGTGTGCCCCGCCTCATGTAATTGCCGCGCGATTTCATAAGCCACGAAGCCGCCAAACGAGGCACCGGTAATCACACAATCCTGTGTGAGTTGGTCGCGGATTAGCGCAATATAATGGCTGGCCATCTCGGGAATGGAGGGCAAAAAGGCCTCGCCTTCGTTTAGCCCTTTGGCCTGCACACCGTAAACGCCAAAATGCGCGGGCAAAACCTTGGCCAGTGACAAATAAACAAAAGCCGTGCCGCCGCCGGGGTGGATGCAGATCACATTTTGCTTCCCGTTACCTTTGCGGAATTCGATCACATCGGTTTCTGATAACGTACTATCCGACCCCGCCCGTATTTGCGCGGCCAGCGCCTCTATGGTTGGGTTCTTTATCAGGGTAGTGGTGGCCAGCGCCTCGCCAAATTCTTTGTTTACAAGGTCCAGCACTTTAAGTGCCGAAATGGAGCTACCGCCGATTTCAAAGAAATTATCCCGCAGCCCGATAGACGGGTGCAGCAGCACCGTTTGCCATATTTTAAACAGCCGCAATTCGATCTCGTCTCGCGGGCTATCCACATTAACGGCGCGGTTGTTTTGTGCGGCCTGCGCCACATCATCCAGCGCGCGGCGGTCTATTTTGCCGTTGGCCGTTAGGGGCAGCGCGGCCATAAAATGATAAGCATCCGGCAACATATATGAAGGCAAAACCGAGCTCAGCGCAGTTTTGATTTCTGGTTCATGTGCGGCATCGCCCACCACAAAAGCTACCAACTGCTTTTCCCCGAACGGCGATGAGGTATTCACAAAAGCCTGCCGAATGCCGGGCAAAGCCTGAATAGCCGCGGCCACCTCGGCGGGCTCTATCCTGAACCCGCGGATTTTCACTTGCGTATCCATGCGGCCAAGGCATTCCAGCGTGTTATCCTCTCGCCACCGCGCAAGATCCCCGCTGCGATAGACCGGCTCGGACCACACCTCATTGGGCGGTAAAAACACCTTTTTATTTAGCTCGAGGCGGCCCAAATAGCCAACCCCTACCGCTGGCCCGCCAATCAGCAACTCCCCCACCGCGCCTTTAGGCAACAGGCGGTTGTGCTCGTCCACAATATAGGTGCTCACATTGGGCAGGGGCCGCCCGATCGGGGCGGGTTTAGGGGTATCAGGCGTGATTTCATTCGTAACAGTTACGCCCGAGGCTTCACTGGGACCATAAAGGTTAAACAAACGGGCCTTTACGCCGAGGGGCAGGCAATAGCCGCCCAAACGATCTCCGCCAGTGAAAACATGGTGGATAGACTCCGGCCATGCAAAATCTATCGCGCAGATGGTTTCCATAAGGCCGGTGGGCAGCCAAAAATGGCTGGGTTGAATGCGCTGCAAGGCCCCTGCTAGCGCTGCAGGGTCGCTCAGGGTTGGCGCATCAATAAAATGCAGCGCCCCGCCGGAAATCAGCGAAGGGCACATCTCCCACAATATGGAATCAAACGCAACATTGGCGCAAACGGTCATGGTTGATTTGGGGCCAAAGCCGTGCTCGGCCACTTGGCTTTGGCACATGTTCACCAAGCCGATATGGGTGTTCATCACCCCCTTTGGCGCGCCCGTGGTGCCTGAGGTAAATACCACATAGGCATTTTCCCCTTTTGCAACAGGCAGCGGTTCACCCGACAAAAACATCATGGGCGTAGCCATGGGCAAGCTCAGAATTTCTGCGGGGCTTTGTGCATGGGTCAGCACACACACAATGCCGGTATTAGCCACCATTTGCTCTACCCGCGCAATTGGCACATCTACGGGCAGCAGCGCCACGCTGGCGCCGGTTTTGAGCACACCCAAAACCGCAATCGCAAAATCAACCGAGCGCTGCATGGCCACCCCGATCACGTCCTGATTTGAAATGCCGCTATTCAGCAAATGCCGTGCTAGGTCATCACTACGCCTATCAGCCTGCTGATAGGTTAAGCTTGTTTCGGTATCGCTCAGCGCGGGGGAATCGGGGTGCTGCGCGGCCATTTCAGAGAATATTTGCTCGGCCCTGCGCAGGTCTAGGGCGGTTTCCACGCCCTTTCCACATTGAACAATCTGCGCGGCGGCCTTTGGGTCCAGCAGCGGAATATCCCCGATAATCCGCGAGGTATCCCCCAGTAATTCATCTAGCAAAGCACGGTAACCCTTGGCAAAACCCGCGATGGTTTTTTCTCCAAACAAAAAGCAGGCATAGTTCCACTCAATGCGCAGCCCGTCTGCGTTTTCCTCAATCCCCAACGACAGGTCAAACTTGGCAACCGGTAAGTCTGGCGTTATTTGCGCATCTTGCGTTCCAGAAAATTGCGGCTCGCTGCCCGCTTGGGAAACCAGCGTAAACATGATTTGCACCAGCGGCGCATATGCCAATGAGCGCGGCGGTTTTAAGGCATCAACCACCATTTCAAACGGGGCCGCCTGATGCGACAGGCCCTCGGCCACCGTTTGACGAGCGGCGTCTATAAAATCATGCAATGTCATTGCATCATCAATGTCGGTTGTCAGCGCGACGGTATTTACAAAAAAACCGATCAGGTCAGATAATTCCGGCTGATCACGATTGGCTACGGGCGTGCCGATAACAGCCCCCTGCCCGCCAGATTGGCGATAAATAAACAGCGCAAAAGCCGCATAAAGCAAGCCAAAAAAGCTGATCCCATGGGATTTGGCCAGCGCCTGAAGCGCTTCGGTTTTCTCAAGGCCCAGCTTGTCGCTAAAATTGGCGCCTTCCAAGCGGGCTTGGGGCGGGCGCGGGTAATCAAGCGGCAGGGCATGCACCAGCGGGGCATTGGCGAGCTTTTTCTGCCAGTAGCGCAGGCTTTGGCCCAAGCTTTCAGCCTGCACCTCGTTTTGCCAATAGGCATAGTCGATATATTGCACCGGCAGCGGCGCAGGCTGAAGGGGATTTTGGGCCGCAAGCGCATTGTAAAAGGTAACCAAGTCTCGCTGCAAAACCCCCATTGACCAGCCATCCGTGGCGATATGGTGCAGGGTCAGCGCCAACACATGCTGGGTGGGCGTGGAAAACAAGCGCGCCCGCATAGCAGGGCCGGTTTCAAGGTCAAACGGGGCAGAAACCTCTGCCATAACCGCGTTTTCAAGCGCTGCATCTGTGGTGTTTGAGCGCGCCAGCCCCGCGCCCTCCATCGGCAAAATAACCTGCTCTGGCTCGCCCTCTTTAACGCGATAAACACTGCGCAAAACCGAATGGCGCATAAAAATATGCTCCAGCGCCGCTTGCAGGGCTGGCACATCAAGCTCCAGCCCAAAGGCGCGCACATCGGGCACGTTATATTCGTTTGTCGCCCCGCCCATCTGGTTAACAACCCATAGCCGCTTTTGGGAAAACGAAAGCGGGCCTTTGGTCTTTTGCTGGCGGGAAATGCCGTTATTTACCAGCGTTTTTTCCGCTTCCAGCGCTTCCAGCCAAGCTATGATTTCGGGCTTGGAGGCCTTGATTTGCGAAATAAGCGCACCCGGCAATTTGCCTTTTGCCCCGCTGAGCGCCAGCTGCCCGTTTTGCAATGATACCCGCGCACCGTGGTCGCGCAGTGTGTCCAGAATGGTTTTCATATTCATAATAACACCGTTTCTTCGTCTTCGCATTCAGGGGTATTTTCAGTGCGCAGCATATCAATGGCCGTGGCCAGCGTGCGAATGGTGGGTGTTGATAAAAACAACCGCGCCGTTACACTAAAATCCATCTCGCGCTCGATACGCGCCAGAATTTCCATGGCCTTAAGCGAGTTCCCACCCAGCTCAAAATAGCTCGCCGTTACGCTGATTTTCTCACGCCCCAGCACCCGCTGCCAGATGCGGGCCAAATGCTGCTCGGTATCGCCCTGCGGGGCAGCATAATACGTAGCCTTTGAGCGTATGTCGGGCTTGGGCAAAGCCCGCCGGTCAACCTTGCCGCTTGGGGTCAGCGGGAAGCTTTCCAACGCGATCACACGGCTTGGCACCATATATTCGGGCAGGGCCGCGCGCAGAGCTGCCCTTAGCCCCTTTGGCTCGCCAATAATATAAGCGATTATCTGTTCCGCATGCAGCATAACGGCCGCAGCTCTTATATTGGGCTGCGCAGAAATTGCAGCTTCTATCTCACCCAGTTCTACCCGAAATCCACGCAGCTTAACCTGATCATCAACGCGCCCCTGATACTCTATCACCCCGTCAGCCCGCCAGCGGCCCAGATCACCGGTGCGATACATCCGTCTGCCCGCCGCCCCGAACGGGTCAGGCAGAAACGCCGCCGCGCTCAGCCCCGGACGGCCCAGATATCCGCGCGCCAAGCCTACCCCGCTGATAAACAGTTCGCCCGTGACTCCGACGGGCAGTTGCAAAAGATCGGGCCCCAACACCTGCATATTGATATTGGCATGTGGAACGCCAATAGGCATGGTTTTTGACGGTAAGGCAACGGGCCAATGGGTTACATCTACCGTTGCCTCTGTCGGGCCATAAAGGTTATGTAAGCCTATCTCAGGCAGG
Organism: Paracoccaceae bacterium; assembly: GCA_016744015.1. GTDB lineage: Bacteria > Pseudomonadota > Alphaproteobacteria > Rhodobacterales > Rhodobacteraceae > UBA3077. The sequence continues at coordinate 2,645 of JADGFD010000002.1, read as the reverse complement.
GCCTTAGCAAAACGGGCCGCCAAATTGGCTGGCAGAGCTTGCCCTATGCACGCCACCGCTTGTAGTGATGTGCAGTGCGACAGCTGTGCAACACTCAGGAAGGTCTCCAGCATCGGCGGAACAAAATGCACAAAGCTAACTCTTTGCTGGCCAATCAGCGCAGCCATATAGGCGGGATCTTTGTGTCCGTCAGGACGGGCTATCACCATTTGGTGCCCCGCCACCAATGGCCAGAGCAGCTCCCCTACCGATACATCAAAGCTAAACGGCGTTTTATGCAGTATCCGCTGCGGACCGGTGCCAAACTGTTGCTCCATCCAGTGCAATTGATTGCCAATAGCGCGGTGGCTCACCCCCACCCCTTTAGGTTGGCCTGTGGAGCCTGAGGTATAAATAACATAGGCCAGATTATCGGGAGACATGACGATATCAGGGTTGCTTTCCGGCAATGTAACACCTGCCTGAGCGGCACTCATCATAACGGTATCGCTTGGCAGCCTCTCTTGGATCTCTAGGTCGGCAACCACAAGCTTTAGCCCTGCATCTTGCACCAGATAGGCCAACCGCGCGGCAGGCAAATTTGGATCAAGCGGCACATAAGCCGCGCCAGCCTTAAGAATGGCCAGTAAGCCGATTATCATATCAAACCCACGCACGGCACAAAGCCCCACTGCGCATTCGGGGCCTGCACCCGCCGCTACAAGTGCATGTGCCAGACGATTGGCGCGACGGTTCAACTCAGCATAGCTAAGCGTGTTATTTTCAAACACCAGCGCATCAGCCTTGGGGTGTGTCGCGACCTGTCGCTCGATTTGGCTGTGAATCGTCTCCGCCGCACCAAAATCCTGCGCCGTAGCGTTCCACTTTGCAATATTTGCCACTGTGTTGCACGGCAGGCTAGCCGCCACTTCTCCGCCGACAAACTCTTGCAAAATATCCACATAATGCGCACCCATTTCAGCCACAAAGGGCATATTCAGCCGCGTTGGGTCATAGGCCAATGCGAGGCTCAACCGCCCGCCCATATGCACGGCATTCACCCCCAAAACAAAGTTGCTTGCCTCAAAGCTTTGCTTGTCCAGCACCTCCAAAGGCCCCGCATCCCCAAGCCCGTCGAGCACATGGAAATTCACGTAGTTGAACATATGCTCAAACTGCGGCGCATGGTTGGTATCTTGCAAAACCTGCTGGTAAGGATAGGCGCGGTGGGCTGAAATATCAGCATCCAAGGCAAACACGCGGGCAATCAAATCCTTCCCCGTTTGCACCCGAAATGGCAGCGTATTCAAAAACAAGCCAAGCACGCGGTCGGTGCCCTCGATTTCAGGGCGCGTATGCGTAACCATACCCGTCATCACATCTTTTTGCCCCGTATAGGTGGCTATAAGCCGGACATGCGCCGCCAACAAAACCACCCGCAGGGGCACTTTTTGCGCCTTCGCCAGTGTTTCCAATTGCGCTAGCAGCGACGGATCAACGGGCTGTGTGTAGCTGTTTTCCCTTCCCTGCCCTGGCAGGTCCGGCAGGTTACCCACCACGCAACCCTCCAGCGTTTCTGCCCAATACTCTTTGGCCGCACTCTCGTTTAGAGCTCGCTGCTCAGCGGCGATGTTTTGCACATATTTGGCTTGCAGTGGCGCAGGGGTTTGGGGCTTTCCGGTAAGTAGCGCCGTATAGATCCTAAACAGCTCAGCCTGAAAAGCCGCCACGCTCCAGCCGTCCAAAATCGCATGATGAAAACTCAGGGTATACTGAATTTCTCCCGCATCAAACAGGTGCACCCCAACCCGCAATAGCGGCGCCATACCAAAGTCAAAACCTTTGGCCTTTTCGCCCGCAATCCATTCTTCTGGCGTGGCTTCTGATACCACCTCTAGGGGAATTAGAGCCGAAGCCTGCACCAGCTGCAATGGCTCGCTAAACGTCGCCATATCAAATTTTGTACGCAAAATTGGGTGCGTTTTCGCCATGTAAGCCAGTGCGTTTTCAAAGGTCGCTTCATCCCAGCGGATCTTGAGCCTAAAACTGAAAATATCGTGATAAACCGATATATCCCGGTCCACTTCACTATGAAAAACCATGCCAAGCTGCAACCGGCTCAATGGGTAGGCATCCTCAACGCCGGCTGGTAGCAGGGCTTTATCATCCGTTGGTAGCATACCAAATGGCGGTACGGTTTGCACGGCCTTGGTAGGCTCACCGGCCACCTCTGCCAGCTCCTGAACGGTCTGAAACTTGAAGATCTGCGCCACAGTCACCCCAACACCCTGCTCGTTGGCCTTGGCAACAATCGTCACCGCCCGCATCGAATCTCCCCCCAAGGCGAAGAAATTGTCGGTGATGGAGATGTTTGTTTTGTTGAGAGATTTTTGCCAGATTTTGGCGAGGGTTTTTTGGGTTTTGGTGCTGGGGGGCGTGTGGGGTTTTGGGGTGGTGTTTGCGGCAGGCAGGGCCTTGGTATCAAGCTTGCCGCTTGGGGTCAGCGGCAGGGCATTGAGCGCAATAAAATCAGCGGGGATCATATAGCCGGGCAGGGTTTTGGCCAAGGCGGCGCGCAGGCCCTCCGCGTCTCCGACGATATAGCTGATAATTTGTTGATTTTTGTTTATGGTGATGGCGTTTTTGATGTTTGGGATGGCTTTAAT
>JADGFD010000029.1 GCA_016744015.1 Paracoccaceae bacterium | reverse complement strand
GGTATACCTTCTCCCTTATTAGACATAAGCCCTACCACAGCCGATTCAACCCACCGCTTGCATAATCGAAATATGGGTATCGCCATACTTGCGCTGGTCTTTCAGGGCATAGCCCGCGGGCGCGGCTATTGCCGCGGTTTCCTCCCAAACCACCAACGCCCCATCGGCCAACCACCCGCCCTTTTCGCAGCTCGCCAGCGCCTTTTCCCCCAGCTCTTTGCCATAAGGCGGGTCCAAAAACACCAGCCCATACGGCTCGCCTCGGTTCTCCCCCATCCGCGTGGCATCGCGGCGATAAATCTTGCTCTGCCCGATCACCCGCAGCTTGTCAGTGTTCTCCCGGAGCAGCGCCCGCGATTTCGCCCCGTCATCCACAAACAGCGCCCGCGAAGCTCCACGGCTCAGCGCCTCAAAGCCCAGCGCCCCGGTGCCGGCAAAAAGGTCCAGCACCCGCGCGCCCTCAATCGGTGGATAATCCCCGTGCGCCAGCAGGTTAAACAAACTCTCGCGCACGCGATCTGTTGTCGGCCGCAGATGGGCGGACTTGTCCCCCTTCCCCACGCTCGCCAATGCCGTGCCCTTCAAGCTGCCACCAATAATCCTCATCCGGCGGCCATAATAGTTTTAAGGTCGATGCTGGCATCCGCCACCATTGCAGGCGCGGGCGATTTTCCTGCCTCGATCAGCCGTTTGCCCACCATATACGCGCGCGGATCATTCATTGCATCCACCGCCAAAAGCGCGTTACCCCTGTAATACCAGTGGGATATAGAGACGCCCTCGCCCCGCACCACCACATGGTCATACCCTGTATTCAACCCCGCGATTTGCAGCTTCACATCAAACTGGTCCGACCAAAACCAAGGTTTCGGGGTATAGGTCTCCGCCTCGCCCATCATATTCGCCGCCGCGATCTGGGCTTGGTCAATCGCATTCCCCACGCTCTCAATCCGCACTTGTGCACCGTTCAACGGCATGCTGGCACAATCGCCCGCAGCATAAATATGCGGATCAGACGTTTGGGCCTGCCCGTTGGTCTTTATGCCGTTGTCAATCTCCAGCCCTGCCGCCTCAGCCAAAGCTGTGCGCGGGGCCACGCCCACGCCGACAATGGCAAAATCTGCTTCGATCTCGCGCCCATCCGTCAGCCGCGCGCCCGTAATCCGGCCATCGCCCAGTAGCGCCGCCACGCCAACCCCTTCAACCAGCTCAACCCCGTGGCTTTTATGCAGGCGTCGAAAATAGTCCGACGTTTCCTTAGCAGCCACCCGCTGTAATATCCGGTCTGCCATCTCTACCAGCGTCACCTTAAGCCCGAGTTTGGCCGCCACCGCCGCCGCTTCCAAGCCGATATATCCGCCACCAATAACTAGCAATCGCCGCCCGGTGGTAAACTCGCTTTTCATCGCGTCCACGTCTGCCAAATTTCGCACGGCGTAAACGCCTTCAAGCGCGCCGCCGATGCTTGCAGGCAACATGTGCGGCGCTGCCCCTGTTGCCAGTGCCAACTTATCATATGGCAAGGCTTGCCCATTGCTGAGGCTGACAAGCTTCGCAGGGGTATCTATTTTGACCGCGCTCGTGCTCGTCAAGATTTTTACATTATGGTCCTCATACCAAGTGGCAGGGCGCAAAAATAACCGCTCCAGCCCCATATCTCCCAATAGATATCCCTTAGAAAGCGGTGGCCGCTGATAGGGCGGCACCGGCTCATCACCGATCATTGTGATCCCGCCCTCAAAGCCACGCTTTCGCAATGTCTCGGCCAGCGTTGCGGCCGCTTGGCCCGCCCCGATTATTACAAAATTAGGCATGTGCAGCGTCCATTTTGGTCGCGAGTTTGATATCAAGCATAGTGAGGCCCCCTGCGCTATGGGTTTGAAGAATAACAGATACTTCGTTATAAGTGTTGGCCCATTCGGGGTGGTGATCCAGCTTTTCAGCCCAAAGCGCCGATTCGGTCATCCATGCAAAAGCCTGCCTAAAGGTATTGAAGTGGTAGGTTTTCATCACAGCATCGCGATCATCAACCATTTCCCAACCGTCTTTAAATAGTGGGTTGAGAAGCGTTAGGCGTTCGTTCTTATCAAGAATATCCATATGGTTTACTTACTTGAATAACCTTGAGCTTGGCCAGCGATTAATGCGCGGCACCCTTAAGCCCTACGGGCCGTGGCCTCGGCTTTGCCTCGGTGGCGGCGCGGCGAGGGGCGTGCTGCTTGGCGAGGGATGTGCTCGCCGCGTGGCAACGGCAGCGCTTGTGGCTTTTGAGTATTTAAGGAAGAATGAAATCAGGTGTTGCGCGTTTAGCCGAGGCGGCGCGCGCATGGGTTAC
>JADGFD010000028.1 GCA_016744015.1 Paracoccaceae bacterium | reverse complement strand
TCACCCATGTTGCGAACGCACCGCCTGAATTCCGTCTCGAGTAGAGCCCGCTCCAAACTCAAACCGATCCGTGCGACAACGCTGTTGAAAGCTGTGGTTGTGGGCATGGACGTCCCACCCATGTGAGCGAGTGTGGTTGATTTGGCCTAAACGGACAAGCGCGTGCTCCCGCCTGCCGGATGGTTTTGCTGCGCAAAACACCGGCAGTTGGGCATGGCCTCGCCTGCGGCTCGGCAGGGGCTTTGCCCCCCTGCGCAAGCGCATTCACCCCAGAGTATTTAGCAAAGAGTGAAGATATGGTGAGGCTTAGATCTTATGGATTCGGATTATGGCTTTCCAGTAAGGAAAGCCATTGAGCTGACAGTTGTATCTCTGCATAATCTGCTTATGTCTCAAATCAGCAACCAACTTCTATTCCAGCGCGTGCGAAACAGAGTTATTGAACAACTGGAATTTACAGCTCACTTCGTGACGTTGCAAAATTTGGTGCGTTTGAAGCCCTAAATATGGTCAATGATTTTCTGCCTATAGATTATAGCCCTTCACCCTTTGTTTTTGATAAAAATGAAAAGAAAGCGATTGAGACATATCTTGGACTTGCAGATATTGCAGGCGAGGCAACGAAATCAGATATTTTCAGTGAACCATTATTGGTGGCCACGCCCATTTGGATTGAGTTTTCCCAATTTTCCAAAGTCACGTATGAATTATTCATGGTCAGAGGCCGTTTTCCTGAGGATGTTGAAATTGAATTCAGAGCATTCCCAGCAATGCCCGATGACGATTAAGGAAATCTGCTTTTACGCGCATGGGCGCGCGCAAAGGTAGCACTTCATCCTCAGCCCCTGCCGGCTTTGGCACCCCAAACAGCTTGTCAGCTTCTTTACGGTCAAATCCGGCGATTTGAATGGCTTCTAGCCATGCCGAAATTTTGTCAGCGCGTTTAATTTGCTTTTTGACCGCATCCGGCACTTGCCCGGGCAGGCCAAAACGCAGGAGCACGGCGCTCATCAGGCGGTCGTCCAGCTCTTTATAGCCGGGGCCAACGGCGGATTTCACGGGGGATATCATATCGCCGATCACGTATTCGGGGGCGTCATGCAGCAAGGCCACCATGCGCCATTTGGCGGGGGCTTTGGGGGCGATTTGGTTGTAAATGCGCTCTACCAGCAGTGAATGCTCGGCCACGGAATATGGAAATTCGCCTTTGGTTTGGCCATTCCAGCGGGCAACGAAGGCTAAGCCGTGGGCTATGTCTTCGATCTCGATGTCGAGCGGCGCAGGATTTAAAAGATCCAAGCGGCGACCAGACAGCATGCGTTGATAGGCGCGGGGGGGCATATTTGGCTCCGTATATTGTGTCGGTTGTATATAGGATAGAATCCTGCTATTTGGCGAGGCGAAAACTTACCGAAATATGAGGAAGCGCCCGATGGCCGACTATATTGTAAAAGACATTAACCTTGCAGATTTTGGCCGCAAGGAGCTGGATATTGCTGAAACCGAAATGCCGGGCCTGATGGCGCTGCGCGAGGAATACGGCGAAAAGCAGCCCCTTAAGGGCGCGCGCATTGTTGGCTCGCTGCATATGACCATTCAAACCGCCGCGCTGATGGAAACGCTGACAGCACTGGGGGCGGATATCCGCTGGGCGTCGTGCAATATTTTCTCGACTCAAGATCACGCGGCGGCGGCCATGGCGGCGGCAGGCATTCCGGTTTTTGCCATCAAGGGGCAATCGCTGGTGGAGCACTGGGATTATCTTGACAAATCGTTTATGTTCCCTGAAGGTGCTAACTTGATTTTGGATGATGGTGGCGATGCCACGCTTTATATCCTGCTTGGCGCGCGGGTAGAAGCAGGCGAAACCGGCCTGATTGAAACGCCAACTTCCGAAGAAGAAGAGGCGATTTTTGCCCAAATCAAAAAGCGCATGGCGGCCAGCCCCGGCTGGTTCACCAAGACCCGCGGCGATATTCTGGGCGTTTCCGAGGAAACCACTACAGGTGTGCACCGCCTTTATGAATTGTTTGAGAAGGGTCAGCTGCCTTTCCCTGCGATCAACGTAAATGACTCGGTGACCAAGTCGAAATTTGATAATAAATACGGCTGCAAAGAGAGCCTAGTGGATGGTATCCGCCGCGCAACAGACACCATGATGGCTGGTAAAACGGCTGTTGTGTGCGGCTATGGCGATGTGGGCAAAGGCTCGGCGGCCTCTCTGGCGGGCGCGGGTGCGCGTGTGAAAGTTACGGAAATTGACCCGATCTGCGCGCTGCAAGCCGCAATGGACGGTTTTGAGGTTGTTGCGCTTGAAGATGCCGTTTCTACTGCTGATATCTTTGTGACCACAACCGGCAATAAAGACGTGATCCGCATCGAGCATATGCGGGAAATGAAGGACATGGCGATTGTGGGCAACATTGGCCACTTTGATAACGAGATTCAGGTCGCCGCGTTGAACAACCACAAATGGACCAATATCAAAGACCAAGTGGACATGATCGAAATGCCCTCCGGCAACCGGATGATTTTGCTCTCGCAAGGCCGCTTGCTCAACCTTGGCAATGCCACCGGCCACCCTTCATTTGTGATGTCCGCCAGCTTTACCAACCAAGTGCTTGCCCAAATCGAGCTTTGGGAAAATGACGGTAAATATAAGAATGAAGTTTATATTCTGCCCAAGCATTTGGATGAAAAAGTGGCGCGCCTGCACCTTGAGCGCATTGGTGTGAAGCTTTCAACGCTTTCAGACGAACAAGCCGATTATATCGGCGTGAGCTCTGAGGGGCCGTTTAAGCCTGAGCATTACCGCTACTAAATGCACATTCTCGCCATTCAAGATAGCGTTCCTTTTGGCGAGGTGACAGGAAGCGGGCTACGCAATGCGTCCAATCTGGTGGCATTGCGCAAACTGGGCGATGTGACCATGATTCCGCTACGGCGGCGGCCTGTCGATGCGCCGCCGCCCTGGCTTGATGTCCGTTATCTTGTGCGCGAATCGCGCCAAGATATCTGGAGCCAGCGGTTTTTACTTCGCCCGCTTTCCTACCGGATGTCACCCGCTGAACTAACCGAGATCAAAGCGCTCGTGCGCGAGATCAAACCCGACATCGCTGTGGTTGAAGGCGTGATGCTGCGCGATGTTATCCCGATCCTGAAAGCGGATAACGTGCCGGTGGTGTTGGATATGCACAACCTTGAGTCGGCTGCGTTCTCCGAGCGGGAAAACCACTCTAACCTGCCCTTCTGGCGAAACCTGCTGAGACCAGCCTGTGCTCGCCGAGAGGACCGCCAAATAGCCCAAGCCGTTGCTCAGGTCTGGACCTGTTCTGATGTTGATGCTGAAAAGCTGGAAAACCTAAGCGGCATCCGCGGGCTGACGGTGCCCAATCCGGTGCCGGATGAAGCGGTTTTTGATCTGCCGATACAGGCTGCACGTTATGAGAACCCGCGCCTGCTTTTTGTCGGATTGATGGTTTATCTGCCTAACCGGCGGGCGGTCGAGGTGTTGTGCAAGCAAATAGCGCCGCTTCTACCAAAAGCGGCAGGACTAACAATCGCCGGTGCCATGTCCAGTGAGGACCAGCGCCAGATGATCGCGGATGCAAATGCGCGCTTTATGGACACCCCGCCCGAGATCTTGCCGCTATTGGCCGAGTCCGGCTATTCGATCATCCCACTTGATATCGGTGGCGGCACCCGGATCAAGGCGCTTGAAGCCATGGCGGCGGGGGTTGTTGTGATTGCAACGGATAAAGCCATTGAAGGACTACAGCTTGAAAATGGTGTGCATTTTTTACGCGCAAATACGCCGCAAGAGGCGATAGCCCAGCTGGAAACCTGCCTTGCCGCCCCTGAAAAAGCAGCCGAGATCGCCACCAATGCGCGCGAATTCGTGATCAAAACCTGTGGCCGGGCCGTGATCGACACTGCCATTGCTGCCGGGTTTGAAAAGCTACATTTTTCTTAATTTCGCGAACTCCATTTCATCTAACTTGATGCTTTGCCCGGCTTAGATCAACCGACGTGAAGGCTTCGGCTTATGTATGACGTTTGGGTGAAACCCGAACAACGCGCTCCGTTTGGGGCGCCTTTTTGTGCAAATGTCTGGCGAGCGACGAATGGCTGAGTTCCGGCTAGACGGCTTTAAAAGGTCATCCTATAGTTCATAGTAAAAAAACCACTTGTTCTTTAGGGAGATAGATATGACCACGCCAACCGAAGTATCCGACCCACCTATGCGCCCTTATTGGGTGGGCGTTAAAAAAGCCGCGGGGGTAAAGGCCAAAGGTAAAAAACAAGACAAAGCCTATGTTGAGTTTTGCAAGCAGTTTGATTTGGACCTTGGTCCGTCCTTAAAAAAATGGCCCGGATATTATCCGAATCTTGGTAAAATGGCGACAGAGCGCTCCAAGATCGAGCTGTCGATCACCAAATATCTGAAATTTGTGAAAGATGCCAAAGGCACGCTTGATAAGACTGTTTTGTCGGTATTGAAGGGCGGATTGGATAGCCTGAATGAGCAGCTCGCCAACCGCACAGCTTTCGCGGAATCAGCTCTGATGGGCAATGAGGAATTGGCGCTGAAACAAGCGATCAAGGAATCCAAAAAGACGCCGCTCAAGCCCGTAGTAGTGTTTAATTCAACCGATCTGAGCGGCACTATTATGAAAATGGTGCCCAAAGGGGCGGATTATGCCACCATTAACGAGCTAAAGGTTCAGGTTATTCTTGCGGATGACAAAGTGCTGAACAGTGTTGATGATAATGACGGCAATATGGCCGAAAAGATCAAAAACGCGGCTGATTTTGCCCAGCTCAAAAAAGATATCGCGATAGGGTATCACACAGCAGCGGCAGCGATAAAGGCGAACCCTGACGCCTTTAATCAAGCCAATTCTGCCTTTGAATCGGCGGTGGATGCCGCCATTCGGGCGGCAACAGGCCGCGCCAGCGCAGAGCTGAACCGCCTTGCGGATATCAAGACGGAATATCGGAATTACCGGATTATTTCCGGGGTCAAGCTTGGGGCAACGGTTGTGGCCACAACTGCGGGTGTGGCCTCACTTGCGATGGCGCCGTTTACGGGGCCGGCCATGGTGATTAGCGCGGCTGGCGTGCTGAAGGGGGCGAAGGTGATTGGGGACCAGATCGCCGATCTTTCGATGTCTGCCGAAGAGATGATCCGCGAATTGCAGGCCGACGTAAAAGGCTTGAATAAGCGCTATTCTGAGTGGAAAGGCTCGCAAATTGGCGGGGCGGAGGTGGCTTCGACTTTGGTCAATGCGCTGGCCCCAACCATTTTTCCAACCATCAAGCGCTGCGCAAGCCATGCGGACACCGTGGTGAGCAAGATCAACGGTATTGAAACCAAAGCCGGATCATTGTCTGTTCAGCTCAATAAAACGCTGGATGCGCAGACCAACGCGGATGCTAATATTAAGAAATGGGTGAGGGAAAACAAGCAGTTTATTGATAGTAGCGTGGAAAAAAGCGCGGTCAAAATGCTGAAAATCATGGCGGAAAACCAGTCCAAGGTCACGAGCTTGATTGAGAAAATTGGCACGATGAATGCGCAGGTTACCAAAGCGCGGGCCGACCACAAAAAGCTGGATACCCAGATAAAGGCGCTTTCGGCGCGTGAACCGACCATCGCCAAATTTGCCGAAGTTATGGTGGAAATTGGCGCTAGTGTGACCTTTTTAGCCTCGGCCAATGTGGGCTGGCCGGATGCCTATAATATTACCGAAGGAGCCAAGGCTGTTTCGGATATGATCGGAAATGTGGTGGGCAGCCTTGATGGCGCGGTGGGGGCCGCTGAGGAAATGAAAGGCTTTGTGGATGATCTGCGCGGCTAGGGGTCGCTGTGCATCACGTCGCATATGGCTCAAATTTTAAGGGTAATTCAGTTGCCCCTGCCCGCGCCTTTTGTTACCCATAGCCAAAGGTTCGGGCAGAAGCTCCATCGGGAACATCAGGTTCCACCACCCCACATTTTGCAGTTGGCCGCGAGGTTGAGCGAGGCGTAAAGCATATGCTTTGCGTGGGTGGGCGAAGGGGGGCTCGCGCGAGCACCCCTTCGACTTCATTTCATCACTAGCCCCCCAAAGCAGGTCGATACACTTTGTATCCGGCCTCGTATTTGTGTGTTGCTTGGGTTATTAGTAGCGGGCTTAAGGAGAAGGATGATGAAGCGCTTATTAACCGCCATGATGCTATGGGCAGCGACGACTGCGACAGCGGAACAACGCCAAGTGTTTACCGATGGCCATGATCTTGCGCCGCTGGAGGTGTTTCAGGAATGCGCGGCTTGCCCTGAAATGATCGTTTTGCCTTCGGGGAGCTTCACCATGGGCGCGCCCTTGGAGGAGTCAGCAGCCGCATTTCGGCTTTTGAGAAAGCCAGAGCCGGGGGTGCCTGACGGTCATCCGCAAGAAGGCCCCGAGCATGAAGTCACCATTGATATCCCCATCGCCATGGGGCGCAATGAAGTGACCCGCGCTGAATGGCTGGCCTGCGTTGAGGATGGTGGTTGCGCTCACAGCCCCGACCCCGGCATTCTCACACTCAGTGGGTTTATCTATGCCGATGATCCCCGCAGCCCGGTGATAGATGTATCTTACCTTGATGTGTTGGAATATGTTGCTTGGCTGAATAGCATAATCGGCACGGATGCTTACCGCCTCCCGACCGAGGCAGAATGGGAATATGGTGCTTATGGCGGGGCCGATACCAAATTCGGCCAAGGCGATAGCCTGACTACAGAGCAAGCCAATTTTGGGATTTTCCACCGCCGAGATGGTGGGTCTTTTCCCGACCGAAATAACCGCCGCATGCCTGTTCCGGTAGATATGCTAGACGCCGCCAATGCCTGGGGCCTGCGTCATATGGCTGGCAATGTTTTGGAAAAAACCATGTCATGTCTGGCCCAGCGGCATCTCGGCCTTCCCACCTCCAGCGCCTATTTAGCTGATGCCCAGCAAGCGGACAGCTGCAACCATGTTGTAAAAGGAGGGAGGTACGGGGCAAGTGTTGAATATGCGCGGCCTGCAAATAGAGGCATTGAGAAAGAATCCACCCGATCCAGAAGTGTCGGGTTTCGTGTTGTTAGAGAACTATAGGAGAGAAAAATAGTCGGATGTGAATGCGGTAGGAAAAGTGAAACCGTTCCTACCCACCACATTCTCACTACTGTGTCCGCTTGGCTAAAAAAGCCCCAAAACCAGCCCAATCACGGTGCAGCCGATGGTGGCATAACCTCCGTCAATCAGCGTGAGCGTGCGGGGCTTCATGCCATAGGCGTGGTTGGTCACGATCCACGGTGTGGCCATAAAGGCCCCAATGCCAAAGCCCGCCAACGCGCTTTTTCCTGCGGTTTCAATGCCCGCCATCGCCAGCCCGTGGCGCATCATGCCAGCCACAATAAGCAGCATAATGAAGCTAATAATAAACGGCCCCGGGCTTTTCATCGCCCCGCCTTCAACTTGCTCAGCCGTGATCCCTGTGGCCTTCATCCATGGCTTTCCAAGCGTGCCATACCATGCGCCACCAAACATAAATGCCGCCGCAGCGGCGGCCAATACTGATAGAAACCCCATATTCTCTCCCCCTTCTTGTTTTATCTTTTCAGCATGGCAAGTGCAGGAGTTGTTGTCAATTGGGCGGGGGGAAGAGGCTCTGCTTTGGGAAGTTGACCATATATACCGACTGATCTAGTCAGCATCATAAGCACGATCCGCTAAAAGCATCTGGCTGGGTTGCACAGCGTCTAGCAGAATACGGCAAGGCGGTGCATCATGGGCTTCGCTCGGTGTCAGCAG
>JADGFD010000027.1 GCA_016744015.1 Paracoccaceae bacterium | reverse complement strand
TTTGATGAACGGCCACTCCAGTGCGCTCATATCAAAACGCGACATTTGCCACCCAAACAGATTTTGTCCCAAGTGAATCACAAGCCTCTGTTTAAGTGAAGCTATTTATGGGTTCGATACCTAGTATTGAAACCTATCCGCCGCCTATAATTCACCAAGTTGAACGTGAAACCTACAAAATTGCCGCATCAGATTGTCGTGTGGCTGAGCGTCGAAAGATGCCAATTACCACTAGTCTACAGTTCAGGCCAATTTACAAATCGCTACAAGGCTCGCTGTGCATAGCCAACTTTGGGAAGCTTAGTCCACCTCAATTCAATTGATTTTTGCCGCTCCGTAAGCGCGGCAATAGGAAATAATCAGTGATGCCCCCTAAGTAAAAGGGCGGCTTCACCCAATACCATCTTTAAGGACGCCAAAATCATCTCCACGCCTTCGCCGTCAATCGTCAGTGGTGGCCTGATTTTTAGGATGTTGTCATGCGGCCCTTCTGATCCGATCAGGATCCGATGTTCCCGCATGCGGTTTTTCACGTACCCTGCGATCTCTGTGGCGGGTGTGCGGCTGGCTTTGCTTTCCACCAAATCCAACCCGATAAACAAGCCAAAGCCGCGAACATCACCGACGATATCAAACTCATCCTCAAGGGCGCGCAGCCCCGCCAGCAGCCGCCCGCCCATAAGGCGCGCATTTTCCATCAAGCCTTCATCATCCACAATATCAAGCACTTCTTTGCCCATCCGGCATGAAAGCGTGGAACCGCCAAAGGTGGAGAAATACTCCGGCCCTTTAGCAAAACTATCTGCGATTTCGCGGGTGGTAACCAAAACCCCAAGCGGATGGCCATTGCCAATGGGTTTGCCCAACACCACGATATCTGGCACAATGTCTTGTTGTTCAAAGCCAAAATAATAGTCGCCCAAGCGGCCAAGGCCAGTTTGCACTTCGTCAGCAATGCACACACCGCCCGCCGCGCGGATCTGTTTGTAGACCGCCGCCAAATACCCTTTGGGCGGAATAATTTGCCCGCCAACACTGGGGAAGGTTTCAGCAATAAACCCAGCGAGCGTTGCGCCGCGCGTTTTTATAGCATCAATCGCGTCGCCAACAAGTGCGGCGTATTTCTCGGCGCCCTCGGGGTCGTCCCGCTGGAATTGGCCGCGATAATCATCGGCTACATCAACCAGTTGCACCCAATCAGGCTTGCCTACACCGCCTTGAGCGTTGAATTTATACGCCGATATCGAAATCGCGCCGGTGGTATTGCCATGGTAGCCATGATCCGGCGTGATCATATCTTTGCCGCCTGTATGGGCGCGGGCTAGCCGCAAGGCCAGCTCATTGGCTTCGGTGCCGGAGTTGACAAAAAAGCACACCGAAAGCGGGTCCGGCATTTTTTCCAGAATTTTATCAGCAAAGGCAGTTTGTGCTGGATGCAGATACCGCGTGTTTGAATTCAGGCGTTTTAGCTGGTCAGCCGCCACGGCCTGAATGCGCGGGTGGGCGTGGCCAACATGTGGAACATTGTTATAGGCGTCCAAATATGGCCGGCCCCATTCGTCAAACAAATGGTGCTTCCAGCCGCGCAATAACATTACAGGGTCAGCATAGGTTAGCTTTAGATTTTTGCCAAAATGGTGCTGCCGATCGGCCAAGGTTTCTTCACGGCTAACCGGCTGAAACTGAATCTTTTCGTCGGGTAAATTTAAAAGAGCCGCAGGGTTGGGGAAGATTTGGCGCCAATAATCCAGCTGATCAGGGGCAACGACACCGGGCCAGTTCTCTTCCATACCCGCGGTGGTGAGCGCCAATTGGAAATGCACATGCGGGTTCCAGCCGCCATTTTCGGCCAGCGCCCCAAAATCAGCAAAGGCCTCACCCTTGGCAACACGCTGCCCTTTGGACAGCTTTTCTACACAAGCTTTGGACAGATGGCCGTAAAGTGTGTGAAATGTATCGCCGCCAGGCGTGGTGTGCGAAAGCATAACCAACCCGCCGTAATCAAGATTGGCAGGGTGATATCCGGTAAATTCAACCGTGCCCTCAAGCGGCGCAAACAGCGTGGTGCCAACCGGCCCAAAAATATCTGCGGCTATATGCACGCTGCGCCGGTCACTGGCTTTCCACGGGCCAAGGCGGAAGGCTTTTTCGGTATAAATTAGCCGCGGCTCGCCATAATATCCGAGCCAAATCGGCCCGTCCACACCATACTCGGCACCAATAGTCGCTGCCTCGTTAGCGGTTATTTGAAATGGATTGGCGGGAACTGTGGAGTTTTCAACCGCGCAAGACCCTAAAGGGGCTGCGTTCAGATCCTGCCCGATAAGCGGAGCAAAATTGCCGCGCTCGCTATTTATCCACGCTAAAATTCGTGCGGCATTATCAACCACAGGCCGACCACAAGCGGCACGTAGGCGACTGGTAATCAGCGCAGGATCAATTGGCTGGCCTTCCAAAAACCGCCATGCAGGGGCTTGGGAAATAACCACATAGGGGTCATCCGGGTTTTCAACCGCCATTTGGATGGAGTTAACGAGGCTAACCGCGAGGCGCATTTGCAGCAGCGGCCAGATCAGGTCTATTTCAGCATCAGATAGCGGAGATTCCGCGTGATAAGCGGCAACCAGCGCAGCCAGCATGGCCTCGGGCTGTGCGTGGTCCAGCACCAGATAAGCGCCGGCAATGGCTAGTTCACACACCCTCGGGGCGGCGCACATATCGCCAAAGTCGATTAGGCCGGTAATCTCAGCTGGATTGGTAAGCGAGCCGCTGACCAGCAGATTGTAATCATTCACATCATTGTGGATAGCCGTAACAGGCAGCGCATCAAGCGCTGGTTTCAGCTGGGCAAACTCTTGGGCAATCCCCGCCAGAATGTTACGCCGCGCGGGCGTATCTACTTTATGGAGTTGCTCAGAAACCCAGCCGCCTTGCAGCAAGTTCCACTTGAAATCGCGTGCCAGGCCGGGATGCTCAAACCCTTTTAGGGCACGGTCCATCTTCGCTAAAACACCCCCGAGCTGCGTAGCTAGCGCACTGGTTTGCGGCTTAAAACGTGCATAGGTTATCCCCGCCGCCTTGTCCAAAAGCCATATAATGCGCTGCTGGCCGTTTTCATCGGTGACCTCGGTAAAAAGCGCATCAGAAAGCGTGCGAACAACCCCCGGCACAGGGAGGCTGGGGGCATGGCTGCTAATATGGCTTATCGCTTGGCACTGCATCTCCACAAATGCCTTGTCACAGCCAGTGCGCATAACCTTGAGCACGTATCCCGGCGCGCCGGAAACCAGAAAGTTAAGGTCATATTCTCCATCAAGGCGGGTAAGATCACCCTTAATGCCCCAGATATCAAAAACGATGGTTTTCCAGTAAGCTGTCATCTGCAATCTTTCTCTGCTCAAGTCTGAATCCGTTTAACCTATAGGAATAGATTTGTAAGAATAGTCCCTAAAATGCATTTACATCAAAGGTTTGATTTTGCGT
Source organism: Paracoccaceae bacterium (assembly GCA_016744015.1). Taxonomy (GTDB): domain Bacteria; phylum Pseudomonadota; class Alphaproteobacteria; order Rhodobacterales; family Rhodobacteraceae; genus UBA3077. The sequence goes on along the minus strand of JADGFD010000027.1, from coordinate 4,951 downwards.
AGCCCCCGCAGGATAATATCGGCCATTTGCTCAATCTCAGCAGGCGTCATTGCGGTGGATAGCAGCCCTGAACACGTCTCGATCATCAGTAATCCATTGTCAAACAGATAATCCAGTAAGGCGTTCATGCGCGCCTGTTCCTTTGGGCCAATAAACGCTTCCTGATACGTTGTCGGGGCTGTTGCTTTTAAATGAATCCGAAACATTGAGCCGCGCCCTGTAACACAGGCGGGCACATCGGCTATTTTTATGGCGTCAGCTATCATCACACGGGCTGAATCTGCAAGCCGGTTCAGGTTCTTCGCGGCGTCTTGGTCAAACATCTCCATGGCCACGCGGCCCGCTGTCATGGTTATCGGATTAGCTGAAAATGTGCCGTAATGCGGAAAAGGCGCTGGCCCGTTCAGGGGGTTCATCATGTCCATCGCATCAGCGCGCCCGGCAATGGCCCCGACAGGAAAGCCCCCGCCGATCATTTTACCCAGTGCCGTCAGGTCTGGACGGATATTATAATAGGCCTGGGCCCCGCCGTAATTGGCCCGAAAGGTAATAACCTCGTCAATTATCAGCAAAGCACCATTTTCAACGGCCCATTTTAGCAGCGCGGCCACAAAATCAGGCTCAGCCGGAATAACCCCGATGCGATGGGGCAATAGGTCCAGCAAAATACCGGCAAGCGCCTCTTTGTGGCTGTCCAAAATTTCCAATGCACGCGCGGTATCGTTGAAGGGAACGGCCACAACATCGTCCAAAGCGGCTTGGGGCGTGCCTTTTGAAACCGGCACGCTTTGGGGGTGGTTAATATCGCCCCAATTCTCCGGTTTTGCGGTTTGGCTCACTTCGGCATAATCATAAAGCCCATGATACGCCCCTTCGACCTTGGCGATTTTGGCGCGCCCCGTAAAGGCCCGCGTGATCATGTGTTCAGCGTGCAAAATCTCAGCCTCGGTGCCCACCGTAAAGGCCCTGCCTTTGGTCATCTGTTCGCTGACAGCGGCAATAATTTTTGGGTGGGCATGGCCATGAATAAGCGACGCCACATTATTGGCGAAATCAACCCGCGTTTTGCCCTCGATATCGGTCACAAAACAGCCATGCCCCTTGGTGGCATAAATCGGATGCGGCTTGCGCAAGATCGTGTTTCGGCTACACCCGCCGGGCATGATTTTGAGGGCGCGCTCATAAAGCGCTGCGCTTTTGGTTTGCTTGGGCATGTTCATTCCATTTCTGCGGCTATTTTTGCAAATGTTCCAGCTTACCCGCAACACCATCCCATTTTTTGGCATCCGGAAGCGGGTCTTTCTGGTCGCAAATTTGCGGCCAAACCTGCGCCAACGCCTCGTTCAGCTCAAGAAACAGTTTCGCTTCTCCTGAGTAAAAGCTCTGCATATCTTGGAGGGCATCCCCCTGCAAAAATTTCTTCAGTCCGGTAATGATTTGCCGATCATACTTACCGTTGGTAACAGTACCTAGAAATGCTTACTCCTTTTCAGAAGGCATATATTTTGTTTTAGCCATTTTATCCAACCCTTGCCGCCGTGTTTTCAAGCCGAAGTAAGCACATGCCTATCATGAATAACAAACAGCAGTTTATCATCAGTTAGTGCATTATTGTCATCTATAGGGTTGAACTTGTGTGTGGTGGGATCCTATCATCGCACCATGGTAAAACCACAATATCAACGCCGCTTTCTTCCCTCGCATGCGATATTGCGTAGTTTTGAGTGCGCGGCACGGCATCAAAGCTTTACGCTTGCGGCGGAAGAGCTGCATTTAACGCAAAGCGCGATCAGTCGGCAGGTTCGAGAATTTGAGCAGATTATCGGCACGGACCTATTTCGGCGGATTGGTCGGCGTGTGGTGCTTACCCGTGCAGGCAAAAATCTGGCGGGTGAGCTCGCGATTGATCTGGAAAATATTCGCCAGACCATTATGCGCGCTATTTCAGTGGGTGAATCCGGTACGGTGATCCGCGTGGCCACACTGCCGGCCTTTGCAAGCCGCTGGCTTATCCCGCGTTTGGCTGAGTTCACCGCGTTGCACAAAGATATAGAAATCAGCTTTGCCACCCGCTTGGAGCCTTTCGATTTGGAGCGCGAGCATTTTGATTTGGCGATACATTTTGGTAGCAAAGACTGGCCGGCAACCGATATGGAATTGCTCTGCTCAGAAACTATGATCCCGGTGGTTTCGCCCTCTTTTAAGGCAGATTATAACCTGACAAGCATCGCCAGCTTGGCAAGCGCACCCTTGCTGCATATCGAAACCCGCGCAACGATTTGGCAGGATTTTTTCAAACAAGAATCCGTGCCGCACCTCACGGCCCTTTCCGGCAAATATTTCGACCAGTTTTCCCTTGTTATTGCGGGCGCGGTGGCCGGGCTGGGGGCAGCCCTTGTGCCAGCCTACCTGATAGAGCGCGAGCTGTCCGAGGGTAAGCTCATAGCCTTGGGCCACGCGTCTATTACCACTAAAAACAACTATTATCTGGTTACGCCAGAGAATACGCAAAACGAGCATGTTTTTGTTTTTACGCAATGGATGAAAGAGGGCGTTAGCCAGAGCCATATACAAGGCTAATACATTCATTTTATGAATGCATTCAGGAGTATTGAGTGCTTTTCACGCAGAATATTACCGCTATTTTGCCGATAAAGAAACATGTTCGATTTTATCCAGCAAGAAAGAACCATCTCATGTCCGTAGCTCATCTTACAATTGAAACGCTAAGCAACCTTGGTGTTCCGGCAAAGCAATTTGCGTCAGGAAATATGGCGGTTTTCAGCCCCGTCACTGGCGAGCAGATCGCAAAGGTGCAAACCCATTCGGTTGACGACGTTAATGCCGAGATTGCGCGTTCAAAAGAAGCCTTCAAAATTTGGCGTAAAACCCCAGCACCTCGGCGCGGGGAGCTGGTGCGGCTGCTTGGGGAAGAGCTGCGCGCCGCCAAAGAAGATTTGGGCCGTGTGGTTTCCATTGAGGCAGGCAAATCGCCCTCCGAGGGCTTGGGCGAAGTGCAAGAGATGATTGATATTTGTGATTTTGCAGTGGGGCTGTCTCGCCAACTTTACGGCCTCACCATCGCAACCGAGCGCCAAGGCCATCGCATGATGGAGCAATGGCACCCGCTGGGCACGGTCGGGGTTATTTCAGCTTTTAACTTTCCGGTTGCCGTGTGGGCATGGAACGCCGCCCTCGCTTTGGTGTGCGGCAATCCAGTTATCTGGAAACCCTCTGAAAAAACACCGCTTACCGCGATGGCCTCTATGGCCATTATGCAGCGCGCGTTGGATCGGTTCAATGGCGCGCCCGAGGGCTTGCTAAGCTTGGTTATTGGCGCGGGTGATGTGGGCGCGGCTTTGGTCGAAAGCCATGATGTCGCGCTGATTTCCGCAACAGGCTCCACCCGTATGGGCCGCATTGTTGGCCCTAAAGTTGCCGCACGGTTTGGCCGCTCCATTCTTGAGCTCGGGGGCAATAATGCCGGTATCATTACCCCAAGCGCTGATTTGGACATGACCCTGCGCGGTGTTGCTTTTGGTGCCATGGGAACCGCAGGCCAAAGATGCACATCTTTGCGGCGCCTGATTGTGCATTCCTCGGTTTATGACGCGCTGGTGCCGGCTCTTAAAAAGGCCTATGAGACCGTTTCTGTTGGGAACCCGCTAGAAAGTAGCGCGCTTGTTGGCCCGTTGATCGACCAGCAGGCCTATGAGCAAATGCAAGCCGCACTGGAGCGCGCTCGCGCTCTTGGCGGGGTTGTAACTGGTGGTGAGCGTGTGGTGGTTGAGGGCGCAGAAAATGCGTTTTATGCCCGCCCAGCTATTGTTGAAATGTCAGCGCAAGCGGGTGTGGTATGCGAAGAAACCTTCGCGCCCATCCTTTATGTTATGAAATATGAAGATATGGACGACGCTATTGCCATGCATAACACCGTTGGCGCGGGCCTGTCTTCGTGCATATTTACCATGAACATGCGCGAGGCCGAAGAATTCATCAGTGCTTCCGGTTCTGATTGCGGCATTGCCAACGTAAATATCGGCACCTCGGGCGCAGAAATCGGCGGGGCATTTGGCGGCGAAAAAGAAACCGGCGGCGGGCGTGAAAGCGGCTCGGACGCGTGGAGAGGCTATATGCGCCGCGCCACCAACACCATCAATTACTCTGCTGAACTGCCATTGGCACAGGGTGTAACCTTCGATCTATAACTGACTTCTGCCGCCTTGATATGCACATCAAGGCGGCAAAAAAGGGTAAGAACATGAATAAAACCATCTCACTCAAAAAAGCCGTAGCGGACAACCTTTTTGATGGTGACAGTGTCGCTTTTGAGGGGTTCACCCACCTTATCCCCTATGCCGCAGCCCATGAGGCCATTCGGCAGGGCCGCAAGGATTTAACCCTGATGCGGATGACACCAGATATTATTTATGACCAGATGATCGGCATGGGCATGGCCAAAAAACTGGTGTTTTCCTATGCTGGAAACCCCGGTGTGGGCCTATTGCGCCGGCTGCCGGATGCGGTTGAAAACAGCTTTCCGAACCGGCCTGAAATTGAGGAGCATTCCCACTCTGCTATGGCAAATGCCTATGAGGCGGGGGCATCGGGCATGCCGGTCGCCATTTTTCGCGGCTATCGCGGGGCTGGCTTGGCCGAGGTTAATCCTAACATCAAGTATATCAACTGCCCGTTTACCGGCGAACAACTGGCGGCTGTCCCGTCTAACCGCCCCGATGTGACGTTCATTCATGCCCAAAAGGCAGATAAGCAAGGCAATGTTTTGATCGAGGGTATTATTGGCATTCAGAAAGAGGCGGTGTTGGCGGCCAAGCGCGCGGTGGTAACCGTGGAAGAAATTGTGGATGACTTGTCGACGCACGCTAATGCCTGCATTTTGCCGCATTGGGCGATCTCGGCGGTGTGCCATGTGCTGGGCGGGGCGCACCCC
>JADGFD010000026.1 GCA_016744015.1 Paracoccaceae bacterium | reverse complement strand
TGCCACATGCGGCGGGATCGACAGGAACATGTGGACATGATCGTTGGATAGAACACCCTTCACAATCTGTACACCCAGTTCATTGCAGGTTTGGCGAATGATTTCACGGATCCGCACACGCATTTCGCCTTCCAAAACTTTATAACGATACTTTGTGACCCAAACCACGTGATATTTGTGGTAAAATTTGGTATGATTGCCAGTACAATAACTCATAATCTTCTCCCCTTTTTTGAAGCCCCCGAAGGGGGTAAGGCTTCAAAAAAAAGGGAGAAGGTTATCCACAAGTATAGCTAAAGCTAACCGACTGGAAGCCGGTGGCTCTGACCCAAGAGTTGCAAAGTAGAGCCCGCTCCATACTCAAACCAATCCGTGCAAAAATGCGCAAATCGCCGAGCTAGAAAGTTGTTTCTTTCAGGCAGCCCGCAGTTTAGGTTTCGAAAATGGAAAAATTCCCCGACGCGTTTTGCGAGCAACTACATGACCTGATGAGCTGGCGCCGCGATGTTCGCCATTTTCAGGCTGATAGGCCCGTGCCAGAGGCCTTGCTTGGCACCGTGCTTGAGGCCATCCGGCTGGCCCCCTCGGTGGGGCTTTCGGAGCCGTGGCGGCTGATTAATGTAAAATCACCCGAGGCCCGCGCCAAAACCTTGGCCAATTTCGAAGCGGCCAATGCCGAGGCCTTGGCGGGCTATTCTGGCGAGCGGGCGCAAATTTATGCCGGGCTAAAACTGAGCGGTATGCAAGATGCCCCCGTGCAACTGGCCATATTTTGCGATGATGGCACTGATAAAGGCGCAGGGCTTGGGGCGGGCACCATGCCCGAAGCGCGGCGCTATTCGGTGGTTTCAGCGGTGATGAACCTGTGGCTAATGGCGCGAGCGCATGGGCTGGGGGTGGGCTGGGTGTCTATCATTGACCCTACCCAAATAGCGGTTGATCTGGACGCCCCTGAGGGCTGGGCTTTGGTGGCTTACCTTTGCATCGGATTTCCGGTAAAGGTCAGCCAAACCCCTGAGCTTGAAAAAGCCAAATGGGAGCAACGGGACCCGCTTTTGGCGGAAATTGAGGATCGATAGATGGACAAGAACCTGATATGCGTAGGCGCCATTATGGGGGCCTTTGGCGTGCGCGGCGAAGTGCGGCTGAAAAGCTTTTGCGCGGACCCTTCTGCAATTGAAAACTATAGCCCGCTGGCCACAGAATCCGGTGAAAGCTATGAGGTTAAGCTTGTGCGCTCTGTTAAAAGCGGCTTTGGCGCGCGGCTTTCTGGCGTGCAAGATAAAGACGCCGCCGACGCCCTGCGTGGCACCAAGCTTTATGCAAAACGCGATGATCTGCCGAGCCTGCCCGATGATGAGTATTATCACTCCGACTTGATCGGGCTTGAGGTGCTTGATACAGGCGGCGCGCAATTGGGAAAGGTGAGTGCTGTGCAAGATTTTGGCGCGGGGAATATATTGGAAGTTGCCGGCAAAGGCCTGAAAGAGCCCGCCATGCTGCCCTTTACCCTTGCCAATGTGCCCACAGTGGATATTAAGGCTGGCAAAATCATTGCGGATCCGCCCGAGGGGCTATTTCCCGACTCCAAAGAAGGGTAAATGCTTTGATACCAAAAATCATTCATCAAACATGGCGCGACCATAACCTCCCGGTGTCCGATGCACTGCCGGAAAGCTGGAAAAAGCAAAACCCCGATTGGGAATACAGGTTTTGGACAGATGCCGCGCTGGCAGACATTGTTGAGCAGGATTATCCGGATATCTGGCCGATATTTCAGGCCACCACAAACCCCGTGCAAAAAGCGGACATTGCGCGCTATTTGATCTTGCATCGCGATGGCGGCATTTATGCGGATATTGACACTGAATGTGTCGGGCCGCTGGATATTTTGGTCGACGAGTCCCGCGTTATTTTTTCGCAAGAACCTACTGAGCATTGGGGCCATGCGGAAGTTCGCAATATGGATATGGTGGTATTTAACGGCGTTATGGCCAGCCCTGCGGGGCATCCTTTTTGGCTGGATGTGATGCAAATGCTGCATCGCTGCCGCCACGCCAATAAGGGTGTGCTGGAGTCCACCGGCCCGCTTATGCTTACGGGCTGCGTGGCCGAATATGCACGGCCAGAGGAGCTTGCTATCCATTCCTGCCACCTGTTTAACCCACAAACAAATGGCGGCGGCATTAGCACCGCCAAAGAATTTGGCCCCCTAGCCCCTGCGCGCATTTGCAACCACTTATGGCAAGGCTCGTGGCTGCATAAGCCAGGGCTGCTTTCGCGCCTGAATTCCTTGCTGCACCGGCCCAAAAGCTGGGCCATAAAGCAGATGTATTTCCTCTTTAGAGGCCCGTATTTAACGCGTGAATCTGTGGCAAAAACCTTGGATATTCCTGCGCTGGATGCCCCGCTGTCCGCGGCAGAAGGCCTCAATAATATCGCCATTTTCATTCCCGTGCGCAACGCAGCAGTACATTTGGACCGCTGTATAGAGCTGATAGACCAGTTGGATTATCCGAATGACCGGCTTAAACTTGTGTTTTGTGAAGGTGACAGCACAGACGATACCTACGCAAAATTGCGCACTTTGGCAGAGCATCACCAGAGGCAGTTTAGGGATATTGTCATCACCCAGCTTACGACTGGAAACCGTGTAAATGCCCGCAACCGCTGGCACCCGGCCTTACAAAAGCACCGTCGGGCCTGCATCGCCAAAGTGCGCAACCATATGCTTGAAACGGGCCTAACAGATGAAGACGATTGGGCGCTCTGGATTGATGTGGATGTCTGTGATTACCCACCAGATATGCTTTCACGCCTTCTGGCAGAGCAGCAAAAAATCGTGGTGCCAAACTGTGTAAAAACCCCCGGCGGGGCGAGCTATGACCTTAACAGCTTTCTCGATATCGGCACGCCGCGCAACCATATTTACTATCTCTATGCAAAGGGTGGTTTGTTTCAGCCGCCAAAATCCTTTTACTGGCGCAGCCACTTTGATGACCTTCGCTTTTTGCAGCGCGCCCCGCTTACGGGGGTCGGGGGGACCATGCTTTTGGTGCATGGCTCGGTGCACAGGGCGGGCATTACCTTCCCCGAAATCCCTTATGACGACCTGCTGGAGACCGAAGGCTTTGGCAAAATGGCCTTAGATTTTGGCATCACACCACTCGGGCTGCCCAACCTTGAAATTATTCATGTGGACGGTTGAGGGTGCTGACATTCCTGATCAACCTAGACCACAGAACGGACCGCATGGCTTTTATGCAAGCCCAGCTTGGCCCGATGGGGCTGGGCTTTCAGCGCGTGTCTGCGGTGAATGGTATGGGAGAGGATGAGATCGGCTATCCTGCCGATCATCCACGCCTGACCAAAGGCGAGTTTGCCTGCTATTTGAGCCATGTTAAATGCTGGAGAGCCTTTATAGAGACAGACGCCGAGCGCTGCTTGATTTTGGAAGATGATATAGTATTTGGCCCCGATTTTATGGCCTGCATCGCCCATAACGGGTTTTTTGACCATGATGGCTGCGTCACGCGGCTGGAATGTCGTGTCTACCCAACAGTTTTAAGAAAAAAAAACCGGCATATGTTTAATGGCACTCGGTTGCGCCAGCAAATGGCCTATGATGGCGGTACGGCAGCTTATGTTATTACGCGAACATATGCAGCTTATTTGCTTAAGCATCACAGCACGCCAAAGATCCCACTGGATGATCAAACACTTAACCCGGATGAAGTTGCCTTGAAGCCTCACAAAATCTACCAGCTGGATCCGGCCCCCGCGACTCAGCGGTTTTTTCTGGATAAGGCTTCGCCATTATATAATGGCGAGAGTGATCTTGAGGCCGGTCGGAAATATCCGGTAAAAACCACAGAGCCGAGTGGGGTGCTGGGCTTGATCACAAGCTTCTTTATCACCCGCTTGCAGAACGCCCGCAGCAATCTTTTTTATATCAGAAAAATTGTGCCATTTTCGGGTGAAAATGATTAGGCTTCACCAAATGAGCTGCGGTAGGGTGAATGTTGGGAAAATGCCTTCTTGCGCAAACATCGCCTCATCAGCGCCTGCATGAATGCCGCTGCGCACAAACACCGTATCCAGCCCTGCACCCTGCGCGCCTGCAATATCGGTGCGCAGCGAATCTCCGACCATCAGCAGCTTGCCGCCCAGCATCCCTTGCACCATATCAAACACGGCTACGTGAGGCTTGCCCATCCAGCGGGCGTCCCCGCCCATGCGCTCATATGCATCCACCAATAGCCCCGCGCAGGAAACCATCCTATCGCCATGTCCAACCTTGAGGTCAGGGTTGGCACATATCATTGGCAGCCCGCGCGAGAGAGCGATCTCGAGCAGCTCGGCATAGTCCTCCGGCACCTCTTCGTCACCAATCCCGCTCACCAGCACAAAGTCAGCTTCGGCCAGAGGCACCTCATGGTAGCCCACTGGCACAATTTCCCGCGTGCTATCCGGCCCTTGAAACACATAGCCTTTCCCATAGCCCTCACCGCTGAGCGCGCGGTGCACAGCTTCACCCGAGGTCAGCGCCCCTTTGGCCAGCGCCTCCGGCATGCCGCGCCTCATCAATGAGGCCTGCACCTGATGCGCCCGAAGCGGCATATTGGAAAGGAAGCCATAGGGCACGCCCGCCTCATTCAGCGCCTGCAAACAGGCGATCGCCTCAGGGAAACACGCCACGCCGTTATGAATAACGCCGTAAATATCAAACAGAATCCCGTCATATTGCCGGGCAACCTCTGAAAGGCCTTTAAGGTTTTGCATGGAATGGTCTCCGATAATTCGCTATAGAGCAGCAAACCACCATCGCAAAGGCCACGCCAAATGCCAACCCCGTCAAAATCCCATGGTCGCCTCAATATTGAAGCCGCGCGCAAGCCACGCGCTTTGCTTCAGGACCAACCTGACCTCGCAGGGGCGTGGAAAGCCAAAGTGCTGACGCTATATCCCGATATGTTTCCCGGCATCCTTGGGCAGTCGCTCACGGGGCGGGCCCTGCAAGAAGGGCTGTGGGGGCTGGAGCCGATAGACATCCGCATGTTTGCCCGTGGCAAGCACCGCAATGTGGATGATACACCTGCGGGCGGCGGCGCGGGCATGGTGCTACGGGCTGACGTGGTGGGCCGCGCGATAGATTTCGCCGATAAAGGCCATGCCCGCGCCGATTGGCCGGTTATTTACCTTTCACCCCGCGGCAAGCCCCTTACGCAGGCCATGGCCCAGAGGTTTTCCGAGGCCAAGGGCATCACCCTGCTATGTGGCCGTTTTGAGGGTGTGGATGAGCGGGTGCTTGAAGCCCGCAATGTTGAGGAAATCTCTCTCGGAGATTTTGTGCTAACCGGTGGTGAGATCGCCGCGCAAGCGCTGATAGACGCCACCGTGCGCCTGTTGCCCAAGGTGCTTGGCAATGCCGAAAGCACCGAGGAAGAAAGCCATTCCAACGGGTTGCTAGAACACCCCCACTATACCCGCCCCGCCGAGTGGGAGGGCCGCACCATCCCCGAAGTGCTGACCTCGGGCCATCATGGCAAGGTGGCCGCGTGGCGGCAGGCGCAAAGTGAAGCCACCACCAAGGCGCGCAGGCCTGACCTGTGGCAAGCTTATGAAAAGGCCAAGAAAAACACATAAAGGACCTCCATGGAAAACACCTTCACTGCCAGCCGAGACAGCTTTGCCCACCTGCATCCAGAGGCGCGCTGCTATCACTTCAAAGCAGGTAGCCACTTTCCCTATGTCACCCACTCCGCCGAATACACTGCCATTCTGGAAGAGGTGCCGGGCCTTACCCCCGCCAGCGCAAATCCCGAGGTTACCTTATGATTACAGCCACCGCTGAAGACGTTCGCAAACGGCTCCCCATGACCAAAGCCATAGAGCTGGTGAGCAAAGCCATGCTGGCGGTTTCTGAAGGCAAGGCCAACCTGCCCCTACGCACCGCCATGGATATAGACGGCATTAACCGCCTTGGCATTATGCCGGGCGTGCTTGAGGACATCTACGGCGTTAAGCTCATCAGCCTGTTTCCGGGAAACCCCGCCAAGGGGCTATCCTCGCATATCGGCGCGATGGTGTTGTTTGACCCCGAAACAGGTGCGCCCAGCGCCATGGTAGATGCCGACGCCCTGACGGCCATTCGCACGGCTGCCGCCAGCGCGGTGGCCACGCGCGCCCTTGCCCGCGCTGATGCTAAAACGCTGGCCATTATCGGCACAGGCGAGCAAGCGCTTAGCCATATTGAGGCGATACGTGCGGTGCGGGATATTCGCGAGGTTCGCATTGCGGGCCGCAGGCCCGAGCGTGCCCAAGAATTTGTGCGTGCGCTGCCCAGCGGCATGAGTGCCACAGCCTACGCCAGCGCCCAAGAGGCCGTGATAGGGGCTGATATTATCTGCACCGTTACCTCCTCATCCATGCCGGTATTGCTGGGCGAATGGGTGCCCAAAGGGGCGCATGTAAATGCGGTGGGGGCTTCGGTGCCAACCATGCAGGAGATCGACCAGAACTTGCTCCTGAAATCGGAATTGTTCACTGATTTTCGCCCGTCAGCCCTCGCGCAAGCTAGCGAAATTATTGACGCCATTTCCGAAGGCAAAATGGATGAAGATCACATTCTTGGCGAAATCGGCGAGGTGCTTTCCGGCAAAATGCGAGGGCGGCGCGGGCCGGAGGCGATTACGCTTTACCGCTCGCTGGGCATCGCGGCGCAAGACCTGATTTGCGCGGATTTTGTCCGGCAAGCTAGCGCGTGAGCGACATAAACAGCTTTGGCAGTTTTTCCGGCAGGCTTTCCACGCGGTCGATTACGGTAAAATTATTGCGGCCAAAGATGTCGGCCACATAATCATCTGCGTTGGGGTCAAGGCTGATGCAATAGGTGGTCACGCCCTTGCTGGCCAGCTCGCCCACGGCGATATGGGTATCGTCCTGCAAATATTTCGGGTCGGCGACATCAATGTCATGCGGCTCACCATCGGTTAGCACCAAGAGCAGGCGCTTTTCCTCGGATCGGTTGGCCAAATAGCCCCCCGCATGGCGCAAAGCCGCGCCCATACGGGTGGAATTTCCAGCCTTCATGCCTGCAAGGCGTGCTTTTGGCGTCTCACCCCATGGCTCTTTAAAGCCTTTGAAGTGCGAATAGCTCACCGCGTTTCTCGTGTTGGAGCTAAAGCCGCCAATCGCCAGTGGGTCGCCCAGCGCTTCCACCGAGCTGGCCAGCAAGGCGGCGGCCTCTTGGCTTAGCTGCAAAATAGTGCTTTCGGCCCCCTGCGGCACATCATTAATGGATTCTGAAAGGTCCAACAACAGCAGCACCGCGATATCGCGGCCATCCTTTACATGGCTTTGCATAATGCGGGTGTCGGGCGTGGTGCCGATGCGATAATCAATCGCGGCCCGAATAGCCACATCCAAATCAAGGTCATCACCCTCGTTTTGGTAGCGCACCCGCTTGCGCTGCTGGGGCTTGAGCAGATCAACAATCGCTTTGAGCTGGGTCAGCAAGCGCTGGTTTTTCTCCAGAAGCTTATCAATTTTCGCCGCATTGCCTTGCTCAGCGAGGCTTTCAAACACCGTCACCCAGTCAGGCCGGTAGCTTTGCAGCTGGTAGTCCCATTCAGGGTAAAAGCGCGGCGGCAAAAGGCCGTCATTATCGTCCTCTTTGCGGGCCTGTGCGCCGTGGTCGGAATGAAAATCATCCTCTTCCTCGGCTTCCTCAAGAAACATCCAGAGATATCGGTTATCATCGCGATAGCTCACCTCGGTATCCTCAAACCACACATTGGGCTGCCTAAAATCATGCTCGTAATTCTTGGCCAACCACTGGACGCCCAGATCCATCGCCAGCTTTCGGTCATGCGGGTCTGCGTCAACCCGCGCACGAAATTCAGCGGCGAACGCTAGCAGTGCAGGCTCGGTGTAGCGGTGGTCGGGGTTGAGAATGGCGTAAGACAGCATGGCGAGCCTATGCCGGATACAAGCCCAGCCCGAAGGGCAGCTGCCCGGCACCGGAATGGGGTGGAGCGACAGCCAGAGCTTGCGCAAACCGGGGTATTGCTGCATGGCGAGGTGCTCAATACGGGCATCCTCAAAAACTTCGATCGCGATATGTTGAAACACGCTAAAGTTGTCATCCAACAAGGGAGTAGTCCACTTTTTATGGGCCAACATATGGGCAATCAGGGCATAGTAACGGTTGAGGCCGGAAACCGTGCCGAGGTCTTCATACACATCGGGGATGTGCAGGCCTTGCTGGTCATAATGCGGCTTGGGTTTGCGGGCCTCGTCAAGCGCCTCGGAATAGGGGCGGAAATCTTCACCCGATTCAAAGAAGGCGCGCTGGAACATGTGGAGCTGGCGCTCGGCATCCATAAAAAGGGTGCCGGAGCGCTGCTTGACCAGCATCGCCTTGCTGTCAGCGCTTTGCAGGCTGAAATAATCGGGTAGCCGGTGCTGGTAATCGCGATAAGCCCGCATGCCATAATCGACCCATGCCTGCACGCCGGGCAGGGAAAGCTGGGCAAAAAGGAAAGGTGCGCGGGCGAGCAGCGGTGCGGTGCCACCCTTAGCCTCCGCCACCATTTTGCGGATCATCCGCAGCCAGATGCGCAGCAAATCGGCGTTATCAAGCCGCCGCGCCACCTGCGCCAGCGTGCTTAAAAAAGGCGCGATAGAGCCGCGCACGGCCTCTTTCGACAAATGCGCGCAAAGGTCAGCGACCTCAGGTAAAATGGCAGCATCAGAATGCTTTACCACCTCGGGCATTTCATCAAGGTAATAAAGCGGCAGCTCCAGCCCGCGGCCCAGCGCGCACACCACATCGGTGCCAGCCAACCACGCGTGAAGCGCGTCCTCATCCATCACCTCTTGCGCGCGGCAAAGGGCATCCTCAAAGATGCCATCCACCTTTGAAACAGTGCAATTTAGCCGATCACGCCAGATTTGGGCCTCGGGTTCCATCTACCCGATGATCATTTCAACGGCGGCATCCAGCGTGGCGCGAATGTCTGCGTCATCCGTCAGCGGGCGCACCATGGCCATTTTGCAGGCTTCAACGGGGGCAATCCCGCCTTTGATCAGCATCGCGCCGTAAACCAGCAGGCGGGTGGAAATGCCCTCATCAATACCATGGCCCTTCAGGTTTCGCGCTTTATGGGCGATCTCAACCAGCTTCAGCGCGGTGGCATTATCCACACCGCCTTCACGCACCACAATAGCGGCTTCGTCCTCAGTTGCGGGGTAATCAAAATCAAGCGCGGTAAAGCGCTGTTTGGTAGATTGCTTGAGGTCTTTCATCAAGCTTTGGTAGCCGGGGTTATAGGAAATCACGAGCTGGAAGTCAGGGTGGGCTTCCAGCAGCTCACCCTTTTTATCAAGCGGCAGCACGCGGCGGTGATCTGTGAGCGGGTGGATCACAACGGTGGTATCTTGGCGAGCTTCTACCACCTCATCAAGGTAGCAAAGTGCCCCAATGCGGGCCGCCACGGTCAGGGGGCCGTCTTGCCAGTTGGTGCCATTTTCATCGAGCAGGAAGCGGCCCACAAGATCAGCCGCGGTCATATCCTCGTTACAGGCCACAGTGATAAGGGGCTTGCCGAGCTTCCATGCCATATATTCTACAAATCGGGATTTGCCACAGCCCGTGGGGCCTTTGACCATAACCGGCAGGCGGGCAGCATAGGCGGCTTCATAAAGTGCGATTTCTTCGCCGGTTGCATGGTAAAACGGTTCTTTTTCAATGGTATATTGCTGCGCGTCAGTCATTAGATATCCCCAGATCTTTATAAAAAAGCCAAGCGTCTTGGCTCATTGATAAAGGTCTCCTGCGCCACCACAAAGGCGGCGCAGGAATGGCTGTGCCTACTTGTGCACGCCGAGTTTTTCGCGCCAGTTAGGATAGATCGCATCAGCATCGCTGGTGAAGCTCTCAAATGCGCCTTTCATTTCTGGGTGGTCTTTGGCATATTCAACCAAATCCACACCTTCTTGCCAAGCTTCATATGATTGGCGAAGCGATTTAGCACCCGCTACGATGCCGTCTTTGTGGCCAAGTGCGCCACCGCCAGAAGTTTGGATCACGTTACAATGGCCAAGGTTATCAAAGAAGCCCGGCAGACGCAGGGCGTTCATGCCGCCGGAAATGATCGGCGATGTTGGCTTCATACGCTCCCATGGCTGGGTGTAGTGCGTGCCGATCGAAAGATCATCCATAAGCGCTTTGGACAGAACGGTGTCACTGTTGTAACCTTCCATCTTTCCAAAGCCCATAGTGCCGGTGTGAATGCCCGAAGAGCCCGCCATGCGCGCCCATTTCATGTGTGCCAATGCGGTGTAACCGCGGTTGCTTTCTTCACCCGTAATCATGCCGTGGCCAGCGCGGTGATAGTGAATGAAGTGGTTGGAGAAGTGACGGCGCGCGGTTGTCACCATGCCGGTGCCGCCGACAAAACCATCAACTAAAAGCGCAACGTTTTCACCCATATGGCCAAATTGCTCTAGCACATATTCACCGCGCGCCAGCATTTCATCATGGCTATCAGCGGTAATGTTGGCCGAAAAGATTTTGCCTTGGCCAGTTTCGTCCATCGCGCGCTTCATGGCGTCTACCACAAGCGGGATGCTTTCACGCATAGGGGCATATACTTGGTTGCCCTGTGGCTCGTCATTCTTAATGAA
Organism: Paracoccaceae bacterium; assembly: GCA_016744015.1. GTDB lineage: Bacteria > Pseudomonadota > Alphaproteobacteria > Rhodobacterales > Rhodobacteraceae > UBA3077. The sequence continues at coordinate 1,692 of JADGFD010000026.1, read as the reverse complement.
ATCGCCGCCGAGCCAGAACTGGTAACAGGCTTCAGCAAATGGCTTAGGGCGCAGGCCGAGCTTAGGCTTGATGATTGTACCCACAACCATGCCGCCATTATCAAGGTCACGGCCCAGAATGCGCCACATGTCTTGAATGCCCTTGGACGGGCCGTCAAACAGACGAAGGAAGTTAGGCGGCACATAGAAGTCGAGCAGCTTGGCATATTCAACGTCGCCCATGGCCTGGTTGTTACCAACCATACAGGTCATCAATGAAACCACCATGGCACCGCCATCGGTGATGTTGCGGTCAAACAAGTCGATCGGGAAAGCGATTTTCATCAGCTCTTTTTCTTCGTCAACCGCATAGCAGATCGCATCCAGCCCTTGGGCAAAATCATCGGTGGTTACCGTTGCCACATTGGTGCCTGTTGAGCTTTCAGCGCAAAAGTGCGCGGCGGTGCCAACATAGTCAAAAAAGCCCGCAGCTGGCTTCATTTTATAGGCGGCCAATACGTGCTTGCCGGCAGCAATCAAGTCCTCTTCCTTGAGCGTCAGATCGCTATAACGGCTTGTTTGGTCTAGCATGTTGTTCTCCCTTAACAGTGCTGATTCGATAGGTTCAAGAATTTCTATATGTTTTCTAGCTGTGGCGTTGCATAGATCAAAATCGATTGTTTCTATTGCTTGCATAGATACTGTCTATATAAAGAGTGCATGACTGACCTCAGCAAAAGCCATATCCTCCAAAGCCTCACTCTGCGGCAACTTCAAATATTTGAGGCTGTGGTGCGCCTGCAAGGCTATACCAAAGCTGCCGAAGCCCTGCATCTTTCGCAGCCTACCATTTCAATGCAGATAAAAAAACTGTGTGAAACCTTAGGGTTACCTCTTTTGGAGCAAGTCGGCCGCACGGTGCACCCCACCGCTGCAGGACGCGATGTTTATACCACCGCACGCGAAGTTCTCGGCGGCATTATGGCGTTGGAGGATCTAACATCGGCGCATAAAGGCGTGGTAAAGGGCGAGCTTAGCCTCGCGGTTATTTCCTCCGCCACGTACTTTATGCCGCACCTGCTGGGCGATTTCCTCAATCGTCACCCAGATGTGCGGCCTCGGCTAACCATCACAAACCGCGCCAAAGTGCTGGAGCGATTGAAGTCGAATCAGGATGATTTGCTGATCATGGGGCAGGTGCCAAAAGAGATCGCGGTGGAGGCTTATCCGTTTATTGATAACGAAATGGTGGTGGTCGCCCCCCCCAACCACCCGCTGCTCGGGCAGCAAAACATATCGCTGGAAACGCTGGCCAGAGAGCGCTTTTTGGTGCGCGAATCCGGTTCCGGCACACGGCTGGCGGTTGATAGGCTGGCGACCGAGCATAATGTGAGCCTTACGCCCTTTATGGAACTTGGCAGCGCCGAGGCGATCAAGCAAGGGGTGTTGGCGGGCCTCGGCATTTCGGTGCTTTCCAAGCGCAATATCGGGCTGGAACTGGAAAGCGGCCATATAGCTATCCTTGATGTTAAGCCTTTCCCGCTGGTGCGCCGTTGGTATGCGGTGCATCTGGGCGGCAAAAAGCTCTCGCGCGCGGCGCGTTCGTTTCTGGATTACATCCTGAATGAAAGCCCGCAGAAATAGGGTTTTTGCGAAAAGTGTCACTACATTTTTCCCGTAATATCGGGCGTTTACTAGGGGGTGGACACAATT
>JADGFD010000025.1 GCA_016744015.1 Paracoccaceae bacterium | reverse complement strand
CCCCATTTCCCCCTTGCATCCCCCCGCCAAATCCCCATCATGCCCGCATGAAAACGCGCCTCCCCATCCTCTTCATTATCATCACCGTCGCCATGGATTCCATCGGCGTGGGGTTAATGATGCCCGTCATGCCAGACCTCATCCGCGAGATCACCGGAGAGACCGTCTCCGAAGCCGCCGTGTGGGGCGGGATGATGGCGTTTACGTACGCCGGCATGCAGTTTCTGTTTGGCCCCACCATCGGTAACCTGTCAGACAGGTTTGGCCGTCGCCCCGTGTTGCTGACCTCGCTTGTCATTATGTCGATCAGCTATCTGATATTTGCCCAAGCCCAAATCATTTGGCTTCTATTTGTCGCGCGGGCCATCACCGGCATTACGGGGGCCACCTTTGCCACAGCCAATGCCTATATGGCGGATATCACCCCCGCGGAAAAACGCGCCACCAGCTTTGGCATGGTTGGCGCGGCCTTTGGGGTTGGCTTTGTGATCGGCCCCGCAATCGGTGGCTTGCTTGGGCAGCTTGGCCCTCGCGCGCCGTTTTACGTGGCCGCCGCCGTTGCCGCCCTCAACGCCGGTTTTGGCTATTTCTTCCTGCCGGAAACCCTTTCAAAAGAAAAGCGCCGCCCCTTCGATTTTGGCCGCATAAACCCGTTTACAGCCCTAATGCGCCTGCGCCTCGTGCCCGAAATCGGTGGCCTCGCGCTGGTATTTTTCCTGTTTTCGGTCGCGCAAAATGTATATCCTGCTGTCTGGCCTTATTTTACCGAAGAGCAATTCGGGTTTGATGCGGGCATGAAGGGGATAAGCCTCGCCATATTTGGCCTGTTTATGGCGCTGGTGCAAGGCGGCCTTATCCGCGTTGTCATCCCCCGCTTTGGCGAGTGGAATACGGCGCGCATAGCCATTGCCCTCAACGCGGTGGTTTTGGTCATCACCGGCTTTATCTCCAGCACAGTCTTACTGTTTATGCTGATGCCGGTAATGGCGCTTGGCGTTATCGCCTCCCCCGCGCTGCAAGGTATGATGTCCAAAGCCACATCGGCGGAAAACCAAGGCGAGCTGCAAGGGGTGCTGGCCTCGGTGCAAGGCCTCGCCATGATTATCTCACCCTTGCTAATGACCACACTGTTCCGCGGCTTTACCAGTGAAGCCGCCCCGCTTTACCTCCCCGGCGCGCCCTTTATCGCTGCCGCCCTGCTCTGCGCTGTGGCCCTTGGCATACTGGTCTTGTCCCGCGCCAAGTTGCAACCATAGCGGCGCGTCAACCTCTGCTTTGCTTGGTAACTTTTCGCCCGCGCCGCGCGGCAAGCACAGCGCTTGTGGCTAGGCACTCCGGCCTGCCTGAAGCGAGGTGGCCCGTAGGGTCGCCGAGGGAAGGCAAGCTGCTGGCCAATAAAAAAGGCCCGCGCAAATACGCGAGCCTTTTCAATTCTCTTAGCACCCAACCTTAGTTAGGCAGTTCGCCGTCCACGCCTTCAACATAGAAATTCATGCCAGCCAGCGTGCCATCGTCAGCCACTTCACCTTCAGCCAGCCACACGCTGCCGTCTTGCTTGTTAAGAGGGCCCGTAAACGGGTGAAACTCTCCCGCAGCAATCGCTGCAATCGTGGCTTCAGCACGCGCCGCCACATCTGCTGGCATCGCATCAGACATCGGGGCAAAAGCCACCATGCCATCGGCAATCCCATGCCATGTGTCAGTGCTTTCCCATGTGCCATCCATAACCGCTTTTACGCGCTCAATGTAATATGGGTTCCAGTCATCAATGATAGCTGTCAGCTGCGCTGTTGGCCCAAAGTTTGACATATCGGTGGCTTGGCCAAAGGCATAAATGCCTTTTTCTTCCGCAATGGTCATCGCAGCTGGGGAGTCTGTGTGCTGCATGATCACGTCCACGCCTTGCTCGATCAGCGCATTGGCCGCATCGGCCTCTTTGCCCGGGTCAAACCATGTGTAAACCCACACAACCTTGAACTCCACATCGGGGTTCACCGATTTGGCGGCAAGATAAGCTGCGTTAATGCCGCGCACAACTTCAGGAATCGGGAAAGACGCGATATAGCCAATTTTGTTGCTCTTGGTCATGGCGCCAGCGATTTCACCAATCACATAACGGCCTTCATAGAAACGCGCGGAATATGTAGACACATTCTCCACACGCTTATAGCCCGTTGCATGCTCAAAGCGCACATCGGGGAAGCTTTCAGCCGCCGCAATGGTGGGGTCCATATAACCAAACGAAGTGGTGAAAATAATATCCACACCGCTGCGCGCCATCTGGCTCATAACGCGCTCGGCGTCAGCGCCTTCGGGCACGCTCTCCACAAAGGAGGTTTCAACCATGTCACCAAATTCGGCTTCTACCGCTTGTCGGCCTTGGTCATGCTGGTAGCTCCAGCCCAAATCGCCCACAGGGCCTACATAGATAAAGCCGGCCTGCACGGTTTCGCCATGCGAATCCGCATTGGCTACCCCTGTAAGGGCAAAGCCCATGGCCGCCGCCGCGGCCAGTGTTTTGGTAAATTTCATTTCAAACCTCCGTTTGGATTGTTGGCGCCCCTAGTGCGACGCATGAAAAGACTTCCCCAGACAGGCAGGCGCATTAATGCTCGCCTTTTTCCGGTCAGCCGACATAATAACCAAAACCACGATGGTTACAATATAAGGTGTCATCGAAAGATACGCCCCCGATATGCTGATGCCCAGCGCTTGCAGGCTCAGCTGCAAAATGGTGATACCGCCAAACATATAGGCGCCCAAAATAACCCGCCACGGCTTCCACGCTGCAAAAACCACAATCGCCAGCGCAATCCAGCCCACACCGGCTGTCATGCCCTCTGTCCATTGTGGCACGCGCACAAGGCTCACATAAGCGCCGCCAAGCCCGGCACAGGCCCCGCCAAACATGATAGCGCCAAAGCGGATAAGCTGCACATTATAGCCAAGCGAATGTGCCGCCTCGTGGTTTTCACCGCACGCCCGCAGCACCAGCCCCGCGCGGGTGCGATTGAGGAAATACCACACGGCAAAAACCAGCGCGATAGAAAGGTAAATCACTGGATCATGTGAGAAAAACAGTTTCCCAACCACCGGAAGGTCGCTCAGCCCTTCCACCTCCAACCGCGCCATGCGCGGCGGGCGAATGCCGTTATAAGACCGGCCCATAAGCGCCGCCATCCCGAGGCCAAACAGCGTCAGCGCCAGCCCCGTGGCCACTTGGTTTGAAAGCAGGTATTGCGTCAAAAACGCAAACACCATCGAAACCACAGCACCACCCACAGCCGCGCCCAAAAGGCCCAGCATCGGGCTATCGGTATTGACCGCCACAACAAATCCGCACACCGCGCCGATAATCATCATGCCTTCCACGCCAAGGTTGAGCACGCCTGATTTTTCCACCACCAGCTCGCCAATGGCAGCCAGCAATATCGGGGTAGCCGCGCCAATAAGCAACACAATCATCGCCACCGGACTTAAGGATGAAAAATCCATAGATGTTACTCCTCTACCTATCCGCCAAAGCAAGCTTTAAGCCCAAAAAACCAAACGCACCCGCAAATGATCTTTTCAGCCAGTTCATGACTCCGGGGCGCGTTATCACATAGTCTCGCGCCAGCGAGGCCCCCGCCCCGTAAGCAACAAAAACAATAAATGTCAGCCCCATAAAAATGGCCGCTAAAAGCGCCAGTTCCGAGGCGGTATTCCCTGCGCCGAGCGGTGCAAACTGAGGCAGAAACGCCAGAAAGAAAAACGAGAGCTTCGGGTTCAGAACATTGAGCAAAAAGCCACTCACTATAATCTTCTTCGTTACCTGCTTGGGCTTCCCCTCAGAAACCTCAAGCTTTCCGCCATCGCGCATAAGGCTCCACGCCATATAAAACAAATAGGCAACGCCCAAATACTTGATAATCTGAAAAGCCAGCGCGCTGGTGTGTAAAACGGCGGCCAGTCCAATAATGCTGGCCACGGCTGCGGGTAGTATCCCCAGTGTGCAGCCAAAAGCTGCGGCAATGCTGGCTTTAAACCCTTGGCTCAATCCAATCGCCAGCGTGTAAAGCACGCCTGTGCCGGGCAGCAATATAACCACAATCGAAGTCAGGAGAAACTCGAGGCTCATCGCACAACCCTCCGCACCCGATAATTAATCAAAATCTCAAACCCCAGTAAGAAAAACAGCATCATCCCTTGAAACACCGTCACCGCAGCGGCTGGTAGCTTCAATGCAAATTGTGCATTTTCGCCGCCAATATAGGTGCCCGCCAGCACCACGCCAGCCAGCAGTATCCCCACAGGGTTAAGCCGGCCCAGAAAGGCCACGATGATGGCGGTAAAGCCATAGCCCACCGGAAAATCAATCGTCAGCTTGCCCGCCGCGCCCGTTAGCTCAAACAAGCCTGCCAGCCCCGCCGCCGCGCCTGAAATACCAAGGCACACCGCGATGATAACCCCGGGCTTCACCCCGGCAAACCGCGCCGCCCGCGGGCTTTCGCCGGTTAGTTTTATCTGAAACCCCATCGCATGTTTTTGCAGCAGGAAAAATGCCGCCGCTAGCAAAACAAGCATCACCACGCCGCCCGCATCAATGCCCAGCGGGTCAAATACATCGGGCAAAGCGGTTGGCTCATTGCGCGCGAGGTTGCGGCTTTCCGGAAAGCCCATGCCCTCGGGGTTTCGCAAAACCCCCTGCACCATTTGTGCCAACAGGTTTTCGGCCACATAAACCAGCATCAGCGAAACCAGTATTTCGTTGGCATTAAACCTGATCTTCAGCACCGCCGGAATCATCGCCCAAAGCGCCCCACCCAGCGCCGCCGCCACCGCCATTAGCGGCAATATCCACCAGCCCGTGCTGCCCCAAAGCGCCAGCCCCACGGCCCCGCCCGAAATTGCACCCATAATAAACTGCCCCTCAGCCCCGATGTTCCAGACCCCGGCGCGAAAGCCAATGGAAAGCCCCATCGCGATCAAGATCAGCGGCGAGGCCTTCACGAAAAGCTGCGAAAGGTTATAGCTGTCGGTAAACGGATCAATAAACAGGAGATAAATCGCATCAAACGGGTTTATCCCCATCGCAAGAAAAAGCGCCCCGCCCAAAACCATGGTTGCCAGCACCGCCAAAATGGGCGTGATGTAGAGCATGGTTTTTGACGGCTGCGGCCGTTGTTCAAGCCTCAGCATGGTGCGTTCCTTCCAAGTCACCGCCCATCATCAGGCCAATTTCCTCAATCGTTAAGCCCTCGGCGGGCTGCGGCTTGCTCAGCTGCCCCTCTGAAAGCACCGCAAATGTGTCCGACATTTCCATAAGCTCATCCAGGTCTTGCGAAATCACAATCACCGCCGCCCCGCTGGCCGCCAACTGCCGCAAAGCCTGCCGGATAGACGCCGCCGCCGCTGCATCTACGCCCCATGTGGGCTGGTTTACCACAAGCACCTCGGGGCCTTGCAGCACCTCACGGCCTATTACAAATTTTTGCAAATTCCCGCCCGAAAGCGCCTTGGCAGCCACATGGATACCCGGTGTGCGCACGTCAAATTTCTCAATAATGTCACGCGCAAACCGGTTGGTTTTCCGCGTTTTCATCACGCCACCCGGCGCAAGCCCTTTGCGAATGCGCCCCGTGAGAAACGCGTTCTGGCTCAGGCTCATCATCGGCGCCGCCGCATGGCCCAGCCGCTCTTCCGGTGCACTTAGCAGGCCCTTTTCACGCCGCTCATTTGGCCCCATCTGGCCCACGCCTTCACCATTAAGCCGCACCATTTCCGCGCCCACTTTTGCCTCGCCAGAAAGCACAGCCAGTATCTCGTCTTGCCCATTGCCCGCCACGCCGCCAATGCCGAGCACTTCGCCCTTGCGCAAGGTAAAACCCACATTTTTCAGGCTGGTGCCAAAGGCATCTGCTGATATCAGCGTCAGCCCTTTAACCTCCAGCGCCTCCGCGCCGGGCATAAACGCAGTCTCAGCATGAATTTCCAATTCCCCGCCGATCATCATTTCAGCGAGCGACTTCGCGGTCTCGTCCTTAGGCGTGCAGGTGTCCACCACCTTACCCATTCGCAGGATCGTCGCGTGGTCACACAGTGCCAGAATTTCATCAAGCTTATGCGAGATATACAGGATCGCCACGCCATTTGCCGACAGTTTTCGAAGGGTGCCAAAAAGCGTATCCACCTCTTGCGGCGTTAGCACACTGGTTGGCTCATCCATTATCAGCAGCCGCGGGTTTTGTAGCAAGCACCGGATAATCTCCACCCGCTGCCGCTCGCCCACAGACATATCGCCAATCAGCCGATCAGGGTCCAGCGGTAAGCCGTAATCCTCGCTTACAGCGCGGATTTTTTCCGAAAGCTCTTTGCGATTCGGCGCATCATCCATGCCCAAAGTAATATTCTCGGCCACAGTCAGGGCCTCAAACAACGAAAAATGCTGAAACACCATCGAAACACCGGAAGCCCGCGCCGCGTGTGGCTTAGCTGGGGCAAAAGGCGCACCATTAAGCACCATTTGGCCTTCGTCCGGCTTCACCAAGCCATAGATCATTTTCACAAGGGTCGATTTTCCCGCGCCGTTCTCCCCAAGCAACGCATGAATTTCCCCTTCTTGAATGGCAAAGGAAATATCATCATTTGCCTTCACCCCGGGGTAGCTTTTGCTTAACCCGTTGATCTCCAATAGCGTGCTCATACGTGGCCCTCTCCCCTTGGCTCGTTAGCATCATTCTGTCGCTGCCATAACCAATGCGCAACCCCTAAGGCGATGCCCTCGGGCGCTTTGCCCAGCCGTTTATCCCCAATCGGGCATTGCAGCCGCGCCAGCGTTGCATCAGCGTGCCCCAGCTCGCGCAACCGCTTCACAAACCGCGCTTTTTTGGTGGCGGAGCCTATCAGTCCAAGGTGGCCAAAGGGTCGGCGGAGCACTTGGTGGCAGATCTCCAGATCAAAGCTGTGTGAGTGGGTCAGCACGAAGTGGAGCGCGTCATCCGGCGCAGATACCACAGCCGCCGCAGGATTATTTTTGATGATTTTGTGCTTGGCCCAATCCGGATACCGCCCCTCGGCCACATCCACCCATTGCACCGCAAATGGCAGCGCCTTCACAATCGCCCGTCCCACATGCCCTGCGCCATAAAGATAAACCGGCATCTCGGCCTGCCAGCCTTTTAGCGCGGCTTCAAAACCCTGAGCAAACGCGCTCGTTTCTGCCTGCTCGGGGGCAGGCATGCGGCCCAGTTTTTCAAACCCAAGCTCAACCCGCCCGCCGCAGCACTGGCCAATTTCCGGCCCCAAAGCCACGCTTTGGAAATCACGCGACGCACCTTGCAAAAGCATTTCCCGCGCCCGCTTCGCCGCGTTCCACTCCAGAACCCCGCCACCAATCGTGCCCGATTGCCCTTCCGCCCATACAAGCATAAACGCTCCGGCCTCACGAGGGGCAGAGCCTTTTGTGCCCGTCACCTCAACCCGCATAGCCTCTACCGGAAAGTCTGGCAGCGCCCCCATCAGCTTTGCATGGCCATCAACAGCCGCTCGGCTGTCGCGGGGGCATCAAAACCTGTGTCTCCCCCAGCGGCCTTCACCGCATCCCGCAGCGCCATAAGCACGGATACGCCATGCACAAAGGGCGGCTCGCCCACAGCTTTGGAACGATAAATCGTTTTCTCCAAATTCGCGCCGTCCCAAAGAGCCACGTTAAGCTGATCAGGTATATCTGAAGCGCAAGGAATTTTGTAGGTCGCGGGTGCGGCTGTCAGCAAACGGCCATCTTCCGCCCAGCGCAGCTCCTCAATCGTGAGCCAGCCAGCACCTTGCACAAAGGCCCCCTCCACCTGCCCGATATCCAGCGCCGGGTTCAGGCTATTGCCGACATCATGCAGAATATCCGTGCGTAAAATCCGGTTTTCACCGCTCAACGTATCCAGCTCCACCTCGCTCACGGCGGCACCATAAGCAAAATAAAGGAAGGGGCGCCCCTTGCCCGTCACGCGGTCCCACTGCAATTTTGGCGTTTTATAAAACCCTGTAGCCGAAAGGCTAATCCGCGCCATATAGGCGTCTGTGACCAGCTCGGCAAAGCTCATCGAATGCTCGCCCACCTGCACTTGCCCATCAGAAAATATGGCTTCGCCGCCCCATTTCTCAGCCGCAAATTCCACCAACCGCGCCTTGATTCTCTCACAAGCATCCTTGCAAGCCATCCCGTTTAGGTCTGCCCCTGAAGAGGCCGCCGTGGCGGATGTATTTGGCACTTTTCCGGTGTCAGTCGCGGTGATCTTCACCGCCTCAACCCCCAGCCCAAACACCTGTGCCGCCACCTGCGCCACCTTGGTGTTTAGCCCCTGCCCCATTTCGGTGCCGCCATGATTAAGCTGCACCGAGCCATCGGCATAAACATGCACCAAAGCGCCGGCTTGGTTGAGGAATGTCAGCGTAAAGGAAATGCCAAACTTTACCGGCACCAGCGAAAGCCCCCGCTTAATAATCGGTGACCTCGCGTTGAATTCAGCAATCTCCACACGGCGCGCCGCATAGCTTGACGTCTCGGCCAGCTGCGCCACCAGTTCGGTGGAAATACTGTCCTCAACCTCCATATGGTAGGGCGTCAAATCCCCCTTGGGCGCATAAAAATTCGCCTGCCGCACGGCCAATGGGTCCAGCCCCAGCGCCTCCGCAATATCCTCAATAACCCGCTCGATGCCCACAATCCCTTGCGGGCCGCCAAAGCCACGGTAAGCCGTGGCGCTTTGCGTGTTTGTGCGCAACCGGTGCGACATAATTTTGGCATTGGGCAGGTGGTAAGCGTTATCGGCATGCAGCATCGCACGGTCGGCCACGGGATGGGACAGGTCCAACGCCCAGCCGCATCTCACAAAATGCTCGAATATCACGCTTTCGATCTTGCCATCCGGCCCAAAACCCGCCTCGTATTTAATCCGGAAATCATGGCGCTTACCGGTGATAACCATGTCATCATCCCGGTCATAGCGCATTTTGGCAGGGCGGTTTAGCCGCAAAGCCACCACCGCGCAGCTTACCGCCAGCGCGTTGCCTTGGCTTTCTTTACCACCAAAACCACCACCCATCCGGCGGGTTTCAACCCGCACGGCGTGAAAAGGCTTATCAAGCGCCTCGGCCACCTTATGCTGAATTTCGGTTGGGTGCTGGGTGCTTGAAACCACGCGCACATCCCCCTCCTCGGGCAAGGCAAACGCCGCCTGCCCCTCAAGGTAAAAATGCTCCTGCCCGCCAATCTCCATCTCACCAGAAATGCGGTGCGGTGCGGCGGCCAGTGCGGTCTCGGCATTCCCAATAGAATAGGTCACAGCCTCGCCAAAGCGGCTACCTGCCGCCATAGCCTGATCAATCGTGACCAGCGGCGTTTTCTCAGAATAATCCACCTTGCCCAAACGCGCCGCACGCCGCGCGTTCAGATGGCTATCCGCCACCACCAAAAACATCGGCTGGCCGATGTAATGAACCCTGGCCTCGGCCAACATCGGCTCGGGGTCCGGCGTGGGGGAGACATCGTTTTTAGCAGGTAAATCCGCTGCCACCAGCACCTCGATCACGCCCTCAGCCGCCCGCACAGCAGCGAGGTCGAGCGTAAAATCCGCATGGGATTTTTCTGAAAGCCCAAACGCCAGATGCACGCAGTTCGCGGGCATCGGATAATCATCCACATAGCGCGCTTCGCCGCTTACATGGGCAGGCCCGCTATCATGCGGGATAGATTTTGCCACACTCATGATATGCCTCCTACAACCCGCACACGCCCTGTGCCGGTTTGCTCCAGATAAAACCGTTTCAGCAGGTTTTGCACAAGAATCATCCGATATGCGGCACTGCCGCGCTGGTCGCTCATCGGTGTGTAATCCTCAGCAAAAGCCGCCTGCGCCGTGGCAATCGTTTCCTCATTCCACGGCTGGCCGATCAAAGCCGCCTCCACCGCTTTTGCCCGCTTTGGTGTGGCCGCCATACCGCCAAACGCAATCCGCGCCTTGGTTACGATCCCGTCACTCACGGCAATGTTAAACCCACCGCACAGCGCTGAAATATCCTGATCGAAGCGTTTGGAAATTTTATAAACCCCCAGCGTATCCCCCTGCTCCGGTATAAAAATGCTCTCCACAAACTCGCCCTCGGCACGGTCTTGCACCCCGTAACTCAGGTAAAAATCTTCCAGCAAAATCTCGCGCCGCGCGCTGCCTTTGCGCAGGGTCACCGAGGTTTCCAGCGCGATCAACGCTGGCGGTGTGTCAGCAATCGGCGAGCCATTGGCGATATTCCCGCCAATCGTCGCCGAATTTCGCACTTGCACCGAGCCAAAACGGCGCAGCATTTCGGCAAATTGCGGGTATTTCCCCACCATCGCACCGCGCACCCGCGCCAGCAAAACGCCCGCGCCTATCCGCATCCCGCCGATCTCGTGCTCGATGTTTTGCAAGGCGGTTATCTGGTTCAAAAACGCAAACTTCTCCGGCTGCTTCAGCTCTTTGGTCAGCACCAAGCCCACCTCGGTGGCGCCGCCCACCAGCACTGCATCTGGGTTCTTCACATACCAATCAGCAAATTCATCAAGCTCCGTAAACCCCGCGCCCGAAATCCCCTCAAGCAGCGCAGCCTCGTCCGGCCCCTGCGGCACAGGCTGCGCTGCCACGGCCTCAGCCGCTCGCAAAATCGGCGCGTACCCGGTGCAGCGGCACAGGTTGCCCGCCAGCACATCGGCGTGGTCCTGCCGCCCCTCAATGTGGGCCGCCGCCAGTGACATCACAATCCCCGGCGTGCAAAACCCGCATTGCGAGCCGTGGTGCTCCACCATCGCCTCTTGCACAGGGTGGTCGCCGCCCAGCGCTTCAACAGTGGTAACAGATTTCCCCTGCATCTGCCCCAGCAACAATATGCAGCTATTCACCGCGCGGTGCACCAGCTCTCCGTCTTCCATCGAAGCCACCTGCACCGTGCACGCCCCGCAATCGCCCTCGTTGCAGCCCTCTTTGGTGCCTGTCAGCCCGCGCTCCAAACGCACAAAATCCAGCAATGTCATCGAGGCATCATCGGCCTGCATCATCTCGCCATTTAGAACAAATTCAACCATCTAGCTACCCCTATAAGTGGAATAACCAAAACCCGAGAGCAGCAGCGGCACGTGGTAATGGGTGTCCTCGGCAATGCCAAAACGCAGCGGAATTACGTCGAGAAACTTCGGCGAAGGCAGGTCCTGCTCCGTGCTGTCCAAATAATCTCCTGCATGAAAAACCAGCTCATAGCTGCCCGTTTGGAAATCGCCACCCTCCAGCAACGGCGCATCCACGCGGCCATCCGTATTGGTCACCACATCGCGCAGCCGGTCACCATCACGATAAAGCTCTATGCGTAGCCCGGCGGCGGGCTTGCCCAGCCCCGTGTCCAACACATGTGTTGTCAGTTTTCCCATGTCGCCCCCTTATTTATGCGATTCGCTATCTCTTATGATACCGCGCATTAAGGCCAAGCGGACCGGCCGATCAGGAGGATGCATCAAAGCCACAAGGCCAAGCACGCCAACCTGAACCGCGCCAGTTTAGCGCCCCCACGCCATTTTGCAATTTTTTTTAGAGGATTTTGACGGAACCTTAATTTTTAACCTTAATGCAAGCTGATTATCGTCTTGCGGTAATCCATCTATGGTTGATTTTGGTGAAAACTACACCAGACTATCAAGGTAAAGATTCAGAGATTTTATCAGCCCAACACCCACCCATCATATTATTTTTTATCAGTTATTTACCATTTTTGCCATTCTACTAAACTAGGTTAGTAGAAGACCTCTATAGTTGTTTTCCCCTCCAGCCTCCGCCTCATTAGGCCCCCCTCCCATTTTCGGCGTGTCTTTTCCCCTGCAAGGCTCTAATCTGCTGCCAGCCACACACCCATCGAGAGCCCCAATGCCAACCGACCCCAAATACATCCACCTGCGCGTTCACTCTGCTTATTCCTTGCTGGAAGGTGCAATCATTGCCAAAAAGCTGCCGGACATGTGCATTGACGGTGGCATGCCCGCCGTGGCGCTCACCGATACCAACAGTATGTTTGGCGCGCTGGAATTCTCTGAATTTGCAGCAAAAGCAGGCGTTCAGCCGATCATCGCCTGCCAGTTCAGCCTCGCCTATGAGGCCGCTTCCCAGCCCGGAGAGAAAGCCCCACCGCCGTGCCCCATTGTGCTGCTGGCCCAAAACGAGGCCGGCTGGAGGAACCTGCTCAAGCTCAATTCCGCGCTCTATCTGGAATGCGGCAATGCCGCGCCGCATATCACGCTGGCGCATCTCAAGGCCCATTCCGAGGGCCTCATTTGCCTCACCGGCGGCGCGCTTGGCCCCATCGGCCAGCTTTTGCAAGATAACCACGCAGACAAAGCCCGCCTGCTCACCGAGCACTTCAAAACCCTGTTTCCAAACCGGCTTTATATCGAGCTTCAGCGCCACCCGACAGGTGACAATCGGCGCACCGAAGCCGAAGCTGCCACCGAGCCGGGCTTTGTGGAGCTGGCCTATGGCCTCGGCTTGCCACTGGTCGCCACCAATGATGTCTATTTCCCGAAAGCTTCCATGTATGAGGCCCATGACGCCCTGATCTGCATCGCAGATGGTGCCTATGTGGACCAGCAAGAACCCCGCCGCCACCTTACCCCCGAGCACTATTTTAAGTCACAAGACGAAATGTGCGCGCTATTCAAAGACCTCCCCGAGGCGCTCGAAAACACCATCGAGATCGCCAAGCGCTGCGCCTTTCGCGCCCGCACCCATCCACCGATCTTACCCAAATTTGCCGATGACGAGGTGGAAGCACTCGCCAATCTCGCCCGTGAAGGCCTCAAAGAGCGCCTCAAGGTCATCCCCCACGCCGCCTCCGTGGAAGAATATGAGGCCCGCCTAGAGTTCGAGCTCAAAATCATCAACGGCATGGGCTTCCCCGGCTATTTTCTGATCGTGGCCGATTTTATCCAATGGGCCAAAGACCAAAACATCCCCGTTGGCCCGGGTCGTGGCTCGGGGGCCGGCTCCCTCGTGGCCTATGCCCTCACCATCACTGATCTGGACCCCCTGCGCTATGCACTCCTTTTCGAGCGGTTCCTGAACCCCGAGCGCGTATCCATGCCCGACTTTGATATCGACTTTTGCATGGACCGCCGCGAGGAGGTTATTACCTATGTGCAGGAGAAATATGGCCGCGATAAAGTGGCCCAAATCATCACCTTCGGCGCGCTTCTATCTAAAGCCGCCGTGCGTGATGTGGGGCGTGTTTTGCAAATGCCCTATATGCAGGTGGACAGGCTTTCCAAGCTCATCCCCGTTGAGGGCGTAAAGCCCGTTAGCATCAAGCAAGCCCTGCAAGACGAGCCAAAACTGCGCGAAGCGGCGGACGAAGAAGAGGTGGTGGCGCGGCTCCTGAACTACGCGCAACAGGTCGAAGGCCTGCTCCGCAATGCCTCCACCCACGCGGCGGGGGTGGTGATTGGTGATCGGCCACTTGATGAGCTTGTCCCGCTCTATAAAGACCCGCGCTCCGATATGCCCGCCACCCAGTTCAATATGAAATGGGTTGAGCCAGCCGGCCTCGTGAAGTTTGACTTTTTGGGCCTGAAAACCCTGACCGTTATCCAGAATGCTCTTGATCTGCTGAAACAACGCGATATTGAAATTGATATCGGCCTCATCCCGCTTGACGATGAACCCACCTACGAGCTTTATGCCAGCGCCAAAACCGTGGCCGTGTTTCAGGTGGAAAGCTCGGGCATGATGGACGCCCTGCGGCAAATGAAGCCCACCTGCATTGAGGACATCGTGGCGCTGGTGGCGCTTTACCGCCCCGGCCCAATGGAAAATATTCCTAAATTCTGCAAAGTTAAGAACGCGTTAGAAGAGCGCGACCTGCTGCACCCCTCGATTGACCACCTGCTTGACGAGACTCAAGGCATCATCGTTTACCAAGAGCAAGTGATGCAGATCGCGCAGGAAATGGCGGGCTACAGCCTTGGCGGCGCAGACCTTTTGCGCCGCGCCATGGGTAAAAAGATCGCCGAAGAAATGGCGAAAGAGCGGCCAAAATTCGAGAAAGGCGCGCTGGAAAACGGGGTGGACCGCAAGAAGGCCACGCAGGTTTTTGACCTTTTGGAGAAGTTCGCCAATTACGGCTTTAACAAATCCCACGCGGCGGCTTACGCTGTGGTTTCCTACCAAACCGCCTACCTCAAAGCCAACCACCCCGTGGAATTTATGGCCGGTGTGATGAACTGTGACATCCACCTCACCGACAAGCTGCATGTTTATTTTCGAGAGGTTAAACGGCTCGATATCGAGATGATCCCGCCCTGCGTAAACCGCGGCGAGGCGACCTTTAGCGTGACTGAGGGCAAAATCGCCTATGCCCTTGGGGGCCTCAAGAATGTCGGTGTGGAAGCCATGAAGCTGATCACGGCGGCACGGCATGAAGACGGCCCCTTCAAAGACCTTTTCGATTTTGCCCGCCGGGTGGACCTAAAACGCATGGGCAAACGCCCGTTTGAGATGCTGGCCCGCGCGGGGGCCTTTGACCAGCTCGATGCAAACCGCCATAAAGTGCTGCTCAGTGTTGACGGCCTCACCGCCTATTCCGCAGCCAATTTCGAGCAACGAAACTCCAGCCAAAACAGCCTGTTTGGCGATAGTGGCGAAGATCTCCCGCCGCCCCGCCTGCCCATGCCCGACGACTGGCTACAAACCGAGCGCCTTACCCAAGAGCAAGCCGCGATCGGCTTCTATC
Organism: Paracoccaceae bacterium; assembly: GCA_016744015.1. Taxonomy (GTDB): domain Bacteria; phylum Pseudomonadota; class Alphaproteobacteria; order Rhodobacterales; family Rhodobacteraceae; genus UBA3077. The sequence goes on along the minus strand of JADGFD010000025.1, from coordinate 729 downwards.
TCTCCGGCCATCCGCTGGATGATTATATCGGCCCCCTTAAACGCCAGCGCCCGCCGGTGTTTACCCTTGAAGAACTCACCCAGAAATCAGGGGGAAGCGCCGCCGTATTGGCCAAAATTGCTGGCACCGTGGCGGGGGTGCAGCGTCGCAAATCAGCACGCGGCAACCAATATGCATTTGTGCAATGCTCTGACCCCTCCGGCCTGTTTGAAGTAACGGTATTTTCTGATGTGTTAGAAAAGGCCGATAGTCTGCTAACAGTCGGAAAAAACATAGTCCTTTCCGTGGAAGCGACAAATGAAGGTGACCAGCTTAAACTGCTCGCCCGTGGCATAGTGCCGGTTGATAGTGCTATATCTGGCGTAGCGGCCCAAGGCCTAAAAGTGTTCCTCAATCAAGCCGAAGCGGTGCCCAGCTTGGCGCGGATTCTGCAAAATGATATCCAAGGCGCCCGCGGCCCGGTTAACCTCGTATTGAGCCACTCAGATCTGCCGGGGGATGTCGAAATTACGCTCCCGGGGAAGTACCCGGTGAACCCACAAATGAAATCAGCCCTGAAAAGTGTGGAAGGAATAGTCGAGGTGCAGGAGTTTTAACCGCCCTTAAGCCCTACGGGCCGTGGCCTCGGCTTTGCCTCGGTGGCGGCGCGGCGAGGGGCGTGCTGCTTGGCGAGGGCGTGTCCGCGCCGCGTGGCAACGGCAGCGTTTGTGGCTTTTGAGTATTTAAGGA
>JADGFD010000024.1 GCA_016744015.1 Paracoccaceae bacterium | reverse complement strand
TCAGGCTCAGGCTCAGGCTCAGGCTCAGGCTCAGGCTCAGGCTCAGGCTCAGGCTCAGGCTCAGGCTCAGGCTCAGGAATTATTTCTGGCTCGGCAGCTACGTCAAGCACAGATTTTGATATTTCTTCAGCCTCCGGCGCGGAAGGCATCGACGCCTCAGGTTCTGAGGCCGCCGATGCATCTGCCTCAGCACTCACTTCAGCCAAAATTTCGTCGAGCGGATCTTGCTTCAAAAAGGCACTTTCGGGTGGCTTTGGTACACGCCAACCCGTGGTTGGCTCGGTATCTTCTTCTGGAGATTCGTCCCCCGCAAGATCTGCAAAATCCTCATCTGTAAGGTCTGTCGGGCTTTCAATTTCAGAAATCTCTCCATTGCCCAATAGGCCACGCAGATTCAATTCAGCCTCTTCATTTGGGGCAATATTAGGTGCGTCCCATGCGGGAATAGGTCCAAAATCACTTGCCGGTGCTGTGTCTGGCTCTTCCACAGGTTCCGCCGCCGGGCTTTGGATCTCCGGAAGCTCGCCACCGTCTGGCGGGCTCTGCAAATCTGGGGTCGAAACCTCATTTGGAGCGATATTCGGAGCATCCCATGCCGGAATGGGGCCAAAATCATCCGTCGGCGACGCGTCAGGCTCAGGCGGAGCGAAGACCTCCGGTTCCGGCTCTGCTGCCAGCGCAGGCGTTTTTTCAATTTCCGGAATATTCTCAGAAGCAAAGGCCGGTTGCTCTTCTGGCGCAGAAGGTTCAGCGGCGGGTTCGCTTTCAACCTCTTCTACACCGGGCATCTGCATCCAGCGGTTCAGGCAGGCACTACACTCAACCTCGATCCCCTCTTCCGGGATATCTGCGTCACCTACCTCGTAAGTGGCCTTGCATTTAGGGCATGTTATCCGCATAGTTTTATCCTGTAATCATTCTTTTTGTTCTGGCCACTCGAATCAATTGTTAATATTACACTCTACCTTCGCATGCTATTCAAGTGGAACAAAGGCTTAGGGCTTGAGCTTAGCGTGTTAACATGTGATTGTCTGCAAAATTTGGAGGAAATAATTCGTGATCTCGCTAAAAAACGCCGGATTCAGCTATGGCGACCGCGCTATCTTGAAGGACGTAAACCAAGAGCTCGAAGCGGGCTCTTTTCACTTTTTGACTGGCCCTTCCGGTGCAGGAAAGACAACGCTACTCAAAATGTGCTATCTTTCCCTTATGCCAAATTCCGGCACGGTAGACGTGCTCGGGCAGGATGTGACAGCACTTTCGCGTGAGCAAATCACCCAAATGCGCCGCCGCATTGGTGTTGTGCATCAGGATTGCCAGTTCCTTAACCATTTAACCATTCGCCAAAATATAGCCTTGCCGCTTTTGGTGGCGGGGAAGAATATTGAGGACAGTATGGAAAATCTTGAGGATCTTTTGTCGTGGGTTGATCTTTCCCATCGCGCCGATGCTCTCCCCGAAGAAATTTCGGGCGGTGAGCGGCAGCGGCTGGCGCTTGCCCGTGCCGTAATCATGGACCCGGATATGATCGTGGCCGACGAGCCAACCGGCAATGTGGATTGGGAAATGGGGCAGCGGGTGCTTACGCTACTGGTTGAGTTGAATAAAATGGGCAAAACCATTTTGCTGGCCACCCATGACCTTAACCTGATCCGCTCGATCAAAGGCCGCGTGCCAGCCTCTGTTTTGCGGCTTAAAGCTGGGGAACTCAGCCTTGCGGGGGCTAAGCTATGAGCTTTAACCCGCTGTCCTTCTTGTTTGGCGATGCGGCCTCTGATCAAGTGGTGCCGCCCAAAGGCAATGCCGCATGGCTTACCGCTTTTGCTTCGGCGGCCATGGCCTTTATTGCGGTTTTTGCGCTCACACTTTCGCTCGCTGTTGGGCGGTTGGCTGATTATTGGTCGTTAGATCTTGCCCGCACGGCCACCGTGCAAATTGTGGCCGAGGGGGAGGACCGCATGACCCAATCCGAGGCTGTGTTGCGGGTGCTGCACACCACGCCGGGTGTCGAGAGCGCTGTAATCATTGACAAATCTGAACAGCTGGCCTTGCTGGAGCCATGGCTTGGCAGCAACCTGCCAGCAAATACCCTGCCCATTCCCACCATGATAGATGTACGTATTAGTGCCGACGGCCCTGATCTTGAAAGCTTAAAGCTGCGGCTGGAAGCGGAAGCCCCGAGCGCAAGTTTCGATGATCATAGCACATGGCGCGCACCGGTTTTGGCCGCATCTCAACGGCTACGGCTATTCGTCGGGCTCTCCTTGGCGCTGACCGCCATCATTACCATCATCATCGTGGTGCTTTCCGCTCATAATGCCTTGGCCTCTAACCAGAATATTATTCGCACATTGCGGCTATTAGGGGCGCGCGATTCCTATATCGCCCATGCCTTTGTGCGCCGCATCACCATGCGCGCCACGCTTGGGGCTGCTTTGGGCATGGCGCTGGCTATGGTCGCCGTGATCTCCTTTCCCGGCCAACCCGAATCCAATGGTCTGCTTTCCGGCTTGAGCCTCAGCGGCACTGACTGGATTTATCCGGTTTTTGTGCCCATTCTGGTGGGCATTTCGGCCTTTGCCGCCTCACGGCTGGCCGCGCGCCATCACTTGCATACGGTCACATAGCCATTATGCTTCGGGTTCGGTCACTGGTTTTTGATTTTCTGATGTATAGCACGCTTTTGGTGCAAGGCATTCTGTTTGCCCCATTGGCGATCTGGTCGGTTAATGGCACCTATTGGGCCATGAAAACCTATTGCCGCACAGTGTTTTGGTATCTCAAGGTCGTGTGCAATATGCGGGTCGAATTCCGCGGCCCTGTGCCGGAGGGTGAGGTGGTGGTCTGCGCTAAGCACATGTCGTTTCTTGATGTGATGATGCTGATGGAGCGCCTGCCCCGTGCAAAATTCATCATGAAACGCGAGCTGATTTTTGCGCCGGTGATTGGCCTTTACGCCCTGCGCATTGGCTCCGCGGCTGTGGCGCGTGGCAAAAGGGGGGGCGCCGTGAAAAAGATGGTTTCCGACCTTGATAAGGGCCGCGAAAAAGACGTGGGCCAAACGGTGATTTATCCGCAAGGCACGCGGGTTTTGCCCGGGGCCAGCAAGCCTTACAAAGTGGGTGCCGGCGTGCTTTATGAGCGCTTCGGGCTGGATTGTGTGCCCGCCGCCACCAATACAGGTGTGCTCTGGGCCCGCCGCAGCCCTTACCGCAAGCCCGGCGTGGCGGTGATGGAATTCTTACCTGTGATTAAATCAGGTATGAGAATCAAAGATTTTTTGGCTGAACTGGAAGGGGTCGTGGAAGACAATTCCAACCGCCTAATGGCTGAGGCGGGCTACAATTTTGAGCCGCTCGCAAAAACCTGATTTCGGCAAAGCGCGAATCTGTGCTAAGCTGTGGTAGGAGGATTTTCTTATGATTTCACGACGCTTATTAATAGCCACCGCTTTTTGGGCCTCGCTGATTTTGCCCGCACAGGCTCAAGAAATCAGTGAGGATGGGCTACACATACAGCCTTGGTTCTATGACGGTTTTTTGGAAATGGGCGCTGATCTAGAAGACGCCGCGGCTGAGGGCAAAGGCCTGATTGTGATTTTCGAGCAACGCGGCTGCCCTTATTGCCAGGAGCTGCACGAGGTGAATCTGGCCATTCCTGAAATCAGCGAATATCAGGCCGAGAACTTTTACACGGTGCAGCTAAACCTGTGGGGAGACCGGATGGTGACCGATTTTGATGGCGAGGAACTTTCAGAAAAAGACCTCGCACAAAAGTGGCTGGTGAATTTTACACCGACTGTTGTGATTTTCTCACCGGAAAGCGCGGGGGCTGGATCCGAGGAAACCGCTGAATCCTTCCGCATGCCAGGGTATTTTAAACCCTTCCATTACGGCTCTGCCATGGAATACGTGATGAGCGGCGCTTTCCACGATACCGGCTTCCAGCGCTTCACCCGCGCCCGCTTTGATCGCCATGAGGCCGAAGGCAAACACCCAAGCTTGTGGGATTGAGGGCCATTGGCTGCCTCATGGCTTGGCTCGCGATGGCGAGCCAAGCGGGGGCTGAAGTTTGCGATAAAGTGGTGCGCAGTTGGACCCCTGATGATGGGCCTGCAACCATAATCTCTCCACTCTATTATTTTATTTGGTCGCCAGTCGGGCTGATCTTTATTTTACTATGTGCGCTTTCGGTCGTGATCCGACGTCGCTGGCTCTATTTTTTAAACGCCTCTCTTCTTCTTATCTTTGCATTTTTGCACGCTGTAAATTGGATAGATAACGAAATAGGAAACATCAACCGAGCGGCGATTGAAGAGGGTTGCCTTGCTGAACCTTGGCTACTTTTTGCGTTCCTTTTTCTGGCATCAATAGTTTTTACTATTGCCGCAATTAGGACACCCAAGCAGATGCGCAAATAGGCGATTCGATTGAAGTGACTTCGCATAGGTTCACCTCAATCGCATCACCGATTTGGCCGCCGCACACTCCTTAAATCACACCTCTGGCCACTTGGTCCGCCTCTATGCTTTCAAACAGCGCGCGGAAATTGCCTTCTCCGAAGCCGTCATCACCTTTGCGTTGGATAAACTCAAAAAAGATTGGGCCGATGACAGTTTTTGAGAAGATTTGCAGCAGGATTTTGGTTTCCCCGCCATCCACCACGCCTTCGCCATCAATGAGAATGCCGTGCTTTGCCATCGCGTCCAGCGATTCCCCATGGCCCGGCAGGCGGGCGTCTGACATTTCGTAATAGCTTTGTGGCGGCTTGGGCATGAAGCGCATACCGTTTTGGGCAATGCCTTCGGTGGCCGCATAAATATCCTCGGTGCCAATGGCGATATGCTGGATGCCTTCACCATTATAGCGCTTCAGGTATTCCTCAATCTGGCTCACATCATCGCGGCTTTCATTGATCGGAATCCGTATTTTTTGGCAGGGGCTGGTGAGCGCGCGAGAAAATAGGCCGGTATGCTTGCCCTCAATATCAAAAAACCGGATTTGTTTGAAATTGAAGATGTCAGCATAAAAGCCGAACCACTTATCCATATTGCCGCGAAACACGTTATTTGTGAGGTGATCAAGGTAGTAAAACCCCATGCCTTTAGGGGCTTGCTCGCCAAACCAGTCATAATCGGCATAGGCAGATTTACCCTCTCCATATTGGTCAACAAAGTAAATCAGGCTGCCGCCAATACCATAAATCGCGGGCACATCCAGCGCCTTGCCGTCGCCCTCATAGGCCTCTGCGCCTTTTGATATTGCGTGGGTAAAAGCATGGGCTGCGTCCACTACACGCCACGCCATTGAAGGGGCCGAGGGGCCGTGCTTTTCCACAAAGCGCCCGCCAAAGCTATTAGGCTCGGCATTCAGCAAATAGGTGATGTCCCCTTGCTTCCACAGGGTAATATTCATGCTTTTATGCTTGGCGACCTTGGCAAAGCCCATTCTTTCAAACGTGTCTTTTAAGCGGCCATCTTCGCTGTCGGCAAATTCGACAAATTCGAATCCATCGGTGCCAGCGGGGTTTTCAACAGAAATTTTGCTGGCGGGGGTATTGTGAGGGAACGGGCCCATGATGCACTCCTTTATGATTTTAAGGAAGTATACCGAGGGCGTGATGCGGGCAGGGCGCGTTTGCTTGACAATTTTCAATTTGATTGCAATATTTTTGCATCTTATATTAATTTTATGCGCATTATGCGCCACTACTGGATACATCATGCTTGATACCACCGATACCCGACTCCTGAAGGCCATACAGGAAAATGCCCAGCTCACCGCGCATGAACTTGGCGAAATCCTGCATCTCTCGGCCTCTCAAGCCAGCCGCCGCCGACAGCGCCTAGAGGCTGCGGGCTATATCACCGGCTATCGCGCCCAGCTTTCCCCTAGCAAGCTTGGATTGCATGTGGAAGCGTTTGTGCAGGTCACCACCGCCACCCACGCGCCGGAAATTGCGGCCAGCTTTATGGCGCATTTGCAAACCCTGCCGGAGGTCACCAATGTCTGGACGCTAACGGGCGAGGCGGACTATTTACTGCGGGTATTTTGTGTGGATCTAAAAGCGCTAAACGCACTCGTCCACCAAAGCCTGCTGCCCCATAAAGCCGTGGCGCGGGTGCATAGCCAGATTGTGATGGACAAAATAAAAGCGGACGCCCCGTTGCCGGTGACGTCCGCCTAATCTTTTCACTACAAATTCGCAGAGGCGAATTAAGCAGTGTTGTCGTTATTCTGTGTCACAGCAAGCAGAATTACAGCTGCAATGATGAGTGGGATGAGCCACGCGCCAGAGCCACCCATACGTGCAGGCTCTTCAATAGCTACAACTTCAGGAGCTACAAAGGTTACAGCGCCCGCATAAGCGGATTGAGCGGCTACGAGACCGAGTGCGGCGAGTTTTAGTGCTTTCATTTTTTTATTCCTTAGATATTGCGCAATTAAGGTTGCCCATTGGGGCTGGCACTCTTCTATATAGAAAAATGTATATTTGCTAGTCATTATTTGCAATTCTGTATAAAAGCTTTCAACGTGTTGCAAAAGTGTTGTCAGAAAGCCGAATAACCATGAAAAATGCCCCCCTTTCGTTTTGTATGGTCATATGTTCACGCCGCCGCCCTGCCCTTATTTCTCAAGCATTGGCCTCGATCACTGCGCTAGAAATCCCTGAAGGGGTTCGGTTTTCCGTGCTGGTGGTTGAAAACGATTCTGCGCCGCAATATGCGGAGGTGCTGGCCGAATTTGAAGGCAAAATCAGCATTCAATACGAAACAGAGCCAAAGCCAGGCCTCACCTATGTACGCAATCGCGCACTGGATACCGCTGAAAGCCTTGGCTTTGACTGGATCGGCGGTATTGACGATGATGTGGTTATTCCAAAGGATTGGCTGGTGCATATGGTTTCCGCCATTCGCACCTATCCTGACACGCAGGTTTTTTATGGCAACTGGATCCGGCATAACCACCCGGATGAGCCAAAATGGCATCCGCGCGCACATCACTATAATAAAAACCCTACAGGAAAGCAGATCAAAGTATCCTCCTTTAACAATATCGCCGTGCGGGCAGATGTGATTTCGCAATCTGGCATGGGGCTTAGGTTTGATCACCGGTTTCGCTTTATTGGCGGTGAAGACACAGATTTCACCCGCTCATATCGAAAAGCTGGTGGCATTATTCGCGCTGTGCACGGCGCCCTCGCTGAAGAATATAACTCGTTGGAGCGCTCAACTATGGCTGAACGCCTATTTCGGGTGGAAACAGCTGAATACATCAGCGCCGTCATTCGGAATAAACATGATTCCAAGCTCAAAGCGCTTTTTTGGAGCTTTCAAACCGTTTATCGCGGGCTGGTGCTGGGCATTAGCAACCTTGTGCTCGGGCTTGTGTTGATCCTTTATGATAAAGAGCTGGGGCTTAAATACATTAGCGCAGGTCGGAGGTTTTTTGCCCGGGTGCGCGGGGTGTTTCGCTATTATTTCGGCTCTGACCCAGAGCTATATCGGGATGAAGGCGCATAAATTATTTTGGTTCCCCCGCACCGCTGATTAGATTATAGCAGCCCCATGAGCCAAAATCCTCCCAGCCTCCGCCCCGATCTTGCCCGCGCACAAGTGCCCGATGCCCCCCGCGCGGGCCAGCCCCGCATTGGCATGGTTAGCCTTGGCTGCCCCAAAGCACTGGTCGATAGCGAGCGAATTCTGACCCGCCTGCGGGCCGAGGGCTATGCCATTTCGCCCGATTACACCGGTGCCGATGCGGTGATTGTAAACACCTGTGGCTTTCTGGATTCAGCCAAGGCCGAGAGCCTTGCCGCTATTGGCGAGGCGCTGGCCGAGAATGGCCGCGTGATCGTCACCGGCTGCCTCGGGGCAGAGCCGGATTATATAACCGGCGCGCACCCCAGCGTGCTGGCCGTAACGGGCCCACACCAATATGAGCAGGTGCTGGACGCGGTGCACACAGCCGTGCCGCCCATGCCGGACCCGTTCATTGACCTGCTGCCCGCCAGTGGCGTTTCCCTCACGCCCCGCCATTTCAGCTATTTGAAAATTTCCGAGGGCTGTAACCACAAGTGCAAATTCTGTATTATCCCCGATATGCGCGGCAAGCTCGCCAGCCGCCCCGCGCATGCCGTAATGCGCGAGGCCGAGCGCCTCGTGAAAGCCGGTGTAAAAGAGCTACTCGTGATCTCGCAAGACACCTCCGCCTATGGGCTGGATATTAAATACGCCGAGGAAAAGGGCCACCGCGCCCATATTACCAACCTCGCCCGTGATCTCGGCAGCCTTGGCGCGTGGGTCCGCCTTCACTATGTTTACCCCTACCCCCATGTGCGCGAGCTGATCCCGCTGATGGCCGAGGGGCTGATTCTGCCCTATCTCGACATCCCCTTCCAGCACTCCCATGTGGATGTGCTCAAGCGCATGGCCCGCCCTGCTGCCAGTGCAAAAACGCTGGATGAAATCGCGAAATGGCGGGCTGACTGCCCAGACATTACCCTGCGATCCACCTTCATCGTGGGCTACCCCGGCGAAACCGAGGGGGAGTTTCAACACCTTCTAGATTGGTTAGACGAAGCCCAACTAGACCGCGTAGGCTGCTTTCAATACGAAAACGTGGCGGGTGCGCGCAGCAATGCCCTGCCCGATCATGTGCCCGATGAGGTCAAACAAGACCGCTGGAACCGCTTCATGGAGAAATCCCAAGCGATTTCAAAAGCCAAGCTGGCGGCCAAAGTCGGCAAACGGCTGGACGTGATTATTGACGAGATAGATGCCGAAGGCGCGACCTGCAGAACGCAGGCCGACGCCCCGGAGATCGACGGCAACCTCTTTATCGACGAGGGCTTTGAAGGCCTAAGCGTGGGGGAAATAGTTTCGGTCGAAGTGGACGAGGCGAGTGAATATGACCTGTGGGGGAAGACCGTATAGTGGAAGCGTCCCATTCTGAAGCAACAGGCGTCACCTGGACAGCGTTCATCAAAAATGGAAACCTAATGATCGAGCTGGATTCTGCTTTAGCAATATGGGCCATCATCAAAACAACGCGTTACACGTTCATATTTTTGGCCCTGATTTCGATCGCCTGCGCGCTGCACATTTTATTCGGTAGTAAAACCGGCAGTTTTACGGTCTAGTTATCATTAGATAACGGAGACCGCCAAAATGTCAGACCAGATTAAAAACATAATTGACCGAATGAATGAATTGCATGCGGAGCTGGAGCGGGCCTTTGAAGATCGAAAAAAAGATTTTGGCTTCACGCTAGAGAAGCAAAAGGTCCGATTTCTTGAGGGCGAAATTTCTGCGCAAAAGAAATTCAAACGCCTGTTGATCACGTATATTTTTAATGGCCGTTTTTTGGTCCTCCTTACGTCCCCCATAATATATTCACTGATTATACCGCTCGCCCTGCTTGATTTATTTGTGACAATTTATCAGTTGATATGCTTTCCCGTTTACAAAATGGAAAAAGTTAGGCGGCAAGATTATGTAGTGCTGGACAGGCATAAACTTGGCTACCTAAATTTTCTTGAAAAAATCAACTGCGCTTATTGTGGTTACGGGAACGGTGTGCTGGCATATTCATCAGAAATCGCCGCCCGCACTGAAAGCTACTGGTGTCCTATTAAACATGCTAGAAAAGTGGTTACCTTTCACCGCTGGTATAGTGATTTTTCGGATTACGGCGACGCGGAAAACTACCTCGCCGATCTAAAACGCAACATCGAGGCGGTTCGTAAAACCGAACAGAAAGCAGGCGACTAGCACAAGCGTTCCGTTTGCGCTGAAGAGGTGTGCTGCAAGTGGGATGTTGGTCATGCAAGAGATGGGGCTCTACGGCACTCTCATAAAATATTGCCGCACGCCGCCCTCAGTCACCACGTCCACCAACTCATACCCCTGCTCATTGCAAAAATGTGGCACGTCGATCACCGCCGCGGGGTCATCGGCCACCAGCTTTAGCACTTGTCCGGCTTCCATACCTTTTAAGCGCTTGCGGGCTTTTAGCACGGGGAGGGGGCACAGCAGGCTGCGGGCGTCAATTTCGTCGTCAAAATCCATGGGGGAGGTTAAATCGGTAGCGCGCGCCTGTCCACGGAAATGTGACCGAATTTCGGATGACCTTTGGTGGCAGACCCGCTAAAGCTTGCCAAAGAAAAGGAATTGCCATGTTTGGAATTGATGTCATTGATGCCACGCTGCTGCCCTCGATGCTTATAGCGTTGCTGGCGGGGGTTATCAGCTTTCTCAGCCCCTGTGTGCTACCAATTGTGCCGCCATATCTTGCCTTCATGGCCGGGGCATCTATGGATGAAATTCAAGCGGGCAAAAGCAAAAAGGTCATCGTTTCGGCACTGTTTTTTGTGCTCGGCCTGTCCACCGTGTTTATGATGCTCGGCATCGCGGCCTCGGCCCTTGGGCGCTCCTTGCTGCAATACCAATACGAGATGACGATTACCGGTGGTATAATCATCATGATATTCGGCCAACATTTCCTCGGTATTTTCCGCATCCCCTTCCTTTATCGTGAGGCGCGGATGGAGGCAAAAACCAAAGGCGGCACCTTTTTGAGCGCTTATGTGCTGGGGCTAGCCTTTGCCTTTGGCTGGTCGCCCTGCATTGGGCCAATTCTGGGCACCATCCTGTTTCTTGTGGTGGATGAGGGCAATATTGGCCGGGGCATGATAATGATGGCGAGCTATGCCTTTGGCTTGGGGTTGCCGTTTGTTCTGGCCGCTGTATTTATTAGTCGTGCAATCGGTGTGATGAACCAGCTAAAGCGACATCTGGATAAAATCGAAAAAATCTCTGGGTTGTTGCTTTGGTCAATTGGCTTGATGATGATTACAGGCACGTTCACAGCATTGGCTTTTTGGCTGCTGGAGCAGTTTCCGGCGCTGGCGGCGGTCGGTTAACCCTACCCAAAGGGCTTTAGGCGCAATATAGTCAGGCAAAACGAGAGTGCCAGACTGATGAGCCAAGCCAAAACCGTGCGTAAGCGCAAGGTGTTTTACCTGCCAGGATATGATCCCGTGCCCGCGCGGCATTACCGCGAGATGTATCGCCGTGAGAGCGCACTTCAGGCTGGTATTTCAGGCTATACGATGGCGCAAAGCGCGCTGAAAGGGCCGCATTATGGCTGGCGGGTAGAGGCTTCAACGGAGGGGATAGAGACCGCCACCGAGGTCGAATTTCTGGCGTGGAATGATATTGTGCTCGCCTCAATGCAGGCGGGGATTTTGGCGAGTTACTGGCTTTTGCTGCGTACGCTTTGGCTCTATCTGCGCACTGGGGTGCTGTTTGCGCTCATCCGCTTGCGGCCCGCACCTATGCTTGCAGCGCTTTATCCGGTGGTGCTGCTTGGTGGACAGCTGGGGCTGGGGCTGCTGGCGCTTTGGCTTTCCGTGTGGCTGCTGGGCTGGGTGGGCTGGCTTGTGGGCGGGGCGCTGCTATGGGTAATTTTGTGGGCTTTCAAGCGGAATGACCGCAAAATCTACGCCTATTACCTGCTTTACGTTTATGCCTTTTCGGCATGGCACGCGGCGGGCTACCCCCCCGCCCTGCGGGCGCGGATGGCTGAATTTAAAGCCCGTATTGCGGCGGCCTTGACGGAGGACAATGACGAGGTGCTGATTGTCGGCCATTCTGTGGGGGCGCATCTGGGCGTGGAGCTACTGGCAGAAATGGAGCGGGACGGGATGTTAACGGGCGATACCCCGCTCGGGATGCTGAGCCTAGGTGAGGTGATCCCGATGATCTCATACCTGCCCGCCGCGCGCGGGTTGCGCCGCAGCCTGCACGCGCTTGGCAAAAGCGCGCGGGTGTTTTGGCTGGATGTTACGGCGCCCGGAGATGGCGGCTGCTTTGCGCTGTGTGATCCGGTGGCCGTAAGCGGGGTTGGCACGGGGCCAAAAGTGCTATCTGCCGCGTTTAGCCAAACACTAAAGCCGGAAACCTTTGCGGCGCGCAAACGCTCGTTCTTCAAGCTGCACTTCCAGTATTTGTGCGCCTTCGACCAGCCCGGAATATATGATTATTTCGCCATTACGGCGGGGCCTGAAACGCTTGAAGCCCGCTTTGCCGCACAGCCAGATTCCCCCTCAAAACGCACGGATTGTTTCTCAAAATATACGGATATGAGCGATGAATAAGCTGCCGGTCAAGCCCGCCTCCCGCCCAGAAGGCGTGGGCATATTGGGCCGCATCAAGCTGTTTCGGCAAGATGTTTTTGCCTCGCAGCCCGCCAAGCTTTATAAAGCCTGGATGGCCGAAACCCGCACGCCGTTTTATCGCAGCTTTCTGGTGAACCAGCCCGACCTCGTGAAGCGGGTGCTCAAGGAGCGCCCCGAGGATTTCCCCAAATCGCCCGTGATTCACGACACGCTCAAGCACCTGCTTGGCGACTCAGTGTTTGTAACAAATGGCGAGCAATGGAAGCAGCAACGGCGCATTATTGACCCCGCTTTTGAAGGCGGGCGGCTGCATGAGGCCTTTCCGGCGATGCGTGCGGCAGGGCTGGCAGCGCTAGATCGGCTGGGGGATGGCGGTGAGGTTGAGATGGAATATCAAACCGCACACCTGACAGCCGACGTGATTTTTCGCACGCTGTTTTCGATGCCAATTGAAGATGATACGGCGACAAAGGTGTTCCATGCCTTTCGGGATTACCAACGCACCCAGCCGCTCTGGAATGTAGCGGGGCTTTTGCAGCTCCCAGCTTGGGTGCCGCGCTTTCGCAACGCAAAGGCCAAAGCCGCGGCGGGCGATATTCGCGGGCTGCTTGAAAGGCTGGTGACGGCACGGCAGGCCGAGATTGCAGCCAGCACCGCGCCCGATGATCTTGCCACCAAGATCATGACTAAAGCCGACCCTGAAACCGGCCATAAGTTTGGCGCACAAGAGATGGTTGATCAAGTGGCGATCTTCTTCTTGGCCGGGCACGAAACCTCGGCTTCCGCCCTGAGCTGGGCGCTTTATCTGCTGGCCTTCGATCCCGCGGTGCAAGAGCGGCTGTCAAAGGAAGTAGCGGGGTTGGATATGGAAAATATCCAGTTCAAAGACCTTTCCAAGCTCCGCTTTACCCGCGCCGTTTTCCGCGAAACTCTGCGGCTTTATCCGCCCGTGCCGATGATGGTCCGGCGCTCCGAAAAACCAGAGGAAATGCGGGAGCGCAAAGTCCCGAAAGGCTCGATGGTGATCTTGTCTCCGTGGCACCTACACCGCCACGAGCGCCTGTGGGAGCGCCCCGACGAATTTGACCCCGACCGCTGGGATACCAAAAACGGCAAGCAATGCGGCCGCGAGGCCTATATCCCGTTTTCAGCCGGCGCGCGCGTGTGCACAGGCGCGGGGTTTGGCATGGCCGAAGGTGTTTTGCTGCTCGCAATGCTGGTGCAAAAATTCCACTTCGAAATCATAAAAGAGCCAACACCCGTGGCATATTTAACCGTGCGGGCAAAAGACGGGATATGGCTTAGGCTGGAACCACGCCGAGTGTAGGTATTGGCCGCGTTGTGGACTTTACTGCCGTTCGGACTTGGGGCTAGGAAGAATTGGAACTGGCCCTACTGATCATTTTTTGGACAAGCTATCGTAAACCCCGAAAGAGGGAGATGCCAATGACACGCTGGGTTGTAGTCTTTAAGGATACCGCTGACATGCTTGATGTGAGGTCAAGACAGGATATTCGGGATGCGCATGTAGCATACGCGAAAAAACACCCTGAATTATTGATTGGTGGCGGTTTGAAACCTGAACCTGACGGTGATTTTTGTGGTGCCTTGTGGGTCGTCGAGGCCGACAGCAAAGTGGAAGTTGAAGAACTGATTGCCAACGACCCGTTCTACTTTCCTGACCATAGGACGTTTGAAATTTACACTTGGGGAAAGCTACTAGAAGACCAAATGGCCACCCTTTGATTTTGGTAGGTATGGGCTCAACGCCGCCATTCATCTGCACTGGAAGAATCTAATATCAATCTTTTAAAATGAGAGTAAAGAGCTTAGCTAATGCGATCAGGTGGCGAAATCCTGTTCTGATACCATGCCAACACATAGAGCCTGATCGCGGTGGCGAGGCCGGAGCTGCCCAAGCGCGCATCATCAATTTCCGCTGCCAACCCGTTGATGGTTTTGCCTTCGGCCTCAGCGATTTTCAGAAAAGCCCGCCAAAAAGGCGCCTCCAGTGACACCGAGGTGCGGTGGCCGTGCAGCGTGAGCGAGTGCTTCTGTGGCCGCGCGTCAACCATCTCGCTTGTGGCCATCTAGTGCCCGCGCGGCCTTTAGCGCTTGCGCTTGTTGTAGGTTTTTTTCAGCCTTTGTCCGGCCATGTTTGGCAGCATTTTGGTCCGCGGCTTGTCGTTTTCCGGCCCGTGTGGCCTGTTTGCGCTTTTGGCGTAGGTTTATGATTTTGCTCATCGCTCAGCCTTCCAATTCGGCCACCAGTTTAGACAAATGCGTAAGATTTTCAATGCGGCGGTAGCGCGGGGCTGCCAGCGGCTCGGGCGCGGCCTCCATTTCCCAATTGGCTTGGCTTGGCACAAACACGCCCCAGCCATCGGCCTCAATCATCGGGATCACATCGGACTTTAGCGAATTTCCCGCCATAATCGCGCGCGCGGGGCCACCGAAGGGTGCAAAAATTCGCGCGTAGCTATCAGCTGTCTTTTCGCTCACAATTTCAACCGCATCAAACATTTCACCAAGGCCGGATTGCGCTAGTTTGCGCTCTTGGTCAAACAAATCGCCCTTGGTGATCAGCACGACTTTATAGGTTTCCGAAAGCGTGCGGACGGTTTCTTCTGCGCCGAGAAGAAGGTCTGTCGGGTGGCTGTGCAGGTCGCGTCCCGCGTCTAGGATATGCTTGATAACCTCGGCGGGGGCCTTGCCATTGGTGACCTCAATCGCGGTTTCGATCATCGACAGGGTAAAGCCCTTAATGCCATAACCGTAATGCCCTAAATTGCGGCGCTCGGCGGCCAACAATCGGGCGCTCAAATGCTTTGGATCGGCATAGTTTGCCAGCAACTCCTGAAAACGGGATTGCGTGAGCTGGTAGTGAATTTCGTTTTCCCAAAGTGTGTCATCGGCATCAAAGCCGATGACATTAAAACGGCTCATTTTGGCCCGATCATAT
Organism: Paracoccaceae bacterium; assembly: GCA_016744015.1. Classification (GTDB taxonomy): domain Bacteria; phylum Pseudomonadota; class Alphaproteobacteria; order Rhodobacterales; family Rhodobacteraceae; genus UBA3077. Next base: position 1,746 of record JADGFD010000024.1, on the reverse strand, counting down.
CTTCAGGGCGCACCACGCGGTCAAAGGTTTCACCGTCCACAAGGCCCAGCGCAATGGCTTCCTCCCGCAGGGTTGTGCCATTTTTATGCGCAGTTTTGGCAACCTTGGTCGCGTTATCATAGCCAATTGTGGGGGCCAGCGCCGTCACCAGCATCAGGCTTTCCTGCATCAGCTTTTCTATCCGCGGCTTGTTAGCCTCAATCCCGTTCAACATGCGCTTGGTGAAGCTATCTGTCGCATCGCCCAAAAGCTGGATAGATTGCAACAGGTTATAGGCCATCATCGGGTTATAAACATTTAGCTCAAAATGCCCCTGCGAACCAGCAAAGCTGATGGCCGCGTCATTCCCCATAACGTGAATCGCCACCTGCGTCAGCGCTTCGGCCTGCGTCGGGTTCACCTTACCCGGCATAATCGAGCTTCCCGGCTCGTTTTCCGGCAAAATAAGCTCGCCAAGGCCCGAGCGTGGGCCGGAACCAAGAAACCGAATATCATTTGCGATTTTGTAAGCACTACCCGCCACGGTTTTGAGCGCGCCAGAAAGGAAAACCATGGCGTCATGCGCCGCAAGAGCCTCAAATTTATTCGGCGCGGTCACAAAAGGCAGGCTGGTGATTTCGGCCATATTTGCCGCCACCTCTTCGCCCCAGCCGATGCGTGTGTTTAGCCCCGTGCCCACAGCCGTGCCGCCTTGGGCCAGCTCGTAAATCGCCGGCATTCCAGCCTCTACCCGCTTGATTCCTTGGCGAATCTGGTGGGCATAGCCTGAAAATTCCTGCCCCAGTGTCAGCGGCGTTGCATCTTGCGTATGTGTCCGCCCGATCTTGATAATAGCCTTAAAAGCTTCCGCTTTCGCCTCCAGCCCTTCGGCCAGCGTGGTCAGACCGGGCATCAGCACATCTCGCACCATCATTGCGGTGGCAATATGCATGGCCGTGGGGAAGGTGTCATTTGAGCTTTGGCCCATATTGCAATGGTCATTCGGGTGGACAGGGTCTTTGGAGCCAATCACCCCGCCCAACAACTCAATCGCGCGGTTCGCAATCACTTCATTGGCATTCATATTGCTCTGCGTGCCAGAGCCTGTCTGCCAAACCACCAGCGGGAAGTGATCATCAAGCTTGCCTTCAATCACTTCGCCCGCCGCTTCCACAATCGCATTGCCGATTTCCGGCGCAAGACTGCCCGCTGCCATATTCGCCTGAGCACAAGCCTTTTTAATAACTCCAAGCGCCCGCACAATCGCTACCGGCTGCGTTTCCCAACCTATTGGAAAATTCATCAAAGAGCGCTGCGATTGCGCTCCCCAATATTTGTCAGACGGGACCTCTAAAGGGCCAAAACTATCGGTTTCTATGCGGGTGGTCATTGAGCAATTCCTCTGGTTGGGCCAATTACAGCTCTGATTTTTAACGCCGCCACACCTACGGCACAATGGGTATTATGCCGATGTTGGCATAAGGTTCATAATGCCGAGGTTTGGATTATGCCGCACGCGACCAATTAAGGGCTAGTTTTAGGGGGGTAGAGGCAAATTTAGACGTCATAATAAATGCATCTCTTGCTGCCAGCAGACTTCGTTATTTATTGCAAGCAGTACAGCCTTTGCGAGTGCCGTCCGCTGTCAGGCGACCGGTTATCCATTTAGATTGCCGCACCCTACTTTTCCCTAAACGCCCTGTAAAAATACCCGGCGAGGGGTTTGAGCAGATAGTCCATTGGTGATCTGTCGCCTGTGCGGATGAG
>JADGFD010000023.1 GCA_016744015.1 Paracoccaceae bacterium | reverse complement strand
GGTCTGTCCCGTGGTGGTGCATAAGGCCAGCGAGCGTAGTGCCGTGGTTTTGCCAGTAAGAATGGCGCAATTTCGCAGCGTCTGGCTGGCTTAATTGCAGTTCGCGCATTAGGTAAGCTTCCATTTTTACACCAAGCTGGCTGAAAAGCTGGCTAGAGGCCGGATAGAGCGTGTGATCAAGGTCAAAAACCCAATCCCGCACATGGGAGAAATCTTTGAAAGGCATGGCTTTTGATAGCCCCTTGGGGGTGCGCGCGCAACACCCATTGCGCGGCTGCTTTTTGCGCTTTATCCTGCTGAAAAGGGAGATTTTATGATGCCAAATCGTGTAGAGCAGAGCAAAGACGCCTATGAGCTGGTGTTGGAGGCCATTGATAGCGGGGTTTACCAGCCCGGCGATCGGCTGGTCGAATCAGAGCTGGCGGAGCGGTTTGGCGTTTCGCGCACGCCGGTGCGAGAGGCTCTACAACGCCTTGAAACCCAAGCGATTTTAGTGCGGGACGGGCGGTCAATGGTGGTGGCATCGCTGGATCATGACCAGCTGGGAGAGCTTTATGCGGTGCGGGCGCAACTGGAGGGGCTGGCGGCACAACTAGCCGCGCAGCACGCCGCGCCGGAGGAGATCAGGATTTTGCAGGATATGGTGGCGACTGACGCTGTATTGATCGATGATCCCGCTGGTTTAGCCCGCGCTAACCGGCGCTTTCATCGGCAAATCCACCTTGCGAGCCACAATCGTTACCTCATCCGGCAGCTCGAATCGGTGCATCGGACAATGGCTTTGTTAACGACCACCTCTTTGGCCGCCGAAGGGCGCGGGGTGGATGCGCTGGCGGAGCATGCTGCCATTGTTGAGGCGATAGCTAATCGCGATAGATCAGCGGCGGATAAGGTCTTAAGAGACCATATCTCAAAAGCTTATGAAACACGGTTAAAGCAAGATGCCGCGGAGCTGGCCAAATGAAATCTGTGCTGAATACCCTAAATTCAACGGCTTGGATAAAAGATTGCCGCGATAAAATCCCTGATATTGCAGCGGCCTACGATGTTCAGAACCATGTAATGGCTGAGAGATCGGCGGGGTATGGCGGGCTGGCAGGCTATAAAATTGCCTTTAATTCAGCCGCTTTGATGCAAAAAATGGAGATATCAGAGCCAGTCGCTGGCCGGATTTTGGCGGATCAGGTTTTTGATAGCGGCGTTACGCTGGATGCCGATTGTTATCGCCATTTTATGATCGAGCCGGAAATTGCCGCAGTTTTAGGCGAGGATATTTCGGCAGGAGAACGTATAACAGTTGAAAATGCCGAGGCTGCGGTGTCTCGATATTTTCCAGCATTTGAGCTGCTGGACCGCCGTAATTTTGAGGGAATGATGCATGTGCCAACCATTGTGGCGCATAACGTATTTAATGCCGGTATTGTATGCGGCGGGCCGGGCGTTGCCCCCGCTGATTTTAATTGGAAAAAGGCTGAAACCCATTGCATAGATAACGGAAGTATTGTGGTGCAAGGCACTGGAATTGCGCCACAAAACCCGGCTGAAGCCGTTGCATTTATTGCTAATCACTTTACGATGCGCGGGCAAAACCTGCCCAAGGGCTCATTGCTTTTACTCGGGGCGCATTGCCCGCTTTACAAGGTTGAATCCGGGCGGGAGTTGCGACTTTCAATCGGGGTATTGGGTGAGGTTTCGTTTCGCACCTAGTCTAGCCCGTGGGTGGTTTTATCCCAGTAAAACGGGGCAAAAAAGATCTCGTAAAGGGCCTTATAGGCGGCGATGGTGCCAAGGGGCCAGTAGAGCGGCATGGTGAGCAAAAAGGGGAGCAGACCGTATTTGCGCTTTTTGTGAATCGCAAGGCTGGCAATGCAAATCGTAACAGCCTTTCCGGTGAGCAGGATTGCAAATGAGGCTTGCCAAAACCATGTGGGCATGAGGCCGAAAAAACCCCATTCAAATCCAAACACCCCTAACCATAGCGCCCAGAAAACGGGGGCAAGCAAAAAGGCGGTGGCGGTGCCTAGAAGCACAACCTGCAACCCGATAAAGCCCGCTAGGCCAAGGTCATTCAGCAGTGCTCTGGGGGCTCTCATCTGAGTTAGCCACGTGATTATAAATCCTTTTATCCAGCGGGAGCGCTGCTTAACCCAGCCCACGGGCACCTTGTTGGCTTCTTCCCAAGTTGTTGAGGCTACCATTTCGCAGCGGTAGCCAAAGCGGGCCAGACGCATGCCAAGATCGGCATCTTCGGTGACGTTATGCGCATCCCATCCGCCGAGCTTTTCCAGCGCAGAGCGGCGCATGAAAACTGATGTGCCCCCGAGCGGGAGCGGCAAGCCGAGCCGTTGCATGCCGTGCATAATTACGCGAAACCATGCGGAATATTCGATGGTAAAACAGCGGGAAAGCCAATTGGCATCGGTGTTATAAAAATCAAGGCTACATTGCACGGCGGCAACCTTTAGCGGCGCGGCCATAAAATGCGCAGCGATTTTGTCAATTTGATCTGGGTCGGGCCTGTCTTCGGCGTCATAAATGCCGATCAGGCTTCCGGTGCAGAAGGGCAGGGCATAATTCATGGCGCGAGGCTTGGTTTGCAGCGTATCAGCCGGCACCGTGAGCACCTGCGCCCAATGGGGCATGTTTGTTTTGGCAAGCGCAGCGCGAGTGATATCGTCATGTTCTTCCAAGAGGATTTTTACATCTAGCAGCTCTTTTGGGTAAGTCAGCGCATCCAGCGCGCGAAGCAACGCGGGAATCACCTTTTCCTCTCGATAGAGTGGCAGCAATACCGAGACTCGGGGGCGTTTTCGATGTTCAGAAATGAGGGTGACACTATTACTGTTTGGCACTGAATTTCGAGGTTTTAGATAGGCAAAAAGCGAAATTGCCCGCAAGGAGCCTGTGGCAAAATTACTGAGGAGTGCCCAGCAAAATAAGGTAATAAATGTAGATTCCGGCGCTGCCGCCGCCAAGCCGAGCACAGCGCCCACAAGAATGGACGTGCCAATTCTGCGCGGTAGAGGGTTGAGGTTTCGACAGCTATATTTTTCAGGGCAAGAGATGGCCGCGGCGCGGGTGAGCTGAGCCGAAAAAATAGTTTGAATACTGGCGTTTATTTCACCCAAATCCGCGTGAATGAGGCTTATCCGCCCTGGAAATGCCGCCGCAATTTCGTCAAATCTTGTGAGGTCAGCCGCGGCAATAAGTAGTGTGTGCCCCACCCGCCGCCATGGCATGGCTTGTAGCCGAATGCATAGTTTCGGATCAACATCCTGCAAGACTTCTGGGTCGGGGGCTGTGGCGGTGATGTCAAATAGCTCACCACTGATTTGTGCGTGCAGCGCATCTTTTACAGCCGCAGGTGTGGAAAATTTATGTGCGATCAAAATGTCGCCGAGTCGAGCATCCCTGCGGCCTTGCATGGAAAGTGCGGTGCTAAGATCACGGGATTTGAGAGACCCGTTTTGGAGAAGAATTTCACCGAGTCGTGCGGGCATTCTGCCCGCAGGAGGCGTTACATACTGGTTCATCAGGTTACCGTTTCAATCGTTTAAAACAGAGCCTGAATCACAAACCTTAAGAATTATTTAAAAATTACTTAACGTTAGCCATATGTGTTGCAAATTTCTCAAAAAGATAAAAGCTATCTTGCGGCCCGGGGCTGGCCTCGGGGTGGTGTTGAACAGAGAAAACCGGACGATCTTTCATGGCAATACCGCAGTTTGAGCCGTCAAACAGGCTGATATGGGTTTCAGCCACACCTTCGGGCAATGTTTGCGAATCAACGGCAAAACCGTGGTTCATGGAGGTGATCTCCACCTTGCCGGTGGTCACATCCTTTACCGGATGATTGGCCCCGTGGTGTCCGTGGTTCATTTTGAGGGTTTTACCCCCCAAGGCCAATGCCAACATTTGGTGACCAAGACAAATACCAAAGATCGGCAGGTTGGTTGTGTCCAAGATTTCCTTAATCATGGGCACGGCATATTCGCCGGTGGCGTCTGGGTCCCCGGGGCCATTTGAAAGGAATAGCCCCTCGGGATTATAGGACATGATCTCTTCGGCGGTCGCTGTGGCAGGGAGCACGGTTACGTCACACCCGGCACTGGCAAGGCAGCGCAGGATATTGCGCTTTGCCCCGTAATCAATGGCGACAACCCGGTGGCCTTTGCCCGTAGTTTCGGGGAAGCCTTCGCCCCATGCCCAGCGTTGCTCGTTCCACTTATAGGGCATGTCGCACGTTACCTCTTTAGCGAGGTCCATGCCTTCTATCCCGTTGAAACCACGGGCTTTTGCGAGCAGCTCATCAATATCAAATTCTCCATTGGCGGCGTGCTGGATAGCGACATGCGGCGCGCCTTGCTGCCGAATGGCGCGGGTAAGGCGGCGGGTATCGACGCCACCAATCCCAATGCAACCGTTTTTAAACATCCATGTTTTGAGCGGGGCATTCGATCGCCAATTCGAGGGGTTTGTCGGGTCCCATTTTACAACCATGCCAGAGGCCATGGGGGCGGCTGTTTCGTGGTCTTCCGGCGTGGTGCCGGTATTACCGATATGGGGGAAGGTGAAGGTGATGACCTGCCCCGCATAAGACGAGTCCGTCATGATCTCCTGATAGCCCGTCATGGCGGTGTTAAAGCAGAGCTCAGCCACTGAAATGCCCTCAGCGCCAAAGCCAATACCATAAACAACGGTACCATCGGCCATTGCAATGCAGGCCGTAGGTTTTGTATGGGCCGCAGGTGCGAGGGCCTCTGCGGCTTCGGAGCGGTTAAAATCAGGCATGGGTAATCCTTGGCTTGGGATTTTGCGCAAATTATGCGCGCGAGGGCGTGGCGTCAAGCACTTGTCGGAGGATGTTGTGAAAATCGGTTAACCGAGATATAAGGGCCGCTCTTGCTGGGCTGCCAGCGCAATATTGGAAGAAAACATGATCCGAAAACGGCTGATGGACGCACAAAAAGAAGCCATGCGGGAGCGGGAGGCCAAACGGCTTTCGACTCTGCGGCTCGTGAACGCTGCGATTAAAGATAAAGACATCGCAGCGCGCTCGGAGGAAAGCTCGGTTGGTGTGAGTGATGCTGAAATTATGGGGATTTTGGCAAAAATGATCAAGCAGCGGCAGGATAGCGCCAAAGTGTTTGAAGAAGCCGGTCGCATTGAGCTGGCTGAAGGGGAGCGGGCCGAGACCAAGGTGATTGAGGAGTTTTTGCCCAAGCAGCTAACAGAGGGCGAGGTTGAAGCCGCGATCTCGGCTGCGGTTTCCGAGGTGGGCGCAAGCTCGATTCGCGATATGGGCAAAATTATGGGTGTGCTGAAGAGCAAATACACCGGCCAGATGGATTTTGGCAAGGTGGGCGCCGCAGTAAAGGCCGCACTGGCCTAAGCCTATTTTAGGCGTATATTCAGATAGTTGGCGAGCAGGATCACGCCGCCACCGATGAAAACGGTGGTGAGCAGTGGCTCTTGATAGAGCATCACGCCAACTATTGCGCTGATCGGCAGGCGGATGAAATCCATCGGGGCAACCACCGTAGCAGGGGCCACATTGAGCGCCTGAGACAGGCAGAAATGTGCGCTGAGGCCTGTGATGCCCATAATGATGATCCATGGCCACAGGCTGGCATCCGGCCACGGGATTCCGCCGGGTAAGGATAGCGCGAGCGAGAAAAGTGCTTGAATGAGGGTCATCCAGAAAAGCACCGTCAGCACGCTATCTTGACGGGTGATTTTACGGGTCATTATATTGGTAATGGCAAACCCCATGGCTGAGATTAACCCGGCAATATGGCCAAGTGTTATTGGCTCAACCCCCGGGCGGGCCACGATCATTACGCCGATAAATCCAAGTAAAACAATGAGAAATTTGGTGCGAGTTAGGGCCTCTCCCAGCAAAAGCGGGGCCAGCAGCGCCACCCAAAGCGGATTGGTAAACTCAAGCGCGATGAGCTGCGCCAAAGGGATGGTGGCAATGGCATAAAACCACAGGTTTTGCCCGGTATAATGCACTGTGCTGCGCAGCAGGTGCTGCTTGTAGATCGTTGTTTTTAATTGAGAAAAACCATGTGGTGAGCGCGCAAGCAGAGCCGAAACAATCAACACCCCTATCACCGAGCGATAGAGCATCAGTTCAAATGTATTGAGATCAGACAGTATGGCCCGCCCGGCCACAGCCATAAGCGTAAAGGACGCCACCGTCCCCATCATCCATGCCAGCGCCTTTAGGGGCGCGTGGCTATTCGACACGTTTTTTAAACCGTCGCTCCAACGGAGCTGAAACTTGGCCCCATTCAGAGGCTTTGGCCCTTATTTGATGTGCCTCAAAGGCGTCTTCTGATTCAAAAATCTCGGAAACGTGGAATTTGTTTCGGTCATTCGGGTCTTCGGTGACCTCAAATTTCAGGCAGCCCGGCTCAGCCCGGGTGAGGGCGATGTGGTCATCAAGATAAAGGTCTACCAAAGCATGCTCCGCGGCTGAATGGGCAACCAGTAGCCCGTCTAGATATACTTTTGCCATGTCACTCTCCCTTTTTTGGGCAGCATAGAAGGCCGGATTCGGCCTGTCCAGCTATTCCCACTCAATCGTGCCTGGAGGTTTGGACGTGATGTCATAAGTGACCCGGTTTATGCCCTCAACCTCGTTGATAATCCGTGTGGCTGTTTCTCCGAGGAATTCGTGGCTAAACGGGTAGTAATCAGCCGTCATGCCGTCAACGCTGGTCACAGCCCGCAAGGCACAGGCAAAATCATAGGTGCGGCCATCACCCATTACGCCAACCGTGCGCACGGGCAGAATGGCCACAAAAGCCTGCCAGATTTCGTCATAAAGCCCGTGTTTGCGGATTTGGTCAATGTAAACGGCATCGGCCTTGCGCAGAATTTCGAGCTTTTCACGGGTGATCTCGCCGGGGCAGCGAATAGCAAGGCCGGGGCCAGGGAAGGGGTGGCGGCCAATGAAACTGGCGGGCAAGCCAAGCTCGCGGCCCAAAGCCCGCACTTCGTCTTTGAACAGCTCTCGCAGCGGCTCAACCAGCTTCAGGCCCATTTTTTCGGGAAGTCCGCCCACGTTGTGGTGGCTCTTGATGGTCACACTCGGGCCACCAGAAAAGCTAACGCTTTCAATCACATCTGGGTAGAGCGTGCCTTGAGCCAAAAACTTGGCGCCGCCCACGTCTGCGGCGTGCTTCTGGAACACGTCAATAAACAGTTTGCCAATGATTTTGCGCTTGGTTTCGGGGTCTGACTGGCCGTCAAGCTCGCCTAAAAACAGATCGCGCTCGTCAGCGTGGATGAGTGGCATGTTGTAGTGGTCGCGGAACATCTCGACCACTTCTTCAGCCTCGTTTTGCCGCAGCAAGCCATGGTCAACAAATACACAGGTGAGTTGGTCGCCTATGGCCTCATGAATCAGCACGGCCGCAACAGAGCTATCAACCCCGCCGGAAAGGCCGCAAATCACTTTGGCATCGCCAACCTGTTCACGAATTTGCCGGATGGCCTCCTCGCGGTAAGCCCCCATGGTCCAATCACCCGTAAAGCCTGCGAGCTTGATAAAATTTTCATAAAGCCGCGCACCGTTGGGGGTGTGGTGCACCTCGGGGTGGAACTGCACCGCAAAGAAATTGCGGGCCATATCCGCCGTGATCGCAAAAGGTGCATTGGGGGAGGTGCCATAGACCTCAAAGCCCGGCGCGATTTCCGACACGTGGTCGCCGTGAGACATCCAAACCTGCTCTTTGTCGTCGGCAAACCAGCCTTCAAGCAGGGGCAGCGTGCCTTTAGGCGTTACAAACGCGCGGCCAAATTCGGCGGTGCCGTGGCCGGATTCAACCTTGCCGCCGAGCATATGCATCATCACTTGCTGGCCATAGCAAATGCCAAGCACGGGCACGCCGAGCGTGAACACCGCTTCAGGGGGGCGAGGTGAGCCCTCGTCAATTACGCTTGCAGGGCCACCAGAAAGGATAATCGCTTTCGGGGCAAAAGCCTCCAGAAATGCGCCATCAACTTTGTTGAACGGGTGGATTTCGCAGTAAACATTCAGCTCCCGCAGGCGGCGCGCAATGAGCTGCGTGACCTGTGAGCCAAAGTCGATGATAAGAAGGCGGTCGTGTGATGTATCTGTCATGGGGCTAGTTAGAGGCATGGGGGGATTCGCGCAAGCGCATGTCGCAGATGGGGCGCATTTGGGCGGGAATATCGGGCATTGCGGGCAGGCTTTGCTATTATAAGGCAGAAAATCCCATTTTCAGGAGCCTTGTTATGCCCGAATCCGCCCTCAGCCCCGAATCAAATACCCGCCCACGGCGCGCTCGTGGCGGCGGCGCGGCGCGTAGGGCTGCCCGCAGCACGGTAAGCTTTGAAAGTGCCAAATATATCGAGCGCAATATTCCGAATTTCGAGATTTTGAATGACGAAGCGATTGAGGTGATCGAGACCAATGCGGAAACCGTGCTGGAAGAAATAGGTGTGAGCTTCGCTGATTGCCCAGAGGCGCTTGCCCGCTGGAAAGAAGCTGGGGCCGATGTGCAAGGCGACCGCGTGCGGATACCTCGTGGACTGGCGCGAAAGTTGTGTAAAACCGCGCCGAGTCGGATTATCCAGCACGCCCGCAACCCCGAGCGCACGGTGGAAATCGGCGGGAAGTCCCTTGTGCTGGCCCCCGTTTATGGCCCGCCCTTTGTGCGCGATATGGACGGCGGGCGGCGCTATGGCACCATTGATGACTTTCAAAAATTCGTGAAGCTTGGCTATATGAGCAAATACCTGCACCATTCGGGCGGCACAGTGTGTGAGCCAACCGATGTGGCTGTAAACAAGCGACATTTGGACATGCTTTATGCGCATATGACGCTGAGCGACAAGCCCTATATGGGGTCGGTGACCGCGCCTGAGCGAGCAGCCGATTCGGTTGAAATGTCGAAGATTTTGTTTGGCGAAGAATTTGTAGATCAAAACGCGGTAATGACCTCGCTCATAAACATCAATTCACCGCTCACGTTTGATCCGATCATGGTTGGCGCGCTAGAGGTTTATGCGGCTGCCGGGCAGGCCTGCATTATCTCGCCGTTTATCGTAGGCGGAGCTATGGCACCGGTTTCTGTCGCGGGCACGCTTACACAAGTACTGGCCGAGGCCATGGCCGGCATTGCCTATTCCCAGCTCATCCGCCCCGGCGCGCCGGTGATTTTTGGCGCCTTTGTAACGTCAATTGACATGGGGTCAGGCGCGCCAACTTTTGGCACACCTGAAGCATCAAAAATTCTGTATGGGGCGGGGCAGCTCGCGCGGCGGCTGGGCTTGCCTTTCCGCTCGGGCGGGGGCCTGTGTGGGGCCAAGCTGCCCGATGCTCAAGCGGCCTATGAAACTGCCAATACGCTGAACGCTGCGCTGCTAGGCGGGGTTAACTTTATGCTACATGCCTGTGGCTGGCTCGAAGGCGGGTTAGTTTCCAGCTTTGAGAAATTTGTGCTGGATGCCGACCAGCTCGGCGTGCTGCATGCTGTGGCAGCTGGTGTCGACATTTCAGAAAACGGCCAAGCCATGGGGGCCATCCGCGAGGTTGGTCCAGGCGGGCACTATTTGGGCTGTGAGCATACACAAGCCAATTTCAAAGATGCGTTTTGGCGGACGAATGTGCTGGATTACAAACCCTTTGAGCAATGGGAAGACGAAGGCAGCCACGATGCGATGCAGCTTGCAAATGCGCGGGTAAAGCAGATGTTGAGCGACTATCAACAGCCCGCGATTGACCCCGCGATTGATGAGGCATTGCGCGAATATGTCAGCAAAAAGAAAGCATCTATGCCTGATAGCTTAACGTAATATCAATATATTACGCGGCTTTTTTGCTCTCGACAATCAGTGCCGAGAGCACTTCAATATGTGCTTGTGCGCTATAAGTCACCGTGCGCGCACTCCGCTCTGTTTCCAGATATTCCTCGCGCTCCATTAAGAGTGCCACCACCTTAGCTGGGCTGGCCCCAAGCAATCTCGGAAGCATGGTTTCCCGCCGATACCCTTTTGCGCAAATATGTGCGGCTTGCAGCAAAATTTTCGGACGGTGAATGTTAACGGTTTTTGCGGAAAATTTGGTCATTCTAACCCCTTATACGTGTGATTCTTAAAATCATACATCAGTGAGTTAGGTGTTGCGCTTAATGTAGTTTCACCGTTCTGGCCTGTAGGGCTTTGATAACAATTAGGAAATATTCTCGTCAGTGTTGGCTGGTTAACAGTATGTATACCACCGCAGTTTATTAACAATTTGCTTAAAATTTTAATTAAAAGGGTAAGAAAGTGACTGACGAAAAACAGATCAACTCCGACACTTTCAGCAATCTTGGCCCGCTGACCACAGCGCTGCCGGATTGGGTTCCTGAAATTGCGGTGACATATCTAAGCCATACAGCGCTCGGGGTTCCCCTGCGCCAAATTGCCAGAGAAAAGGGGGTCCATGCATCTACGGTTTTGCGACAAGTGCGCAAATGCGAAGAAAAGCGCGAGGACCCGCTTGTGGATCAGGCATTGGACGCAGTGGCCCGGGATTTCCTTCCTCAAAAACCGGAGCATACAGACATGGCCAAATCCCCGACAACCAATTCCGAAGCCAAGCGCATATTGCGGCACCTTTCAGAAAGCGGCACCTTTTTGCTGAGCTCTAAACAAATGCCAAAGGCTGCTGTTTTTAAAGCAGAAAAAGGATTGGAGCCGCGTAAGGTTGCAACGGTTGAAACCCGCATAGCGCACCGTTTTGCACTGCAAGAGTGGATTAACGGGACGCAAATAGGCGCGATTGGCCGCTATACGATTTCCAGCGTTGGCCGAGCGGCTTTGCGGCGGATGCTCGCCGAGGATGACGGCTTTCTGGGCCAACATCAGGAGTTTGAAGAGCGGAATGTGAAAATTTCCGAGGATGGGAGCGTGAAACGTTTGCGGTATAACATTGCCGAAAGCCCGCTTAGCCTACTTGGCCGCAAGCGTGGACCTGATGGCGCAGCGTTTCTTTCACCTGCCCAAATGGCGGCTGGCGAGCGGTTGCGCGAGGATTTTGAGATGGCCCATATGGGGCCGCGTGTGGCGCAAAACTGGGATCGTTTCCTAACCTCAGCCTCGCGCGGGGGCTTTAGCGATAATGCCCCCGCCGAGGGGCCGTCTGCGGCGCAGTCAAGAGTGTCTAAGGCGCTCACGGCGCTCGGGCCAGGGCTGGCAGACATTGCTTTTAGAGTGTGTTGTTTTCTGGATGGGTTGGAAAAGGCCGAAAAGCGCCTTGGTTGGTCGGCGCGCTCGGGCAAGGTGGTGCTGCGAATTGCGCTGCAACGCCTCGCCCAGCATTACGGGCTAGATGACCCGCTGGAAACAAAGATGGCAGGGTGATTTAGCTTTATCGTGCAGGGTTGAGCTCAGTTCTCCCGCTCGGCGGCGCGGGGGTAAGCTTGCCAAAGTCGCAGCATTCGTCTCGCCGCCACCGAGCGTAGCGAGGCGTGGTTCCGGTGCGCTGCACCGGAAAAACAACCGGTGCAGCTTAGCCTTCCGACGCGGCCTTGATAATGCCGCCAAAATCAGCGGCTTTTAAGGACGCCCCACCTACGAGGCCACCATCGACGTTGGACACTGCAAAAATTTCGGCAGCGTTTGATGGTTTTACCGAGCCTCCGTAGAGCAGGCGAAAATCATCAAAGGCGCTGGGGTGGCTTTTGGCCAGATTGGCGCGCATAAAATCGTGCATTTCGGCGATATCGTTCAGTGTAGGCACTTTGCCCGTGCCAATAGCCCAAACTGGCTCATAGGCCACCACGGTGTTTCCCCCCGTTGCCCCGGCAGGCACAGAGCCGGCCAGCTGGCCACCTACGATTTCGAGCGCTTTGCCCGCATCGCGCTCGGCTTCGGTTTCCCCCACACAAATCACAGCAATCAGGCCCGCACGCCACGCGGCTTGGGCTTTGGCCTTCACATCGGCGTCGCTTTCGCCATGGTCAGCGCGGCGCTCGGAGTGGCCAACGATCACAGATGTAGCCCCCGCATCCGCCAGAATTTCAGCAGAAATATCACCAGTATGGGCGCCAGACGCATTGGCGTGGCAATCTTGCCCGCCAACTTTCACCGTGCTGCCAACAGCTGCCATAGCTGAAACCAGCGTGGCAGGGGGGCAGATGAGCACGTCACAATCAGGGGCCGGATAAGCCGCCTCAAGGGCTTTAATTTCAGCCAATGCGGCTTTCAGCCCGTTCATTTTCCAATTGCCTGCGGCAAGTTTTCTACGTCCCATAATATTCCCTTTTTTAGTTGGCGTCGAGTGACGCTTTAGCCCATTCGCACGCCGCGTCAGGGTCATCCAGCGCGGCTTCGGGCAATGTTAGGTAGTTCATATGCCCTTGCTTGCCGTTTTTTTTATCATAGGTAAACAGCTTTCCGCCTGCGGCCTCTAGCCGCTCAGCCAGCTCGCCAGCGGCTTTGATATAAAGCCGCCCGTCTTGGCGCATCACGGAAAAGATTGCGCCATCGGCATAAATGGAAAGCCCACCCATCATTTTGCGGGTGGAAATCTCGCCCACTTCGGCAAACAGGTCTTTCACAAATTCAATTTCGTCGTCGCCTACGCTCATGCTTTCCTCCTTTTGGCGGCGGCCTTGCGCGCGGGTTCTAATGAGATTCGCATCCATGTTTGCGCCTCGTCAGGGTCATCCATTGCCGAATCTGGCAAGGACATAAGCCCCGGAATGACCCGCTCACCGCCTTTGGTTTCATAAGAAAATGCCACGGACCCAGCTTCGTCATAGAGCGCGCGGGTGGTTTTATCGGATTTCATATAAACGGAATCGCCGAAGATCACGGCAAACATCGCATCATCTATGTAAAGCGAGGTGCCGCCAAACAGGCGGCCAGAGCGAATAGGGCCAAAACTGGAAAACAGATCGGTGACATGGGAAATAAAATCGGGGTCAGCGGCCATTACATGCCTGCAAACTTCACCGATTCCCCACAGCCGCAGGCCTCGGTTACATTGGGGTTTTTAAACTCAAAACCGCTCTCAAGCAGCGAGGTGGTGTAATCAATCTGGGTGCCAAACAAGAACATTTGCGCCATGGGGGCGATCATGACTCGCGCGCCGTCTTGCTCGATCACTTCGTCATTTGGGTCAATCTCGTCAACATAATCCATGGTGTATTCCATGCCCGCGCAACCGCCTTTTTTTACGCCGATGCGCAGGCCCTTTTTCTCACCGGAAAGCATAAGTTTGGTGATTTGCTTGGCGGCAGTTGGTGTCATGGATACGGCGGCTTTGCCTGGAATGCTGAACATATTATTCCCCTTTGTTGCCCCTAATTTAGGAGCTTTCACACCTCAAAACAAGCCTCATGTGATCAATTCACGCAGGGCAAGCACGCCGAGGGAAACCGCGATCACCCAGCCAAAGCTCATAAGCGTGCCGATGATCACGTATTCTGACACCGCACGGTCCTCCTTGGCGCTGCTAAAGCGCAGCACGGATTTGGCGGCGAGCAGAAAACCGATGTTTTGCGGCTGGCCGGAAAGGATAAACAAATACGCCAGCCCGCGCTCGAGATTGCCAATAATGGCGCCGGCTTTGGGCAAGCCTTCGGGCGCGCCCACCGCGAGGGGCTTCATAAAGGCCCCAATGAAAAACCCGCCCGCGCGGGTGGCCAAAACGAGGCCGGCTGTGAGTAACATTATAAGGGGCAGGGTGGCGACCCAGCCTTCTGGAATGCGCGCCAGCCATGCGGGCGGAGAGCCAAGCATGCCATAATCTTGCCATAACCCGCTGCTGTAAAGATTAGGAAACTGGGTGGCGGCAATAAGGATAACAACCCCGTGCAACGCTTGGTCAAGCAAAAATGCGCGCCAGCCATTAGCAGGCCAATAAGTTTTGACCGCATCAAAAAGCAGGTGGCTGGCGGTAATGGCCAGCACAACCCAATGGCCGGTAAAGCCCAGCGCACCGTAGCTGAGGGCCGCCACAATGAGTGCATGCAAGAGCAGCACCAGCAGATTACGTTTATGCGCCACCATCCAGCTGGTTTGCAGCAGAAAATCGGCCAGAATGTGGGCAAAGAGCAGGGCGATTAGGGTATCAATCATGGCGTCCTTTTAACAGCTTTTATAGGCTGTATATTCAATTAACATCCTTTAGGGGCTGTTTTCGATAATTTCCAAAACAGACAGAAGCGCGGGCTCTCCGGCGGCAATAAGGTGGTTTCGCACTGATTGTTGCGAGATTCCAACATGCCCAGCTACAGATTCCTGCGTAGGATGCGGGTGCATCAGGCTTATGGCCAGCACGCGCGCCTGTGCTTGGGTCCATTTCTTAGAAATTTCGTCAGCAAGTATAAAAATTGGTTGCTCAGGCGTGTTTGTGCAAAAATATTGCGCGCCTTTTAGCGCCTTCAAACCGCGCCCCGAATCTCGAAACGCTGGGCCATCGGAAGCGCCCAGCCCTTCGGGTGAAAGTGGCTCAATAACCCCAACCCCCACAGAAATACGGGTTTCAAAGGCTTTGCTTTCTTGCCGGATAAAGGCGCGCATCAGCAAACACGCCCTCAGGGCGAGCGCTGGTTGCACCAACATTTGCCAGCTATCGCCAGAAAAGCGCTCAAAGAGCGGGGGCTCAGCCTGAAGCGCTTCAACCTCCGCTGCGCCAGAATTGAGGGCGGTAAACAGCGCGTCTCGCTCATCGCGGCTAAGGCGGCTGGATTTGACGATATCGCCCGTGAGGACCGCCACGTTTGTAAGATCAAAACTCATAGGAATAACATGGCAAATGCGCAGGAAGCTTGCAAGGAGATTGACCGTAACACCCTTTACTAAACTAGGTTAGTAAAGGGTGTTTTGCAGCGACATCCGTCTGTTATCACGTAATTTAAACAGCAGCTTACGCGTAAACTACGCAAAGAAAAAGCACTCCTAAAAGGAGCGCTAAATAAGCTGTCAATAATGAGAAGATTACATAAAGCCCAGCTCTAGCCGCGCTTCGTCGGACAGCATATCCATGCCCCATTGCGGCTCAAACACCATTTCAACATTCACCGATTTCACCCCCGCCAGCGGGGAAATCGCATCTGCGACCCAGATCGGCATTTCACCCGCCACGGGGCAGCCAGGGGCCGTTAGCGTCATAATCACCTCAACTTCGTTTTCATCCGAAATCTCGATTGTATAAATCAGTCCGAGGTCGTAAATATTTACAGGGACTTCTGGGTCATGCACAGTTCTACACGCCTCCACACAGCTTTCATAAAGCGGGTGGTCGGTGGTGGAGGGCTTAATAAGCGGTGTGCCTTCCATTAGCGGTTCTGATTGAGCGTTCATGATATGCCTCTTGGAATTCCTGACAAAACATATAGGAAATAGCAAAGGCTACGTCTAGGGGTAAAGATGACAAAAATGTTTGGGTATAAGGTCGCAGTCACTGATGGCAAGGCGCGTAGGGGGGGCGTAAGCACCCCGCGCGGGGATATTCAGACCCCCGCTTTTATGCCAGTGGGCACAGCGGCGACTGTTAAGGGCATGCTTCCCGAAAGCGTGAAGGCCACAGGTGCCGATATATTGCTGGGCAATACCTATCACCTCATGCTGCGCCCCGGGGCCGAGCGCATGGCGCGGCTTGGGGGGCTTCACAAATTTATGAACTGGGAAGGGCCGATACTTACGGATTCCGGCGGGTTTCAGGTGATGAGCCTAACAGGGCTCAGAAAACTCACTGAAGAGGGCGTGACCTTTAAAAGCCATGTGGATGGCTCGCCACATTTCTTGTCTCCCGAAACCAGTATGGATATCCAGCAGATGCTTGGCTCCGATATCGTTATGTGCTTTGACGAGTGCCCCGCACTGCCCGCGGATGATACGCGGGTGGCGGAAAGTATGCGCATGTCTATGAGGTGGGCGGCGCGCTCAAAAGAGGCTTTTGGTAATCGCCCCGGCCACGCGCTTTTTGGCATTCAGCAGGGGGGAGTCACAGAGGCGCTGCGCGCGGAAAGCGCCGAGGCGCTGAGGGGCATCGGCTTTGATGGTTACGCCATTGGTGGGCTGGCTGTTGGTGAGGGGCAAGAGGCGATGTTTGGCGTGCTGGATTATGCCCCCGGCATGCTGCCAGACGACAAACCCCGCTACCTGATGGGGGTTGGTAAGCCAGATGACATCGTTGGGGCAGTTCAGCGTGGGGTTGATATGTTTGATTGCGTTTTACCTAGCCGTTCTGGCCGAAACGGGCAGGCGCTCACGCGCATGGGGCCAATCAATATTAAAAATGCACGGCATAGGGAGGACCCGAGGCCGTTGGACCCTGAATGTACATGCCCTGCCTGTACGGGGTATTCCCGCGCATATTTACATCATGTTTTTAAGGCGAATGAAATAATTTCTTCGATGTTGATGACATGGCATAACCTGCACTATTACCAAGAGCTAATGGCGGGTTTGCGTGGGGCGATCGAAATTGGTGCTTTGGATGATTTTGTGGCGGCCTTCCATGAGCGGCGTGCTAAAGGGGATTTAGCTCCGATTTGACAATTTGGTATACATGTGTATACTGTGCGTATGATTTATGGACTTGACCATATCCAACTCGCGATGCCCATAGGGCAAGAAAACCGCGCGCGAGCGTTTTTTGAGGGCATGCTTGGTATGCCGGAAATCTCCAAACCCGAGAGCCTTAAGGGGCGAGGTGGTTGCTGGTTTATGTGTGGTCAGCAGGAGGTGCATATTGGGGTTGAAAATAATTTTCGCCCTGCGAAAAAAGCGCATCCGGCCTTTTTGCTGGAAAACCTAAGCGGGTTTCAGGCGCGCCTTGAAAAGGCAGGTGTGGAGATTCGCCACCAACCGCCACTGCCCAATGCAAATCGCATATTTATCGAAGATCCGTTTGGTAACAGAATTGAGCTTATGGAGCGGGTTTAAGTTCTGATGCGGCGCGTCGAGGCTTTCGCTTGTTGAGAGATCGTGTTCGCGCCGCGCTGAAACGTTAGCGCTTGTGGCGACCTGCCCAAGGCGCAAAGGTTGCAGCGCGCCGCCATCGGTCTTGGCTATATACCGCATTCAATGGCTTTCACAGGGCGTGTGGAACTGTTGGATACGACCAATAGCGCGACGAATGCTAAACACACATATTGCAAGTCAAGCTGGTGGATGACCTAGGATCTCAGCATAGAATTGCATAATTGGGCTTGTATTTCCCACGATCAATCTCCATTTTCAATTTAACGAATGGAAGGGGCTAAAGCTGCCGAATAATCGGGGCGCTGCACCTTGCCAACTTGAGGAAAATACATGACCGAGCTGAACACCGTTACCCTCCCTGTTTTACCCCTGCGCGATACAGTGGTCTTTCCACATATGATCGTGCCACTTTTTGTTGGCCGTGAAAAATCTGTGCGCGCACTTGAAGAGGTGATGGAAGACAATAAAGAGATTTTGCTTTCCAGCCAGATGGACCCGGCCGAGGATGAACCAACGGTGGATAGCATCTACCGTATGGGTGTGCTGGCCAATGTGTTGCAACTGTTGAAGCTGCCTGATGGCACTGTCAAAGTGCTGGTTGAGGGCAAACAACGGGCGCAGATCACAGAATTTTTGCCAAATGAAGATTATTTTGAAGCCGAGGCGAACTTGCAGGAAGAGCCGTCGGAGCGCACGGACGAAATTGAAGCACTGGTGCGCTCGGTTGCGGCTGAATTTGGCCGCTATGCCAAGCTGAATTCTAACGTGCCGGATGAGGCGCTGGAAGCGGTGAAGGAAGCCAAAGACCCCGCAAAATTGACCGATATTGTGGCCGGACATATGAGCGTGGAACAAGAAGACAAGCAGGCCCTGCTCGAAATCGAAGGGCTGGAAGCGCGGCTTGAAAAGGTGTTTGAGCTGATGCACAGCGAGATGTCTGTGCTGAAGGTTGAGCGCAAAATCAAGAGCCGGGTGAAATCGCAAATGGAGCGGACCCAGCGGGAATATTATCTGAACGAGCAGATGAAGGCTATTCAGAAAGAGCTGGGCGATGGTGAAGACGGCGGCGGTGAAATTGCGGAGCTGGAAGCCAAAATTGCCGAGGTGAAGCTTTCTAAGGAGGCTGGGGAGAAGGCGGCAGCGGAGCTTAAGAAGCTTAAATCGATGTCGCCCATGTCGGCTGAGGCAACGGTTGTGCGCAACTATCTGGACTGGATCATTTCCATTCCATGGGCCAAGCGCACGCGGGTGAAAAAGGATTTGAACGCGGCACAAAAGGTGCTGGATGCAGACCATTACGGCTTAGAGAAGGTTAAGGAACGCATTGTGGAATACCTTGCGGTGCAACAACGCTCGCGTAAGCTGAAGGGGCCAATCCTGTGCCTCGTTGGCCCTCCGGGCGTGGGTAAAACCAGCTTGGGTAAATCTGTGGCCCGGGCCACGGGGCGTGAGTTTATCCGCATTTCTTTGGGCGGTGTTTCTGATGAAAGCGAAATTCGCGGGCATCGGCGGACCTATATCGGCTCTATGCCGGGGAAGATTATCCAATCCATGAAAAAGGCCAAAACGGTGAACCCACTTATTTTGCTCGACGAGATCGACAAAATGGGGCGTGATCACCGCGGGGACCCTTCATCCGCACTGCTTGAAGTGCTTGACCCCGAACAAAACGCCACCTTTACCGACCATTATCTTGAGGTCGAATATGACCTTTCCAATGTGATGTTTTTGACCACGGCCAATAGCTATAATATGGCGGGGCCGCTGTTGGACCGGATGGAAATTATTGCGCTTGCCGGCTATACCGAAGATGAAAAATCTGAAATTGCCAAGCAGCACCTAATTGCCAAGCAAACCAAGGGCCATGGGTTGAAGAAGGGTGAATTTACACTGGAAGATGGCGCGTTGCGGGACATTATTCGCTATTACACCCGTGAGGCCGGCGTGCGGAATCTGGAGCGCGAAATAGCCAAGTTGGCGCGCAAAGCCGTGACCAAGATTGTCAAGAAAGAAGAGCAAACCGTGACGGTGACCTCTGATAACATTGAGGAATTCCTTGGCGTGAAGCGCTTTAAATTTGGCCTTGCGGAAGAGCAAAACCAGATTGGCGTGGTCACGGGGCTGGCTTGGACAAGCGTTGGCGGCGATTTGCTGCACATCGAGGCGCTGCGCCTGCCGGGCAAGGGTCGAATGAAAACTACGGGCAAGCTTGGCGATGTAATGAAGGAAAGCATTGAGGCGGCCTCTAGCTTTGTGCGCTCAAGGTCCACCAGGCTGGGCATTACCCCGCCCGAGTTTGAGAAAATGGACATTCACGTGCACGTGCCCGATGGCGGCACGCCAAAAGATGGGCCGAGTGCGGGCATCGGTATGGTGACGTCTATCGTTTCTGTGCTTACCCAGATTCCGGTGAAACGGGAGGTGGCGATGACGGGCGAGGTGACGCTTCGCGGCAATGTGCTACCGATTGGCGGGCTAAAGGAAAAGCTGCTGGCAGCCTTGCGCGGCGGCATTAAAACAGTGCTTATTCCGGTGGATAATGAAAAAGACCTTGCTGAGATTCCGGATAATGTAAAGGAAGGGCTTGAGCTGATACCTGTGGCCAATGTTATGGATGTATTGGAAATTGCGCTTGAGCGGATGCCTGAACCGGTGGAGTGGGACGAGCTGGCCACTGCGG
The DNA here is from genome assembly GCA_016744015.1 of Paracoccaceae bacterium. Taxonomy (GTDB): domain Bacteria; phylum Pseudomonadota; class Alphaproteobacteria; order Rhodobacterales; family Rhodobacteraceae; genus UBA3077. Next base: position 5,131 of record JADGFD010000023.1, on the reverse strand, counting down.
CTGCGCTTGAAGCCGCAAAAGGGGCTGAAGCGCAAATAGCGCATTAGCCTGCAATTATTAGTTGCACTGGGTTAAAAAAGCACGCTCTTTTGGGGGTGCTTTTTTTGTATAGTTGAATATTGTTCCGCCAGAACGACTTATTTACTCTTGCCCCTGCTCACCTAGGTTAATAGCTATAGAAATAGGGCATGAATTTTAGCCTATTTTTTGCACCTGAAAAAAATCTTCAAATACAAAAAAACTGTCATAAACTAGTACTACCTAAAAAACGGGAGCCAGATTCGTAAAGGACTCCCGATCACTCACGGAGGAAAATATGAAGAAATTTGCACTTGCGTCTGTGCTTGCGCTTGGCGTTGCCGCGCAGGCCATGGCTGTGGAGCTCACGGTTTATACAGCCGTTGAAGCCGAAGATCTAACCCGCTATGCCGAAGCGTTTAATGAGGACCACCCTGAGATCACCATCAACTGGGTCCGAGATTCTACCGGTGTTATTACAGCTAAGCTGTTGGCCGAGCGCGATAATCCACAAGCAGACGTCATTTGGGGCCTTGCCGCCACGTCGCTTTTGTTGATGAAAGGCGAGGATATGTTGGAGGCCTATGCGCCAGTAGGCGTTGAAAGCCTCGACCCGAAATTTGTGGATAATTCGACGCCACCCACATGGACCGGCATGGACGCTTGGGTGGCTTCGATTTGTTATAATACCGTTGAAGGTGAAGCCAATAACGTGCCCGCGCCGACCAGTTGGCAAGACCTGACTAGCCCCGTTTATGCTGGCCATATCATTATGCCAAACCCGAATTCCTCGGGCACGGGCTTCCTTGATGTATCAAGCTGGTTGCAGATTTTTGGTGAAGAGGGCGGCTGGGAATATATGGATGCGCTGCACGCCAATATTTCGCGCTATACCCATTCTGGCTCGGCACCTTGTAAGCTCGCGGCGGCTGGCGAAACCACCATTGGTGTTTCATTCGCCTTCCGCGGGGCCAAATCCAAGGCTGCGGGTGCGCCGATCGAGATTATTGTGCCAACTGAAGGCGTAGGCTGGGATATGGAAGCCACCGCGATTGTTGCGGGCACCGCTAATCTTGAAGCCGCACAAACGCTGGTTGATTGGACGGTGACTCAGAAAGCCAACGAGCTTTACAACCAAGGATATGCGGTTGTGGCTTATCCGGGCGTAGCGCAAGCGGTGGAGCATTTCCCCGAAGGCCTTGTGGATGCGATGATCGAGAACGACTTTGAGTTTGCCGCTAATAATCGCGGGGCTATTCTGGAGGAATGGGCCAGCCGCTATGATGGTAAATCCGACCCTAAATAAGGGCTGACAAAAACCAACAAAGGGGCGGCGGGGCTGCCCCTTTGCTTCTGTTTATAAGGAAAATAAAATGCTCGATGCCGCGCCTTCCATCTATTTGCGCATAGAAGATCTCTGGAAAAATTTCGGGGATTTTACCGCGCTGAGGGAGATTTCCCTTGATGTTGTTGAAGGCGAATTCCTGTGTTTCCTTGGTCCCTCGGGCTGTGGAAAAACCACACTTTTGCGCGCCATCGCGGGGCTTGATCTGCAAAGCATGGGCAAGGTGGAGCAAGCCGGAAAGGACGTTTCCAACCTGCCGCCAGCCGAGCGGGATTTCGGGATTGTGTTCCAGTCGTATGCGTTGTTTCCCAACCTGACGATTGAGAAAAATATTGCCTACGGGCTGGAAAATGCCAAGCGGGCAAAAGCCGAAATCAAGGCCCGCGTGGCCGAGCTTTTGGAGCTTGTGGGCCTGCCAGACCAAGGCAAAAAATACCCCGCCCAGCTTTCTGGCGGGCAACAGCAGCGCATTGCCCTTGCGCGTGCCATAGCCACCAAGCCCGGCCTATTGCTGCTGGATGAGCCGCTTTCGGCGCTGGACGCAAAGGTGCGGATATTCTTGCGCCATGAGGTGAAAGAGCTGCAACGCAAGCTTGGCATTACTACGGTGATGGTGACCCATGATCAAGAAGAAGCGCTTTCAATGGCCGACCGGATTGTGGTGATGAACCACGGTACCATCGAGCAAGTCGGCACACCATTGGAAATTTATCGCGAGCCTGCCAGCCTGTTTGTGGCCGATTTTGTTGGTGCAATGAATCAGATGCCCGCCGAGGCCACCGGCGACCAAATAAAAATTGGAAGCATAGTTTTGCAGTGTGATAACAGAGGTTTGAGCGGTGGCGCGGTGGCAACCATCCGGCCAGAAGATGTGTTGCCTGTTGAAAAAACGGGTGAGAACACCCTTGAAGCTTCCATCGTTTCAATGGAGTTTCTGGGATCATTCTATCGTGCTGAGTTGAGCAATCCCGAGTTAGGCAACATCGAAATTTCGGCTGACCTTTCGATTAATGCCGTGAGGCGGCTTGGCCTTGAAGTTGGCAACAGCCTGCTTGTTCAGCTGCCCGCTGACCGGCTTAAAACCTTTCCCGAGGCCAGCTAGATGCAAGGCCCCTTCGTAAAGCCAAAGCTCGGGCGGGATGACTGGGCGCAGCGCAGCTTTATGCTGGTGATCGGGCTGTATCTGATCGTTGCACTGGCCATGCCACTTTATGCGATGCTCTCCAAAGCCTTCACGACTTATCATTTTGACCTGAGCCAATATGAAGTGCAAGTGAGTGACGAATCTGGTAATTTTGGCGAGGTCCTGACGCTTTCCAATCACAATACGCGCCCCTCGCAGCCTGTGATGGAAGACCTTTCAACCAACACAAATGGGCGGCTGGGCGTGACCCAGTTTTTCCCCGATTTCAGCTTCCGAAGCCCTGTTATGTATCGCTTTCGCGGCACCAATGCAGATGCGATTTATCTGATCGGCTCGGAGCGCAACACGGGGCCGGAATGGGTAGAGCTAGACAGCAACACTTTCCGCCGCATTGTGCTTCGCCCAAACTCAGAGCGTGGGCTAACCAACTTCAAAACCTATTTTTCCACCCCAGCCCTGTTTCAATCCGTGCAAAACTCGCTGCTCATTGCCGCCATTACCACGGTGATAACCGTGGCGCTGGCCTTCTGGTTTGCCTATGCGCTGGCGCGCAGCAAAATGCGCTTCAAAGGCGTCTTTCGCATGGTCGCGATGATGCCCATCCTCGTGCCTTCCCTCCTCCCCGGCATTGCGCTGCTCTACTTGTTTTCCCCCCGTCAAGGCATGCTGAAAGCCCTGATGTTTGGTCATGATATCAACGGCCCCATCGGCATTGTTATCGGCTCGGTGTTTTTCACCTTCCCCCATGCGATGATCATCATTTCCACCGCGCTTTCCATCTCTGATGCCCGTCTGTTTGAGGCCTCCGAATCCCTCAAAGCTTCCCGCTGGCGCACGTTTTGGACGGTTACAATCCCGGGTGCCCGTTATGGCCTGTTCTCTGCGGCTTTTGTGGTATTCAACCTTGTGATCACCGATTTCGGGCTGCCAAAAGTCATTGGTGGCAATTTCAATATGCTGGCGGTGGATATTTATAAGCAAGTCATCGGCCAGCAAAATTTCGAGATGGGGGCCGTGGTCTCAATGGTCCTGCTTGTCCCCGCGCTGCTTGCCTTTGGTATTGATCGGCGGATGCAAAAAAAGCAGGTGGCGCTGCTCACGGCCCGCTCGGTGGTTTTTGAACCAAAACCCAACAAGCGAATGGACTGGTTTTTCTTCGGATACGCCAGCCTCGTGGCCATTTTCATTGCCGGCATTATTGCCGTTTGCCAGTTTGCCGCGCTGATAAAGCAATGGCCTTATAACCTTTCACTTTCCTTCAAAAATTACGATTTTTCGCGGATGGATGGCGGGGGCTGGGGCTCTTACACCAACTCGCTGCTGCTCGCGATTCTGACCGCCATCATTGGCACAATTGTTGTGTTTCTCGGGGCCTATATGGTTGAAAAAACACGTGGTTTTGAAAAGGGCAGGGCGCTGTTTCAGGCGCTTGCCATGCTACCAATGGCCATTCCGGGCATGGTGCTTGGCATTGCCTATATCTTCTTTTTTAATAATCCATCCAACCCGTTGAATTTCATTTATGGCACCATGATTATCCTTGTGGTGTCCACCGTCACGCATTTTTATACGGTCAGCCACCTTACGGCCGTTACGGCGCTCAAGCAGATGGACACGGAATTTGAAAGCGTTTCACAATCACTTAAACAGCCGTTTTACAAGCTTTTTTGGCGGGTTACCGTGCCAGTTTCTCTACCCGCTATCCTCAGCATTTCGATTTATCTATTCGTAAACGCGATGACAACGGTTTCCGCCGTGGTGTTCCTTTACTCCACTGACACAGCTCTTGCCTCAGTCGCGGTGCTGAATATGAACGACGCTGGAGACATCGCACCGGCGGCGGCCATGGGCATGATGATCTTTTACACCAATGCAGGCGCGCGCATCCTCCACGCGTTGCTGAGCAAGGGCATTTTGGCGCGCTCAAATGCGTGGCGAAAATCAAGCTAATCTGCTTTACATCGGGCGATATAAAGCTATCTTGCACCGAGTTGCGAGCGTGGTGGAATCGGTAGACACGCCAGACTTAAAATCTGTTGTCCGTATGGACGTGGGGGTTCAAGTCCCCCCGCTCGCACCATTTATCATACTGGTTATGTTACTTAACTACAGATAACTTCGTAACCTAAGTATTCACTTAGCACTCCTCGGATTATCACACTACTTGCTCCGACTGCTAGGAATCGATATCTCCTCTCTTGAACAATTAGCCAGCCACCAACGTCTATGTCGACCCCATCGAAAGCGATGTGTTGCAAAGATCGGCTTCCTACTTCGTGCCAACTGCCTGTAGGAGGAGGTCTTTCGAATTGTTGAAGCTGACTTAGGTTCAATGTCGGGAGTGGAAAGATACTTATATGTGCGGGTTCATGAAGTTAGGCTCATTCAATTCATAGGCAGCGTGGCATCTCGCAAGTTTGAGAGCAACGCTTTGGACACGATTGTCTTCTGGATGCCACGTTAATAATCTCTTACCACTTGCCGTCTCGCCCTCACGTTTGGAGAGTGACCTGCCCCTGAATTGTCATCCAACCTGAACCAGAGTCTTTCGTGTTGATACGCCATTTGGCGCGGGTTTAGCAACCGGCTGCCGCGCGGAGTTTTCATGTGGCGCAGCGTGGCAG
>JADGFD010000022.1 GCA_016744015.1 Paracoccaceae bacterium | reverse complement strand
ATACAAATAGTCCGAACTCCGTTCGAAACCCAAACCACCCGCATATCTCTTCGTTTTTCTATTCATATTCAAAGAGCTAGCAGCGCTTCCGCTGCATCCCGCTGCGATGTCTAAGTGACTGTGTCGCTGCTGGTGAGGGGGGTTCTAGGGCCAAAGTGGGGGGTGCGCAACAGCTAAATTCAATCTTTTTGAATTTTTTTGCATATTTTGATTTTGAAGAAATATTCCACCTTAAAACAAGGGTTTTGGCTGGTTTTCGCAAAGCCGTGCCGCGCTGCTTACCCGCTTGTGCGCCTTTAACGAGCATAATATAGAGGGGCCAACCTTAATAACCCTGATGAACGGATAAAAAATGAAAGAATCAATGATTCCGCTAGGCCGGTTTTTCTTTAAATCGCGCAACTTTCTATTTCCGCTCATTGTGTTTGGGCTATTTGCCCTCATGCCGCCAGCGCAGTTGATTCTGGGCAGCGCGCAAACCGAAACCATGCTGGATGCCACCGCGATTACGATTGTTGCCCTGGGCGTGCTCATTCGCATGATGGTCATCGGCTATTTCGAAGTGGTGCGGGACGGGGACAAAAAAACGGCTCATGCAGACGAGCTATTTACCCGCGGTATGTTTGGCATCTCGCGCAACTCGCTCTATCTGGGGAACCTCACCATATACACTGGCGTTTTTTTGTTGCACGGCACATGGCCGGTTTTTATGGCTGGCGTAGCGATCTTCCTTTTTATCTATTACGCTATAATATTTAGCGAAGAGGCCTTTTTGGCTGATAAATTTGGCGAAAGCTTTACTGCATACTGCAAACACGTGCCGCGCCTACTGCCAAAGCTCTCCAATCGAGCCGAGGCCACAAGCGGCATGCAGTTTAGCTGGAAGCGTGCGGTTTATGGCGAGTATAATATTATTGGGCAAGCCGTGCTGATGGTGGCACTGGCGCTATGGTATGAAAGCTATAACGTAACCGGCCTTGTCATGCCGCCGCTTTCTGTAGCTGTGTTGCTCGTTGGTGGCATCTTGTTTGTGCTGGCAATTCGCACCTTTAAGCGGCGCTGATTTTGCGCAAATGGCTGAGGGCGCAGACGGGCCTATTGCGTTAAACAAATTTTCTGAACAGGCGGGATTTTTCAAACAGGGCTTCCAGCTCTTCGATCCGGTCTTTTGAGCTTTCCCATGATTGGCTTTGGATTGCTGAAATAATCGCTTCCAGAATGAACATCGTCACCACTGACGAATCCCATGTGGATGGCACTTCGATTCGCGAGTGAATCTGGTGGGTCGCGGCCTTTCCGGCAGGCGACCCCCATTGATCGGTGAATAAAATGATCTTCACACCGCGTGCTTGCGCCATTTCTGCGAATCGCAACAAGTCCTGCTCGTAGCGGCGCATATCAAACATTACCAACACGTCGCCCTCCTTAAGGCTTAGCAGGTAATGCGGCCAACTGGAGGAGTTACGCTCAATCAGCGTCACACCATCACGCATCATTTGCATATGGGTGAAGAAATAGCTCGCCAGCGTGTGGCTCAGCCGCCCGCCAACAACGGCCACCGTGTGCTTGGTGTCGCTGAGCAGCGCGACGATCTTGTCAAACTCGGCCGCATTCAGATACTTGAGCGTGTTGCGCAGATTATCTATCACATTATCCGCGAATCTGTTCAGGATGTGGGTATCGGGCGCATCAGCGGCCCATTTGTCATGCTTGGTGAGCGGGTCACTAATGGTGGCCTCAAGCTCATGCCGCAGTTGCGCCTGCATCTCAGGAAAACCGCCAAAACCCAGTTTGCGGGCCATGCGTGCCACCGTGGGGGTAGAAACCTCAGCATTTTCGGCCAGCGCCGTAATACTGCCCAGCCCCGAAACCGGATAATTCTCAAGGATGATATTGGCCAGTTGGCGCTCGGCGCGAGTTAGCCGGTCAAACCCGTCATGGATTCGCTGCGCAACCGTAGAATCATCCGTGCTCATGCTGAAATCCTTAGGCCAAATTCGCTCTATCCGTGAATTTACAACAAATCTGCGCGGGCAGACAGTTTTAATTGTGTAATTATATTGACAGAACCATGCGTTCTGAAACATATTCTTCATGCAACCCAAATTCACCGAGGCACATCCTTGAATCTTTCGACAAAACCGAACTGGCTGGCAACGCTGCCCGAAAGCGTGATCAACACCGAGCGCCCTCTTGGGGAAAGTGCGGTTTTGCTGGTGTGTGAGCACGCAAGCCGGTTTATCCCTGAAGGTTTGGCCAACCTCGGGCTGGATCAGGCCGCCGCGCAAAGCCACATCGCGTGGGATCCGGGCGCTTTGGCGCTGGCCGAGCGGATTTCTGATGCGCTGGATGCGACTTTGATCGCCCAGAAAATCTCGCGGCTGGTCTATGATTGCAATCGCCCGCCTGAATCTGATCAGGCAATACGGGCTGAAAGTGAAATCTATAACATCCCCGGAAACACCGAGCTGAGCGCCGCCCAGCGCGAGGAGCGTGCTGACTATATATATAGGCCCTTCCAGAAGGCGCTTTGCGAGGCGGTCAAAACCCGCGCGCGAACCGTGCTGGTCACCATCCATTCGTTCACGCCGGTTTATAACGATAAACCCCGCGCAGTTGAGGTTGGCATTCTGCATGACAGCGATTCCCGCCTAGCCAATGCCATGCTGAGCGCCGCCGCTAAAAGCCCTACTTTCAAGGTTGAACGCAATGCGCCTTACGGGCCAGAAGATGGCGTGACCCATACCTTGGCCGAGCACGCCCTGCCGCGCGGTTTGCTGAATGTGATGATCGAAGTGCGCAATGATCTACTTGCGGATGACGCTGGTATTGAAGCGGTTGCCACATGGCTGGAAGGTCTTCTAACGTCAGCGCTTAATGAGCTGGAGGGCGCATCCTGATGCCACGCATTATCGTATCTTATGTGCGCATTGTTGAAGCGGTGAACTACCGCATTGGCCGCATGGCGATGTATCTGATTTTTGTGCTTATGGCGGTCCTGATCTGGTCGTCCATTTCCAAAACCTTTTTCGCGCCCGCACTTTGGACGCTGGAAACCGCGCAATTTGTGATGGTCGCCTATTACCTGCTCGGCGGGCCTTATTCGATGCAGCTCAATTCCCATGTGCGGATGGATTTGGTATACGGCTCGTGGTCGATAAAAACCAAAGCGTGGGTCGATGCCTTTACGATCTTCGGGCTGATATTCTATCTCGTTATCCTGCTGCAAGGTGCGCTTGGCTCCACCGCTTACTCGCTCGGCCAGCCCTATAATGTGGGCGTATACGAGTTTTACGGAGACTTGGTCACCGCATTCTTTACCGGCGGGCCAAACGCCGCCAGCGAAGTGCTTGGCCATATGGAGCGCTCCGCAACCTCATTCCGGCCCTACCTCTGGCCCATAAAATCCATCGCCACGCTCGGGATCTTCCTGATGCTTTTACAAGCCATCGCCGTGTTTTTCAAAGACGTCGCCACTATCCGCGGAGAAGACCTGTAATGTCATTTGAATGGATCGCCATTTTAATGTTTGCCAGTATGATGATTACCCTCATCTCTGGCCAGCGTGTGTTTGCCGCCATCGGCATTGTGGCCGTTGTGGCTGCGCTTTTGCTCTGGGGCACCGGCGGAGAGGACATCCCCTTTGCCGCTTCCATGAAGCTGATGAAATGGTATCCGCTGCTGACACTCCCCTTGTTTATCTACATGGGTTTTGTGCTGTCAGAATCCGGCATAGCAGATGACCTGTACCGGATGTTCCACGTCTGGATGGGCGGTATTAATGGCGGGCTTGCCATTGGCACCATCGGGTTGATGGTGCTTATTTCTGCCATGAACGGCCTCAGCGTCGCCGGTATGGCCATTGGTGCCACCATCGCCCTGCCCGAGTTGCTCAAACGCGGTTACGATAAGCGGATGATTTCCGGCGTTATCCAAGCTGGCTCCTCCCTCGGCATCCTTGTGCCGCCTTCGGTGGTGCTGGTGCTTTACGCCATGATCGCTCGTGCACCCGTAGGCCAGCTTTGGCTTGCGGGCGTGTTTCCCGGCCTGATGATGGCGGCGATGTTTATTGCCTATATTTGGATACGCTGCAAAATAAACCCGGCCCTTGGCCCGAGTCTTTCCAAAGAAGAACGCGCCAGCGTTACCACCGCTGAAAAGGTCGCACTTTTGCGCGCGGGCCTACTGCCGGTGTTTATCTTTGCCTCGATGATGGTGCCGTTTGTTAACGGTTGGACATCCCTCGTAGAAAGCTCCGCCGTTGGGGCCATCGTCGCTTCTCTCGCCGCCATCCTAAAGGGCCGCTACACCAAGCAGGTGTTTGAAACCACCATCCGTGAGACCCTGAAAATCTCGACAATGTTCATGTGGATCATCCTCGCCGCCCTCGCCTTTGGCGCCGTGTTTGACGGCGTTGGCGCGGTCAAAGCCATCGAAGCCTTCTTCCTCGACGACCTCGGCCTCAGCCGATGGGAAATCCTGCTTCTCATGCAGCTTTCTTTCCTCCTGATGGGCACGTTCCTTGATGACACCGCCATGCTCGTCATCGTCGCCCCGCTTTACGTGCCGCTCGTTGACTCGCTGGGGTTTGACCTCATCTGGTATGGCGTGCTTTACACCATCACCTCGCAAATCGCTTACATGACGCCACCCTTTGGCTATAATCTTTTCTTGATGCGCGCCATGGCCCCGCCCGAAATTACACTTAAAGATATCTATGTCTCCATCATCCCCTTTGTGGGGGTGATGCTGCTGGCGCTCGCCATGATCACCATCTTCCCCGACATTGCCTTATGGCTGCCGCACGCAGTCTATGGCCCCTAATCAATAACCCCCGAGGGCCGGATAAACCGGCCCCCTTAACCAACAGAAGGACCCGAAAAAATGACGACGAACAGACGTAATTTTCTGATCAAAGGTGGCCTTGCAGGAGCCGCGACTCTCGCCGCCCCAGCCGTGCACGCCCAGAGCGTAATCAAGTGGCGCTTGCAAACCTATGCTGGCCCCGCTTTGGCCGAGCAAGTGGTGCAGCCCATGGTCACCGCGTTTAACAAAATCGCCGAAGGCCAGATGGAAATCGAGCTCTATACCGCAGACCAACTCGTGCCGACAGGCGAGCTTTTCCGCGCCATGCAGCGCGGCACCATTGATATGGTGCAATCTGATGATGACTCAATGGCCTCCCCAACCGAGGTTACGGTTTTTGGCGGCTACTTCCCGTTTGGCTCGCGCTTCTCACTCGATGTGCCAGTGCTTTATAATCAGTATGGCCTCGGTAAAATCTGGGAAGAAGAATACGCCAAAGTTGGCGTGCAGTGGATATCCGCTGGCTCGTGGGACCCTTGCCATTTTGCCACTAAAGACCCGATCAATAGCTTGGCGGACCTTTCCGGCAAACGCGTGTTTACCTTCCCAACCGCTGGTCGCTTCATGGAGCAATTTGGCGTTGTGCCTGTGTCTCTCCCTTGGGAGGACATCGAGGTGGCTGTGCAAACCGGCGAGCTTGACGGCATTGCTTGGTCTGGCATTACCGAGGATTACACCGTTGGCTGGTCAAAAGTAACGGATTACTTCCTGACCAACAACATTTCGGGCGCATGGGCTGGCTCGTTCTTTGCCAACCAAGAGCGCTGGAATGAAATCCCCGAGCACCTGCGCGAGCTTCTTAAGGTCGTGACTGATTCGTCACACTACCGCCGCCAATGGTGGTATTGGGGTGGTGAGGCCGACCTGCGGGTGAACGGCACCGATATGCAGCTGACCACCATTCCTGACGAAGAGTGGCAAACCGTTGAAGACGCCGCCGTGGTGTTCTGGGACGAAATCGCTCAGGAATCAGAAACCAAAGCCAAAGTTGTGCAGATCTTCAAAGACTATAATGAAGTGATGAGCAAAGCTGGTAAGCCTTACCGCTAGGCGCTATATTCGTCGCGGGCGGCCCACCGCCCGCGACTCATTCCACATTTAAAACGAGGTTTCCCATGGCTGGTAATCTATCTCTCGAAGACCTTAAAACATCTGTTGCAAGCGGCGAAATAGATACCGTGCTGGCCTGTATCGTAGATATGCAAGGCCGCCTGATGGGCAAGCGCTTCCTCGCCGCGCACTTTGTTGATGGCGGCTATAAAGAAACCCATTGCTGCAATTACCTGCTGGCGACCGACCTAGAGATGGCCACGCCCGATGGCTTTGCCTCCACCAATTGGGAAAGCGGCTATGGTGATTACATCATGAAGCCCGACCTCAGCACCATCCGCACCGCCCCGTGGCTTGAGGCCACCGCCATGGTGCTATGTGATGTGCTAGACCACCACGAAACCCCCATTCCACACTCCCCCCGTGCCATGCTGAAAAAGCAACTGGCCAAGCTGGAAACCATGGGCTTTGACGCCATCATGGCCACCGAGCTTGAGTTTTTCATTTTCGAACAAAGCTTTGACGAAATTCGAAAATCAGGCTTCCGCGAGCTTAACCCGATCAGTGGTTATAATGAGGATTACCATATCTTCCAGACCACCAAAGAAGAGCACATCATGCGGCCAATCCGCAACCACCTCTATGCCGCCGGAATTCCCGTTGAAGGCAGTAAGGGCGAGGCAGAAGCTGGGCAGGAAGAACTGAATATCAAATACGCTGAGGCGTTAGACACGGCAGACAACCACTCCATCGCCAAACACGCGATCAAGGAAATTGCCTGGCAGCAAGGCCATGCCGTGACGTTTTTGCCCAAATGGGACCATGCGCGCGTTGGCTCGTCTAGCCACGTGCACCAGTCCCTCTGGAAAGACGGCAAGCCTGCGTTTTTTGATGAATCCGATGCCCTTGGCATGTCGAACCTAATGAAAGCTTACATGGGGGGCATGCTAAAATATGCGCCAGATTACATGTATTTCCTCGCGCCTTATGTGAACAGCTACAAGCGCTTTCAAAAAGGCACCTTTGCCCCCACCCGCGCCATCTGGTCGGTGGATAACCGCACCGCAGGCTTCCGCCTTTGCGCCGCTGGCAGCAAATCTGTGCGGGTCGAATGCCGCATTCCCGGCTCGGATATGAATCCCTACCTCGCCATGGCCGCCCAATTAGCGGCGGGCATTAAAGGGATTGAGGAGGGGCTAGCGCTCTCAGCCCCCACTGTGGGCGACGCCTACCAAGGTGACGGCGCCGAGATCCCGCAAAACCTGCGGGACGCGATGGCCACGCTCACCGGCTCCGCCATGCTGCGCGAAGCCTTTGGCGATGACGTAATTACCCACTACACCCGCGCGGCAGAGTGGGAACTAGAAGAATTTGACCGTGTGGTGACCGATTGGGAAATCGCACGCGGCTTTGAACGGGCCTAGCGCCCACCCTTGGAGAAGAAGACTATGACTACGATCAAGTGTATCTCACCGATCGACGGCTCGACCTATGCCGAGCGCGAATCTGTTAGCCTGGAGGCCGCCGTGGCCAGCGTCGCGAAAGCCCGCACCGCGCAAAAAACATGGGCCAAGCGCCCGCTGGCTGAGCGCATCGAACTTGTGCAAGCCGGTGTGGCCGAAATTGGCAAAATGAATGACGAAATTGTGCTGGAGCTGGCCCATATGATGGGCCGCCCCGTGCGCTATGGCGGCGAATTTGGCGGCGTGGAAGAACGCGCCGGTGGCATGGCCGCCATTGCCGAGGCCGCCTTGGCCCCGCATATCGTAGAAGACAGTGGCGACTTTGAGCGCCGCATTATGCGCGAAGCCCACGGCGTTGTGCTCGTGGTGGCTCCGTGGAACTACCCCTACCTGACGGCCATTAACACCGTTTCGCCTGCGCTCATCGCGGGCAATGCCGTGATGCTCAAGCACGCCAGCCAAACCCTTTTGGCGGGGGAGCGCATGGTAGAAGCCTTCACCAAGGCTGGCATCCCCGCCGACCTGTTCCAAAACATCTTCCTTGATCACAGCACCACCTCGGCGCTGATCGCGGGCAACAATGTTGATTTTGTCAACTTCACCGGCTCTGTTGGTGGTGGCCAAGAAATGGAACGCGCGGCAGCGGGCACCTTCACCGGCGTTGGCACCGAGCTCGGTGGCAAAGACCCGGGCTATGTGATGAATGACGCCGACGTAGATGCCGCGGTTGACACTCTGATCGACGCCGCCATGTTTAACTCTGGCCAATGCTGCTGTGGGATTGAACGAATTTACGTGATCGACAGCCTTTATGACGAATTTGTCGCAAAAGCCGTTAAAATTGTTGAGGGCTATAAGCTCGGCAACCCGCTGGATGCCGAAACCACCATCGGCCCGATGGCCAACATCCGCTTTGCGGACGAGGTGCGCAGCCAAACCACCGAGGCGCTCGCCGCAGGTGCCACCGCGATGATAGACCCTGACTTGTTTCCGCAGGATGACGGCGGCACCTACCTGATGCCGCAAATTCTCACCAACGTGACCAACGAAATGCGCGTCATGCAAGACGAAAGCTTCGGCCCGGTTGTTGGCATTATGAAGGTTTCATCCGACGAGGAGGCGATCAAGCTGATGAACGACTCCGAGTTTGGCCTCACCTGCTCGCTCTGGACAAAGGATACCGCCCGCGCGGCCGAAATAGGTAGCCAGCTAGAAACCGGCACCGTGTTTATGAACCGGGCTGATTACCTAGACCCAGCCCTTTGTTGGACCGGCTGCAAAAACACCGGCCGCAGCGGCGCGCTCTCGGTCATTGGTTTCCAAAACCTGACCCGCCCAAAATCCTACCACTTCAAGAAAGTCACATCATGAACCTTATTGGCAACTGGGGCTATCCCACACCGATCAAATTTGGCGCTGGCCGAATCAAGGAGCTGGCTGAGGCCTGCAAATCCGTTGGCATGACAAAACCGCTGTTGGTTACCGACAAAGGCCTCGCTGACCTGCCGATCACGCAAAATGCGCTTGATATCATGGACGATGCGGGCCTTGGCCGCGCGATGTTTTCAGAAGTGGACCCGAACCCAAACGAGAAGAACCTCGAAGCGGGCGTTAAGGTTTACCGCGATGGTGGCCATGATGGCGTTATCGCCTTCGGCGGCGGCTCCGGCCTTGACCTTGGAAAAATGGTCGCCTTTATGGCGGGCCAGACCCGCCCCGTGTGGGATTTTGAAGACGTCGGCGACTGGTGGACCCGCGCCGACTCAGATGCCATTGCGCCCATTATCGCCGTGCCGACCACCGCTGGCACCGGCTCTGAAGTGGGCCGCGCCAGCGTTATCACCGATTCCGTAACCCACGTGAAGAAAATCATTTTTCATCCGAAAGTCCTGCCCGCGATTGTAATCGCGGACCCTGAGCTCACGGTTGGCATGCCAAAATTCATCACGGCTGGCACCGGTATGGACGCCTTTGCCCACTGCCTAGAGGCCTATTCCTCGCCGCATTACCACCCGATGTCCCAAGGCATCGCGGTAGAAGGCATGCGCCTCGTGAAAGACAACCTGCCCCGCGTTTATGCAGACCCGACAGACCTTGAAGCCCGCGCCCACATGCTGAGCGCCGCCATGATGGGCGCCACCGCCTTCCAAAAAGGCCTCGGGGCGGTGCACGCGCTTTCCCACCCGATTGGAGCGGTTTATGGCACACATCACGGCACCACCAATGCCGTGGTGATCCCCCCCGTGCTAGATTATAACCGCGCTGCGATTGAAGATCGTTTCGAGGCGCTCAACGGCTACCTTGGCCTAAAAGGCGGCTTTGACGGCTTCCGCGCCTACGTGGTGGAGCTGAATGACAGCCTGAGCATCCCGAAAAACCTGACAGAAATGGGTGTAGAAGCCAGCCGGATAGACGACCTGACGGCCATGGCCCTCAAAGACCCGTCAACCGGCGGCAACCCCGTTGAGATGACGTTTGATAACACCAAGGCGCTGCTTGAAGCCTGTATGTAAAATGGCTTGGCCCTGCTGAAAGGTGGGGCCAACTCTCTCAATCTAGGCAACTACCCGACGGAAGGCAGGAGGCCAGCTCCGCTTGAGCCTCCGCATTTGTGGATAGCGCGAGCCGGACAGATGCCGGGCACAAGCCAGCATCAAAGAACCACAAAGGAGTGTCATTGGAGCGCGTTAACAGCATATAGTTTGGCCCCTCAGGAACACCTCCATGATACCCCCCCTCTCCAATCAGTATTAAAGATACCTGTGTCGTGACACCATCCGAACCTACCCAATCCTGACCATTAAAAAATATTCCACTAAATTCAAAGTGCGCCCGATAAAAAAATTCCATATCCGTATCAGACGTTTCATAGCTGCCATCTGATTCAAGCAGCCACCGCCGCTCAAGCAAGTCTGTTAGTTCTTCATGAAAAAGCGGCTGCGTGTGGGTTGGAACCAGCGTCCCAAAAGCTAAAAAGCTGGTTTCACTATTTGGAGTCCCTGTCACACTCAATACTTGGCTAGCCAACGGGTTTTTGGGTGCAAACCCCGGTGCATTCGGAGGCAAAAAACAGGTCATAGCGGGCGCAAAGTCAGCCCATCCGAATACCATCCACGCAACCAAAACAATAATTCTCATATCTGCCTCCTACAGGTATCATAGAACCTTCCAGCGAATTTTCCACAACCAACCGCCTGATGATGCCTCACCCTTGACATCCGCGCCCAAAACCTATGTATCGGGCGGTGACAATCGGCGGGCCAGCGGGCGCGCCCTTCCTCGTTTCAAGGACTTTGACAATGCACGCTTTTCGCTCTCACAAATGTAACGCCCTTACCGCCGCAAACGTAGGCGAAACCGTTCGCCTTTCCGGCTGGGTGCACCGCGTGCGAGACCATGGTGGCGTTTTGTTCATTGACCTGCGCGACCATTACGGCATCACCCAAGTGCTGGCTGACAGCGACAGTCCTGTTTTTAACGAACTGGAAAAAGTGCGCTCTGAATGGGTTATCCGCATTGACGGCAAGGTCAAAGCCCGTGGGGCCGACCTTGTGAACCCAAACATCCCCACTGGCGAGATCGAGATTTACATCGACGATATGGAGGTTCTTGGCGCTTCAGAAGAGCTGCCCCTTCAGGTGTTTGGTGAGCCCGATTTCCCCGAGGAAACCCGGCTGAAATACCGCTTTCTGGACCTGCGTCGCGAGAGCCTGCACGAGCGTATGATGCTGCGCTCCAACGTGGTGAGCAGCATTCGCAAGCGCATGGCTGACAAGGATTTTAACGAGTTCCAAACGCCGATCATCACCGCCAGCTCGCCAGAAGGCGCGCGGGATTTTCTGGTGCCTTCGCGCCAGCACCCCGGCAAGTTTTATGCCCTGCCGCAGGCCCCGCAGCAGTTTAAACAAATGATGATGGTCGCGGGCTTTGATAAATATTTCCAAATCGCGCCGTGCTTTCGCGATGAAGACCCCCGCGCCGACCGCTCCCCGACAGACTTTTACCAGCTCGATATGGAAATGAGTTTTGTTACCCAGCAAGACATTTTTGACACCATCGAGCCAGTTTTGCTCGGCTTGTTTGAGGAATTTGGCGGCGACCGCAAAGTCAACCGCGAAATTCCGCAGATTTCCTATAAAGACGCAGCGCTGTGGTATGGCTCTGATAAGCCAGACCTGCGGAACCCGATCAAAATGCAGGTTGTGTCCGAGCATTTCGCTGGCTCCGGCTTCAAGATTTTCGCTAGCCTGTTGGAGCAAAACGGCACCGAAGTGCGGGCGATTCCAGCCCCCACCGGCGGCTCGCGCAAATTCTGTGATCGGATGAACAAATTCGCCCAAGGCGAAGGCTTGCCGGGCATGGGTTATATTTTCTGGCGGAAAAGAGCTTCTTTTGGTGACACTAGCAATGCTCAAGAAGACTTCTCAGGTTTTTTGAACGCAATTCACGATGTCGTCCATGGTGACTCGGCTTCGCAAATGAAAGCTGGTAAGGAACTGGAAGAATATAATAATAAATATTCTACGCATCTCGATCAATCTGTGCGGGCTGAGGTTCAGACTCGAATTGCTCGACATTGGTCTAATGACGAAAAATCTAAAGCTGAATTTCTTTTGAATGCGTATTTCGGTGATCACGAAGCCGCTGGCCCGCTCGCTAAAAACATCGGGCCAGAGCGCACCGAAGCCATTCGGCAGCAGCTCGGCCTCGGCCTCGGCGACGCGGCGTTCTTCCTTGGCGGCAAGCCCAAGTCCTTTGAAGGCGTTGCGGGCCGCGCGCGTAATATCATCGGCAAAGAGTTGGGGCTAACTGACGAAAGCCGCTTTGAGTTTGCATGGATCGTGGATTTCCCGATTTTCGAGAAGGACGAAGAAACCGGCAAAATCGACTTTGAACACAACCCGTTTTCCATGCCCCAAGGCGGGATGGAAGCCCTGCAAGGTGACCCCCTTAAGGTGCTGGGCTACCAGTATGACCTCGCTTGCAACGGCTATGAGCTGGTTTCGGGTGCGGTCAGAAACCACAAGCTTGAGATCATGTATGAAGCCTTTGGCATTGCGGGTTATGATGAGGCCGAGGTCGAAAAACGCTTTGGCGGCATGGTTAAAGCCTTCAAATTTGGCGCGCCGCCCCACGGTGGTTGTGCGGCGGGTATTGACCGCATCGTCATGCTGCTGGCCGATGAGGAAAACATCCGCGAGGTTATCATGTTCCCGATGAACCAGCGCGCCGAAGACCTGATGATGGAAGCGCCATCTGACGCCAGCAACGAGCAGCTTCGTGAGCTGGGGCTAAGGGTAATTCCGCAAGACATGTAGGGTGGGCTTTTAACCCACCGCGCCTTTGTTGTTGGTGCCATGCAGGCACACCCAGCTACGGTTGCCCCCTACGACTGCCTGCGTTAGGCTCTCTAAAAACGGAGCCCCTGATGAAACGCATCGCCCTTATCCTCTCACTCACCAGCAGCCCTGCCTTGGCCGAGATCACCCCCATGGATGTGATCGAAAGCTGGCGCACGGTTTATGCAGGCCTTGGAGAGGCAATTTCCTATGACAGTCTGCAAGCGGGGCCAGATGGTAAATCGGTGCTGCTCAGCGATGTATCCTCGATCAATATCATGGGCACATCAACCGTCACCAACCGCTTTGGCTGGGTGCGTTTGCAGCCCAATACAGATGGCGGGATTTTGATCACATTTTCGCCTGAGGGAGAACAGGTGAGTGTAACTGCCTGGGAGGAAGGGAAGGAAACAACCACAACCGCGCGGTTTGATTTTTCGGCCCTAACGCTGGTGGCTACAGGGTATCCGAGCGATATCCGCTATAGCTACAGCGCACCACAAGTAACCTATGCCGAAGATAGCGGAGACGCCGATTATGGCAGCCGGATGGAAATGATGCTCACCGATCTAAGCGGTGAAGAAACAGCCATCATCAATGTAACCGAAAGTGGGCCACGTGTGGCGAATTTTGGCGAATACCGCTTTGCGCGGGTCGAGATCAAGAATGTAAGCCATTCTCCTTATGGGGAGCCATCCATTAGGGACATTGCGGTCGAAAATGTGACGCTCACTTATCGCTGGGAATTTCCGCTAACTGATGTTCCAACCGAACCAGTGGCGCTCGCAGATTTCCCGCAGCAGGCGGATTTGGAAGTTGAAATTGTCACAGGGCGGCTGCGTGGCTCAGAAACGCAAGACACCTCGCTTGGCACTGACACTCTGAACTTTGGCCATAAGAGCGGCAGCGCAACAATGCGTTTCGCGCATAATCAGTTTCGCTTTGAGATGCTTTCAATGGGGAGCGCATTGGGGGTGCAAGCGCCCGCACCCGAAAGGCCAAGCTTTGACCTTGCGCTCACAGAGCTGCGCGCCAATGTGACCATGCCGTTTAGGCGGCAGCCCAATGCCGCGCCGTTTTCGGCAGGCTTTTCGCTGAACGGGCTGGCGCTGGATGAAATGACCTGGGCCAGTGTTGACCCTGAAAACGGCATGGGGCGACCGACAGCCGAGGCCTCGGCCACGCTGTCAGGGCTGGTGAAGCTAGACTACGGAATGTTTGAAGGGAAAGAAGGGCTGGATGGCGACGTATCACCCATTTTCATTTCGGATTTAACGCTGGATGCGTTATGGATAGCGGCAGCAGGCGCGACAATTGAGGGGCAAGGCGATATGCGATTTAACCCGCGCCGGAATGACCCTGATACCGGCCTGCCCATAGCCAAGGGCGCGCTGGATTTTTCCATCATCGGCGCGCTCGGGTTTCTTGACCGCTTTGGCCGCCTTACCGGCGTGGACCCGATGGCCATATTGGCGGCAAAAGGCGGGCTAGGGATGTTTGCCAGCCCAACCGATGTGCCAGACAACTTTACCTCAAGGGTTGAGTTTTTGTCAGGTGGGGGGATTGTGGTAAACGGGCAGACGGTGCGCTAGGGCGCTTATATGGTGCAGGTATTGCAGAGTTGCTACGGGCTTTACCTCGGGCAGCCTTTAATTTCTACCGCGCGGTCAGTGCCAAAAACGGACACCGTGAGGGCCGACATATCCATGTCCATCTCACCGCTACCGTAATATCGCATCGGGGCGCTGGCGGAAATGGCCGCGCCCTCGGTTTCCACTTCGGTAAAATCAATCCAAACTTCCTGGGTGGTGTATTCAATCACCGTCATCGGGGCTTGAATCGCTTCAGCAAAATTGAGATCGGCTGTTATTTCATAGCCGCGCTCGCTGGCTTCAACTGTGCAGGCAATGCTTTGCAACCCGGAGGATTCGCGCGTTTGCGGCCCTTTCAGGAGTGCGTCTTGAATCAGCGCAACGCCCTCATTGGCGCTACCGCTCAGACGCGCCAAAAACACCGCTTGCGCAGGCACGCATATATCGGAGCAAACGCCAAAATTCAGGGTCATGGCCATGCGCACGGGGCCATTGGCCTCCGGCGCTATCCGGATCGGCAGCACAAAGGTATTGTGGTAGCCAAGGGTGATCATCCCGCCTTGGTCAATGATCTCGGGCGTGGGCCAGTCAAAGCGCAGTTCACCGATATTATTGGAGCTTTCCCAGTCAAACACCGGAGGCAGGCCCGCTGGCCCCGGCATGCGCCAATAGGTTTTCCAACCTTCATTCAGCTTGAATTCCAGCGCCACCTGATAGCTGCCATCCTCGGCCTGCCAGCCCTTCAGCAGCTTCACGCTGCCATAATCCATGTTTTGAGCCAGCGCTGCCATCGGGAGCAGCAAGGCGCTTATCAGATATTTCAGCATAGAATCCTCAATTTCACTCCCCCCGATCAATAACGGCTTTTCAGTAAAGGAAAAGTCACAAGATTGCGAGGGTTTGACTTGAAACCTTGGCCTTGGGCGCACATTGTAGAGGTATGAGCACAGATACCCAAAGCAACATCCCCTTCCTCGACGGCAAATTGCTGATCGCTATGCCCGGCATGGGTGACCCTAGGTTTGATAAAGCCGTGGTGTTTATGTGTGCCCACTCGGCTGAGGGGGCCATGGGGCTTATCATTAACAAACCCGCGCGCGCGCTCAAGTTTGATGACCTGATGACCCAGCTCGGGATAGATTGGGAGGGGGAACTTGCCACGCTGCCTGTGCACCACGGAGGCCCCGTAGAGCATGGCCGGGGCTTTGTTTTGCACTCGCGGGATTATGACAGCGAAGGCTCGTCGATGAAAGTTGGGGATGATTTTGGCATGACCGCAACGCTGGATATCCTGACAGATATCGCCCTCGGCAAAGGCCCCAAACGAGCGCTTTTGGCACTGGGCTATACTGGCTGGGCCCCGGGGCAGCTAGAGGCCGAGATCCAAGCCAACGGCTGGCTGATTGCCGACGTAAACGCCGAACTGGTGTTTGCCGCCAAGGATGAAGGCAAATGGCAAGGCGCGATTGAAGGGCTGGGGATAGACCCGCGGATGCTCAGCGCCGAGGGTGGGCGGGCTTAACACACCTTATTGCGCCGTTCTGGGGGTGATCTCCTGCCGGATGTCCTCGCCAATTTTATGGCGGGCCTGTTCCATGTCATGGTCCAACTGAATATGCACCCAAAAATCCGGTGCTGTGCTGAAAAAACGCGCCAAGCGGAGTGAAAGCTCAACCCCCACCGAGGTTTCCCCCTTAAGCAGGGCATCTAGCGCATTTGATGAAATACCAATGCGGCCAGCAAGGTCTGGCACAGATATTTTGAGGGGAGTAAGGTACTCTTTTTGCAGAATTTTCCCCGGATGGGGGCATAAAAAAACCGGTTCCGGTGATTTCTGATTGGGTGGGAGAATTTGAACTTCGGTCGGAAACCCAGCGGCCTTCCACGCGTCAAGCCCACCGGTCAAGTGGACAGCCCCCGGATGGCCCTCGCTCAACAGCATTTTGCCCGCCGCTTCTGAGCGCTTGCCAATGGCGCAATGCAGAACAATTTTTTTGCCGGGTATTTCAGGGAATATTTCAGCATCAAAAGAAGACATAGGCAGCAGCAAAGCGCCCGCGATGTGTTCCAGCTCAAATTCAGACGTTTCGCGGACATCTACCAGCAATATTTCATTGCGGTCATACCACTCCTTAACGGTTTTGGCGTCGGCACTTAAAACAGTGCTGGGCATGGTGCTACCTCCATCTTTGTGGTTGGTTTGATTTCACACGTCTATCGCAAAACTTTTGTTACAGCACAAGCTGCGCATGTAAATCAAATTCCACAGGATCTCGTAAATGTATAAATATGAGTAAGGTGAAAATACTTGACTTCAATTAATTATCTTCTATGTTAATTAACAATATCAGAATATAAAGGTTTGCAATGCCCCAGCTCCCCACCACCTTTGCTGCCCTTGGCAACGCCACACGCCTCGCGATTGTTGAGCGGTTGCTGGCCGAGGGGGAGCTTTCGGCGGGGGCATTACAGGTGGATAAGATCACGCCCCCCGCGATGTCTCGGCACTTTAAGGTGCTGCGGGAGGCGGGGATTTTGGTGCAACGGGTAGATGCCCAGCGGCGGCTTTATTCGGTAAAGCCTGAGGCCGTGCAAGAGATTGGGGAGTGGGTTTTAAACTTTCGTGAGTTTTGGACGGGCAGCTTGGATAGGCTGGATGCGGCCTTGAAGGCGGAGAAATGACGGGGAATTTGTTGAGTATGGAGCGGGTGTTTGCCGCGCCAATTGAAAAGGTGTTTGCCTTTATCACTGAGCGCGAGAATCTGCTGAAGTGGTGGGGGCCAACGGGCACCCGTGTAGCTGAAAACCACCTTGACCTGAGCGCGCTGGGGGGCTGGTGGTTTATTATGATCGACCCGTCGGGCGGGCGCACCAAAGTAACGGGCGAAGTGCTGGTGCTAAACCCGCCGCATATGGTGGAGTTTAGCCTGATTGTGCACACAAACGATGGTCCGCCGATGATTGACAGCGTGGTGCGCTTTGAGCTTGCACGGGTTGATACTGGCGGCACGCATTTTACGCTGACGCAGTCGGGCCTGAGTGACGCCGAAATAGAAATGCAGAGCAAATACGGCTGGGCCTCTACATTGGCGCGGCTTGAGGAAATTCTCAATTAACCAACCAAAGGGAGTGCAGAAATGCCAGAATTCATTATTATTTATCACGGCTTTGACCAGCCAGACTCAAAGGACGCAGGCGAGGCAGCGAGGGGTCGCTGGGCAAAGTGGATGCAGGACTTAGGCGAAAATATCGTCAATTTCGGCACGCCGTTTAAGGCGCCAACGATTATTGGCAAAGATGGCAGCACCCGCGCGGGTGGGCTAAGCGGCTATTCGGTTGTGAAGGCCGAAAGCATGGACGCGGCGATAGAGATTGCCAAAGCCTGCCCGCATCTGGAGATGGGCGAAGTGGAAGTGGCCGAGTTGATGGTCTTCAAAAGGGAATAGCCTCCGGCCCTCGCGGCGCGTTGAAGGCAATGCCTGTGGCAGCACCCCGCCCGCGCCGCACTTCAACATCTGCGTTTGTAGGCCGCCAAATTTGACGCTGCGTTTTGCTTGATGATCTATTCCCTGACCGATAGGTTGAGGAAAACTGTTAAACAGAATCGGGAGATCATCATGGCTTATCGCGCGCCGGTATCGGACATTACCTTTTTGCTGGAAAACGTTCTGGAAGGCGGACGGCTCGGGGAAACCGAGCTGTTTGCCGATGCAACGCTGGACACAGCGGCGGCGATTTTTGATGAGGCCGCAAAACTGTCAGAAGGTGTGATTGCGCCGCTTAACCGCGTGGGGGACGAAGTCGGCGCCAAGCTGGAAAACGGGGTGGTGCGCTGCCCGCCGGGGTTTCGCGAAGGGTATCAGGCACTTGCAGAAGGCGGATGGGTGGGCATGAATGGCCCCGAGGCTTATGGCGGCATGGGGATGCCGATGGCGCTGACGGTGGCGGTGAACGAGATGGTGTCAAGCGCTTGCCTTTCACTAGCGCTTAACCCGTTGATGACCCAAGGACAGATTGAGGCATTTGAGCATCATGCCTCTGATGCGCTGAAGGATACTTACCTTGAGAAGCTAGTTTCGGGACAGTGGACCGGCACAATGAACCTGACGGAGCCGCAGGCGGGCTCTGACGTAGGCGCGCTTAGCACCAAGGCTGCTGACAATGGCGACGGCAGCTTTAGTATTTCCGGCCAGAAGATATTTATTAGCTGGGGGGACCATGATGTGGCGGAAAACATTGTGCACCTTGTGCTGGCGCGCTTACCTGAGGGCGCAGCGGGCACGCGGGGGATCTCTCTTTTTGCGGTGCCGAAGTTTATTCCGGATGAGGCGGGCAACCCCGGTGTGGCGAATACCCTACGGGCGGTGAGCCTTGAGCATAAGATGGGGCTGCATGGCTCCCCCACGGCCATTATGGCCTTTGAGGGAGCCACCGGCTGGATGGTCGGCAAGGAAAACGGCGGCATGGCGGCGATGTTTACCATGATGAATAATGCCCGCCTTGGGGTTGGCATTCAGGGGCTCTCACAGGCCGAGGCCGCTTACCAGCA
The DNA here is from genome assembly GCA_016744015.1 of Paracoccaceae bacterium. GTDB lineage: Bacteria > Pseudomonadota > Alphaproteobacteria > Rhodobacterales > Rhodobacteraceae > UBA3077. Next base: position 6,467 of record JADGFD010000022.1, on the reverse strand, counting down.
GGCCTTGGCATTTGCCCATGAGCGCAAGCAGGGGCGCACGCCGGTTGAGGGCGAAGCGGCAATTATTGGCCACGCTGATGTCCGGCGCAACTTGATGACGATGAAATCCCTCACGCAGATTGCGCGGGCGATTTGCCTTGATTGCGCCGTCAGCCTCGACCTTGCCCGCGCCAATAATGACGAAGCGCAAGCCGCCCGCGCGGCGTTCCTCACGCCCATCGCCAAGGCCTTTGGCACTGATACCGGATGCGAGGTGGCCGAGCTGGGCGTGCAGGTGCATGGCGGCATGGGCTATATTGAGGAAACCGGCGCGGCGCAGTTTTACCGCGATGTGCGGGTGACGGCGATTTATGAGGGCACCAATGGCATTCAGGCCATGGATATGGTGGGCCGCAAGCTGAAAGACGGTGGCAAGGCGGCCTTTGCCCTGCTGGCCGAAATTGGGCTAACGGCGGCGGTTGCGGAAGAAAAACAACCAGACCTAGCGGCTTTTTTACACGGCGCTGAAAACAGCCTGACGGTGACAACCCACTGGATGCTGACCGCTGAGCCAAATGCTCGCTTTGCGGGGGCCACCCAATATTTGCGGGCCTTTGCGCTAACGCTTGGTGGGCATTACCTGCTGAGAGCGGCACTGGCAGACGAGGCTCGCCTGCCACTGGCGCGCTTTCATATCCGGCAAACAATGCAGGTGGTTGATGCGCTATGCTCAGCCGCGCGCGAGGGGGACACCCCGCTATATGCAGACCCGCTTGCCCTATGAGCATGTTAAAATTCCCGCATGAAACCCCGCCCGAAGGCGCGGAGATGATTGAAGTGGCCAAGGGCATCCACTGGATTCGCCTGCCGCTGCCGATGAAGCTTGACCACGTGAATATTTACGCGCTCGAAGATGGCGACGGCTGGACAGTGATTGACGCGGGTATGAACTCTAGGAAAGGCCGCGCCCTATGGGAGGCCTTAATGGCCGGCCCGCTCAAAGGCCGGCCGGTCAAGCGGGTGCTGCTCACGCACCACCACCCAGACCATGTAGGCATGGCGGGCTGGCTGCAATCAGCGCATGGGGCCGAGCTTTGGACAACCCGCACCGCGTGGCTTTTTGCCCGCATGCTGACGCTGGATGTGCAGGAGCAGTGGCCTGAGGAAACGCTGGCTTTTTACCGAAGTGCTGGCATGGATAGCGATTTTTATGAAAAGCGGAAAGCCGAACGGCCGTTTAACTTTTCAGACGTAGTGGCCCCAATGCCACTTGGCTTCAAACGGCTGGACGAGGGTGATACACTGCAAATCGGTGCCCGCGCGTTTACGGTGCGGCTTGGGCAGGGCCACGCCCCCGACCATATAACCCTGTGGTCAGACGATGTGGTGATCGCGGGCGATCAGGTGATTGCCAGCATTTCCTCAAACCTCGGGGTGTATGCGACCGAGCCAGAGGCCGACCCGGTGGGCGCATGGTTTGAAAGCTGCGAGCGGCTCAAGCCGTTTGCCGAGCCGCATCACCTTGTGTTGCCCGGTCATAAGTTACCATTCACGGGCCTAAAAACCCGCCTCACCCAGCTTATAAACAATCACCACACGGCACTGGATCGCCTGAAAACACATCTTTCCGAGCCCCGCACGGCGGCGGAATGCTTCCAACCGTTGTTTAAGCGCAAAATCGGCGAGGGCGAATATGGGCTGGCGCTGGTTGAAGCCGTGGGCCATGTAAATCATCTTTACCAAATCGGTGAGGTCAGCCGCGAGCGGCGGGCCGATGGTGCGTTTCTGTGGCGCAGCCTGTGAAACCCCCTTTTCAAAGCAGCTATTTTCTGGCACACCAGACAAAACCAAAATCGGGAGATGCAAAATGAGCGAATACAAGCACGGGTCCATGGACATCAGCCACCAAGAAAAAACCTTCAAAGGCTTCATTAAAGGTAGCCTCTGGCTCACATATGTTTCTATCGGAATTCTGGTCTTTCTCGCCGTGTTCAACTCCTGATCGGGGCGGGTTATGCGGGCGCTTTCATCTGCTGTTTTGCTTGGGCTAAGCCTGTTTATGGCCGGTTGCGCCAGCAATAGCGGCACAGCCCCCGCTGAGGAAATTTCAGCGGCGCAGTATAGCAACCCCGAACCAGCCTCGGTTTCACTGATCACTATGGTGAATTCCAATTCTAATTCTGGCGAGCATTCAGCTTTGCTTATCAATGGCTCCGAGCAGATTATATATGACCCCGCAGGCTCTTTCCGGCATTCAGAGCTGCCGCGGCGCGATGATATCATCTATGGAATCACCCCGCGCTTTGCGAGTTATTATAACTCCTATCACGCACGCTTTGGCTATTATGTAAAAGTGCAAACACTGGAAATTAGCCGTGAGCAGGCTGACGAAATGATCGCCGCCTCGCGCGCCCGTGGCCATGTGGGTAAGCTATTTTGCGCCAATGCCATTTCCAGCGTGCTGAATGACTTTCCGCAATTTGCTAATTTTCCGGTCACTTTCTTCCCCGGCGCGATCATGAAGCGCATGGCGCGCATTGAGGCTGTTGATACGCTGATCATTCGCGAAGATGATATCGGCCAAAACTACCGGACCAACTAACGCGGCGCCCCCCCCCCTTGCGCTTGTTGTAGCACAGCACTCGCGCCGCGCTCAACCGTTGTCCCCTTTTGCTACCCCCAAAACAAGCACCCGCCGAGCGTAGCGATGCTAGTCCTTTAGCTAATGATCGGGCACGGGGTGCGGCCTGATGGCTCCAACAGTTCTTGCGCATCATCTTCCAGGACCAAGCATGAAAGCTTGCGACTAAACACAGCCCCCGTATCCACTGCTATCCGGTTTCCATGGTTTTCAACCTCCTGCACGGGTGTGTGCCCATGCACCACCACCGCGCCAAAATCGCCTTTAAAGCTCAAAAATGGCCTCCGAATCCATATCAGATCATACTCCACCTGCTCATCCAGCCCACGCGCGGGATCCACACCGGCATGGGCAAAGAAATACCCGCCAATATGAATAGAGCGCTCGCAGCCCTCTACCCAATCATAATGCGCTTGCGGATATACATCCTGAAAGGCGTCCCTAAAAGCTTCAGCCTTGGAGACAGTCGCCCCCCAAGCGCCATAGCTTTCAAGCGTTATTTGCCCCCCCATCACCGGGTCAAGCCAGTGGAACCGGCAGCCGTGCAAGCCCGTTGGGTCTCGCAAAAACAGCTTGGGGTAGCTGTCATGGTTGCCATACAAAAACCGTGCGGGCAGCGCGGGTGTGTTGGCCTGCATCAGGTTTTCCAGCACGCCCCGGCAGTCAGGGCCCCGGTCCATATAGTCACCAAGGTATATCACCAAAGGTTTGGGGTGCGGGTTCCACATGAGGTCCGCCGCTATCAGCGCCTGCATCCCTTCCAGCTCGGCCAAGCATCCGTGGATGTCTCCGATCGCATAAATTCTGTATCCATCCGTCTTGCTCACTGATTACTTCCTTTGCTACAACATAATCACGGAAATTTTTCCGTTGCCGCTTCAAGCTTTGCTTGCTAAGCTTGCCATATCGAAACCGCGCACAACAGGGGGCGTTATGAAAATTTTTCATTATCATGATCGAACCCGCGGCCCCGTTTTGGCCCTGCAAACACGTTTGTAGGGCAGGCACAAAACGCATTTTTGTTTTCCGGTCTGCCTATGTCTGCCCGTCCTTTGGGCTAGTTATATAATGCTGGATTCCCATGGCTATTCTCAATCTCAACGACCTATCTGTCACCCTTGGCCTGCCACTTTTTTCGGGCCTGAATCTCACCCTTGAAAAGGGGGATCGCCTTGGCCTGATTGCGGGCAACGGTCGGGGTAAGTCCACCCTGCTGCGCTGCATTGCGGGCACTGCTGACACTACTAGCGGCGACATCACCCGCGCGCACGGGCTGCGCGTGGGCCACCTTGAGCAAGACCTGCCCGAGGCATTGTTGCCGCTGACACTTTATGAGGCGGTGCTTTCAGCCCTCCCACCGGACCAAACCGAATATGAAAGCTGGCGGGTGGATGTTGTGTTGGATGACCTCAAAGTGCCCTATGAGCACCAGCAAAAACCACTGAGCGCGCTTTCAGGCGGCTGGCAGCGCATGGCGATGCTGGCGCGGGTTTGGGTGCTGGAGCCTGATCTGATGTTGATGGACGAGCCGACAAATCATCTCGATCTTTCCCGCATCGGCCTGCTGCAAAGTTGGCTACAAACCACCGCGCGCGGCGTGCCGCTGATCATCGCCAGCCATGATCGCGCATTCTTAGACGAGGCCACCACCCACACGCTTTTCCTGCGAGAAACCGCCTCACGCCTGTTTGCCCTGCCCTATAGCCAAGCCCGCGCGGCGCTAGAGGAGGCCGACGCGGCTGATGCCCGCCAATACGGCAATGACATCAAACAAGCCAAGCAGCTAAGGCGCCAGGCCGCCAAACTGAAAAACATCGGGGTGAATTCCGGCTCTGATCTTTTGATCAATAAAACCAAGCAGTTGAAAGACCGCGCCGCGCGTCTGGAAACCGCAGCCCGCCCCGCATACAAAGAGCGCGCAGCGGGGGATATCAAGCTAGGCAATAGCGGCACTCATGCCAAGGCGCTGGTAGCGTTTGATGATGTAGATGTAACCACACCTGATGGCCGCCTGCTGTTTAGCACTGGCAAAATCTGGGTAAACAAAGGCGACCGGATTGTGCTGCTTGGGGCCAATGGCACCGGCAAAACCCGCCTGATTTCGTTGCTGCATAAAGCAATTACGGGGGAGGTAGCGGGGATTCGCGCAACCCCGTCACTTGAGCTGGGATTCTCTGACCAAGGGCTTTCGCAGCTTGATCACAACCACAGCCCACTAGAAGAAATTACCCAGCGCTTTGATATCGGAGACCAGCGTGCGCGCGGGCTGCTGGCGGGGGCAGGCTTTCCAATTGATTTGCAAAAATCCAAGCTCATTGCTCTTTCTGGCGGTCAGAAAATGCGGCTAGCCATGCTTGTGTTGCGCCTAAGCGAGCCTAATTTTTACCTCCTCGACGAGCCAACAAACCACCTAGATATCGAAGGGCAGGAGGCGTTGGAAGATGAGTTGACAGCGCATGAGGCCACCAGCCTTCTGGTCTCACATGATCGTGCATTTGTGCGGGCGGTGGGCAGTCGATATTGGCTGATTGATGGCAAGCAGTTGCGAGAGATTGACGGCCCTGAAGGCTTTTTCACTGAAGCTCTTATTGCCACGACCCCCACCGAGGCGTAGCCGAGGCCACGCCCAACTGCCGGCATTTTGCGAAGCAAAATAGCCCGGCAGGCGGGAGCCTTTGCTTATGGTTAGCGCACCACTCCCAGCCTTGCAGATACTTTGAAGCGATCAACCATCACCTTTCTACCCTTGCAGATAACCTCAATATGGGTGAAGTCTAGCCGCTCGCAATGCCATCCAGCTTCACCAAGGTTGACAAAACGGTCAAATACGATCGGGCGGTTTAAATCATCCATTGGTGCGCGGCTCACATGGTCAAACAGTACATCGCCCTGCTTAGCAAACGACACGATGCGGTGCGTCTCTAACCTATCCGGATACAACACTCTTGAGCTCGCACAGTTACAATCCGCCCCGTCACCGTAGGGTGTTAGGAATATTGGCTTTGGGCGCAAGCTGCCTTCAACCATCAACTCCCAATTCGCTTACAGCCAATCAATTTGCAATGAACCCGTTTTATCGTGCGCAATAATTGGCTGCATAGCTCCCCAAGATACATTGAGAAAACCGGCAAATCGGTTAAGTAGCAAAGTGAGTGGGTTCATACCGCGGATCCTAAAAAAAGGCGATTGTATACATGACAAACCCAAGGTGATTTCCTATCTTTAATACATAGAGTTAAAGGAAACGCCAATGTCTGCTCTATCCAAAGCCTACATGTACGATGAAGCCGCAGCCTTTGCGCACGTTGAGGCTATGCTTTGGGCGGATGGTCCGGTTTGCTCGTTCTGTGGTGTGGTGGACAGTGCTTATGCTCTTAGCGGTGTTCGTTCCAAGCCCAGCAAGAAGCACCCAGAGGGCGTTGAGCGTCACGGTCTAAAAAAGTGTTCCGCCTGTCGCAAGCAATTCACAGTGCGTCACAACACGATCTTCGCAGAGAGCCATATCCCGCTGCACAAGTGGCTACAGGCCATTTACCTTATGACCAGCAGCAAGAAGGGCATTAGCAGCCATCAGCTACACCGTGTGCTTGAGATTACCTACAAATCCGCATGGTTCCTTTCTCACCGTATCCGTGAAGCTATGCGTAACGACGACACGGTTATTTTCGGTTCCGGCGGTGGCATTGTTGAAGTGGATGAAACCTTTATCGGTCACAAGCACAACAGAGGTGGTCCTACAATTTTGACCAGTTAGCAGCGTAAATAAGATGAATCTGTTTTCATGGTTAAGCTGCTAATTTCGTTGGTTCTGTTTTTCTGTCATAGGCTTCGTCCGGGGTCAATATGC
>JADGFD010000021.1 GCA_016744015.1 Paracoccaceae bacterium | reverse complement strand
CGGCGCGGTATAGATATGTCCAAATACCACGAATTTTGATGTAAGTGTCATCCATTCGCCAGGATACGGCTGTCGGAGGCTTCCGCCTCTGCGCCCCAAGAGCGATTAGGGGGTATTTAACAATCCAACGGTTCAGTGTCGCATGGTCCACCGCAACGAGACTGCGTGCCGAAGATAAAAGTATACAGCATGAAGAACGACCTGCTTTGGGACGTGGCAACCTTTAAAAGAAAACCTGTTCGAATATTTGGATCCCTCAACATGATCATGGATGCTCTTCCTGGCAATTATATCAATAATTTGAGACAGAACCTTTCGAAATATGGTCATTTAGAAACAAGGCGGAGTCAAATTTCGGGTATTCTGGGGTTGCCGTCTTGTTGTTCATGCCAGTTGCCTTCGTTTTGAGTTTCACTTTGCCTGGTTCAGCCGATGTATCGTCCCGTCAACTATGACTGTTGAAGGGGTAAGGTTTGCATCCAGCAATGTTAGGCTCGCGCGATAACCCACCGCAATTTTTCCTAGTTCCGTATCAAGGTCCAAGGCTTTCGCTGGCGCAAGGGACGCCATTTTGAGCGCGTCATTTAGGGGAATACCGGCCAGTCTGACGGTGTTTCTGACAGCCTCATCCATGGCGAGATGCGCCCCGGCAAGGGTACCATCGGCCGCTTCGATCCTGCCAGCTCTGAGGCAAACCTTTCGGCCTCCCATCAGAAACTCTTTTAACTGGCCAGTAAGGGTTTGCATCGCATCAGTTACAAGGATCAAACGGTCCGGGCCCATTAGTTTATACGCGATATTCACGTTGGTAATATCAACATGGTGGCCATCAACAATGACCCCTGCATATAAGTCGTCATCATTGACGGTATATCCGGCTAACCCGGCTTCTCGCACGGTAATTTGGGTCATCGCATTAAATAGATGGGTGGCACCGCTCAATCCTTTGGCCTTGGCCGCGGCGGCTTGCCCTGCGGTGGTATTACTGTGACCGGCGAAAACGACCCAACCGTTACGGCTTAGCTGACTAATGGCGTCAACCTCGTCTTCTTCCGGCGCGAGGGTGATCAGCTTAACGCCGGGGCGTGGCGCAGTTAGCGCTGCCAAATCATCCGAATTGATCTGCCTGATACAGTCAGGTGGATGAATGCCGGGTTTAAATCTGCTCAGAAATGGCCCCTCCAAGTGCACCCCGAGAACCCCGCCGATGCGCTGCTCGATAGCGGCAGAAACCGCGTTTAGCGCAAGGGTGTAATCTTGGTTTGGCGCCGTTGTGAAGGTGGGCAAAATATGGGCTGTCCCGCCCTGCCGGGCGGCGTTGCATATGGTTTGCAGCGTGGCAACCGTTGGCGCATCATTAAACATGATATCGCCACCACCGTTGATCTGAATGTCGATAAACCCGGGCGCAAGAATCTCGGCACGCAGAGCGTTTTTATCGGTCATATCGTCGTTTTCAACGGGCCTGATATTGGTGATCAGGCCATCACACACATCCACAACCTGATTGCGTAAGTCGCCATTGTCATCAGCACCAAAAACCCTGTCTGCAATTATCTGGTAAGTTCCGCTCATGGGAATCAAATTTCTCCGTTTGGGTGGACCGCTTGATAGTAATCAAGCAATCGCAACTCTGATGCAGACTCTTGATCCAGATAGATCTCGGTTTCCGGGTGGAACTGAAGCGCGCTGGCAGGGCACATGGCAGAAACTGGGCCTTCGATCATATCCCGCACCGCCGCCGCTTTCTTTTGCCCGTTCGCCAAAAGAATGATGGAGCGGGCTCGCAGTATTGTGGCTATCCCCATGGTGATGGAAACCGTGGGCACCTCGTCAATACTGTCAAAATAGCGGCTATTGGCAGATACGGTCCCGGGCGTGAGTGTTTTGAGGCGGGTAGTTGAGCCTAGGCTGGAGGTAGGTTCGTTAAACCCGATATGTCCGTTTTCGCCAATGCCGAGCAATTGGCAATCAATGCCACCGATATCGTTAATTGACGTCTCAAATCGCTCGGCTTCGGCGGCCGGATCAGGCGTGTTGCCAAACGGGATATGGATGTTATCTGATTGAAAGTCGGTATGCTCAAACAAGTGGCGGGCCATATAAGCATGGTACGACATGTCGTGGTCCGGGCTTAGCCCTACATATTCATCAAGATTAAAGCATTTAACCTTGGCAAACGACACACCAGCCGCGCGATAGCGTTGCACAATATCTGCGTAAACTGGCTCAACCGTGCCGCCGGTGGCAAAACCAAGCGTGCAATCTGGATTTGCCTTTGCTTCATACAAAATTCGTGCGGCAACGGCTTTGATTGACGCTATTTTTGTCGGAAAAATCAGGACCTTCATCGTCTAACCTCCGTTTGATGCGCCCAATGCAGCGTGCGCCATTTGAGTGAAACATAAAGCCCCTACCAGCGGACCATCTATGCCGGTTTTTGCCGTATCAACATGGGGTTGAAACGGCAGAGGGAGCGCCGTGAGGTGTCGATTCACCCGTCCAAGATACCCTTGCGATAAGCCAATGCCACCGCCGAGCGCGATGGTTTTTATGCCAAGCAAGCAACGCAGGTCTCCGCATAAATCGCTGATTGCGGCAGCTGAGGTTTCAAAAAGGGAATCCGCCCATGTTTCACCCTGCTTTGCGGCGCGGGCAACCGCGCGCGCGTCATGCTCATCATGCCCGGCGGCCTTAGCCGCGGCTTCAATCGCCCGCCCGCTAGCGATGCTTTCAACTGTGGCGTGGCGTCCGCTGCCGCATAGCTCAGTCGCATAGCGCGAGCTCATAAAGCCCAAATGGCCAGCCATCCCGTCCTCTGATTGATGCAGTTGGTGGTTGAGGATCAACCCGCCGCCAACACCGGTTGACACGGTGATGAAGGCGAAATTGGCAATGTCATGCCCCAGCCCAAACCGGGCCTCTGCAAGCGTAGCGGCGGCCGCGTCATTCACCACCAGACAAGACCCTATCCGCTCCTCCACCAATTGGCGCATCGGCACGCCCTTAACCTTTGACAATGTGCGCTGGTTGACCGCGCCCCAATTTCCGGCGGCATCCACTTTGCCCGCCGCGGCCAGCCCGAAAGATTCATCGCGCGTGAAATCCAGCTCGGATAATAGCCCGGCAATGGTGTCGATCAATACCTCCGGCGGTGCCTCACCTTCGGTTCTTGTCTGGCATCTGCGCACGATCTCGCCGTCAACAAACCGGGCAGCGGCAATTTTTGTGCCACCCAAATCCACCGCGCAGCCCTGCAGGTTGCCAAACCGGTTCATTTCGCGCCATCCGCAACGGCTTGGGCGAACCAGCTTGTCATGTGCTCCAAGCGGGTCAAGGCACTGCCGACGGTAACACAATCAGCGCCGGATTGCATAGCTTGGCGCGCAAGATCGGGGGTTAAATACCGGCCTTCGGCCATCACGAACCCACCCAACTGGCTTAGCCCGCGCAGGAAGGTGAAATCGGGCAAAGGGTCGCCGGTTTGCGTCTCGCTTGTATAGCCCGAAAGCGTGCTACCCAGAATTTCAGCGCCCGCTTTATGGGCGCGCTCTGCATCTGCCATGGTTGAACAATCTGCCATCGCGAGCGCCCCCGCCGCGCGGATGGCTGCGAGGATATCGTGCCAGTTGTCAGGCCGGGGCCGGTTGGTGGCGTCATAGGCGACAATATCCGCGCCAGCTTCAACCAAAGCCAGCGCCTCGGCAACGGTGCTGGTAATGCGCACCTCGGTATCTGTGCGGTCTGTTTTTACCAGCCCGACAATCGGCACCGATACCAACGGCCGCACTGCCCTGAGGTTGGCAACGCCCTCAATCCGCAAACCGGCAGCGCCCCCCGCCACACAGGCCTGCGCCATGGCTGCCACGATGTCTGGGCGGTCCATCGGGCCATCGTCTACCGGTTGGCAAGAGGCCACAAGCCCGCCGCGAATTTTCTCAAGAACATTTGTCATAGGGTAACCTCGCGGCGCTCGGTGTTTGACTGGAAAGCGGCTTCGATAACGCTGACGATATGGCTGGCATAATCCCCGGTAATGGCAATTTCAATGCCCTTAACTATGCTTTCCTGAAAAGATTGCCACTGGCGCACCACAGCATCGTGCATGGGGTCGGCGTCCAGCGAGTCCTCAACCTCAGTCCAAACCCCCTCCCGCCCGATGGCCACGCCCTTGGCAAAATCAATGCCGATGGTGCCCTGCTCGCAAACGATTTCTGCGCCATAATCCATGGCCCCGTTTCGGTAGCCAATACTCTGGATCTGGCCAATGCCCCCGCCTTTGAAGCGCAGCCCGAGCAGCGCGCTATCATCGGCCTCCTGCGTGTGGAAATAGGTGCCGATCTGGGCGCTCACGGCCTCTACCTCTTGGCCCATCAGCCACACCAGCACATCCAGCGCGTGAATGCCGCCGGTCATCAGCATACCGCCGCCTGTCTCGGTTTTCAGATGCCAATCCTTGCGGTTTTCTTCCATCCAGAGCTTGATCATCTGGCTATAGCCAAGCATCGGGCGCCCAAGCTCACCGCTTTCGATGATGGATTGCGCCACCATGCAGGGGCGCATGAAATGCACCACATGCCCGATCATAAGCGCCACATTGGCCGCCTTTGCCGCTTGCGTAATGGCGTCACCCGCCGATTTGGTGGGCGCTATCGGCTTTTCCAGCAAGATATGTTTGCCCGCCTTGGCGGCGACAATGGCAAGGGATTCATGCAAATGGTGCGGCGTGGCGATGACAACGGCATCAATGCGGGCATCTGCCAACAGGTCAGCGCAGTCTGCATAGGCCGTGCCGCCAAAGGTATCCGCACAAGCCTGCGCATGGGCAAAAGTGCCGCTGCAAAAACCGGCAACCTGCAATCCGTCTATCTCGGCGATGGCTTTGGCGTGAACGGACCCAAAATACCCGGCCCCTACAATCCCTATATTTATCATGTTCTTAGCTTCTCTTGAATTGTTATTATTTTTGTCTGGCTTAATCGGCCAGCGCATAAATACGGTCCACCAAGGCGGCGGCGGTAACGGCATCTTTCAGCGGGGATAGCGGCGGCTTGCCGGATAAAAAGGCTCCAACGCTGTTCACGAGCATTTGCCCGTAGGGGTCCGGCAATCCCGGTAGTGCCTGTTCAATAGCGGCTTTGTCTTCTTTAAAATGTGTTCGCAATTTGCCATCTCGCTGGCACAAAAAGGCCTTATCCGTTGAGATGCGCCATTCCTGATCCGAGCTTGTGGGCGAGGGCAGCGCGTAACCGGCTTCAAGCGTGATCACGCCGCCGCCTGCTGTTCTCAGAATGGCGCTGGCATAGTGCTCTACCGCTTCTTCCGTGCGCCGAACCACGGTTGCGCCTTCCACAGTTAGGTTATGAATGCTTCCGGCAAGGCAAATGGCCGCATCGACCCCATGAAACCCGAGGTTACGCAACGCGCCGCCGCCGCTTTTGGCTTGGTCCAGCATCCAGGAGGCTCCATAGCCATTATAGCGCTCTGCCGGGCCGTTTATCGTGCGAAAATGGGCATAGGCCAGGACCTCGCTTGACCACGTGCTGTGAATATCATCAAGGGCTGCCCAAATGCCGGTGTGGCGCATGGGCAAGGCAACGTCGGCAAAGATATTGGCGCTTTGCACCGCCCCAGCCGCCTGTTTGGCCCCCGTTGCATCAAGCCCCATGGGTTTTTCTACCAGAAAGGGCAGGCCCGTAGCGGCGGCTTCGGCGATTTCCTCCGAGGCGCGGTCATGCCTTGGCAGCACAAACAGGAAATTGGGCTGATGGTCGGCGATAAGGCTTTTCAGACTGTCCGAAAAGGGCAGGTGCCAACTGCTAGCCTTGGCGCGGCCCGCTGGCTGGTCACTATCAGTGGCCCCCACCAGCTCAACCCCGGCCGAAAGTAGAATATCGCGGTAGTATTCAGCGTGCCAATGGGTAACCCCCGCCACTGCAAACCGTAGGTTTGATTGGCGGAGGATTTCGAGATCATAAGGCGCGGGTGGCTTAAACATGCCTGTCTCCTTGAATTTTGGCTGCACGGATGTTTTGCCGTGCGGGGTCACACATCCGGCAATGCATCGGCAAAATGACAGGCGACAAAGTGATCACGCCCCTGTTGGCTATGGTTGTTCAGCGCGGGCACGTCGGTTTTGCAAAGACCGGCGGCATAGCGGCAGCGCGGGTGAAACGGGCAGCCGGATGGTGGGTTGAGCGGGCTGGGCACATCCCCTTCCAACACGATCCGGTTGGTTTTTTTGTCCAGATCAGCCACCGGAATTGCCGATAGCAGCGCCTGCGTATAGGGGTGAAGGGTGTTGGCGTAAAGATCTTCAGTGTCACACAGTTCAACGATCCGACCCAGATACATAACCGCAATCCGGTCACACAGATATTCGGTAACGCTGAGATCATGGGTGATGAAGATATAGGTTAGGTTCCGCTCGTTTTTGAGGTCCATCAACAGCTTCAGCACCTGCGCTTGAATAGAAACATCCAAGGCCGAGACGGCCTCGTCACACACCACCAGCTCAGGGTCGATACATAGCGCGCGGGCGATGCCGATGCGCTGGCGCTGGCCGCCGGAAAACTCGTGCGGGTAGCGGTCCATATATTCACGGCGCAGGTTAACCGCCTCCAGCAGATCACCGATAATTTCACGCCGTTTGGCGCGGGGCGTGACGCCGTAACGCTTTAGCGGGTCTTCGAGCGAGCCAAAAATGGTAAACGCCGGGTTTAGTGATGAATGCGGGTCCTGAAACACGATTTGGAGCTTTTTACGGTAAGGCTGCATTTCGTCGTCAGACAGGCCGCGTAGTTCAACATCGGTGCCGTTATCGTCATAATGCACCTCACCACCCGTTGGCCGGACCAATTGCAGAATCGCCTTGCCAAGGGTGGTTTTGCCACAGCCGCTTTCGCCCACAAGGCCCAGCACCTCGCCGCGATAGACATCGAGATCAACCCCGTCAACGGCCTTAACATGGCCCGCGACCTTGTTAAAAATGCCTTTGCGCACCGGAAAATGGGTCTCAAGGCCGCGCAGTTTCAGGATGGGTTCGAGCTTTGATGAGTCAGGCATTCTCGAATATCTCCTTATAGCGGTGGCACATCACACGATGCGTATCGGTGACGGCTTCCTCGGTCGGCATAACCTCACAGGCATCTGTGGCAAAATCACAGCGCGGCGCAAATTGGCAACCCTTGGGCCGCTCATAGGGGTCAGGTGTTGCCCCGCGGATGGATTTGATATCCTGATCGCGACCACGCCCCAAAATCGGGATCGAATCCAGCAAGGCGCGGGTGTAGGGGTGTTGCGGGCGGCGCAGCACATCGTCCACCGTGCCGGCTTCCACAATATTTCCCATATACATCACCGCCACATCATCCGCGAGCTCCGCTATCACGCCCATATCATGGGTGATCAGCATAATGGCGGTATCATTCTCAGATTTGAGCTTGTTCATCAGGTTGAAAATCTGCGCCTGAATGGTCACATCCAGCGCCGTTGTCGGCTCATCCGCAATCAGAATTTTCGGATTGCAGGACATGGCCATGGCGATCATGGCGCGCTGGCGCATCCCGCCGGAATAGTTATGTGGAAATTGCTTGGCGCGCTCTCCGGGGCTGGGAATGCCCATGGCGGTGAGCAGCTCGATCACCCGTTCGCCACGCTGTTTTTTGGTGAGGTCGGTATGGTATTGCAAGGCCTCGCCGATCTGAAAGCCGACGGAATAAACCGGGTTGAGGGCGGTCATCGGGTCTTGAAAGATCATCGCGATTTCTTCACCGCGAATACTGCGCATTTCCGCACCGTCGCGCTCCAGCTCGTCAATCCGGATATCGCCGCGCTCAGAATGGTAGGTGATTGAGCCTTCCTCGATCCGGGAAAGCCGCGGCAGCAGTTGCATAATGGATGAAGCGGTCACCGACTTGCCGCAGCCGCTTTCGCCAACCACCCCAAGGGTTTTGCCTTTTCTGATTTCGAAGCTGACACCGTTGAGCGCCTTGTTACAGCGCTTGTTGGTGTAAAAAAACGTCTTCAGGTCTTTGACGCTGAGGGCCAGATCATTCGCCATTTTTCTATCCCTGCAATGTTGGGTCGGTGCTGTCGCGCAACCCGTCACCAATGAAATTAACACTGAGCACAAACAGCGAGATGACCGCACCAACCGGCGCCCATAACCACCAGTTATTCTGCAACACCCGCAAATCCTGCGCCACGTTCAGGATGTTGCCCCATGTTGGGATGGAAAGTGGCACGCCCAACCCCAAAAAGCTAAGCCCCGCTTCTGCGAGAATAAACATCGCCGTGGTCAGGGTGATATTCACCATGATCGGCCCCAGTGCATTTGGCAAAATATGCTTATAGCAAATCTTGAGGGTTGGGACGCCGAAGCTTTGTAGCGCCTGCACATATTCCTCTTCCCGCAAGCTCAAAACCCGCGCCCGCGCCATGCGATACATCGGGCCCCAGCCAGTGAGCACGAAAATGATTATCAGGTTCATCAAGCTTTGGCCGGTGATCGACACCAGCAAAAGCACCAGAATGATCTGCGGGAAGGCCATAAAAATTTCAGACGCGCGCAGGGCGACCACATCAACCCAGCCGCCTTTATAGCCGGTATAGGCCCCAATGCCGACACCCACCGCCGCCGCCAGCAAGGCCGAGCCAAGACCGACCAGGATTGATACGCGCCCGCCGTAGAGCACGCGGGCAAAAACATCGCGGCCGGTTCTGTCGGTGCCAAACCAATGCTCGGCTGAAGGTGTTTGCAGCATGGAGCGCAGGTCCACCTTTAGCGGGTCATGCACGGTGAGAAGGGGTGCAAAGATCGAGGCGAGCAGGATGATGGAAAAAATCACCACCCCGGCCACCGCCAATTGGTTGCTCATCATCTTTCGCAAGGCGCGGCTGCCTGAGGCTGGCTTCAATAGCCCGGCTTCTTCTTTAGCGCGCAGGGCGTCAAACTTCCGGTTGAGTGAGGCTTTTCCCATTATTTTTCTCCTATCCCAGCCGCACGCGCGGATCAATCATTGCGGTCAGCACATCCACGATCAGGCTGGCCAAAAGCACGGCCAGAACCGACAGGAGCGCGATGGACATCACCAGCGGATAATCAGACCCGCGCACCGCGCCGATGAATTCCAACCCAATGCCGGGCCATTGAAACACCGCTTCAATGATGACTGACCCGCCAATCAGCGTTGGCAACCGGAACCCGATCAACACGACAACAGGCGTCAGGGCGACGCGGAAAGCGTGGTACAGAATAATCCGCCATTGCGGCAGGCCCTTGGCCCGCGCGGTGCGAATAAACTCGCGCGACAGGCTGTCGAGCATCGCGGAGCGCGCATAGCGCATCACGCCGGCGGTCATCATTAGTGAGAGCACCAGCCCGGGCAGGATGATGTTGGGGAAGTGGTCCCAATAGCTGTCATAGCTGGGCAAAAGGCGGCCACCAACTGGCAGCCAGCCAAGATTGAGGGCGAAAATCAAAATGGCGACAAGCCCGAAAAAGAATTCGGGGATCGACACGCCAAGCATACCAACAACGGTGAGCGCGCTATCTGTGGCCGAGCCGCGCTTGAGCGCTGAAAGCAGACCAAGGACACAGCCGATGATGGTTGAAAATACGAGGGCAAAAATTGAGAGTTCCAGCGTGGCGGGAAGCCTATCCAGTACGATGGTTGAAATCGCTACACCGCCGGAGAGCGAATGCCCGAAATCACCCTGCACAATATGTGTGAGCCAGCTCCAGTAACGCTCGATGAATGATTTATCGAGCCCCAACGACTCGCGCATCGCCGCCATTTGTTCTTCGGTCACTGTGTTGGTGAGATCGGGGCTGATCATGTGCGAAACCGCATCGCCCGGGGTTAATTCCAACCCAAGATAGACGAGAAAACTGATGATGAGCAGCATCGGTATCGTGATCAATATTCTGCGCAGAATGAACGTTAACATTGGTCGCGACCCCTAGCTTGGCATATCTGATTAGAAAGCTGTCGCGGGCTCGAAAGCCCGCGACGTTCTCAGGGAGGTATTATTCGCTGATATTTGCGAAGGCGTTCATGCGCAGCGAACGGGTGTATGGAATGTCTGCCGGAATAACCTGCATGTGCTCCATTTCTTCAATCGCTTGTGCATCGCTCACAGATTTTGTGTAGCCGAAATCAAGCCGGCCAGCGGAGGCGTTTTTAACGATGTTGGCATCGTTTTCGCCCGCGGGGAAGGCCACTATTTCGTCAACATTGGCCACACCGCCGTGATAAGCCTCAAACGGAACGAACCGAACAAAGTCGTTCATCTGAATTTCAGAAATCATATATGGGCCAGAACCAACCGGATTCTGCCAGAACGGGTGCTGCTGGAATTCAACCACGTTAACGCCCTCAAGCAGGTGCTTTGGAAGTGGCGGGAACTGGCTGAAAGTCAGCAGGAAGTTCGGGTCCAGAGTTGAGAAGTTGATCGTTACGCTCTTGCCATCGGTTGACATATCGGCAATCGAACCAAAGGTGCCGGAAAATACTGGGTTGATCCCGGGCACTTCCATAGCAGTTTCGATTGACCAAACAACATCCTCACCAGTGAGCGGTGTGCCGTCATGCCAGGTCAGGCCGTCTTTCAGCATGAAAGTGACCGACAGGCCGTCTTCCGAAACCGTGTAGCTTTCCGCCAGTTGCCCAGCACCAGGTGTCAACGAACCATCAGCCGTGATCAAGCGATCAAGCCCGATTTTGGTGAACGCGCGGAAACCAGGGTTGAGCCATGGGTGCTCAAAGAAGGAAACCGGACCGTTATTGGTGTAAAGCACTTCGTCGCCATTTTCGTCAGGCTCGACTGTCCAATTGACAATGTTCCAGTCATAGTTGAATTGGTCATTGCCGTATTGGCCACCGTTACGGCTCATCCGGGCGCTTTCGATCACAAACAGCTGCTGATAATAGAGCGGAATGTCTGACAGCATTTCGTTTTCATAGCGCTCGAAATCGGCAAATGCCGCTTTTTGCACGTCAACATCTACGGTGCCGTTGATCCGTGCAACCAGCTCGTCACGCTCGGCGGTGCCGGGTGCATAGGAGCTAAGGCCGGATTGGTAGCCGTTATAATACTCTTGCAATGCCAGCGCAGCTTTGGCGCCATAAGCAATGTCCCATACGATGCCGGATGTATCCTCAGCGGTGGGCATCACACCCAACTGACCGCCAACATCACCTTCCAGCTTGCGATAGGTCATCTGAATGCCCACATCGCCAAGATAGGCCTGCATGGCAACCATCAGGTCAGCCGTGGCTTGGTCACCGTAGTAGTAAACAACATCCAGCACCTGGCTGTCATCCCAACCAGCTTCGGCAAGCAGCGCGCGGGCCTGATCTGGATCATAGGCATAAGCATTCAGGCCTTCAGCCTTAAAGCTGCCATTCGGGATCATTGAATCAGCAGCAATCGCCTTGCCTTCGTAAATTGTTTCCACAATCGTATCCATGTCGATCGCATAGGCGATAGCCTGGCGGACACGCGCGTCAGACAATTGGTTAACACGGTCCGCCCAGGCGGATGTCCCTGTTATCAGGGCCAACGCCGAAGCGGTCGCTAGATTGAGCATTTTATTCATAGTATTTCTCCTTGTTGAGGTGATGCGTTTGAGGTGTGACCAGCTTTGGAGTCTAGTTCCATTGCCAGCCGAAAATAGGTGCCGTAATTGCGGGTTAAATGGCGTGTCAAAATACTGACGGCGCGGTCGGCGTCTTTGTCCAGAATTGCCGCAACAATCTGACGGTGCTCGTTATTGCTGATATCGTTTTTCTCAGCAAAATTTGGCAACGCTGGCCTGTTTTTCATAAGACTTCCGACAAAAGTATCGTGCAACGCTGTGAAAATAGGGTTGCCCGGCACTTCGGCCAGCGCCCGATGAAACTGAACATCGGCTTCGCGAAATGCTTCTACATTTCCACGCGCTTTCTCGCAGGCTTCAATGGCTTCCACCATTTTGCCCACTTGCGCATTGCTTGCGTGTTCACAGGCATAGCGCAGTAGACTCGTTTCCAGAAACAAGCGCGCTTGTTCCAGATGGGCAAGGCCTTCGCTGCCGGAAAAAAAGAGCTTAACCGCGTCACCGACACCATGCATAACATTCACCAGCGTTGGCGCAATCACGCGCGGGCGCTTGCCCTTATCGTGGTCCAATAACCCCATGGATTGCAGAATTGTGAAGCTGTCGCGGACAACATTGCGCCCAACAGAGTAAGACTCGCATAGCTCCCGCTCGCTTGGCAGCATCATGCCAGGCTTAAAATCACCCGCGTGAATCTTGGCGGCAAGGCTGCTTGCAAGTGAACTTGAAGAAATCGAATCGGTCATTTGTTCTCCTGTGTGACGCATGGTAACCATACATTTATTTTTGTGTCTACTTTTTAATTTTTTGTTGACCAAAATGATCTTTCATCATATCAAAGAGTGGCAATTACGCCGATTAAGCCCTGCCAATAAAGGCAAAGGCGGTTACTCACCGAGGTATGAAATGAGCATCAACGGAACAGTTTTCGCGGCACTTCTGACACCATTCAAGGATGACGGAAGCATTTCAACGGAACGTATTGGCCCCCTTGTCGATTACATTTTGTCCAAGGGTGTTGCCGGCCTCTATGCCAGCGGCTCAACCGGTGAAAGCGTTATTCAAAGCCGCGAAGAGCGGGCCGAGCACCTGATCGCGCTAGCAGATTACGCCCGCGATAAATGCACCTTGATCGCTCAGGTCGGGTCTGCGTCAACCGGTGATGCGGTGGCGCTCGCGCGGGTTGCTCGAGATAACGGGTATCATGCCGTTTCTGCGGTGCCGCCTTACTATTACAAGCACGGGGCGGAGGAGATAAAAACTTATTACCGCTCCATTGCGGATGCGGCCGAGCTCCCGCTGATTATCTATAATATTCCCGTGCTTAGTGGCGCGAATTTCTCCACCGAAGGCTTGCTGGAATTGCTGGAAATTCCGGGCGTTGCCGGCATTAAGTATACTGCGCAAGATCTGTTCCAGTTTGAAGAGCTTCGCAAACATGCTCCGTCCAAAAAGATGTATTTTGGCACGGATGAAATGTTTCTGGGGGCAACCGCAATGGGCAGCGACGGCGGCATTGGCTCCACCTATAATTTGATCGGCGATATTTATGTGGGCATCGAACGCGCGGTGGCGGCAGGCGAGCCGGAAGAAGCGCGCGCGCTTCAGCGCAAAGCGAACGATTTGATCGCTATTTTGATTCGCGCCGGTGTTGTGCCTGGGTTGAAACATGCACTCAATCGTTTGGGTGTGCCAGTTGGCCCCTGCCGTCAGCCGTTCCAACCCCCGAGCGGGGCTGCTCTCAAGGAACTTGACCAGTGGCTGGACGATAATGGCCTGACAGCTGGCGCCGCCCGCGCGTCTTAATCTGCAAAATGAAGGGTTTTGTCGCAAATATAGCGCCATCTCGCTTTACGCTAAAAGCACCCTCGTTTTCGGCATCCGCGCCAATGTCCTTTCAATCCGCGCTTGCCAGCGTGGGCCCAGAGAAAGGGCATCGTCGAATGCGTCTTGCAGTTCATCTGGCCGATCCTCTGCCAGCACGTCAATCAAAAACGCTGCCTGCAACCGGTCTTTTTCGGCTTTCAAACTGTCGGCGCCATCCCGCCGCCGATCAGCCGAAATGAGCTTGTGGATGGCAAAGCGCTCTGGCTAGGGTATCTGCACCAGCACGCCATTTCGATACGTAACCGCAGCCTTTATTGGCTCAGCAATCAAGTAATTCATGTGGTGAAGCGTGCGCGCATCAACGCCCAAAAACCCTTCGGCCCGCAGAATGCGGATTAATCGCATACGATGTTGCCGCCGCGCTTCTTTTTCGGTGCGCAAGGTTTTAAGCTGTGCCAGCCGTCCCCGTAGCGCTTCGTTGTCATCGCCAATATAGGTTTTGCGCACATCCGACCCGACCCTGTAACTGTCATACCAATAGACCTTGCCCGAGCGCTCTACCCGTGTCGGTGTGCCGCGAATATCCGACACCGCTTCATCAAGCAGGGTGCGCAGCAGATCATGATAGGCGGCATGGGCGGTGGAAGAGTGTCTGTCTGTCATTTTATATGAAACCCTGTTCAACAATGTTTGGCTTTGTTGAACATTTCATATCATTGCATGCGCAAAGCTACAAAATACCTGCCTACGACACCACCCAAACTTGATATCGCCCTTGCCGGCTTTGTCGCAAACTATTGCTATGCTTAAGAACATCCATTGGATTGAACACGGTTATCCAGCGCGAGCCGCAAATTGCGCGAACCCAGAGCCCTGACACTTTAGCTTTTTTCCTGATCATCTGCGCGACTTCTGCGATCGACGGCGCGGTATAGATATGTCCAAATACCACGAATTTTGATGTAAGTGTCATCCATTCGCCAGGATACGGCTGTCGGAGGCTTCCGCCTCTGCGCCCCAAGAGCGATTAGGGGGTATTTAACAATCCAACGGTTCAGTGTCGCATGGTCCACCGCAACGAGACTGCGTGCCGAAGATAAAAGTATACAGCATGAAGAACGACCTGCTTTGGGACGTGGCAACCTTTAAAAGAAAACCTGTTCGAATATTTGGATCCCTCAACATGATCATGGATGCTCTTCCTGGCAATTATATCAATAATTTGCGACAGAACCCAATGCATCAAAACCCCGGGCCAAAAAATTGGAAAACGCCTTGTCGTCTACCGAATTGCCGCTAACACATTTGCCAATGGTGTGGAAAGTTGCGTGAGAAGATCTATGGTCTTGAAGGGATTCTTTTTCAGGTGTGCCACTAATGGGTCAACACGCAGGGCCGTCTGGTATTCAAGGGCAATGGTTGCTGCGCGTTTTGCTAGTTTTCCGGTTTGTTCTGGGTTTTTGCTCGCGGAAGCAGCCTTCAAGGTACGGCCCAATTCGCGATTGAACGGTTTAAAGGTGTGCTCCAGAATCGAAAGCGGATCCGATAAATGTGGATAGGCTTTGGTTGCTGCGGCCCGTAGTGAGGCAACGTCGCGTTCGGCTTTTTGCCGTGCGGAAATCCAGCTTTCGGCGAGCTTGCCAAATTCAATAGAGTTATCTAGGCTTGGCTTATTGCCAGTATTAGATGCTGCCGCCAGCGCTTCGATGATCTTCTTAGCTAGCGCAAAATCTCCGGTCTCAATTGCTGAAATGGCTTCCTTGCCGACGGCTTTCAATTTAGACGGTTCGATCTTGCTGGAAGCTCTTTTGAGAACCGCTTTTAATGAGTCTCCAAGATTTTGCCGACGCTCCCTAATAGCTTCTTCCTTAGTGTTTTTGGGGGGCATATTGCCAGCGTCTTCCAAGGCGGTTTCTTCTTCACCATCGGAGAGTTCGACACCGCCGACAACAGGAATGATCTTGGTGATCATCGGATGCTTATTTTTGGCCACCCACAATTTGCACAGCTTAAGCAGCGACTTCATGTTTTTTTCGGCGTAAAGATAAAGCCGTTTGCCGTCGAGTTTGGCCATACCAAATGTACCGAGCTCCACCGCCCCCGTTTTGTTTTTCAAGAACTGGAGCAATGGCTTGCCTTCCAGCTTATCATGCATCAGTAAAACAGGTTCTTTGCCACTTTTATCAATCCCGAATGCAAACGCGACGGGTTCACTCGCTGCATCGTGCAAGCGCGCTTTTAGTTTTTGTGGCGAAAATGCCGGGTGCTCGCGAGGGGCCATAGAAAACTCCTGTTATTTGCGCATCAGCGGCAATGAAGATATCCAACTCACAGCCGCCTCTGAAGGTGAAACCCCAACCGCTGAGGCCGCCAGTTTAACAAACCCGGCACAGCTTAACTTTATGGTATCCGGCTCAAGGCGGGCGCCGCATATGTTGAGGTCATCCAAACCGTCTGCCGGCGTTTCCAGTGCGGTCTTGAAGAGTTCAAGATCGGTGGGCGTGAGTGGTGCGGGAAGAATATGCCCCCATGTTTCATTAAACCGCTCGACAAGCGGGACAATAACATTCCTTTGGTATTTTTCACACACGTCCTGCTTATGCGCTTCGGAATTTGTTTCAGCAAGGTCAATGTCTTCGGCAAGAGAATCAGCATTATTTGGGCCTAGAATTGCGTATAACTCTTCAATGCGCACACCATAGGGTGATTGCGCGTTCACCTCTTGGTGAAATTGATCTGCTACTGCTTTTTTGGTTAAGCCGACGCGCGGATCTTTTATCTTGCTCATGGCTACTAGCAGTGGTTTGGATAGTGATATCTCGTTTGGCGCTAGTTTGAGGGCTTTCAATACCAAGCCTACCAGCTCCGACTTCATAATTTCTGATTTTACATATTGCTCTCGTACAGGTTCCGACGAAAAATGATCTCCAGTTGAGCCCGTAACTTGACTGAGTGGGATGCTGCCTCGATCCCTGTCAAACAAGGCCTCGTCTCCGGCTGCTTGTAGCTCGATCAGGATAGCAGATGCGATAAGCCTGCCGGTCACACGGTCAAAATGTTGTTCTTCGTCATCGGAGGTGGCAAACTTTCCCCACTCGACATCCGTTGCACCGGATATTTCTTCATATATTGCCCGCTTGGATGCCGGATTTCCTTTCAAAAAGGCTTGAATTTGCTGACCTGCCTCTTTGTCAGGCAAGAAATCTGGGTCAGTATCATTATGCTCTTCCCATTCATGGCCCGTGTTACATGTTGGGTGCTCGAATTTGAGATTGTTCAGGTCATTATAGGCCCATTGCGCTTCGGCTATCGTTGCTTCGTCTGAAGCTCCAAGCCCTGCGGTGGTAGATATGTAGCTGCCCCAATTTTCGATATGGCCAAGCTGCATCGAAAAACCCTCGCCCCAATTCCTGCATGATCCGCATAAATAAAGGTCTAGTTTCCGGCCATCCGGTGTGGTGCCTTCTTTGACCCAACCGCTGCCTTTCCAGATCGAGATCAATCCCGCGCGGGTTGATTTATCCCATCCCGGGCGGGTGAAGCCGGGGCCATAGGGTTTTGCGCTTCGGTGCGCAACGGCAGGGTCCCCCAATAGCAGCACATAACCACTAGATAGTTGAAGCTCGACGCCAAGTGGCACTGATTGCTTATCATATCGTGTAGCCAGCTCCTCAAATTTGAGGTTCGCTTCGTCAGGATCGGTGATGGCACTATTCTCAAAAGCGTGACTCGTGTTGCAAACCCCGTGCTCAAAATGCAAGTTGCGCAAATCATTATAGGCCAAAACGGCAGATTGCTCATTCAAGGGTTGCTTTGAGGTCAAATAGTCCTTCCAGTTTATTTTGTGACCAAGATGCATGGAGTGCCCTTCGCCCCATAACCCGCAAGAGCCACAACGATAAAATAGTAACGCTCGGTTTTCAGGGTCCTGCCCATACATACTTTCGACATTAAGTTCCAGCGCGTCACGAATGGAACTAAAAAACTTGGGTCGCGTCATAATGCCAAGATCAAAATCAGGATCAACGCCCGAATCTTCAGGCAGTGTAAATCCATCGGGAAGTTTTGGTTGATATCCCGTCAATCCGAATTCTGCCATTCGTGTCTCTCCACAGGGTAAACGTAGATTGCTTACAATTCACTTCATTTATGGTCACAAGAACAACCGTCAAAATGACACATCATTCCAAGGTATTACTCCTGAACACATTGCTAGTTTATACTGATTCCAGCACTAACTCTGTCTTCGCCACGACAAAGAAGGCTTCAATTGGAGCCGCTGTAATTTGTTTGAATTCAGTGACTGCCGAATTGAACTGGTTCTTTGGGTTCATGAGCGTTTTTTAATCTTGCCAGATGATAAAATCACGCTGTGTTCACGGGATTACCTTTTAACTTTAAATTCATAGCGACCTAGGTCGTAAAAAAGCAACACGGGTTTTCCGACGGAGTAGAATGGAAAGGATATGAAAATGAGCGTTAATGACGACAATGTTAAGAGGTACGATCTCCTAAAAGTCATTGGAATAGCCTTTGTAGCCGCAGCACTATTTGTGGCTTTTGGCTTTGCCTTGCATCTGTCAGGCATGCTTAAATTTCCGACAATTGGTCCGGGCGAACCGCGGGGTGGATATGAGCGCTATTTTATGGATGCTCTTGATTATCGGGAGCGCCGCTTAACCCTTTCGTTGGTGTTGCGCACTTTTATAACAAGCTTTTCCTTTATCATCGGGTTGGCTCTATGCACGCAAGGCGGGATATTTATCCTGCGTCAAGTAAAAGCTTTTACCTCGGTTTCCACAAATTTCGGAAAAGCCGCAGACACACACAAAATAGTGGATGGTGACAGAGCGTCAAAACCGAGCAACCCGCTTTTCTCATTTGCTTCTTATTCGCCCGGCGTTGTGTTTATGGCTGGTGGTGTTTTTTTGATGGTCGCAACACAATATTTTGCGATCAAAATTGAAAGCCCTGAAATTGTTGCCCGTGGAGATGGCGGCGCCATTTGTTACGATTCAGCAGAAAACAGCTGGGGAATGTGTGTCGCAAAGCAGGTTGAATCGCCTGAACCATCGGAAGTATCCCCGTATTGCCAAGGGCCAATGCCGGACGAAAATTGCTCAAAAAAAGGAGAAGATAATGAATAGAATTACTGGCATTCTCACTTTGGCCATCCTAATACCTGACTCCCTAATTGCACAGAGCCATGGTGGAGATAATCCCTTGCCTGCGTCTTGGGATGAAATTGATAGATTGCGCCAAGCTAGCTACGAATCTGGTGTTGATCAGGGCATCAGGATCACCTGCCAAAAAATGGGAGGTGTGATAAAATATAATTCGGCGCCGCCCAATTGTGTTGGGCCACACATCCCTGCATTCCAGAGCTCCATCGCTATTGCAGGCTCGATCTTTCGCGAAGTCGACCTGTTTGATTTTTCCCTTGTTAACGTGCCCAATACAACGACTCGAATCGCACTTGATTTCCCAAATGCAGAGATGGTTACCCCAAGCACGCCATACTTTATTGGCGTCTACCCAGAGGGGCTGAATATGGAGGAGCGGAGCGCATTTATAGGCAGTTTCGACAACAGTATAGGAGACGAATAGAGGAGTGATAACAGAGATTATTCGCAGAGTGATCCCCAAAGGGCAGCGGCTTATCCGCCGCCCTTTTTTCAATTACGTGATCAGTTTAACAATCCCGGTCAGCAATTCAAGAAGACGCGATATGGATTTTAGCGAGGTATTCAGGTCGGCCATTTCCTTGCGGTGCTTCTTGATTTTAGCAACGGACTTCTGCAATTCGCCTATAGATATTTGAAAGCTCTTCGGCGAGAGCATATATTTTCGCTGCGCGGCATTCACTAATTTCAAACCTTCTCGTAACTTATCTATCGCTGCCCAAATCTTTTTAAGTGCTGCCTCGTCGTTAATAAGTGCTGCTGCTTCTTCTTCCTCAGATAAGGCGTTTAAGGCTTCCGAGATGTTTCGGTTCATTTTTTTGAACTCATGGTATTCTTTCATTTTATTATCCTCTTTTAGGCTTCAATCAAATCGATTAGAGCATTAATATCATTTAGGAGTGCTGTTGCTTCTTCCGCTGTTGGTGGGCCGCTCACACGATTAACCAATGCATCATGTGCACGGACGAATAGAATGAGCTTAATGGCTGGGGATTTGGCTCTCGCTTTCTCGTAGGCTTCGTGTGCACTTTCTAATTGCTGAGCGAATTCGATAGAAGTCGGCGCGGCATGGTGCCTGCCTTGAGCGATTTCCAAATCGCTCCAAGCCTTAACAATGGGGTCGCGATTTATCGCATCGGGGTCGAGTAAGTAGTGGATCAACTGACCCGCTGCAAATTTAATTGGCTCTTGCGCATGGGTTAGTGTGCTTCTAATGAAATGGGCTCTTCTTTGTGCAGAAATAAACCCTGCGAGGCCGGAGACGGCTTTTGAATGGCTGAAAACCCATCCACTTCCAGAGGTTGTATTTCCCCTAGCTTGATCGAACGTTTGAATCTTCGCAATTAGATTTGCAGTTGATGTTTGAATATCGGTCGCAGATTTTGAATTTGCCAATAGAGACAGATTACTGGTGTATTCAACAAGCAAACCGCGGACCAACTCGGCATATTCGGCGGTAGTCAATGAGCGATCATCCTCGCCCAAAATGCGCAATTCGCAAAGCGGGAAACCTGAATGCTCACTTAAAAAATTTCGATCATCCAGAAGCGCCATAAACGTTTCTGGATCGCAATAGGTGTTAGCCCTTTCCAATTCAACATAATAGGGCCGCCCTGCGCGTATGGCCGCATTTCTGCGTGCATTTGCGCCCGCTACCAATGCTGGATCGAGCACGGCGGACACATCGGTGGATATGGCAGTTATCGCGGTTGCGAGGTTTTTGGTTTCATTGCTAATATCAGGGCTTGTGCAGGCGGAAGTCAGTAGCAACGCCCCAATAGAAAGGTTAAATAATCTCATTGATACCTCCATTGGTTACATTCCCACAGTTAAGAATGTCGCCGTGAAGCTATCGTGAATTTGGAGGAGCAATGCTGGGTGTTGATGGTGAAGGCTTTGCCTTCAGCTAAAATTCCACGTCCTGCATTTTTTCGAATCCCATATGCCGAAGGGAGGCGGCAGGGAAATCCAGATTTTCGCGCAGGAACGCCATCGAAAACCCTGGCTCCAGTTTTTGCAGGGTTGCTAGAGTTTCGCCCGCTCGCACTACATCATTTTCATGCAAATAAAGTGCATAAAGGTGGCGCAAAGGTGGGCGGGAAGTCGGCGCCAATAGGCTGGCTTTGCGAGCCGCCATTTTGGCCTCGGCAAACTCGCCGACTGACATAGCCGCTACGCAATAGCGCATCAACGAAAACACCTGCAAAGACGTGTTTTCGAGCTGTCTTTGTGCGCGCCATGCCGATGTGAGTGCTGCTTTTTCGCGGCCACGGCGCATTTCCAGCCCGCCAAGGCTTGCATAGGCATAGCCCGAACCGGGGTTGTTTTTGAGCGCCACCTGCGCATAGGAAAGAGCGGTGTGGGTGTCTTTAAATACCAGATCATACACATCGGCCAAAAAGGCGAGGGCCAGTGCGTTTTCGGGGTCAACGCGCAAGGTCTCGGCTATGAGCGCATCTACTTCAGCCCGCGTTTGCTCATTTGCACCTGAATTTTGTTCAAGTGAAATAAAGGCTTTGGCAAGGGCGCGCAGCGCAGGACGCGGCGCAAATGGGTCCAGCTCATGCGCTTGCACGAGCAATGTGTCGGCTTCTAACAATCGGTTGTTATCAAAACTAAACACATGTTGAAGCGCCGTGGCGGCCAAAGCATTGGCCTTTTCAGCATTGCTCGCAGATTGGGTGCACACCGCAAAGGCTTCGGTGGATTCAATCGCCAGCGATGCAGCGGCATCCACCGCAGCCAGATTGTCGGCGGCATCAATTGCAATTTGTCGGGTCCAGATCAACTTTCCGCCGGGTTCTTTTGTGAGGCGCACCAAGGCCAGCAACTGGTTGTTTTGCTCGCTTACTCTTATTGTGCATTTTGCTCCCGGTGCCAGTACTGCAGGTGCGGCTTTGCCATCAAGGATAAATACATCCGTGCGCACATGTTCAGAGGCGGTTTGCGCCAGTTGGGTGCTGATCGCCTCGGCAATAAATGCATCAAATCGAACGCCCCGTGTTTCGGCTGCGGTATAGAGGCGTGGTATTTCAGGCTTGATAAACTCTTTGGCAAGCGAGGGCGCGACGCTCGCCAAGCTCTGGGGTTTTGCCTCGTCAGCTCGCTCATCCAGTTTTGCAAAGAGGGTTGACCGCTCTTGGCGCAGCCAATCCTCAAAATTATCTGACGCGATATCGACGCCTTCCAAAAAATTGTGGCCGGCGCCGAGGTGGTCAAGCGCTATGCTGATCGCATCACGCACATCCACGCGGCACCTGTCCCCATCTAAGGAAATATCCGTCCGGTCGGCTTGTAAAATGCTGGAAAACTTACCAAAGTTGCGGCGGATGCCTGAAAGGGCCTGCCGCAAACTACCTGACGCTTGCTCGGTCGCGCGATCGGGCCAAATCATAGTTTCGAGCCACCGGCGGGCGACCTTTTTTCTGGGAGACATCGCAATTACTGCCAATATTGCACGCAAGCGTGCTCCATTGGGGGTTAGGTCTTCGTCTGCGGGGCCACTTACATGAAAGGCACCAATCGTTTCAATTGTAATAACACCGCGCTTCAACCATGCACCCCGCATTTACTCGTTCCCTAAGCGCTAGCATGCCAAAATTTTGCCAAAAAATCAAATCTTTCCTTATGTTATGGGGTGCGGCACGGCCTAGAATCGGCGCACGTTCTGTTTGTCTGGCCGGTCTATTCGGCCGCCTCCCAGCACATCAATCAGCCCCATATCATAATTTATAGGGTATTTCCTTTTATTTTCAGCACCCTGAGCCGCCAGATATAGCATCTGCTTTCCCGTCTTTGAGGCCTGACCTTTCAACAGTAGTTTAATGAGCGCCCGTGCACCTTGCGCCGAGGAAAAGCTGGTGCCGCGCATTGCCACAACAGAGCCATTTGATGCCCCTGCGGCGAGAATTCCAGAATGCGCGGGGCTATCATCCGTCGGGAACGACGCTGTCGGCGCGCCTGCGCGACCATTGGATAAGTCTGACCCTAAAATGGTACCATCATCCTCACCTTTTGCACGCCCTCTGCCCGTCGCAGAATAGGGCGCGGGCCGTCCGTCTGATACGCGATACCCGCCCACGCGGGCCACTACACTGTGGGCTGCCGAGGCATTCATGGTGCCATGACGCCGAACTGGCGTTGTGGCGCGGATGTCCACATTTTCAACTTTCCCGTCGCCGCCTATCGGGTATGAATAGCTTTCAAGGGGGGCGCCGTCCGCCCCAAAAATCTCATAGCCTGCATCGTCAAAATAGGACCGAAGGTTGACGCCATCAGTGGGAGACAGCGCCTGGTCGGTCTGCACGGATAGCACACATTGAAGGCGCTCATCTGACAGGTTTTTCACGGCAATTTCCCATAGGCCGGATGGGGCGGTGGCATTGGGGTCAATCTTGTCACAGGCCGGGTCTGGATCAAGTTCTTCTTGCTTTTCAGGAAGATGAGCCCAATACGTGGGCGCTACGCAAAGCACATACCTAAACTTTCGATCCGGATCTCCTTTCTGTTCAGTATCCTTAGCCCCGGTCTCGGGTTGAAGGGAAATTCGAGATAGATACACGCGCGCCACAAGCACGTCATCTTGAACAAGATCACGATATTGGTGATCGCAGTTCGGGTTTGGGGAATCCAAAAATTGGACATCTGACTGCGGTGACTTTAGGGAAATGCTTATCGGCACATTCTCGGCATCCGCCCCCCATATTTCAACATAATTTGCCGAGTGATCTTGGGGCAGAATGCGCCAATTCAGCTTTTTGGTGGCCCTTTTCTCAGGCTCCAACATCGCATTGCAGCGGCTTTGATTGTCATTGCCAACGGGCATGACAAACCGGACTTTACTCCAACCTTTGCGTTCACGCTGCTTAACAAACCGCGCAAGTTTTGCAGGGAATTCGTCAAGAGCATCTTTGGAACCCGCTTGCTTGCCAAAAGACATGTTGATGACAATCGGGTATCCTTTTACTGCCTTTGGGTTGTCTTTTTGCTCTGCTGCTAAATTTGGGTTGTTTTTTCGCCAAACCTCATCCGCTATGTCTGCAATGCGCTGAATGGCATAAAACATATAGGCGTCCAAATGGGTGCCCGCGGCTTTAAAGACGGCGGCGGACGGTGCGTTAATCGCGATAATGCGCACATGTTTTTGAAAGTCTTCGTCTTCAAGCGGGTCCATGCCTGCGACAATATCCAGAACATGTGCACCGTGGGATGCATGGCCGGCTGCTCCTCTCTGGGCTTGCCGATGGGCAAAGCTGACAAGGCCGGTATCAACGTTAAAATCTTGCTCGTTTAGCCAGCCATTATAATGCTCGTCGCTGTGCTTTTTAAGCAGCTCGTTTATATCGCTTTCCGAAAACTCCGCGCCAAACGGCAGGTGCTTTTGGCTTTTAAGCACCCATGGTGCCATCATTTGCCACGCATAAAGCAGCCTGGTTTTGCCGTTTTTAAACCGCCACCTGTTGTGCCCGAGCGGAATACCAACATCAATGACACCGGCAATAATCGTTTTCTCGTTACATATTGGGGTATCTAGGTCTTCACCAGATGCAATTGTATTTACTGCAAGAGTGGTATCGTTCGGTATTTGTGTGGTGACCATGCTATTATTGGCCGCATATGGTGGGATGACCATTTCCGAAGTGACACGAATGCCTTTCTCGTCGGACCCCGGTAATTCCCAGTCAAATAAAGATCTGGTGTGTGTGGTAAATCCGTCTTCCCGCGGCGCCGATTTATCTACAGAAATGAAGGGTGATCCGCCAGATCCGCATTTCGACCAATGATAGTAAGGTGAAATCGCACCTAATGCTTTCCACTCGCCCCATTTCGAAACCATGACCCTACCTCCACTCTGCAATGGCATTCGCCCATAAATGGGAGAAAAGCGGTACTGTTGTGGTGTTTTTTGCCTCCGTTTTACATTCCATTATGGCGCCGGCAAGCCATGTGAGTGTGAAGTCCTCTGTGTCATCCAAGCAGATTTTGCCGTCCTTATAATGCCGTGTTGTCAAGTTTTCCCCGCTGGCCAAGCTTTGAATGGCCTCGCCAATTGAAATACCCAAGATTGCGCCTGCCGCAGAGTCGACTGGGAAATGCAGCCCAGCAACCGTGCGATTAGCGGCTATGCGATGCGCGAGCCGGAGTTCCGGCGCCGGCCTCTTCCCGCCAATAATGGGTTTACCAGTGCGCAAAAAGTGCAGCACGGTCGCCATAACCATGGCTTCCGTTGCATGCCCTGAGGGGAAACTGGAATGATCAGGTGTTGGGATAACCGGCTGCACTTGTGTGGCATAATCTGATGGTCGTGGCGCACGGCAATAGTGCTTGATTTGCATTTCCAGCTGGACCGTCAGGGCATGAACCACATTAAGAAGTGCAACAGTATTTTCCTTCTGCCAAGGATTCATGGGGGCTATGGCCTTGAAAAACGGCATAATATCGTTGGCTTGCGTGATGATTTCTGCAAGCCGGTCATTGCGCAAATCTGCATAGCCACGTAAGTACTTTAGTTGGCTCGGCACATCAAAATTTTGCTTATGAATGCTCGCAATCGCCGTTTTGCCAATATTTAACGATGCACCTGCATATTGGCCTCCGGTTTTTGGCGCAATCGGAGCCACTTTAAAAACGCTGCTCAGCTCTGCCAGTAAAACCTGCATGCGCCGTGAGGCAGACAAATAACGCAGGCTTTCGCTGTCATCAAGTAGGTGTGGCGCGTTGAGAGGCTCTAAGGACGTATCCCAATATCCAACCGTTGCATCATGGGCCATATTGATCGCAGTGGCGAGGAGCGGCGATGACCCAGCGCCACCGGCACTTCCTTGTGTCCCCCCCTGTGTTCCGCCTTGGGTGCCCCCCTGCGTGCCCCCCTGTGTTCCGCCAATCCAAGCCATTTTTGTTCCTTCCCTACATGGTATTGTTATTCTTACACTAAATTAGGACTTTAATTAGGCTTACACTCCTATCGTAAGCTTATCGCGAACTATCCATGACTTTTATTTCATATCGCATTGGGTTCTGTCGAAAATTATTGATATAATTGCCAGGAAGAGCATCTATGATCATGTTGCGGGATCTGGAGGAAATATTGGCCGAGCGTGGCGTTGCGGTGGACCCTGCAACACTGAGCCTTTGGATTGTTAAGCACTTCCCATAATCG
>JADGFD010000020.1 GCA_016744015.1 Paracoccaceae bacterium | reverse complement strand
CATCCGCACAGCACTGCGCGACCACGCTCAAAAAACGCCCCGCGTCGTTGCCTCGGGCGCTCACGCGGCGGATTAGATACGAAAATTCATGCCGTTACCAATCAGGATGGCCTGCCAATCCGGTTTGAACTGATGCCCGCAGAGGCCCATGACGCGCCGCCCTCAAGCGCCTTCCGGACGCTCTGCAACCGGCACAATCCTTGCTGGCTGCCAAAGCCTACGACGCTGACTGGGTCCGGGAAATGATTTGAAAACAAGGCGCTATAGACGTGATACCGTCTAAATCCAACCGCAAAATCCCCAAGGATTTCGACGCTGAAATCTACAAACAACGCCACAGGCTATGAGAAGACATCACGCAACTTTCTAGCAATGCTCAAACTGGATTCGCTACGCCTGTGGGTCAAATTTTATGAGTCGGCTGCTTAAATGTCTTACTAAGGAGACTCTGAACAACGGTCCTTCGGGTTGCGCTGATCAGGGGCTATTCATAGCAAACCGCGTTAATTCAGTGCAAAATGTGCAATCACGCTGTTGTGGTCGGAGCCAAGGCGCGGGCCGCGGATGGCTGAGGCGGGCCAATTCGGTGGGGCAAGCACGTGGTCAATCGGAAGTTGCACAAGGCCTGAAAACAGAGTTTTTGTGAAGCGAAAGCCACCTATGGCTTTGGTGTCTGTAGCCGCTTCGATGCGGGCCATAACTATACTCCATGCGACCATGTTGAAATCACCGCCAATAAACACCGGGCCTTTCAGCCCTTCAAGCGCCGGAATTAACGCGTCCATTTGCGTGGATTGCCCATAGGGCCACGGCCAATGCAAATGGAGTGATACGACCGTGATTTCACCATCCGGCAGCGCCACGCGCGCCGAAACCATGCCAAGACCCTCAATGCACCCCTCGCCCTGCTCACCCACAAAGCGGTATTTTGAGAGGATAGCCACGCCACCCACAGCGGAAAACGGGCAGATCACCTGATAAGGGTAATCTGCTCGCATCGCGGCGAGCTGCTGGACAGAGCCGGTGGTGATTTCCTGCAATGTGATAATATCAGGCGCATTAACTTGCGCATAATCCACCAAGTGCCGGCTGTCGTTTCTAAAAAGATTGTTGTGCTGCATCAGCGAAAACCCTTCCACTGCGGGCGGGTTTGCAAACTGTCCGCGCAGGCTAAACACGCCAAAAAGCAGCAATCCGAGGCTAAAATATGTGAGCAGGCTTTGCCGCCAAAGCGCAAAGCCGAACATGGCAAAAAACAGCGCGCCCAAGGCATAGAGCCGGAACACCGCGAGGCTGTCAGCTGCCGGATGATAATCCCCAAAATAGCCACCAATCAGCCCGAGCGCCCCAAAGGCGAAGGCAAGGATGGTTAGGGTTTTGGCATATTTTATCATGCGCTGGCCTCGATAAATGCTGATTGTTCGGCGCTGCTTAGCTGATCCCAGCGGATAACGTAAGTGTGGATGCCAAAAACCACCGCGCCCGTGCGCGGCAATTTGCGCAGGGTTTGGCGCTCTACCCGCACAAAGCCGCCCTTTTGCGGGGCAGGTTTATCCTCCCCATTACGCAGGGGCTGATGCAAATCAGCTTTGGCATAGCGTAGGAAATTGGCCCGCCACAGGGGCTGATCCGGGCGGATGGCGTCAAACATCCGCCGCACGCGCGTGGCCATTTCCTCTGTGTATTCATCAACATAGTCATGAATTGCTAATAGCCCAGCGCCAAATTTCTCCTCCAGCGACCAGCTCGCCGGAAAGCAAAGTGCGGCGGCGGTAAGGCGCGGCTCGGCGGCCATGTCCATGATCAGCAGGTCTTCTTGCACAAGGCGCGCGGCCGTGAGCAATGGCGGCCCCTTGAGCGGCACCGATACGCCATCTGGGCGCGTGACCGCCCTGCCCTTTTTATAGCCGGAATCCAGCTCCGATAATACCAGCGCCAGCAGCTCTTTCTGCATTGGCAGGCTTTCCGGCGCGGCCCTAAAAACATTCTCCAAGCGTGTTGAAATCAACTTGTCCCGATAGGCCATCTGCGCGGCAAAAGCGTCATCGCGCAGCAGCCACTCTCCGGCTTTTACAGGCTGAATCCCCGGCAAGCGACGGGTTTTGGCCTCCATCCACGGCTTTATCGGCAGCGCCTGCTGGCAAATTTCCATTGCGTCACGATTCCGTTGTCTTGTGTTTCAGCATCTTGCGCTGCGCTCCGTTTGGCCTAGATTAAGATGAAACCACGGAGATTTAACGATGCCAAGCGAAAAACTTTCTTTCACCGGCCATACCGGCGCCGAACTTGCCGCCCTTTTTGATAAGCCAAGTGGGCCCATTTTAGCCACCGCCATTTTTGCCCACTGCTTTACCTGCTCAAAAGATATCATGGCCGCTAAGCGCATTTCGCAGCGGCTCGCCTCTGCCGGGATCGCTGTTTTGCGTTTTGATTTCACAGGCTTGGGCCATTCAGATGGCGAATTTGCCAACACGGATTTCACCTCGAATGTGGGTGACCTCGTAAAAGCCGCCGCGCATATGGACGCCATTGGCCAGCCGGTTAGCCTGCTGGTGGGCCATTCGCTTGGCGGGGCAGCGGTGCTCAAGGCCGCGGGGCAAATTGCCAGCGTCAAGGCTGTTGTCTCCATTGGCGCGCCCAGTGACCCGGCCCATGTAGCGGCCAATTTTGGCTGCCACATTGACGAAATTCGCCAAAACGGCGCGGCAGAGGTCAGCCTTGCAGGGCGCGGCTTCACTATCACCAGTGATTTCCTCGATGACATCGAATCTGCCAATCTTTTACCCGCCATCGCGCATATGAAAAAAGCATTGCTTGTGCTGCATAGCCCGCTTGATGGAACCGTTTCCATTGATAACGCTGCCGATATTTTTGTGGCCGCCAAGCATCCGAAAAGCTTCATTACACTTGATAACGCAGATCATTTACTGAGCCGCGCAACTGACGCCCAATACGCTGCCGATGTTATCGCTACATGGGCCGCGCGCTACCTTAACCTCCCCAAACCCGCCGCCCCTATTGGAGCACCAGAGGGCATTGTGCGGGTTGATGAGGCCGACCCGAAGGGCTTCAGGCAAGACATTGCCGCAGGGCCAAAGCACCACGTAACGGCGGATGAGCCTATTACATATGGCGGCACCGATGACGGGTTTTCGCCCTATCAGCTGGTTAGCTCCGGCCTTGGGGCCTGCACCAGCATGACCATCCGCATGTATGCCCGCCGCAAAAAATGGCCGCTGGAACATGTGAGCGTGGACATTATGCACAATAAAATTCATGCCACCGATTGCGACCATTGCCATACCACCACTGGCAAAATTGACCAGTTTAAACGGGTGATCACGCTTGAAGGCGATTTGGACGCCGATCAGCGCAAGCGCCTGATGGAGATAGCGGATAAATGCCCCGTGCACCGGACGCTGGAAAGCGAGATCGAGATTGTGACGGAGGAAGCGGCCCCTCACGAGAATGTTGGATAAATTGGCTTGACGAAGGCTTGGCAACAGGGGAGTCTGCCACGCAAAGAAGGAATGAATATGAACGAACAAACGCCCGTATTAGAAAAGTTTTCTCACCCCGAGCTAACAGCAAAGGGTGAAAAACGGGCCTCGGTTTCGCTAACGGGCGCAAAAACCCTGTGGTTTAATACCGGAACGCTTTGCAATATCACTTGCGTGAATTGCTATATCGAAAGCTCTCCTGAAAATGATCGCTTGGTTTACCTGACCGCGGCCGAAATGGCGCCGTATCTGGATGAGATCGAGGCGCTGAACTGGCCTGTGGAAGAGATCGCCTTTACGGGCGGTGAGCCGTTTATGAACCCCGAAATCATTGCCATGATAGAGGCCGGGCTTGCGCGGGGCTATGAGGTGTTGGTTCTGACCAACGCCATGAGACCGATGATGCGCAAGCGGGTGCAAGAGGGGTTGTTGCGGCTTAAGTCGGCCTACGGTGACAAGCTCACCCTGCGGATTTCGCTCGATCACTTTAGCCCTAAACTTCATGATGAAGAACGCGGCGTAGGAGCTTATGATATTACGATAGAAGGCATGGAGTGGCTGCGGAATAACGGCTTCAAAATGGCGCTCGCTGGCCGCTCTGTGTGGGGCGATTCCGAAGCCGAGAGCCGTGCCGGATATGCCGCACTCTATGCAAAGCATAACTTCAAGATTGACGCGCAAAATCCTGCAACTACAGTGCTTTTTCCTGAAATGGATGAGCGTGTGGAGGTGCCGGAAATCACCACTGCCTGCTGGGGTATTCTCAATAAAAGCCCGAATGACATCATGTGCGCCAGCTCGCGCATGGTGGTTAAACGCAAAGGAGCCACCCGCCCCGCTGTGCTGGCCTGCACCCTGCTCGCCTATGACGAAGCCTTTGAAATGGGCCAAACCCTGCGCGAAGCCGAAGCCGACGTAAAACTAAACCACCGCCACTGCGCCAAATTCTGCGTGCTGGGCGGGGCAAGTTGTAGTGCCTAGCGACCAAACCCTTATTTCGAAACGAGATAGTGGGATAGTATCAACCCGGACTTAAAAGACTTTGTGCCAGTGTGAATAAAATCAACATCCCCATTCAACGGCCCAAATAGAGCCTTACCTGCACCCAGCAAAACGGGAACCCGCGCCAAGGTCATCTCATCAATCAGGCCTTCGCGCAAAAAGCTCTGCACAACAAGGCCTCCATCAATATAGGCGGCCTTCCAACCCTCGGCTTCAAGCCGCTGCATTAAGGCCTGTGGGCTCTCACGACTCAGCAGAACCTTATCGCGCAAGCGCTCAGGGATATCTTCGGCGGCAAGTGAACGGCTCAGCACAATAACCGGTTTTTGGTAAGGCCAGTCATCAAACCCTGCGACAGCTTCGTAGCTACCACGGCCCATGACCAAGCCATCAATCGAGGCCATTAGGTCTTCAAACCCCATGTCATCGCCTTCTGTATCGAGTTTCATAAGCCAATCAAGCCCGCCGTCTTCTCGGGCTACAAATCCGTCGAGGCTCGTGGCAATATATATAATACCTCTGGTCATTTAATGCCTTTCAATGCGTCCTCTAGCACCGCCTTTACCATACCCATATCCACCTGCTTCTCCACAAAGGCTTTGCCAATTCCATGCGCAAGGATAAATGCGATTTTACCATCACTTACTTTTTTATCCTGCCCCATCAGGGCGGTCAACCCATCGGCATCAGGCAAGTCGCCCTCAATATCGGAAACGTCCTTTTTCATCCCCATCTTGGCAAGGTGCGCCCGCACGCGGCTCGGGTCCTCCTGCGGGCAGAGGCCAAGGCGCATGGAAAGTTCAAAGGCCAGCGCGCAGCCGATGGCCACGCCTTCGCCGTGCAGCAGCCGCGCCGAATAGCCGGTGGCGGCTTCTAGCGCGTGGCCAAAAGTGTGGCCAAGGTTGAGCAACGCACGATCACCGTGCTCTTTTTCATCCCGCGCCACAATGTCAGCCTTCATCTCGCAGGAGCGGCGGATGGCGTGAATGCGGCGGGCCTCGTTTCCGACGGCCATTTCGGGGCCGTTGGCCTCTAGCCACTCAAAAAAGCTGGCATCCCCGAGCAGGCCATATTTCACCACTTCGCCATAGCCCGAAATAAATTCGCGGGGTGGCAAGGTGCCCAAGACGTCCGTATCGGCCAGCACCAGCTTGGGCTGGTGAAAGGCGCCGATCAGGTTTTTACCCAGCACCGAGTTTATGCCGGTTTTACCGCCAACCGAGCTATCAACCTGCGCCAGCAGCGAGGTTGGGATTTGAATAAAGTCCACGCCCCGCCGCAGCACTGCCGCCGCAAAGCCCGCCAAATCGCCAATAACGCCGCCGCCAAAGGCCACCACGATATCCGAGCGCTCAACCCGCTGCTTGATCAGCCACTCCACCGCGCGCTCTAGCCCCGGCCAACCCTTGGTTTTTTCACCAGCAGGTAGCGCCAGGGATTGCATGGTCACGCCCGAGGCCGCAAAGCCCGCACGCAAAGTGTCCAAATGCAGCGCGGCCACATTCTCATCGGTCAGCACAAACACTCTTTTTTGCTGTAGGTATGGCAGCGCCAGCGCCCCCGCCTGCGCCAGTAATCCGGGGCCAATCTTAATGTCGTAACTGCGGGCGCCAAGGGCCACATTTAGGGAGTCAGTCATGGGTCCTCTCAAGGGCATTTATTATGTCATCCACCACCACCTCATGGGTGTTGTTAGCGTGGGTTTCTACCGTAATATCGGCCAAGGCATAAGTCGGATAACGCTCATCCATCAAGCCTGCCAGCACCTGCTTGGGGTTTTCGGTGTTCAAAAGTGGGCGGCTGGTTTTGCCTTCCACCCTGCCCCACAGGGTTTCCAGATCACCGCGCAGCCAAATAGCGGTGCCAACCCGCGCGATCTCGGCGCGCACCAGCGGCGAGATAAACGCACCGCCGCCTGTGGCCATCACTTTGGGCTCGCCTTTAAGCAGCCTGGAAATCACCTTAACCTCGCCATCCCGAAAGGCGGCCTCTCCAAGCTCTGAAAATATCTCGGGGATGCTCATCCCCGCCGCCTTGGCGATCTCGTCATCGGTATCCACAAATTCAACGCCAAGCTGGGCTGCCAGCCGCCGCCCGACGCTTGACTTCCCGCAGCCCATCAGGCCCACCAGCACCAAAGGTTTATCAATTTTGCGCAAGGCGCTGCTCATGGAAAAACTTTCAGGCTTTGCGCGATTGAAGCAAAGCAAAAACCGCGCTATTGTAGCCGCAAGGCCGGAATAATATCGGTTTAGCATTGTGGCAGATGAAGGCAAACCCCCAAAAGGGGGCGGAAAGGCAGAGATGATCCGCAAGTTGATCAAGTTTCTTATTGTATTGGCCCTGCTGGGGGCCGCCACTGTGGCAGGCTATGCCTTGCTATTTGACCTGCCGGTTGACAAAACCGAGATCACCATTTCGGTGACCCCGCTCGGGCAATAAGATGTGGCGCGGGCTTTTCAGCGCGGCTTTGCTCGCCTCAGCGGCGGCGGCCCAAACCCCGCTATCAGCCATTGACTGGCTGTCCGAGAGCCTGTTGCAGCCGCCAAACTTTGTCATCACCCCGCCAGGGCGCACGGTGCCACCGCTGAACACTTCCCAAATTTCGGCCATACCGCTGGAAATGATAAGCCGAGACGCCGCCGGGCTTTTGCCACCAGACGTTACCGGGTTTCCGCGCGCGATTTGGGGGGATACCCCCTCAGCCATTGCCGTGCAGCAATTGCACCTAGTCAGGCCAAGCCCGGTTCCCGAGGTCATGGCACTTTTTAAGCAGGTTTTACTGGCCCAAAGTGACCCCCCCCTTGATGCCGGCCCCAAGGGCGCACTTTTACTTGCGCGCATCGACCAGCTATTTGCCATTGGCGCGCTGGACGAAGCCGAAACGCTCATCATGCTGGCGGGGGCGACCGAGCCAGATATCTTTCGGCGATGGTTTGAAATCGCACTGGTTGGGCAGCGCACCAATGCGCCGTGTGAAGCCCTGCAAGCCCAGCCCACGCTCTCAAACGATATTGCAACACGGGTGATTTGCCTTGCCCGCGCGGGGGATTGGAACGCCGCCGCGATTACGGTTTCGCTAGCAGAAAGCCTCGGGCAAATTGAGGTTGAAGACGCCGACCTGCTCGTGCGCTTTCTGGACCCTGAAATGTTTGCCGATCTGGAAGATGCGGGCAACCCGGACGCTTTAGACCCCATCACCTTTACCTTGCGGGAATCCCTTGCGCTGCCCCGCCCCGATACCCCACTGCCCCTGCCCTATTTGAATGCGGATCTAAACCTGCGCACCCCCGCGCGGCAACGCATTGTGGCCGCCGAGCGCTTGGTGCGGGCCTCAGCCATCCCGCCGGGCCTGCTTTTTGCGGCCTATAGAGGTGCGCGCGCAGCGTCATCTGGCGGGGCCTGGGGGCGGGC
Source organism: Paracoccaceae bacterium (assembly GCA_016744015.1). Lineage (GTDB taxonomy): Bacteria > Pseudomonadota > Alphaproteobacteria > Rhodobacterales > Rhodobacteraceae > UBA3077. The sequence continues at coordinate 24,542 of JADGFD010000020.1, read as the reverse complement.
AGAATATGTGCAAGAGCTTGATACGGCCTTGATCAGCGAAGATGGTGAGCGGCTGGTTGAGGCGATTGCCACAGCCATGATTGCCTTTTCAGAGGCAGGATTGCTGCACGCTTTTGCTTTTGAGTATGCCGATACGCTAGCGCATATGCCACCTGATGAAAACACAGGCCAAATCGCCCGCCAAATCCGCCGCCTGCTGCTGATTGCGGACCGCCCGATGGCGCAATGGGCCAATTTGGGCACGGCAGATCCTCAGATCGTGCAATTTGCCGCACAGCTTGCAAGCCGCACAGATGTGAAGGGGTTTAGCCCCTATAGCGCTGCGCTGCCAAATGCCATTCACCTTGCTTTCGCCAACCATACCCCGCCAAAACAAGAGATTCCTTTGCTGCTTGCGAAAGTCGAATCCGGTAATTTTGCCGAAGTTCTACTACGAGCACTGGCCTTGCTCGCCAATGGCAAAGATGCCGACCCGCAGGCGCTGCATGAGGGCTTGTTTTTACTTCGAAAACTCGGGTTGGAGGACGCCGCGCGGCGCATTGCTATTCAGCTTTTGCTACTTGAGCACGCATGAGCCGCTGGATAGAGCCCTTTTTGGAAGCGCTACAAGCCGAACGTGGTGCCGCTGACAACACGCTCAAAGGCTATCATCGTGACTTAACGGATTTTGCAGATGGCCATGAGATAGAGACCGCTGGGCCGGAGGATATCATCCGGTATCTTGCGGGGCTTGAGAGCCAAGGACTCGCTTCCGCTACCCGCGCGCGACGGCTTTCCTCTATCAAACAGCTTTATACCTTTGCCTTTCAGGAAGGCTGGCGGGCGGATAACCCCGCTGCGCGTATAAAAGGGCCAAAAAAGCAAAAAACCTTACCAAAAACCCTAAGTGAATCCGATGTGTCTGCGCTCCTTAATGCCGCGGCAGCAACAGGCCGGACACCCGCTCTTCGCGCGCGTAATACCTGCCTTTTTCAACTGCTTTATGCCACCGGCTTGCGGGTTACAGAACTGGTAAGCCTGCCGTTTTCCACTGTTCAGGGGGACCCGCGTATGATTTTGATTAAGGGCAAAGGCAGGGTCGAGCGGATGGTGCCGCTTAGCCCGCCGGCCAAGCTGGCACTAGCCGCATGGATGCCTTTGCGCGCGGCTGAGCTAAAAGAAAAGGGCCAAGCGTCAAGGTTCCTGTTCCCAAGTCGAACGCTAGGAAAACACCTCTCGCGCGTGCAGTTTTTCCGGCTGGTTGAGCAGGTCGCGATTACGGCCAAGCTGGACCCAAGCCAAATTTCCCCCCACATTTTGCGCCATGCCTTCGCCACCCATTTGCTCGCCAATGGCGCTGACTTGCGCGCCATACAAATGCTGCTCGGCCATGCCGATATCGCCACAACCGAGATATATACCCATGTTTTGGATGAGCGCCTAAAGGCGCTGGTGTTGGAGAAACACCCGCTGGCTTAACCGGGCCGCGAGCGCTTGCGATTCAGCGCCCAGCCCCGCATAATAGCGAAAACTGAATAAAGGAAAACAGGCCATGCCGCCGGAAGCTAACGATGTTGTAAATGCAGGCTACCCGCCCGAAATCTGGTGGATAGGCGGGGCTATCCTCCTGCTCCTCGTCATCTCCGGTTTTTTTTCCGGCTCTGAAACCGCGCTTACGGCTGCTAACCGCGCCAAGCTGCACGGCATGGCCGAAAAAGGCGATGCCGGTGCCAAGCGGGCGCTGGATTTAACCGATGACAGCGAGAAACTGATCGGCGCGGTGCTGCTTGGCAATAACCTTGTTAACATCCTGTCCGCTGCACTGGCCACTAGCCTTTTTACCCTGCTTGTCGGGGCCAATGGGGTGGCAATTGCTACATTGGTTATGACGCTTTTGGTGCTGATCTTCGCCGAAGTCCTGCCCAAAACATATGCCATTACCAACCCCGAATCCGCTGCTGCGCGGGTGTCACGCGTGCTGGTGCCTATCGTGCTTTTACTCTCTCCCATCGTGCGGACCATCCGTTTTTTGGTACGCGGTATTTTGCGGCTGGTTGGCGTAGAAACAGACCCGGAGGCCTCGGTTTTGGCGGCCCATCAGGAAATAGCCGACGCTATTTCGCTGCATCACTCCGAAGGCATGGTTGACAAAACCGACCGTGACCGTCTGCTGGGCGCGCTTGAGCTGAAGGAACGCGAAGTGGCTGAAATCATGCTGCATCGCTCTGATATCGAGATGATAGACGCCGACACGCCGTCTGACGAAATTCTGGCGCAATGCCTGCAATCCAGCCATACCCGCATTCCGCTATACAGCGACGAGCCAGAAAACATAATTGGTGTAATTCACGCCAAAGACCTGCTGCGGGAAGTGCATCAGCGCTTTACCGATAAAGGGCTGGAAACCCTCGCGGATTTTGACGTTATGGCCATTGCAATGGAGCCCTATTTTGTGCCCGAAACCACCTCGCTTAACGATCAGATGCATGAATTTTTGCGACGAAAAGTGCATTTTGGGCTCGTGGTTGATGAATACGGCTCGCTGCAAGGGTTGATCACGCTAGAGGATATTTTGGAAGAAATCGTTGGCGAAATCACCGACGAGCATGATGAGGACGAAGACGACCTCACCCGCGAAGCCGATGGCTCGGTGGTTGTCGATGGTTCTATGACCATCCGTGACCTCAACCGCGCCTGCGATTGGGCGCTTAGTGACGAAGACGCCAACACCGTAGCCGGATTGGTTATTCATGAAGCGCAGATGATCCCGGCTGAGGGGCAGGTTTTTTCCTTCCAAGGCGTGCGGTTTGAAGTGCAAACTCGCGAGATCAACCGGCTGACCCGCCTGAAATTACGGAAAATTTAGAGGCTGTCTAGCATGGCAAAGGCGCCGTGGTTTACAGAGAACCAGACTTCGCTTCCTTTGGTTTTCCGCTTAAGAATTCGGCCTTGTAGCATTTTCCCAAGATGAAAAGACAGCGTTGCGGGCGTGAGATTGGTACACTTGAGCAGCTGATGAATCGCCATTCCACTTTGCCCTGAATCTCGAAGCATATGAAAGAGCATCAGCCGCCTTGGGTGCGAAAGTGCATCAAAAAAAATGGCCATGTTTTTTTGCTTAAGTGTTGGTTTCATTTCGCTTTTCCTATACTTATCATAACTAGATACCTAGGTATCTAAATACCTAGGTATCTAGTTATTAGCAAACACCTAAGAAAGTGTTACCCCTCGCGTATTTTTACCCATGTTGAGTATCGCGCCAAGTAGAACCAAAGAAAGCGATTTGCTTTTGGTCAGGGTTAAGGCCGCCAATTGGCGCGGTCGCAGCCCTCACCTACCCATTCCAAACAGGCATCATCTCCTAACGCGATTTAAAGAACGACCCTAAAATGCCCCGCGCAATCGAGTTTCCCATTTTACTGCCAAAGGAGCGGGAAAACGACTTGGTAAAAGCCCCGCCGGCACTATCGCTCCGCCGCTTAACCGGCTTTTTGGCACTATAAGAATTCCCCGCCGAATACCGCCGCGCCGCACTAAACTCACGCGGGGCCTCTGGCGCTTCCCGCACATCCTCCTCAGCCTTTTCCGCCGCAGCCTCGGCCCGCGCGGCCAGCATTTCAAACGCGCTCACCCTGTCAACAGGCTCATCATAAGCCGCGCCCAGAGCCGAATTTGCCATAACAGCTTTACGCCCTGCCATATCCAACGGCCCCAAGCGTGAGGATGGTGGCCGAATAAGTGTGCGCTCAACCATCGAAGGCACGCCCTTGCGCTCCAATAGTGAAACCACAGCCTCACCAACCCCGACGTCCCTGATCGCGTCTTCGGTATCAAAACGCGGGTTGGGCCTAAAGGTCTCAGCGGCTGCCCTTAGGGCCTTTTGATCTCGCGGCGTATAGGCGCGCAAAGCGTGCTGCACCCGGTTGCCCAACTGGCCCAGAATGTCAGACGGCACATCATCGGGCTGCTGAGTGATGAAAAACACGCCCACGCCCTTAGAGCGGATCAACCGTGCCACCTGCTCAACTTTATCTAGCAACGCTTTGGGCGCATCATCAAACAGCAGATGTGCTTCATCAAAGAAAAACACAAATTTGGGCTTATCAGGGTCGCCCACCTCGGGCAGGTTTTCAAATAGCTCCGATAGCAGCCAAAGCAGGAAGGTCGCATATAACCGCGGCGCCCCCATGAGGCGGTCAGCCGCCAGGATATTCACGCGGCCCAGCCCTGCGGGCGTGGTCGAGATCATATCTTCGAGCTTTAAGGCCGGCTCACCAAAAAACTGGGTTGCACCCTGGTTTTCCAAAACCAGCAAACGGCGCTGGATGGCCCCGATAGAGGCTTTGGAAATGTTGCCATACCGCAGCCCGACCTTATCGGCGTTTTCCCCCAGCCACACCAGCAATGATTGCAGGTCTTTCAGGTCCAACAGCAGCATTGATTGCTCATCAGCCATCCTGAAAGCAATATTCAGCACACCTTCCTGCGCTTCAGAAAGCTCCAGTAAACGCGACAAAAGCAACGGCCCCATTTCTGAAATTGTGGTCCGCACAGGGTGGCCTTTTTCGCCAAACAGATCCCAAAATGTAACCGGAAAAGCCTCATAGCCGTAATCCTCATAGCCAATTCTCTCGGCCCGTGAAATCAGCTTTTCATGCAGCTTATGTGTGGGTGAGCCAGCCACGGCCATGCCTGAAAGGTCCCCCTTAACATCTGCCATAAACACCGGCACACCTGCCTTTGAAAAGCTCTCGGCTAAAATTTGCAGCGTGACGGTTTTCCCGGTGCCTGTGGCCCCGGCAATAAGCCCGTGGCGGTTGGCATATTTCAGCAGCATTTCCTCGGCGGTGGTATAGCCTTCGCCTGCCCCACCTATAAATATCCGGTCTTGTTCCATTTTACCCCCTCAAACTTGTTTCAAAAATTCTATAGGTAAAACTGGCGGAAAAACAGCCCCGAATGCGGGCGATTTTTTGCCGAAATTTAACAGACCCGTTGACTCCCGCGCTGCTTCCTGACACCAACAGATAAACTGAATTATCACAAAGGATTGCTTGATATGCGCCGTATTCTCGCCACTGTTTTTGCCGCCACCAGCCTAATGGGCACAGCCGCCCTCGCACAGGATAGCGAGTTTCCGACTCTGCAAGAACTGGCAGACCAGAACAACGGCACCGTTGCGCGGCATGGCGATTGGGAAATCCGCTGCGGTGAAGATGGCACCGGCTGCCGCATGGTGCAGCTGGCATTGGATGCCGAGGGCAACAGCGTGGTGAGTGTAACGATGCAAGCCCTTCCCGAAGAGAGCTCCGCGCAGCTTGGTGTGGTTATGGTTTCACCACTGCTGACCTTGCTGCCGCGCGGCATTTCGGTGGCCGTTGGTGATGGCGTGCCCGCCGCCTACCCCTTTAGCTGGTGTGACCGCCAAGGCTGCTATGCCCGCTTTGGTCTGACCGCAGCTCAAGTCAATGCTTTCAAATCCGGCTCAGATGCCAATATCAACATTTTTGCAGTTACCGATGCGGAGAACCCAGTGCAAGCATCGCTTTCTCTTGCCGGCTTCACCGACGCGGTGGCAGACCTTTCAGCCCGCTGAGCGCAGCGCCAGCACGGCATTTAAACCGCCAAACGCAAAAGCATTGCTGAGGGTCGCCCTTGGCTTTGCTTTCTGCGCGACATTTGGCACCACGTTTAATCCGCAAGCCGGATCCGGCTGATCATAATTGATGGTCGGGGCTAAAATGCCCTCGCGCAAAGCCATGATACAAGCCAAAAGCTCCACCGCACCGGTGCCACCAATCAGATGCCCATGCATGGATTTGGTAGAGGAAATCGGCGGGGCATTTCTGCCAAATACTTCCTGAATGGCCGCGCTCTCGGTGCGGTCATTTCCCAGCGTTCCAGTGCCGTGCGCATTAATATAGCCGATATCATCGGGGCTTAGCCCTGCATCTTGCAGCGCGCCCTGCATTGCCCGCACCGCACCGTTTTGGTTGGGCATTACAATATCTGACGCATCGGATGTCATGGCAAAGCCCGCGACCTCAGCCAAAATTTCGGCCCCGCGCGCCTCGGCCACATCCAGCGCCTCAAATACAAACACGGCTGCACCCTCACCTTGCACCATGCCGTCCCGATTGGCCGAAAACGGGCGGCAGCCGGTTTTTGACATCACCCGCAGCCCCTCCCACGCCTTAATGCCGCCAAAGCAAAGCATAGATTCAGCGCCGCCTGTCAGCATGCTATCCGCCATGCCTGCTCGGATCATATGAAACGCCTGCCCCATGGCGTGGTTGCTGGAAGCACAGGCGGTAGAGACAGTGTAGCTAGGGCCGGTAATGCCGTGCAGCATCGAAAGATGGCTGGCAGCGGCGTTGTTCATCAGGCGAGGCACGACAAACGGGTGCACCCTGTTTTTGCCCTCCTCGTAAACTTTGCGAAAATTTTCGTCCTGCGTTTGCAGGCCGCCGCCCGAGGTGCCAAGCACCACGCCGCTTTGCGCCGCCCCTGCCAGCATAGCCCCTGATTGCGCCACCGCCTCGCGGGCAGCCAGCACAGCAAACTGTGTGAAACGGTCATAAAGCGTTAGCTCTTGCCGCGAAAAATGCTTAGCCTCGTCATAGCCTTTTATCTGCCCGCCAATGCGGATTTGCAGCCGTTCTACATCCTGAAATTCCAAAGCAGAAATACCTGAAAGCCCTGCCGCCATGGCATCCATGGTTGCGCCTGCGCTCATCCCAAGCGATGAAATCGCGCCCATGCCGGTAATAACAACCCGTCGCTCCACTTATTTCGCCTCAGCAATCAACGCTTCAACCGCCTTAACAATGCTCTCTACTGATCTGATATCAAACGCTTTGCTCTCAGGGTCGTTGGCATTAAACGGCACGTGCACATCAAACGTCTCTTCAATGGCAAACACAGTTTCAACCAGTCCTAAACTATCGACTCCAAGGCTTTCAAGCGTGGCATCCAGCGAAACTTCGCACGGGTCAAGCATCGCCTGCTCGGCGATGATGGCTTTCACTTTATGCGCTACACTCTCACCCATTGCGTTCCTCAATCCCGTAAGAAATACCTAGTCTTTCCCGAGCAGTTTTGAAACCTGTTTTTGCAACACGTCCACTTTGGCCACCAGTTTGGGTAAGCGCCGATAAGCTTTGTAGCTCTCCACATTGGCCTCGGCCTTTATGGCCGGATTACCCATGATAAAGCGATTTGGTGGCACGTTTGACGAGATGCCCGCCTTGCCCGCCGCCACCACATTGGTGCCGATATTCACATGGTCCGCCACGCCAACCTGCCCGCCCAAAATCACCCGATCTGCCACCACAGAGCTGCCGCCCACACCCACTTGCGCACAAAGCAAGCAATGCGCACCCACCTGCACATTGTGGCCCAGCATCACCAGATTATCAATTTTGGTGCCATCGCCCACAGTGGTATCCACAATCGTGCCGCGGTCAATGGTGCTGCCCGCACCAAGCTCTACATCATCACCAATGGTGACCGCTCCCAGCGAATTGGTGCGCGCAAAGCCGTGTTTTTGAATGGCGTCGGCCGCAGGTTGCTGCCCTGCGCGAGCGGCCTCTACGGCCCCCGGTTCCGGGCTAACAAATGAAAACCCGTCACCGCCAACCACCGCGTTAGGCTGCGCAATAAAACGATGCCCAATATTAACCCGCGCTCCGATGCGCACACCGTTATAAAGCAGGCAATCATCGCCAATGCTGGCATTCTCTGCCACTGATACATGGGAAAGAATACGGGCATTTTTGCCGATCTTTGCTTTAGCCCCAATAAAAACAAATGCGCCAATGGATGCATTGGCCGCGATCTGGGCGCTTGGGTCAACAAATGCCGTGGGGTGAACACCGACGGGTGCATCAATCACATAGGCAAAAAGCTGGTTGACCCCGCTCAAAACATAGCGTGGGTGCGGCGCAAAAACTGCGGCGTCCAGCCCTAGCTTTTTCCAATCTGTGCCCTCGGGCAAAATCGCCACGCGCGCCTTCCCCTTGGCAAGGTTGGCAATAAACTTCGGGTCCATCGCCAGCGCAAGGCTATCAGCCCGCGCCCTTTCTGGCTGTGCAGGCCCGCTCAGCAGAATCGATAAATCGCCCACGGCATCAGCCGCGAGCGATTTTGCAATTTCATGTACCGTAAAAGCCATAAGACCCCCGCATATGTACGGCCCACATGCGGGCCGCTTTCGGGTGTTTTAGCTTGCGATCTCGGGCAAAGTCACGCCATTTTCTGCTAAAGCATCAAAAACCAGCTGATCCCGGCCATAAACATCCACGCGATACCCCAGCTCACCCTCTTCATTCAAGAACACCGATTGATAAGTCAGGTATATTGGCACAGGCGTTTCCAGATTAATTGTGGTTTCGCGGCCAGTATTACGCGCAGCCTGAAATTCGCCCTCTGGGTCAGCTGATTGAGGGGCAAGCAACGTATAAGCCAAATCTAGCGGGCGATGCACCCGCACGCAGCCATGGCTATAAGCACGGCTATCGCGGTTAAACAATGAGCGTGAGGGGGTATCATGCAGATAAACGTTATACTTATTTGGGAACATAAACTTGACCTTGCCAAGCGCATTCCGGCTGCCCGGGCGCTGCTGAAGCACAAACGGGAAATTGTTCACCGTGTATTGCGACATATCAATCAGGCGCGCATCTACCCGCTCGCCAGAGCCGCGCACCCGCATGGTAATGTTTTGGCGGGTCAAAACACTTGGGTCACGCAATAGCTGCGGCAGATACTCCTGCGACGCAATGCTTTGCGGCACATTCCATGCTGGGTTTACCACCATATGGGTCATTTGATCAATGAATTCAGGGGTTTGATATTTGGCGCGCGCCTTACCGACCACAACGCGGGTTACCAAAGTGGGCAGGCCGTAATCAACCACATACGCGGTGAAATTGGCCTGGTTCACAAAAATATGCCGCGCGCCGAGCTCGTAATTTAACCAGCGGCGGCGCTCAAGATTAACGATCACTTGCTGCATCTGGATGGACGGATCAGAATTAAGTGCGGTGAGGGTTTGCGGGCCCACAATCCCGTCGGCGGTGAGGGTATTGTCGGCTTGAAAAGCCTTTACAGCTTCAACCAGCGCCTCATCATAGCGTGGCGAATCTCCCTCGGTGCCCTCATAACCGAGCGCCAGCAAGCGCACGCGCATGGCCAAAACCCGGTCATTTGATTGCCCGGGGCGCAGCGCGCGGCCTGCAGTAATTTTTGGCCCCCAGCCGCCGGCTTCCACCAGCGCCTCAAGGCGCGCCAACTCTTCTTGCAGGGCATTATAGCTTGGGTCTTGTGGCTCAAAACCATCATAAAGCGCGCCGCTGCCATTGCTTGCCGCCGCTTTGACCAGCAAAACGCCGGTTTCAGGGCGCACGGCGTCAATATTGATCAAGCTTGAAATATCATCGGGGTTTAGCAGGCCAGATGTAAGATCGGTTGCAAAATCAACATAGGCTTGCGCTGCCATCAGTTCGAGCGCGGCCTTGCCATCAGGCGTGCCGGCATTGGCCATGGCATTTCGCAAATCGGCAATGAGCTCGTCATTGGCAGGCAACCCGTGCAAACCTGCGCTTTCAAGTGCGCTCATAAGCGCGGCCAGCTTCGCGGGTCTGCCCGCAAATACCGGCTCAAAATCGGTGGATTCGTAATAGGCATAAAGCGAAGTATCGCTCCCTGCTGTAAGCGCTGTCATCAGCGCCCCGGATTCGGGCGGTAAGATCAGCGCTGTTGCACCTTGCGCTTGGGCCGCCAATGGGGCCAATGATGCAAACGCTACAAATGCGGATGTTTTGAAAAATGATGTTTTAAAATCAGCGGACATTAAATGTTCTCCCGTTTAAGATATTTCCACGCGTTTATAGCAAAGATGGTCAACCATCTAGCGCCAATAAAGCCGTATAATCTTGAATTGGTATTTTAGTGTGAATAATGTAACACAATCTGAGAACATAGCGAAAACATTTTCATGCTCTTCACGATTCCGTTATTGAACATGCCCATATGCGCGGAAAATCGCGCATCAAAGTAAAGAATGTCTTGGCCTCAGATTCATAATATGACATAAAATTTATGCAAATTGGCGCGCAAAAAAAACAAAGCGTCATCAAGATGAATTCAGTTGGGACAGGCAGGTCTTACATGAAAAGCAGTCAACTTACTCGCCGTGGGCTTTTGCGTGCGTTCGCCGCAACTGCGCTTACGGCAGCCCCCGTTTACAGCAATGCTGCAGGCGTTCTTCGTGGTTCAGGCGATGTGCGGCGCATTACTATGCGCAACCAGCGCACCGCGGAATCGATAGATATGATCTACTGGATCGAAGGCCAGTATATTGATGAAGCCCTCACGGAAGTTAGCAATTTCATGCGGGATTGGCGGCATAATGAGGCTATCAATTATGATCGTCGCAATATTGATATTATCGCCGCAACTCACCGCTTGATGGAAACCGATGAGCCTTATCTGATGCTCTCAGGCTACCGCTCACCCGCCACAAATGCCATGCTGGCTTCGCGCAATCGTGGCGTGGCCACAGGCTCTTACCACATCAAAGGCATGGCGGCTGATTTGCGGCTGTCTACCCGCAGCACAACCCAAATGGCGGCGGCCGCCATTGCCTGTAATGCCGGTGGCGTAGGTCGCTATGGCCGCTCGAATTTTGTTCATATGGATTGCGGGCCTATTCGCACTTGGCGGCGGTAGCATTCGGTCAGATTCACATAATTTAGAGGGGGCTTTGGCCTCCTTTTTCATTTGCCAAGCAGCGCTGTTGTTGCAGCGCGGCGCGCACGCGACCTCGCAAAAAGCGCCGCCTTGCCGCGCCGCTAGGTTACGCTCGGATGGTGCCATCTCCTGTCACCAAATACTTAAAGCTGGTAAGCTGTGCCGCCCCCACGGGCCCGCGCGCATGCATTTTGCCGGTGGCAATGCCAATCTCAGCCCCCATGCCAAATTCTCCGCCATCTGCGAATTGCGTAGAAGCATTGCGCATCAATATCGCGCTATCGACACGCTGGAAAAACCGCTCCGCGGTGGCGTTATCCTCCGCCACAATGGCGTCGGTGTGGTTGGAGCCAAATGTGCCAATATGTTCAATCGCTTCATCCACCCCATCCACCAGCTTGGCGGCGATGATCATATCAAGGTATTCCACCCCAAAATCCTCGGCTTTGGCCTTTACGGTGCCCGAAAGCTCGGCCAAAGCGCCATCCGCGCGCACTTCAACTCCCGCCGCCACCATATCCTCGATAAAGGGCGCTGCATGCTTGGCAAAAAAGGCTTTATCAATCAGCACCGTTTCGGCTGAGCCACAAATGCCCGTGCGGCGGCATTTGGCATTTAGCACAATGGCGCGGGCCTTTTCAGGGTCCGCGCTCGCATCCACATATACGTGGCAAATACCCTCAAGGTGGGCAAAAACCGGCACACGCGCTTCGCGCTGCACCAGCCCAACCAGCCCCTTGCCACCACGAGGCACAATCACGTCTATGCTTTCGGTCATTGTGAGCATTTCACTTACGGCAGCGCGGTCCCGCGTCGGAACAAGCTGAATGCTATCCTCCGGCAGCCCCGCCGCTTTAAGCCCTTCCACAAGGCAGGCATGAATGGCGCCCGAGCTATGAAAGCTCTCGGAACCACCGCGTAAAATGGCGGCATTGCCGGCCTTAAGACACAGTCCGCCGGCATCTGCCGTTACATTCGGTCGGCTTTCATAGATCACGCCGATCACGCCAAGCGGCGTTGAAACCCGTTCTATATGCAGCCCCGAGGGCATATCCCATGCCGCCAACACCTTGCCAACGGGATCATCCTGCGCCGCCACGGTGCGCAATCCGTCAGCAATGGCGCTGACCCGCGCTTCGTCCAGCATCAGGCGGTCAAGCATGGCGGTGCTGAGGCCTTTTTTGCGGCCATATTGCATGTCACTATTGTTGGCTGAAATGATTTCACTCACGCTCGCCTCAATGCAATCCGCGGCGGCTTCAAGCGCCTTCTGCTTGGCCTTCGGGCTGGCAAACGCCAGTGCTGCACTTGCTTTTTGGGCCCTTTGGCCAATCTCTTGCATGGTTGCTTTTACGTCCATCTTACGCTCCCTCAAATCGCCATATCGTCACGGTGAATAAGCGCCGTGCGCCCTTTATACCCCAGACGCGCCTCAATATCAGCGCTTTGCAAACCTCCAATCTTCTCGGCTTCCCGCGCGGAATACCCCGCTAGCCCTGTGGCTACAAGGTCGCCCTCAGGTCCCCGAATTTCTACCGGATCGCCGCGCTCGAAGTCACCCTCGGTGGCGCGCACACCAGCGGGGAGCAAAGACTTGCCACTGCGCAGTGCGCGCGCCGCACCCGCGTCAATAGACACCCCCCCCACCGTTTTCATTGCCGAAATCCAGCGCTTGCGGGCCGAGGCAGGGTCATGCTTGGCCTTGAACCATGTACAGGTGTCCCCGGCCAGCAGCCCTTGCACAGGTCGCATTTTTTCACCTTTGGCAATGGCCATGGCACAGCCTGCATCCATGGCTATCCGCGCCGCGATCAGCTTGGTGCGCATTCCACCCGAGGCCCCTGCCGAGCCCGGGTCTCCGGCCATGTCTTCAATCTCGGCGGTAATTTCGCTCACCTCGGCAAAATGCTTGGCATCAGGATTTACCCGCGGGTCGGCGCTATAAAGCCCGTCTACATCAGAAAGCAGCACCAGCGCCTCAGCCCCAATCAAGGACGCCACCTGCGCGCCTAGCCGGTCATTGTCGCCATAGCGGATTTCGTCGGTCGCAACCGTATCATTTTCATTCACAATCGGCACCACGCCCAAGCCCAGCAGCGCATTTAGCGTGGCGCGCGTGTTAAGATAGCGCCGCCGGTTTTGGCTGTCTTCCAGCGTCAGCAGCACTTGCGCAGTTTCAATACCGTGCGGCTTCAAAGCCGCCTGATAAGCATGCGCCAGCTTAATCTGTCCGACAGCGGCAGCGGCTTGCGCCATCTCCAGCGGCAATGCCCCGTCAGCCAGCCCCAGCACCCCACGCCCCAGCGCAATAGAGCCGGAAGACACAACCAAAACCGCTTTCCCCTGCGCTTTCAGCATAGCAACATCATCCGCGATGCTGCCGAGCCACGCCTCCCGAAGCGCGCTATTTTGCACCAACAAAGCCGACCCGATTTTCAGCACAACCACCTTGGCCGCGCCCAATATTTCTGTGCTTAAGGTTTCCACGGCTGAGGCTCCTCTTTGGCGACGACCTCCGCCGTTTTGGCGCCATCAATCACGCTTTTGAGCGCCCGCAGCACATCAGTTACGCCCTCACGGCTCACGGCCGACATGGCATAAACCTTGCCGCCCGCAGCCGCTTTTAGGTCCGCCAGCTTTTCTGCACGGGCCTCGGGCTGCAAGGCATCAATTTTATTCAGCACCACCACGCGGGGCCGCTGGGCCAGGTCTTCTGCATATTTTTCCAGCTCACCGGAAATCACGCGGTAATCTTCCGCCACATCTTCGCCAGTGCCATCCACCAAGTGCAGCAGAACGGCGCAGCGCTCAACATGGCCGAGGAACCTATGGCCTAGGCCCGTGCCTTCAGATGCGCCTTCAATCAACCCCGGAATGTCGGCGATGACCATCTCTGCATTATCCACACCCACAACCCCCAGATTCGGGTGCAATGTCGTAAACGGATAATCCGCGATTTTGGGCCGCGCATTGGATGTGGCCGCCAAAAATGTGCTTTTGCCCGCATTTGGCATGCCCAGCAAGCCGACATCGGCGATCAATTTTAGGCGCAGCCAAATCGTGCGCTCTACACCCTCTTGCCCGGGGTTTGAGCGCCGTGGCGCTTGGTTAACCGAGGACTTAAACCGCAGGTTCCCCCAGCCGCCATTGCCACCCTGTGCCAGCTGCACCCGCTGGCCCAACTTTGTGAGATCGGCCAAAACCGTCTCCTGATCCTCATCGAGGATCTCGGTGCCGACCGGCACCCGCAAAACGATGTCATCGCCGTTTTTGCCAGCCATCTGCCGCCCCATGCCGGCCTGCCCGTTTTGGGCGAAAAAGTGCTGCTGGTAACGGAAATCAATCAGCGTATTCAGCCCGTCCACGGCCTCCACCCACACAGAGCCACCGGCCCCGCCATCGCCGCCATCCGGCCCGCCAAACTCCACATAGGCCTCACGCCGAAAGCTGGTGCAGCCCTTGCCGCCCTGCCCTGAGCGAATGTAAACTTTGGTGAGGTCGAGGAATTTCATGGATCTGTCCTATTGGTTTCCCCTGCGATACAGCAAGCCACGCCAAGGCTCAAGCCCGCAGCCGCCCTTGCTTGAGATAGATCAAGGTATTTGCACGGGTATTGGATATACTCACCCCATGGAACTAATGACCCTCACCCCCCGAAACCTTGAGGACGAGCACATTTGCTGCGCGTTCAGCGACAAAAAAAGTGCCCAAGGCACCCAGCTTAAAAAAGACTGGCTAAAGCGCGAATATGCCAATGGCTACCGTTTTCAAAAAATGGATGTGCGCGGCAAGGTCTTCATCGAGTATGTACCGATCGAGGCCTCATGGCTGCCGCTTTCAGGTGCCAACTTCATGGTCATAAATTGCTTTTGGGTCGCCGGAAAGTATAAAGCCCAAGGCAATGGCAAGCGTTTACTTGACCAATGCCTTGCTGATGCTGCGGGCATGGACGGTGTTGTCGCCATTTCCAGCGATAAAAAACGCCCGTTTATGTCAGACCCCAAATTCCTGAAACACCACGGGTTTGAAATCATCGACGAAGCCCCACCCTATTTTAAGCTCTGGGGGCTAAAAACCAACCCCAAGGCCAGTTTTCCGAGCATCTTGCCGAGCGCAAAGCAAGGCCGCACACCAGATGATAGGGGCATCACCGCCTATTACTCCAACACCTGCCCGTTTACGGAGCTATGGATAAACCACCACCTGCGCGACTATGCCAAGGCCCACGGCGTTCCGGTGACGATTCACCACCTCACAACCCGCGCCGAAGCCCGCGCCATGCCGATCCCGTGGGTTATCAGTTCATTGTTTTACAAGGGTGAGCTGGTTACGCTTGAGTTAAAAGCCGACAGGCATTTGGATAAGCTCATCAACACTTAAGCGCATAAAGCCAAAGCGTATCTGCCGCTTCGCGCCCTGAAGCTTTGTGCTGCTTCTCGCCCACCTTCTTAAATCCAAGCTTTTCCAGAACGGCCTGTGAGGCGGGGTTATCAAACATCGCCCCCGCCGTAACTTCGCTGAGCGCAAACATGCGCTGGCAATGCGCAAGAAAGACCTGCATCGCCTCGGTAGCATAGCCCCGCCCCCAGTGAGCGCGGCCAAAAGCATAAGCCGTGTTAACAGGCGCGCCGCCGATACCAACAAACCCAATAAGCGTGCCATCACGCAAACTCACTTTAGCCCCAAAGCCTTTTTCGTCTCCAATTTCATGGGAAAATGGCCGCTCGGCCAGCCATTTTCGGGCATCAACCTCGGTAAATGGGTAAGGAATGGTCGCCATCATTTTTGCAATGTCGGGATCATTCATCAACATTGAAAGCGCGCCGGCTTCATTCCCCAGAAATGGCTCAATTATTAGCCGGTCCGTTTGGAGCCTTAAAGGCTGCAAACGCGCCCAATCCGCCCGGTTGAGGCGAAAATCGCTATATTTCAGGTTCTCCGCCCGCGCCTTGCACATATCCGCCCCTTCGCCCGAAGGGCTAAACCCGCACTTCTCCAGCACGCGAGCCGAGGCCGGATTGTCTTGCCATGCGCTGGCGGTCACTTCGTCAACATCTAGGCTTTCAAACATTTGGCACACAACCGTGCGGACAGCCCACGTCGCAACCCCTCGCCCCCAATAAGCGCGCCCAAGCATGTAGCCAATGCCGCCGGTCATTGCACCGATGCTGCCCGCCAACTTACCATCAACCTCAATCACCAAAACCTGCCCCGCCCTGGCCTCAGGTGTGTTCATCCGCATTCGCGTAAAGGCTGGGTCCGCCGGAAAAGGCCAGCTCCCCAGCATTTTGACAACCTCATAGTCCGAGACAATGGCGTGAAAAGCCTCAAAATCATCCTCTTGAAAGGGCCGTAGACTAAACACTTCCAGCCTTCCAAGCTGCGTAGCCAAGGCGAAACGTGTTGTTTTTCACAGTCTCCCCGCGCGGAATGCAAAATTCTTCGCAGGTTCCGGTTTTTTGAAAACCATGCTTGGCCAGCACCGCTTCTGAAGCCGGATTGCCAAGCCAAACGCAGGCCATAATCTCGCGCAATCCTTCATCCGAAAAGGCCGAATTCAGCTTTTCGCCTACAGCCCAGCTCGCGATGCCTCGCCCCCAATACGGCTTTGCCAGCATATAGCCAAGCACGCCATCTACCACCGAAACCTGCCCAATATATCGCCCCCCAAAATCAATCACACTTAAGCGCCCATCTTTAGCATGCGGGGTTACCATACGGCTGCGAGTAAAGGCGCGGTCTGGTGGCCAAGGCCACGAGCCGGTCATTTTTACCACGTCATATTCGCACATTGAGGCGTGAAAATCCTCAAAGTCGCTCTCATAAAAGCGACGAATTGTGTAATCATCCATGCTGTGCTTCCCATTTGTCCCGCGTAATCTCAAAATCGGAGCCGTTCACAACCTTCCCGCGCGGCTTGCAAAAAAGCGCCGCCTCTCCGGTTTTTTGAAAGCCGCATTTACGTAGCACCGCCATAGAGGCCGGATTATCCTCCCATGTGCCCGCCGTAACCACATCTGTGCTGGGGTCTGCAAATGCGCGCGCCAGCATTTCGCGTGCGGCCCAACTCGCAAGCCCCTTGCCCCAAAATGGCTTGGCCAACATATAGCCCAACTCACCGCCCACAATCGAGATTTGACCCGCAAACTGGCCATTATACTCGATCGCCATCACCTGTCCTGACTTCACCGCATCGGTTTGCAGTCTTTGCCGCGTGAAATCAGGGTCTGGCGGGTAGGGCCAGCTCTTAGACATTTTCACCACGTCAAAATCGCTCATCATCGCGTGAAAGCCTTCAAAATCATCCTCGCGCATAAGGCGTAGGCGAGCGTCATCCATCAGTCAGCACCCTTTCATACTCCCAAGCCCTCACCATCCCGCCGCGCGGAATGGAGTGAGTTTCAGCCTCACCAATATAGGAAAACCCATTTTTCATCAGCACCTTGGCGGAGCCTTCATTGCCTTGATGAACGCTGGCAAACAGCCGCTGGAACCCCTGCGCGCGGGCATAAGCCACCACCGCCTTCAAGGCCTCGCTCATCAGCCCGCCGCCCCAAAGCTGTGGTGCCAGCCAATAGCCAATGTTGCCTACGCCGCCCTCTTGGGGCGTAATCCCGATCACCCCGATCAAGGCCCCGTCTTTGTCCATTGCCCAAACCACCTCTTGGGTTTCCGGCGCGCGTACATAAGCAATATAGCTTTCCGCCGCGCCATCAGGATAGGGGTGCGGCACCACCGCAAGGTTCATCGCCACGCGTTCGTCGCCAACAAAAAGGGCAATATTTGCCGCGTCGCTATCGAGCAACGGGCGCAAGGTTAGGCGTTCAGTTCTCGTTTCAGGGCCATTCATATCTTTATCCTCAATTACGTCCCTCCCTCCGCTGCGGCGGGGGGAGGTTTGCCTTAAGCAGCCGCTTCACGCGCCGCATATTTTGCCCGCGCCTTCACTTTCCAAGGCGCGTTATACTCCCAGTCGCCGGCCATGATGCAGCCAAAAGGCATAATTTCATCGACCACCTCAGCCAGTTCAAAATCTGCCATTTGCTGCCGCACAGTCGCGGCGGGTTTATAGGCGCTTGGCAGCTCCGAAATGTCGATCTTATCGCAAAAGAACCGCGCATCAATATGCGCTGTTTCTTCAGCAAAGATCGCCGCATCACTCTGCCCCACCTTGGCCCGCTTATGGGCCGAGCGCGAAAAGTTCCGGCCTGCCCCATGCGGGGCAAAGCCAAGGTTGCGCGCGCTCATCCCGCCACGGATGAGCAAAATCGGCTCGCCCATGTTCAGCGGCACAATTTGCGTGCCGTTGGTATCGGGCAGCATATCGGCATCCACCGGGGTCGCCCCTTTGGCATGGTAAAACAGATCCTCTTTCTTGAACACAAAGTTGTGTTCGTTCCAGAAGCGCTCTTTCACCTGCCCTTTGGCGGACTCAAGCGTAGCCTGATGCAGGGCATTATGGTTGGCCTTGGTCCATTTGCGAATGAGTTGCAACGCATCCCAATAGGCCTGCCCTTCTTCTGTATCAAACGGAATCCAAGCATTGGGCTTAAGCGTGGCTGGCGAAAGCTTGCGGCGGAATTTTTCCGCTGCCCTCATGCCTAGCTTATAAAGCCCCGCCCCCGGCCCGCGCGAGCCGTGATGCGTGACCAAGCAGGTGTTGCCACTGACCTTAGACACCCCGACATAGGCAAAATGGTTGCCATCGCCCTGCGTGCCCATATGCTCCTGCGCCGCTCGCACGATCTTTTTATCCTTCAGGAAGTCATTTCCCCGAAAGGCATCAAGCAAAGCAAGAGACACCGTAAACCGCTTACCATTTTGCCGCCCGCCGGGGCCAAAATGGGTGATGGAATGTACCGCATCCAGCACAGCCTTAGGGTCAGAGTCCTTAAATTCCGTCACCATCACCGAGCAGCAAATATCGGCCGAGTGCATGCCGGGGTGGATGGCATTTTCAGTTGCCACAACCCCACCCACAGGAATGGTGCCCACCGGCCCCGCAGGGCAGGCATCCGGCATTACGGCCCCTGCCCGCACCGTTGGCGTGCGCATCACGGCGTCCATGGTTTCCCGCACCTTTGCCACGTTATCCGCTTCTGCCTCATTACCGGCCTCGATGTTGAACGCATAATCCACGCCGCTTTGCAGCGGCAGCTTGGGCGCAGGCTTATTGGCGACCAGCCATTCGCTTAGCTCGGCCTCCTGCCAGTCACGGCTATTTACATAGCTCAGTGCAGCGCCCAAATCGGCGCCCTCAAACCCAAATTTCAACAAGTCTTTACCGGTAATGGTCATTTTCTTCTTCCTTATCGTCTCGAGCCGCACCCCATGTGCGCCCCGCATACCGGCCCCGATAAAGAAAAAGGGGACCGGCTATTCGCCGATCCCCATATGTTTTTACATATTTAAAGGTTCAGCTATTCGGCTGCCTCCGCTACCGGAAGAACCGAAATAAATGTGCGACCTTTCAGGCCTTTGTGAAACTTCACGTTGCCCTCAGAGGTTGCAAAAATTGTGTGGTCTTTGCCCATGCCTACGTTATCACCGGGGTAAAACTTGGTCCCGCGCTGACGCACGATGATATTGCCACCGATAACGAGCTCGCCACCATATTTTTTCACACCAAGGCGGCGACCAGCTGAGTCGCGGCCGTTGCGGGATGAACCACCTGCTTTTTTATGTGCCATCTGTCGCTCTCCTTATTTCGCAGCTTCGGCAAATTCGCCGGCTTGCTTGATCCAATCGTCGCGCTCAATGCGGCCCTTAAAAGACAGACGATCATCCATATATTCGATCTCGGCCGGGCCCCACTCGGCAACCTGCCAGAAGTGATAAACACCAATTTCGTTCAACACGCCCTCGAGCTTTGGTCCTACACCGGAGATCTTCTTGAGATCGTCCGCATCGCCTTTAGCACCCTTCAGAAGGTTAGCAGGCGCTGTGCCAACTTTGCCTTCAGCAGCAGGAGCCGCTTTCGCCGCAGCCTTTTTAGTGGCTTTTGCAGGCTTGGCCGCAGCCGCAACTGCGGCACCGGAAACCGTGCCCAAAGCCGCCTTAACACCAGATTTACCAGCGCCCTTTTCAAGGATACCCGTAATCTTAACCAAAGTCAGTGGCTGGCGATGGCCGCGCTTGCGTTGGCTAGAGTGCTTACGACGACGCTTTACAAAAGAGATCGTCTTGGCGGAGCGGGTTTGCTCCAGAATTTCGGCTTGCACAGCAGCGTCATCAATCATTGGTGCACCAACGGTCACTTTGTCACCGCCCAGCATCAACACTTCGTTGAACTGCACAGTTTCGCCAGCATCGGCAACGAGCTTCTCAACGGTAAAAACATCACCCTCGGCAACTTTATACTGTTTGCCCCCAGTTTTCATTACGGCGAACATGCGCACGTTCCTTTTCAATTCCCGCGTCCTGTGGCCCCCTTTGCGGGTGTTTCGCGATTACCGCGCCTCAAACAGCGTGCCCTCAGGGCAAATATAACAACAAGCCACGCAGAATCTCTCCCGCGTGACAAGTGCGCCTTATCGGCTATAGGTCTGCCTATGTCAAACCCTTTATTAGTGCCGCTTGCGGTGCCGGGTTTCTTTTTACAACGCTTTTGCGGCATTTACTTCCAATGGCAGGTTATTGGCCCAAATCACATCCCCGCGGCTCACCCCGATATCCTTCAAAATATGAGGATCGAGCGCAAGCATATGTTGGAATACTGCCCGATCTTGCCGTTGCTGCCTCCGCGCCATATACCCGCTGACCATCCTCTTCAAGAAGCCTGTGCCTTGCGCCTGTGTGATACCGTGGTCTTGTGTCATGCAATCAGTCATTTTTACTCTCCTTTGTTTGATGTCTCGACATTGCGCCTCGACCATGCTTTAATCAAACGAATAGATTTGAACTTAGCTATGAGATTTTCTGATAAGCGGGGGCCTGACCATGAACATCGCCACAACTCCAAAAGTACCACTCCTCGATCTTGACCTGCTCAAAACACTCGTCGCCATAGCCGAAACCGGCAATTTTTCAGCGGCTGCCGAAGTGGTGTTCCGCTCTCCGTCGGCTGTATCAATGCAGATCAAAAAAATGGAAGGGTTGTTGGGGCGGCCGGTGTTCATCCGCGACTCCCGCTCCGTAACCCTCACCGAAGACGGCGAAGCGCTGCTGCTTCACGCTCGCCGCGTGCTGGCGCTCAACACACAAATCATCTCGCAATTCATCCGGCCAGATGTGTCGGGCACCGTGCGGCTAGGCGCAACCGACCACGCCACCGAGGCCTTTTTATCCGACGCCCTTCGCCGGTTTGCCCAAACCCACCCCGCTGTCAGCGTGGATGTAACGGTAGACCACTCCTCCCAGCTGCGCGCCAATGTGGCGCGTGGCGCTATGGATATAGCTCTGGTCACCTGCCAAACCGCTGATAATGGCACCGGAGAAATTTTACGGCGCGAGACCCTTGTTTGGGCTGGCCTAAAGGGCGGGGTGGCGGTTGAAAAAATACCATTGCCGATTTCGGTGTGGGAGGAAGGTTGCATTTGGAGAAAAGTGGCGGTGGATGCCCTGGAGGAACAACAGCGCGCCTATCATGTGGCCTTCAAAAGCTCACATATCTCGGCCCAAAAGGCGGGCATACGAGCTGACCTCGCCATCGCCCCACTTCCGTCTTCAACACTGGGCGGAGATGTGGCGGAAATCAACCAAAGCTATGGCCTACCTACCCTGCCCGATTATGCCATCGGCATGATCATTACAAATAACGCCAGCGCTCCAGTCAATGCTGTTGCTGATCATTTACGCGCCACTGTGGCCATGCGCTAGCTCAAGCACGGCTATTTCTTGACAATCTCGTCACCCCTGATGGCAATGGTGAATTTACTACCGCCCCGCTTGGCCACTTTAATCACCTTCTTAGTTTGCGAGTCACTATTGGAGCTATCAATGTGGAAATTGATCGTGCCTAAAATGAGCTTTTTTCCGGGCTGAAACATCAGGTTATACTTTGCGTTCCCACCCACATGGATGTGGCAATTCTCCGGCACGCCCCGTTCTATCGGGCCAGAGCGACCGTTATTGCCACGCGCCACCATTTTGAGCGCCTGAATGAGTTTCTTATCCTGCACCACAATTTCATTTTCAGCGGCCCCCACCACTTCCAGTGTTATTTCGTTTTTTACGTCCGCCGCCTCTTTGGCCACAGCTTTGCCAACCTTTTGCGTCACCTTAATCATGTTGGTCAGGATTTTGCGGGCCTTTTTGTAAACATCCTCATCCACCAATATCATCGGGCTGCGGGCGGCATCGCGGGCGAATTTTTGGAATTGTGGATATACTCGGTCAAACTTCCCGCGAATATCCGCAACCAGCGGTGCGCTTTTGTTCAAATCGCTCTTTTGAATCTGCGCCTGCATTTTGGTAAGCGCCCCGTCAACGGCCTCCGCGTCCTCAGCCAGTTTCGCTATCATTTGAACAGATGCCGTCGCCATTTTATTCCCCTATTTTGAGATTGTTGCCAATACTATATAGATGCCGCCGCTGGGATAATGGTGTCATATATATGACGGATTTGAAAATCAGCTGGCGTAAACGCTGCCTTCTTCATCCAATATCCGCTTCAACTCGCCAAAATGTCGGCCCGCCTTCTGCGGATACCCTGCCATCTCCACGGCGGTTTTCTCGGCATCTCTTCAGAAAGCACCCGTAGGGGCTTACCCGTTTGCAGCGCCCAGCGAAACGCCGCCGCCAAATCTGCCCGCCCAGCCCGATAATCCATTCCATCTCCTATTTTGACAAAACGCTAGGGAAAAACTGTATTTTTGGCAAGGTTCGGAAATCGGATAATTTTTCCCCTTGCGCTCCCCCTACCCCGCCCTTACTTTCCGCGCGTTGGCATCACCAGCCAGCAATGCGGAGAGGTGCCGGAGTGGTCGAACGGGGCGGTCTCGAAAACCGTTGAGCCTTCACGGGTTCCCAGGGTTCGAATCCCTGTCTCTCCGCCACTAAAAATCCTTTAAGGCTATTATACCATACACTTAAGGCGTTTAATTGGTTTCACGTCCCCCACTCTATCCACCATCTATGTTTTGATTGAATCGTCTTTTTCCTGTCTTGCCCTGCGAAATGCCTTCCAGCGGTCTATCTGGGCGCGGGATATGGCTTCCTTACCAGCTTGAGTTTTCGGGCCAGTGCATCGCCCACCATGTAACTTACAACGGCGCTTGCCGGGTTCGCTCATGGCCTTGCAGGGCGTGCCTTTGCGGGTTTTGGCTACACCTCACCCGCGCCATTGTGAGGCGATGGGCGTGCAACTGGGCCAGCCGTGTAAGCTCCCGCTCTAACCGCGCATTCTCGCATTCAGTAATACCCCACCCCGCGTGCGCGCGTTTTGGTGTCAAAAAATACTTCATGCCCAGCGCCTTCGCAAAAGCAAATGGCGCGCCATACCTTGTCGTAAACTTGACCTTCTTTCTTTCCCAATAGCCAACTGCCAGCCGGTGAAAACCTGTTTTGTCTGCAAGTTGTTGTTGAGAAAGCCCAGCGCGAAGCCTTGCGGTTTTCAGTTGAGCGCCTGTTAATTCACGCATGCGGCAATCCTATCTTTAATTCTGTGAGGCCAAATGCTGTGGACGGCGAGCTTACAGCCAAAGCGCACGATTTTTTTGTGTTTGATAAACTGCGCTAATCCCAATACCAATACTTAGCGAAAGGTTTCGGCAATGCCCCAGAAAAATTTAAGACCGCGAATTGTAACTCAAGGTGGGTACGATAAAACTGGCGCAATTGTTGAGGGTCATGAAAAGACCGAATACATCAATGCGACGTTTGTTCGGCTTAGGTTTAAGAACGTCAAATTACAGCACGTTGCTTCCTTTGGTAAGGAAAAAGTTTATGGAGACGAGGCAACAGTTGAAGAACCTTTCAATTCCAACCAAAAAAATTGGTAGATGATTGGATTGCACTCCATAAAGGAATAGTCCCGAGTGGCATCGCAGAACATGTTACTCGTAGTGAATGTTTAATGGGTGAAGCTGAGATTGGGAATGGTAGGTTTGGCAAGTTTGAGCTTTCCCTTTTCGGTTCTAGTCAAAAATATTCCAAGTTAAGTGTTTCTATTCATCGTGGTTCGAGGGACGTTGCATGGATTGGCGGTAACAAGGGCTTAGCTGATGCGGACGTAACAATATTAGAAGGTTTTTTCTTTGAAATCGAGCTCAACGAAAAGAGCTTTGACGAAATCACAAAGCTATACATCTACGGGCAGCACACGGAAATGAATGTTGAAATTAATGCAAGTAACGCACCCGGATTCTATGCCGCGTGGAGTCCGGTGATTGAGGTGCCCCTAGTTTCCTAGACACCAGCTCTGTTCAATTTACACTGTCTTTCTTCATATTCAACTGGCGACAGCATGCCGTTGTTCGTGTGCTTGCGGTTCGGGTTGTAAAACATCTCGATATAGTCAAACACGTCCTGCCTTGCTGCATCGCGTGTGATATACGTCCGCCGCCTAATTCTCTCCCGTTTCAGCAGGTGGAAGAAGCTCTCTGCGACAGCGTTGCAATTGACCTGCCACTAAGAATTTCCTCTATTTTGAACTAGAGTCTGGCCTAACCAAAGGACAGACAATGAAACGATCAAGATTTTCTGACGAACAAGTAATAGGCATTTTGCAAGAGCACGAAGCTGGCGCAAAGTGTGCTGATCTGTGCCGTAAGCACGGGATGTCGCACGGCACGTTTTACGCGTGGAAGTCGAAATTTTCGGGTATGTCAGTGCCCGATGTCAAACCGCTGAAGGTGCTGGAGGATGAGAAC